>JAWLCT010000024.1:0-47609 GCA_041687015.1 Gammaproteobacteria bacterium
GGGATGGAAGATCGCGCGCCAGACGGTACGCCGTGGCACGAAACCGACGCCGTGCACGAAACCGGCGGCCACACCCCACAGCATCAACGCGAAAACGGCAGGACGATAATCGGTGACGGATGCGGCGACGTCCCGCGGGTACGTCATCACCAGGGCCGTGACCGCGATCGCCAGGGCCAGGGAAATCAAACGGCTCCACAGGGGGACAGGGTAAGGGAGTGCCATGGCGTCCTCTCCAGGTTACAAAAAAGCCCCCGACACCAAGGCGTCGGGGGCGGTTACGTCATATCAGCAGGTCTGGTCCAGGTCCTTCTCCGACTCCAGCCACATCACGTTGATGATGCCGAAGGCGCAGGCAAGCAGGACGCCGAGGATCCAAGCGAAATACCACATTGAGTCTTCCTCCGTCGGTTAGGGTCTGCGGAACCGGGGCGCGCGAGAGGAGAGCGCGGGGTTCCCCGGTTCCGCAGGGGCAAACTCAGTAAACGTCGTGGGCGTGGGTCTGCACGTGCTTCACGGTCACCTTGCCCCACATGGCGCGGTAGGTCCACACCGTGTAGGCCAGGATGATGGGCACGAAGATCACGGCCGCCCAGAACATCACCGTCAGCGTCAGGTGGCTCGAAGGCGCATCCCACACCGTGAGGCTGCTGGCCGGGTGGGTGTTCGAGGGCATCACGAACGGGAACATGGAGAACCCGGCCGTGAGGATCACGCCCGCCATGCCCAGCGAGCTGGACACGAAGGCACAGGGCGAACGACCCATGCGCACGAACAGGATGGCCAGGGCCGCACCCGCGAAGCCGAGCACCGGGGCCGCCATCATCCACGGATATTCGCTGTAGTTGCTCATCCAGGCGCCATTGACCACTTCTACGGTCTTGGCGAGCGGATTGGGCAGCGCATCCGTGGCCGGCATGGCGGTGATACGGAAGCCGTCCATGCCGCTGGCGAGCCACAGGCCGCCGGCGGCGAAGGCCACGATCATCACGATGCCCGCGTAGGTGGCGGCGGTCTTGGCGCGGGAGGCAATCGGGTCCTCCGTGCGCCAGTGCAGCCATACGGCACCGTGCAACACCAGCATGGACAGGCTCACCACGCCCGCAAGCAGCGCGAAGGGACGCAGCAGACCGAAGAACGAGCCGGTGTAGGTGGGACGCAGGAACTCGTCCAGGTGGAACGGCACGCCCAGGATCACGTTGCCGAAGGCCACGCCGAACAGCAGTGCCGGGACGGCGCCGCCCACGAACAGGCCCCAGTCCCAGGTGTTGCGCCAGCGCGGGTCGGCCACCTTGGAGCGGTAATCGAAGCCCACCGGGCGGAAGAACAACGCGAACAACACCAACAGCATCGCGATGTAGAAGCCCGAGAAGGCCGCGGCATACACCGCCGGCCAGGCGGCGAAGATGGCGCCGCCCGCGGTGATGAACCACACCTGGTTGCCGTCCCAGTGGGGACCGACCGTGTTGATGATCACGCGGCGCTCGTCATCGTTCTTGCCGAGGAACGGCAGCAATGCGCCCACGCCCATATCGAAGCCATCCGTGATGACGAAGCCGATGAGCAGCACACCCACCAGCAGCCACCACACCAGTTTCAGCGTTTCATAGTCGAGAATCATTTTTGTACCTCGTTAGCTGATCCGTGACGGTTACGCGAGGGTCGGCGCAGAGTCCGGCGTCACGTTGAGGGCATCACCTTTCTTCTCGTGGTGGTACCGGCCGGTGCCGAGGCTGGAGGGGCCAAGGCGCGCGTACTTGAACATCAGGTACAGCTCAACGGTCAGCAACAGGGTGTAGAAGCCGATGAAGCCAATCAGCGAGAAGATCAGATCGCCGGTGCCGAGGGTCGAGGTGGACAGGTTCACGGGCAGCACTTCACCGATGGACCAGGGCTGACGACCGTATTCGGCCACAAACCAGCCCATTTCGCAGGAGATCCAGGGCAGCGGAATGCTGTACAGCGCGAGCTTGAGCAGCCACTTCTTCTCGCCCACCTGACGCTTCGCACAGTAGTAGAAGGCTGCGGCGAAGATGAACAGCATCAAGAAGCCCAGGGCCACCATGATGCGGAAGCTCCAGAACAGCGGCCAGACGTTGGGGATGGTGTCCTTCACCGCCATCTGGATCTGCTCGTCGGTCGCGTCCACCACGTTCTCGGTGTACTTCTTCAGCAGCAGGCCATAACCGATGTCCTTCTTCACGGCGTCGAATTCGGCCTTCAGCTCATCGCTGACTTCGCCGCTACGCAGGCGCTGCAGCAGACTGTAAGCGATCATGCCGTTGCGGATGCGCGCCTCGTGGTCGACCATCAGATCCTTGATGCCCTTCACCTCCTCGTCCGTGGAACGGGTGGCGATGAGGCCGAGCACGTAGGGGATCTTCAGGGCGTAATCGGTCTTCATGTTCTCCTGGTCAGGAATACCGACCAGGGTGAACGCCGCCGGCGCCGGGTGGGTATCCCATTCCGCCTCGATGGTGGCCAGCTTGGTGCGCTGCACGTCGCCGAGCTCATAACCGGATTCGTCACCCAGCACGATGACGGACAGGATGCCGGCCAGACCGAAGCCCGCAGCGATGGCGAAGGAACGGCGCGCAAAGCCCAGGTCACGACCCTTCAACAGGTAGTAGGCCGAGATGCCCAGCACGAACATGGCGCCGGTGGTGTAGCCCGCCGCCGCCGTGTGCACGAATTTCACCTGCGCCACGGGGTTCAACAGCACCTCCGCGAAGCTGGTCATTTCCATGCGCATGGTTTCGAAGCTGAATTCCGAGCCTACCGGGTTCTGCATCCAGCCGTTGGCCACCAGGATCCACAGGGCCGACATGTTGGAGCCGAAGGCCGTAAGGAAGGTCACCAGCAGATGCTTGCCCTTGCTGAGGCGTTCCCAGCCGAAGAAGAACAAACCGATAAAGGTGGATTCCAGGAAGAAGGCCATCAAGCCTTCGATGGCGAGCGGGGCGCCGAAGATGTCGCCCACATAGTGGGAGTAATAGGCCCAGTTCGTACCGAACTGGAATTCCATGGTGATGCCGGTGGTGACGCCCAGGGCGAAGTTGATACCGAACAGCTTGCCCCAGAACTTCGTCATGTCCTTGTACACTTCCTTGCCCGTCATCACGTACACCGATTCCATGATGACCAGCAGGAAGGACAAGCCCAGTGTCAGCGGTACGAACAGAAAGTGGTACATCGCCGTGAGGGCGAATTGCAGCCGCGACAGATCGACGACTTCTTCCGCAATCATGCAGTGCTTCTCCTCTAATAGTTTTGGTTTGCCCGCCGGGCCGTAGAGCCGCTCCACTGCGCGGATGTCTTCCCGAGACGGGAGGACATACCGCTTTTCAAAGGAGAGGTCCTACCTCCAACACCACGGCGATTGTTGGACGACTGCTTTCGTTGATTCCCCTCCCATTCACCGGGCACCGCGCGTTCCCTGCGCAAAAACGCCCACTCAAGGACGTTGTGTTCGGGAAGGGGGAGGGTCTGTCCCACGCTGGTCAGAGCAAACCGTGTGCCTGAATTAGCACACACCATTAGGCGCTCGGGGATCTTTGTATTTTGTGAGCAGAATCACATTGTTAGCTATGCTCACAATTTTTGTGAGGTTGTTTTAAACTTGCTCCGTATGACACCGCTGGCATATGGTGCCCTCATCCGTGTCGCCGATGACTGATCATGCCTGACCTTGCCGAAATGGCCGCCGTCCTGGAGGCCTTGCCTCAGCCCGCTGTCCTTATCTCCCCGGATTACCGGGTGGTGGCAGCGAACAACGCCTATCGTCGTGAATTCACCTTGCGGGAGAACGGTGCACCCGTGCGCTGCTACGAGGTGTCCCACCGCTATCACCTGCCCTGTGATCAGGCAGGGGAAAGCTGCCCGCTGCGTCGTTGCATGGCCAGCGGCCAGCCTCAACGCGATCTGCACCTGCATCACACCGCGCGCGGTGAGGAACACGTGGACGTGGAGATTTTCCCGGTGCGGGATGCCCACAACGTCACGCGTTATTACGTGGAAGTGATGCATTTCGCGCGCCTGGCCAGCGCCAATCCCAGTGCCTCGGGGCTGGTGGGCCGGGCGCCGCGCTTCAACCGGGTGCTGGAGCTGGTGCAGCGCGTCGCACCAAGCGAGGCCACGGTGCTGCTGCTGGGGGAGTCCGGTACCGGCAAAGAGCTCATCGCCCAGGCCATTCACGATGCGAGCCACCGGGCCAAGGGGCCCTTCGTGCCGGTGGACTGTTCGGGTCTGACCGAAACCCTGTTCGAGAGCGAACTGTTCGGTCATGAAAAAGGCGCTTTCACCGGCGCCCAGGCCCAGAAGATCGGTCTGGTGGAGGCCGCCCGCGGCGGCACCCTGTTCCTGGACGAAGTCGGTGATATTCCGCTGCCGTTGCAGGTGAAACTGCTGCGCCTGCTGGAAAGCGGCACCTTCCGGCGCGTCGGCGGCATCGAAGCGCAAAAGGCCGATTTCCGCCTGGTTTGCGCCACCCACCGGAACCTCAAGGTGATGGTGGAGGAGGGCAGTTTCCGCCAGGATCTTTATTACCGCATCAACACCTTTCCCATCGAACTGCCGGCCCTGCGCGAACGCATGGAAGACCTGCCGGTGCTCGCGGAAAGTTTGCTGCACCGCGTGGACAGCACGCGCAGCCTGCGGCTCTCCGCCGAGGCTCTGGCCTGCCTGGAAGGTTATGACTTCCCCGGCAACATCCGCGAACTGCGCAACCTCATGGAACGCGCGGCGCTGTTGTGCGACGGTGAGGTGATCCTGCCCGACCATCTGCCGGACGAATGCCGCTGCGGGGGCTCGCCCCGGGTGCCGGGGCCGCTGCCGTCGGAGGTGATTTCCCTCGAGGAAATGGAGCGCCGTTACCTGCTCTGGGCCCTGGCGCGTTTTGCCGGCGACAAGCGCGAACTGGCGGAAAAACTGGGCGTGAGCGAACGCACCCTCTATCGCAAACTGCAGGAAGTCCGGGGCGGCGTACCGGCGGAGCACGCGCTTGCAGAGGAGTAGTGGGGAGGTCATCACGCGGAGGACGCGGAGGGCGCGGAGGAATTCGGCCTCTCTGCCTGACGGATGCGGTTTCGTTGCTGCATCCTTGCGTGTCATGCGCACACCTCACATTGCCTTTCTCAGCGCCCTCCGCGTCGTAACCTGACATTCAGAAGATGAAACAACCCCACCTACTGGTCGCCATATCTTCCCACGGCTTCGGTCACGTGGCGCAGGTGGCGCCGGTGATTCATGCGCTGCGCGCGCGTGTCCCGGGCCTGCGCTTGACGCTGCGCACCGCCACGCCACGCGCCCACCTGGAGGCGCGCATCGGCCTGCCGTTTGCGCTGCAGGCCGAGAGCGACGATTTCGGCATGGTGCAAACCTCGGCGCTGGACGTGGATCGGGCTGCCAGTGCACAGGCTTACCGTGACATGCACGCACAGTGGTCGCCACGCCTGGCGGCGGTGGCCGCCGCTTTGCGGGCGGCGCAGCCCGATCTGGTGCTGGCCGACGTGCCCTACCTGACGCTCGCCGCCGCCAGACAACTCGGCATACCATCGCTGGCCTTGTGCTCGTTGCACTGGGAAAGCATCTACGGCCATTACTGCGGCCATCTGCCCGAAGCCGATGCCATCCGCGCACAGATGCGCGAGGCCTATGCCGGTGCAGCGTGCTTCCTGCGCCCGGCACCCGCCATGCCCATGCCGGAGTTGCCCAACACCCGGGCGATAGGGCCCATCGCCAGCCAAGGCGTGAGCCGTCGAGCCGAACTCGATGCCCGTCTGGGACTGTCGGCGCGGGAGCGTCTGGTGTTGGTGGCCATGGGCGGTATTGCCTTTCGTCCACCCATGGAGGCATGGCCGCGTTTTGCGGACGTGCGTTTCGTGGTGGCGCGTGACTGGCGCGTCATGCGCGATGACGTGATCGCGCTCGAGTCGCTCGGCATGTCGTTTGCCGACGTGCTCGCGTCCAGCGACGCGCTGCTCACCAAACCCGGTTACGGCAGTTTCACCGAAGCGGCGGCCGCCGGCGTACCGGTGCTTTACGTGCGCCGCGGGGACTGGCCCGAAGAGCCGGCGCTGCTGGACTGGCAGCATGCCTGCTCCATGGCGGTGGAGGTGTCGCGTGCCGACCTGGTGACCGGGCGTTTGCAGGCGGCCCTGGACACAGTGTTCGCCGCGCCGCGCCCGGAACCGGTGCCGGCGATCGGCGCGCGGGAGGCCGCTGCCATCGTCGCCGAAATGCTCGCGATTTGAGCAATTTGATTGTGCCCGGCAGCGCGACGGGGTAACGTGCGATGACATGGCCGATCGGAGTCACGGCGGCATGAACCGCCTGGTGCTTGAACCGAAATTCTGGAGCATTCCCCTCGCCATCTGGACGACCTTGACCGTCGCCTCCTTTTCCTGGAACTGGCGCGATCTGGACGCGCACATACAGGACATGGCCCTGGAGCATGGGCGTCTGGTGTCCCGCATGATGGAGTCCATGCGGGCATGGAGCGCCGGCCACGGTGGCGTGTACGTGCGTGACCCGCAGCAGACGTCGAACGCCAGCGAGCAAGACGCGCCGGTGGTGCTGCTCAGCCCCGCCCTTATGATTCGCCAAATCGCGGAAACGGTCAGCCCTGAGGTCGGTGGCCTCGGCGTGCGTCTCACCAGCCTGAGGCCGCTCAATCCGGACAACCTGCCCGACCCGTGGGAGCATGCCGGGTTGCTGGCTTTCGACCGCGGCGCCCGGGAACATTTCGAACTGATCCGGGAACCGGATACGCCGGCGGTGCGTTACATGGCGCCCCTGGCCTCCGGCGGGGAATGCCTGGGTTGCCACGGGCAAGATGCCCGCGAGGGCGAGGTGCGTGGCGCCATTTCCATCCGTTTCGACAGTGTCGCCCTGGAGCAACTCGGCGATCACAAGACCACCCTGGTGATCATTCACGCCGGGGTATGGCTGCTGGTTTCGGCGATTACCCTAGTGATCCTGCGCCATACACGTGATCATATGGTCTTCCTGCAGCGCACCCGTGAAGAGCAGGAGGCGCTGGTCGCCCAGCGCACGGCAGAGCTGCAGCAGGAAGTGAACGAGCGCGAGAACACTGAGGCTCGGTTGCGCCTGTTCATCGAATCGTCAGGAGAAGGCATATTCGGCGTGGACGAGCAGGGCCGTTGCACTTTCTGCAATCGACTTGCGTTAAAAACGCTCGGCTACGCGCATCCGGTGGACCTGCTGGGCCGGGCGCTGGAACCCCTGTTGCTCGGCAATGATGCTCAACCGCTTGCGTCGGCCTATCGTGGGGGACATGCCGTACACCAGGACGATCTCGATTTCCGCCGCGCCGACGGCAGCACCATCGCGGTGGAGTTTCGTGCCCAGCCGCTCATGGTGGAAGGGGTCGCCCAAGGGGCCGTTGTCAGCTTTTCGGATATCACCGAACGGCGCCGCAATGAGGCGGCACTGCATACGCTGTCCGATGCCGTGGAGCACAGCCCGGATGCGGTGGTCATCACCAATGCTGACGGGGTGATCGAGTACGTGAATCCACGCTTCCTTGAAACCACCGGCTATGCGCTCGATGAAGTGATCGGAAAAAAACCGGGCTTCATCGGCTCCGGTCGCACGCCCCGTGGCACCTATGACCTGCTGTGGCGCACCATCAGCGGCGGACAGGTCTGGAATGGCGAGTTCCTCAACCGCAAGAAAAACGGGGCCCTGTTTTGGGAGGACGTGTCCATTTCTCCCATTCTGGATCAGCACGGCCGCGTCACCCATTTCGTGGCCGTGAAGGAAGACATCACCGAACGCAAGGCCATGGCACAGAAGATCTGGCATCAGGCCAATTACGATGCACTGACCGGATTGCCGAATCGCACGCTGTTCACCGACCGGTTACAGCAGAGCATGGCGCAGGCGGATCGGCACGGCGATGTGCTTGCACTGTTGTTCGTCGACCTGGATCGATTCAAATACGTGAACGACGCGTTCGGCCACGAGGCCGGTGATCGGCTGCTCGCGGAAGCGGCACGACGTATCCAGAGCACGGTACGCGAAACCGATACTGTGGCACGCATGGGCGGCGACGAATTCACCGTGATCCTCGTCGGACTTGCGCAGCTCAAGGACGCGCAGACGGTCGCCGCGAAAATCGTCGCACATCTGGCGATGCCGTTCTCGCTGGGTGCCCACGCGAATGCCATCGTTTCCGCATCGGTCGGCATCGCCGGCTACCCGGCCGACGGTGCAAACGTGGATGAACTGTTAAGGAATGCCGACGAAGCGATGTACCGTGCCAAGGCGTCCGGGCGCAACCGTTATTGCTTTTACCGCGACAGCGTTCCTGAGGAGTCCACGTGAACCACCCATTGCCCCGCCGCCGGATATCGAACCGCCCGGGCGCGTGGCTGTTCTCGCTGGCGCTGCTGTTCGTCATCGCGGTGCCGGTCGCCCACGCGCAAGACGTGCGCATCGGTGTGCTTGCCCACCGGGGCGCTGCCGAGGCTCAGGCTACCTGGGGACCGACCGCCGAATATCTCAATCGCCGCATGCCCGGGACCCGGTTTTCCATCGTGCCGCTCGGCTTCAAGGAGCTGCCGGTTGCCGTGGAAGCGGGCAAGGTGGAGTTTGTCATCGCCAACTCGTCGGTGTATGTGGAACAAGAGCTGCGCTTTGGTGTGCAGGCGCTTGCCACCTTGCGCAGCCGGGTGGGTGAGCACTGGACCACCCGTTTCGGCGGCGTCGTGATCACGCGCGCGGACACCCCCGAAATTGCCGCGCTGGCCGATCTCAAGGGCCGCAGCTTCATGGCTGTGGAGCAGAGTTCATTGGGCGGTTTCCATGCGGCCTGGCGTGAATTGAGCCGCGCCGGTCTGGACCCTTACCGGGATTTTTCGATTTTGCGTTTCGGCGGTACCCATGACGCCGTGGCGTTGGCGGTGCGTGACAAGCTGGTCGATGCCGGCACCCTGCGTACCGACATCCTTGAGCGAATGGCGCGCGAGGGCGTCATCGACCTGAAGGACTTCCGCGTTCTGAATCCGCAGCAGCACCCCGATTTTCCCTATCTCTGCAGCACGACGCTTTACCCTGAGTGGCCCATCGCCAAGGTGCGTCATGCCCCGGACGATTTGGCACGTCGCGTCGCCACCGTGCTCATCACCATGCCCCCCCAGAGTGAGGCGGCGCTGCGCAGCCAGAGCGCGGGGTGGACCGACCCGGCCGAATACGGCGAGGTGCGTGAGTTGATGCGCGAACTGCGCATCGGGCCGTTTGGTGATGAGGCGCTCAGCTTCGCCGGGGCGCTGCGCGCCTATGCGCCTTTTGTGACGCTCCTGGTGTCGGCCGTGCTGATCCTCGTGGCGGCCACGTGGCATGTGGCACGATTGAACCGGCGTCTGCGCCGTGCGGATGTCGCCCTGCGCCAGGCACGCGATGAATTGACGCACAATGTGGAGGCGCGCACCTCGGAGTTGAGTGCTGCGCTCGCAGAACTGGAGGAAAGCAAGCGCCGCGAGGCGCTCACCAGCCGCGACTGGCATGATGCCTTCGATGCCATTACCGACCCGATCTTCATCCACGATCGTACCGGCCGCCTGGTGCACGCGAATCCGGCCTATCTTTCACGCGCCGGAATGACCGCCGAAGCTGTTCTTGGTCTGCCCTATTGGGAAGTGTTTCCCCGGCTGGCCGAACCCCTGGTGTCCTGCCGCGAATTCGCCCACGAGCAGACGGGTGTGGGTGTGTCGGAGTTGCGCCTCGATAACGGCGAAGTGTTCGTTTCCCGTTCCTTCGGCATTCGCGGTGCCGAAGGTGCCCGCCATGCCATTCACATCCTGGAGGACGTGACCGCGGAACGGCGTGCTGAAGCGGAACGACGCATGCTGTCCCACGCCGTGGGTCAGGCAGGTGAGGGTGTGGTGGTCACCGCGAGCGACGGGCACATCACCTATGCCAATCCGGCCCTCGGCCGACTGGTCGGCAGTACGCCCGCGGATCTGCGCGAAATGCCGCTGCGCAATCTGTTCATCCCCGCGGATCGCAAACGTGTGGATGATCTCGTGCCCGGCCTGTCAGGCAGCGGCTGGAGTGGCGAACTGTCCCTGCAAGCGCTGGAAGGGCCCCCGGTACCGGTGTTTGCCACGGGCAGTGCGTTCTATGGTGAGGCGGGCACTGGCGGCTTCATCTTCACGTTGATGGACCTGCGCAGTATCAAGGCTGCAGAACAGGCGCTCACCTATCGCCTTGCTTTTGAGTCGGTGGTCGGTGCCATTGCAGCCCGCTTCGTGGCCGTGGATGTGACACGTTTCGATGCCGAGATGAATTCCGCTCTCGCGCGCATCGGTGCATCGGTGTTGGCCGAACGCGCGTACCTGTTGCGCTACGACGCGGAGCACGGTGAGTTGAGCGCGACCCATGAATGGTGCAGTGGTGGCATCGACGATCACCGCGACAGACTGCAGGCCCTGAAGGTGCGTGAACTGCCGTGGATAGCGCAGCGCATGGCGCGCTTTGAGGCAATGCACGTACCCGACGTGCTGGACATGCCCGATGATGCGGCACACGAACGTGACTTTCTGAAAGCCGTAGGCGTTCGTTCACTGCTCATGGTACCGCTGGCCAGTGGCGATTCCATGCTGGGTATTCTCGGCTTCGATACGGCGACTGCACCCAAAGCGTGGCCGTCCGAAGACGTCCGCCTGTTGCGAGCGGTGGGCGAGGTGGTGGCGAATACGCTGCGGCGCCTGGAAGCCGAAGCCGCGGTGCGGCGCAGCGAGGAAAGTCTGGCCCAGGCGCAACGGGTCGCACATCTGGGCAATTGGGACTGGAACATCGTCGACAATGGGCTTGCCTGGTCCGATGAGATTTACCGCATCTTCGGTCTGCAGCCCCAGGAATTCGGTGCCACCTATCCTGCCTTCCTGGAGCGTGTCCACCCGGACGACCGGGCCTATGTACAGGAAGAGGTGAACAAGGCGCTGCGGCGCGAACGCGACTATTCCATTGATCACCGCATCGTGCTGCCCGATGGCAGCGAACGCATCGTGCACGAGAAGGCCATGGTGTTGTGGGATGCGGACGGCAAACCGCAACGTATGATCGGCACCGTGCAGGACGTGACGGCGGCCCGCCATGCGGAGCTGGAGCTGCGCCGCCTCAACCGCGCCCTGCGTACCCTGAGCCGTGGGAATGAAACCCTGGTCCGTGCCGACAACGAGCGGGATCTGCTGCGCGACATCTGCACCATCCTGGTGGACGTTGGCGGCTATCGCCTCGCCTGGGTGGGGTATGCGGAGCAGGATGCCGAGCGGACCATCACGCCCGTGGCCCACGCCGGCCAGGAAGCGGAATTCCTGACCGCAGGCACCATGTGTTGGGCAGACGGCGCGGCGGGCCGAACACCAGCGGGCATCGCCATACGCAGCGGTGAACCCTACATTGCGCGTGATGTCACCAACGAAACCGGCTTGGGCGCATGGCGTGAGCGCGCGCTCGAGAGCGGCTTCGCCTCGGTGATCGCCCTGCCGCTGCGAGCGGAGGGCGGCACGCTCGGTGCCCTGGTGATCGATGCGGCGGAAGCCGATGCCTTCGATGATGCCGAAGTTCGCTTGTTGCGCGAGCTCGCCGACGACTTGGCGTTCGGTGTGGTCACCCTGCGCAGCCGGCTGTTGCGTGAAAAGGCGGAGCAGGAGCTCAAACGCAGCGAGCGCCGCTATCATGAGCTCTACGACAATGCCCCGGCAGCCTATATGTCGGTGCGTGCGCAGGACGGTGCCATCGTGCAGGCCAACGCCGCCACCGTCAGGTTGTTCGGCTACAGCCGTGACGAGCTGCTGGGCATGAAGGTGTTCGAGTTCTATGCGCCTGGCGAGGATGGACTCGAACGCGCCCGGGCCCTTTTCGAGCGCCTGCGTACCGGTGAGCAAATCCGGGATCAGGAAGTGCGGATGTTGCGCCGCGATGGCCAGCCGGTCTGGGTGAGCCTGTCCGTGGAACCGGTGCGCGATACCGAAGGAAACGTCATCGAAAGCCGCGCAAGCCTGCTCAATATCTCGGCACGCAAGCGCATGGAAGAAGAAAAGACGCGCATCGGCCAGCAACTGCAGAAGGCGTTGGTGCAGACCATCGAAGCCATCGCGCTCACGATCGAAAAGCGCGACCCGTATACCGCCGGTCACCAGACCCGCGTGGCGCAACTGGCGGTTGCCATCGGAGAGGAGTTGGGACTGGACGCGCACCGACTGCAAGGCGTGCGATTGGGAGCCCAGATCCACGATATCGGCAAGATCTATGTGCCTGCGGAGTTCCTGAACCGTCCAGGTCAGCTGACCGAGCCGGAATTCGACATCATTCGTTCTCACCCGCTGATGGGCTACGACATCGTGGAAGGGATCGAATTTCCCTGGCCCGTGGCGCAGATGGTGGTGCAGCACCACGAGCGTCTGGACGGCAGCGGTTATCCGCACAATCTCAAAGGCGAAGAGATTTCCCTGGAAGCACGCATCATCGCGGTCGCCGACGTGGTGGAGGCCATGGCCTCGCACCGCCCGTACCGCGCGGCACTGCCGTTGGACAAGGCGCTTGCTGAAATCGAAAGCGGCATGGGTGTCCGCTATGACACGTTGGCCGCCGATGCCTGCCTGCGCTTGTTCCGCGAAAATCGCTTCAACTGGGACACCGCGCCTCACCTGCCCTCATCCGATGCGGACGGGAAGGTCAACCTGGCATCCTGAGGCGCACCGACCTGCGTTGAGACGAACCGCTGCAACTCGGCCCGGCACACACCGCACGGTGCCAGCCTGAGGTGCTCCCAGCAGCCGAACCCTTTCTCCCGATTGTGCCCCGTCGCGACAGGGAAGCCGCCAACGGGGCACTCAGTCTTGCGGGATCAGGCGGGGTCGTGAGCCGAAGTGGTGCGTGAACATTCGCTGAACACGCGGGCGGAGCAACGGGAACAACGCGCCTCGTCAAGCCGGGGCTGAATGGCGGCGATGGCATCGGTCTTCGAATCGAACACGTGATCGGCGCCGATCTTCTCGAGGGTGTGGCTCCTGCGCAGCACCGTCAGTACCTCCTGCTTCACCTTACACAGATACAGGTCGCCGCCTGCGGCGCGCAGCCGCGCTGCTTCCCGCTCCAGCAGGTCGGCGCCACCCAGGTCGATGAAGCTCACGCCTTCCATGATCAAGAGCAGGTGATTCTGTCCCGGACGGTGCTGAGCCAGCCTGCCAAGGGTTTCCTGCACATGACTGATAGCGCCGAAGAACAGCGGACCGTCGAGGCTGACGATGCCCAGTTGCGGGCAGTCCGGCAGGGTAGCGTCGGTGACCAGTTGGCGCCGTGGCGAGGCCTGGTTGGGTACGCGCGCGAGCACCTTGGGGCGCGAGGTACGGCTCAGGTACAGCACCAGGGAAAGAATGACACCCAGGAAAATCGCAAACTCCAGTTCCAGAAACAGGGCGCTGAAAAACGTGGTGCCGAGCACCGCGGCTTCACCACGACTGCTGCGCACGATGTGCCGAATGTGACTGAAGTCAATGAGTCCCCAGGCCACCAGGAACAACACGCCGGCCATGGCGGCATTGGGCAGCCAGGCGGCGAGCGGTGCCACCAGCACCACGATGGCCATGAGCAGCCCGCCCGCGAATACGGCCGCCAGCGGGGTTTTGGCGCCCGCCTGGTAATTGAGACCGCTGCGGTTGAAGGAGCCGGTGGCCACGTAGCCCGAAAAGAAACTGCCGGCCAGGTTGGACAGCCCCTGGCCGATGAATTCCTGGTTTCCATCGATGGCCTGGCCGCTGCGCATGGCCAGCGAACGGCCGATGGAAACCGCTTCGGTGAGTGCAAACAAGGTCACCGCAAATGCCGTGGGTGCGAGTTCCTTGATGGTCTCGAAGGAGAACGAAGGACTCGAGAGAGGGGGCAGCATGGCGGGGAGCGCACCGACGGTGACGATGCCCGTGTGGGCTTCTCCGAATCCGGCGTTGAGCACCGCCGCCAACGCGCTGCCCACCAACATGGCCGCGATCATGTAGGGCACCCGAGGCAGGAAACGGCGCACCAGGATGCCGGAGAGCAGGGTCGCCATGGCCACGGCGGTGACGAAAA
The DNA here is from genome assembly GCA_041687015.1 of Gammaproteobacteria bacterium. GTDB lineage: Bacteria > Pseudomonadota > Gammaproteobacteria > Thiohalomonadales > Thiohalomonadaceae > JALOAT01. Next base: position 14,095 of record JAWLCT010000024.1, read on the forward strand.
GATTCACTTCGTCGATGCGCTGGGCGAACGCAAGGAGGATGTCATGCAGGTGGCCGCCGCGCGGCAGTTCCACCCCGAAGAAGTTCCGAATCTGTTTGGCAATGATGAGGATGGCCGCGCCTGCCGTGAAGCCGACGATGACCGAATGGGAAATGAAATTCACCAGTGTGCCGAGGCGGGCAAAGCCGAGCACCAACTGGATGACACCCACCATGAACGTGAGCGTGAGCGCCAGCCCCACGTACTCCGCCGTCGCGGGCTCCGCCAGGGCAGACAGGGCGGAAAACAGCACCACGGACGCGGCCGTGGTTGGCCCGGAAACCAAATGCCAGGAAGAACCGAACAGGGCGGCGATGATCGCCGGCACCATGCCCGCGTAAAGACCGTATTCGGGCGGCATGCCTGCAATGGTCGCGAAGGCGACGCCCTGCGGTAACACCACCACGGCGCCCGTGAGTCCGGCGCTCAGGTCGGCACGAAAGCTGTGGCGGTCGACCCGATGCCACCACTGCAAAAAGGGAAAGAGACGGACCAGCCAGAGCGGGCAGCTGAGGGAAGCGATGGAATGTTGTTGCATGGGTGTGTCGATTAGTTGTTGGGGGCGCGCCTGCCGAGCAGGCCGGCGACCAGTGCCAGGGGCAAACCGGACACCGCAAGTCCCGGATGTTTGCCGACGAGCGCGGCAAACGGCGCGGCAACGGCGGCGAGTGCGAGTAGAACGGAAAGCCCGTGCCTGCGGAGAACAGGGTTGGCGCGCATGGCGAAGTCCTCGGCGGATTGACGCGCGAAGGCTAGCGCACGGGCCGTGAAACTCGCGTCAAGCGAACGTGAGGGAGATGTTAAGCCGCGCCTTCCATCCGCATTGCGATGATGGGCACATGGCGAGCACAGGCGGCAGAAATGGGCGTGGCTGAAGTGTACGTGCAGGCGAATGACCGCGAACACTTCGACGTCTTAGAGTGGAATCCAGGGGCGGCGGTTCTACACCGGCCTGGGGTGACGAGGATTACGCCCGGAGATTGACAGGGTATTCCGTCCCCTCAGGCTCTTGCCGGTCGTCACGAAACCGCAGCCGGAAAACGCTGCCCTGACCCGGCTGGCTGTCGAATTCGATACGCCAGCCATAGCGCTCACAGATGCGCTTGACCAATGACAGGCCGATGCCGGTACCCGACGCGCTGGCGTAGAAGGTTTCGAAAATGCGATCGCTTTCTTCGGGCGAAATCCCGCTGCCGGTGTCTTCGACCACGAGCGCGTGCTCGTCCAGGTGGATGGCGACGTGGCCGCGTTCGGTGTAGCTGAACGCGTTGCGAATCAGGTTTTCCACCACCACACGCAGCAGGGCGGGTTCGGCGGCGATGGACACCGCCTGGACGTCCACTGCCAGTGTGACGGGACGCCCGGCAAGCAGATGACGATTGTTGTCCACCGCGCGCGTGACCAGATCCTGCATGGCGCATTCACGGCTGGGAGCCGCCGATTCCCGCGCCAATGCGAGCAGGGCCGGCGTCAGCTCTGCCATGTCGCGGCAGGCACGGGCGATGCGCTCGACCCGCTCACGCGCGGCGGGCGAAAGGGACGCGTCGTACTGCAGGACCTCGGCAGCGCCGCCGATGACGCTCAGCGGCGTGCGCAATTCATGGCTCAGATCGGCCGTGAAGGCCCGTTCGCGTTCGATGAAATTATGCAGGCGACTGGCGTAGCGATCGAAGGCGGCGGCAAGTTCGCCCACTTCGTCGCGGGCATAGTCGGCGGCGAGATTGGCGGGTACGTCCGGCGCTGCGTCGTGGACCTTGTGAGCGAGCTGACGCACGGGCGACAGGACCCGGTGTGCCAGTCGGCCGCCGAGCATGGCGGACAAGAGGGTCATCACCACCACCCCGCCCGCCAGGATACCGCTCAGCAGGCGCATGCGTTGCAGCGCCTGGGATTCGTCATGGAGCAGGTAAAAACGGCTGCCGCCGCGATCCTCGATGGCCGCACGGAAGCGTCGCTCGCCAATCATGAGGGAATGTCTTCCGGGCGAAAGCGACAGGAGTTGCGGCGGAATGGCCTGCGCAAAGCGCTCGCTCGGCGCGACGTATCCACGCACCGTCGCCGTGCTCGGCGGCGGTGAATGGGGGTTGCGTTCCCGGCGGCTGACATAATCCTGGAGCTCCGCTTCCAGGGCCTGCAACACCAGGCGTTTTTCCATGTCGCCCACGGCGAAGTGAACGCCAACGGCGAGGGTGAGACTCACCAGGGCGCCAAAGGCGGCGAATGCGAGCGTGGTGCGTCGCTCAAGACTGGTGCGGAATTTCATCGGCGAGGCGATAGCCCACGCCATGCAGGGTGTGCAGCAAGGGCTTGTCGAAGGGTTTGTCGATGGCGCTGCGCAACACGTGCAGGTGGGTGCGCAATGCGTCGCTGTCGGGCAGGCGATCGCCCCAGATGGCGCGTTCGAGTTCCTGCCGGGTGACCACGCGGGGGGAATGGCTCATGAGGATCTCCAGAATCTGCAGCGCCGTGCGTGGCAGGGTGATGGTCTGGCCGGCGCGTTGCACCTGACGCGTGCCCGGATCGAACACCAGATCGGCGACGCGCAGTCGGGCGGTCGGCGGGGGCATGGGGCGGCGTCGCGCCAGTGCGGCCAACCGGGCCTCCAGTTCCGGGAGGGCAAACGGCTTCACCAGGTAGTCATCGGCGCCCATCGCGAAACCTTCCAGCTTGTCGTTCAGCGTGTCCCGCGCCGTGAGCATCAGCAGCGGTGTGTCCACCTCGGCGGCACGCAACTGTCGGCACACTTCCAGGCCGTCCAGTCTGGGCAGCGTGAGATCCAGCACCACGGCATCGTAGCGTGTGCCCTTCGCCTTGAGAAACCCGCTGCGGCCGTCATAGGCCACGTCGACCGCATGGGCATGCGCCTCGAGGAAGTCCACCAGATTGGCGACCAGATCGACGTTGTCTTCGATGACCAGGACGTGCATGGGTGTTTATCGGGCCTTGCGCGGCATCGGCGGGGCGACCGGCGTGGTGTGATCGAGCTGGCGCGTGTCCAGGTACTGTTGCGCGTATTTCAGGTAGACCTGCTCACGTACGAAAAGCGCATACAGGTCCGGATCGATGTGGCCTTCGCGGGCCATGCCGGCGAGTATTGCCAGGGTTTCCGACAGGGGCTTGCCCGGTTTGTACGGGCGATCCGCCGCTGTGAGGGCCTCGAACACATCGGCGATGGCGACAATACGCGCCTGCAGCGACATCTGCTCACCCTTGAGACCACGGGGATAGCCCTTGCCGTCCATGCGTTCGTGGTGGCCGCCGGCATATTCGGGCACGCGCCGGAGATGCTTGGGAAAGGGCAGCGCTTCGAGCATGTCGAGGGTCGCCACGATGTGGTTGTTGATGATCTGGCGTTCCCGGGGATTGAGCGTGCCGCGGGTGATACAGAGGTTGTAGGCCTCGTCTTCCGTGAGCAGGTGATGGGTGTCGCCGTCCAGGGTGGTGAACGTCTGTGCGGCGATAGCCTGGACCCGCGCCTGATCCACATCGGTCATGGATTCAGCGCCCAGGTTGGCGCCGCGCAGGAAGGCGCGTTCGTCGGCCAGCCGCGCGCAGGTCGCCGCATAGGCGGCTTCGGCGTCCGCGACGGCATCGCTATCATCCCGCGCGGCCAGCTTGCATTGCAGCAAGGCAATTTCCGCCTCGCGCCGCAACACCTCGAAACGTGCTTCGACCAGGGCGATGCGATCGAAGCGGGTCTCCAGTTTGGTGGCCTTGTCCATGACGTGGTCGGGCGTGGTGATTTTGCCGCAGTCGTGCAGCCAGGCCGCCACCTCCAGTTCATAGCGATCCTCGTCGCTGAGGCGGAATTCCCGGAACGGCCCGTCCTCGCTCGCATGCGCCGCCTCGGCCAGCATCATGGTGAGTACCGGCACCCGCCGGCAGTGTTCACCGGTGTGAGGGGATTTTTCGTCGATGGCCGTGGCAATGAGATGAATGAAGGCCGTGAACAGGCCCTGCAAGTCGTTCAGCAGGCGCTTGTTGGTGAGCGCAATCGCCGCTTGCGAGGCAAGTGCCCGTGTCAGACGCTCGGCCTCTTCCGAGAACGGGATCACCTCGCCGGTATCTTCGTCCTGGGCATTGATGAGCTGCAGCACGCCGATGACGTCGCCCTCGTGATTCTTCATGGGGACGGTGAGGAACGAACGTGAGCGGTAGCCGCTGCGCTTGTCGAAGTCACGCGTGCCGGAGAAATCGAAACCGTCGGCGTCGTAGGCGTCCGGAATATTCACGGTGGTGTCGTGCAGCACCGCGTAGGTCACCACCATGCGTTCGTTGGGGCGGCCTTCGGCGTCGTATAGCGCGATGGGGGGGAACGGGATGGCACGGCCGGTGGTCCCGCCCATGGCAAAATTCATCGAATCCGTGCGCATGATTTCCATGGCTACGTGCCCATCTTCCGTGACGGAGTACAGCGTCCCTGCATCGGCATTGGTGATAGCTTTCGCGCCGAGAAGGATCATCTCCATCAGCCGCTGGGTGTCTTTCTCGGCGGAGAGGGCGATACCAATCTCGACCAGCTTTTCGATGCGCTGGAGCAGGGTCTGGGACATACCCTGGTTCTCATGGTTTTGACGAGTGCCCATTCTACGGGCACGGGAGGCTCTCCAGAAGGAGAAAGGCTTTGCAATTCATGACTTCTGTGAGGCGATTGGTATAATTTTCGCCAATTCGCATTCCCTCGCATCTAAATGGATAGCTGATGAAATTCAGGTGGTTGGCCCTCAGCGGTCTGTTCGCATTCGGTCTCCCGGCCCTGGCCGGCGCCGATTTGGCATCTGACGCCGCCCGGCACATCAAAGCGGGAAACTATTCCGCTGCCGCCGAGCGGTTGCATGATGCTGCGCCTTTTGCCAAGGAGCAGATCAGAGAGCGCTTTCTCTACGCCACCGCCCTGGCGGGCACGGGCGAGCGCGCCCGGGCCGAAGCCATGTTCGAGGCCCTGATTGCCGATTACCCGTCCTATCCGGAGCCGTACAACAACCTGGCGGCGTTGTATGCGGCCGATGGTCGGCTCGAAAAGGCCAAGGACGTCCTGGAAAGCGCCATGCGCATCGATGAGCGCTATTCCGCCATCTACAGCAATCTCAGTGCCGTGTACGTGGAAATGGCGCGCGCTTCCTACGTGAAGGCGCTGCGCCTGACCGAAGCCCCCAATACGCCCGAGCTGCGCGTACTGCACGCCCTGGCCGCGCCGGAGGATAAGGCGCCGGCAACCCGCGTGACCCTGGCCCAGGCGGACACGCCGGCGCCCGCGCCGCAGACGACGGCCAAGCCCGAACCCAAAACGCAAGCCACGGCCAAGCCCGAGGCCAAGCCCGAAGCCAAGCCCGAAGCCAAGCCCGAAGCCAAGCCCGAAGCCAAGCCCGAAGCCAAGCCCGAAGCCACTGCCGCGATGCCGGCCAAGACGGAGCCGGTCGAGCAGGTCGCCACGCTGGAGGAAGCAACACCGGCTGCCACGGAATCCGAAACGGCCCCAGCGACTGAGGCCGCGGCGACGCCTGACGCTGATGTGGCGGCGACCCTGGACGCCTGGGCCAAGGCCTGGGCTACCCAGGACGTGGAGGCTTATCTGGGCTTCTATGCGAGCGATTTCAGCCCGTCCCGCGGTGCTTCCCGTGCGCAATGGGAGGCGCAACGGCGCGAGCGCCTGGCACGCCCGGAAGCCATCGAAGTCACGCTCGAAGACGTGCAGGTGCGCCTGCGCAGCCCGGATCGGGCGAGTGTCCGCGTCATCCAGGGCTACCGGTCGCCCGATTACCAGGACCGCACCCGCAAGGCCTTCTCCCTGGTTCACCGCGACGGCCGCTGGCTGATCGTCAGTGAACGCACGCTCCAGGTCCTGCCCTGATATGCGTTTTCGCTTCGGTACATGGGTGTTTGCGGGACTGCTGCTTTCCTTGTCCCTGGGGCTGTACGGCGCTCACCGTTTTCAAAGCGAGGAGCCGGCCGACAGTATCGCGCACCTCCGCCTCGGTGCCGGGCAGATGGGTGACACGGCCTTGTTTGCCCAGGCCATGGCGCGCCTCGAGGAGCGCCTTGCCAAGTACCCCGATGATCCGGAAGCGAGCCTGCTCAAGGGCATTCTCTCCTTCAAGGCGGGACGTTTCGCCGAGGCAGAGGAAGAACTGGGGCGACTGACCCGCCGCGCACCGAAATTTCATCTGGCCCATTTGGTTTATGGGGACCTGCTGATGGCGCGTACGCACCCGCTCGGCGATTTGGGCGCGGCGCCTTTGTTCCGCAGCAGCCCGCGTGGGTTGGATGGCCTGCGTGATGAAGCCGAGGCCCGACTCAAGGCCTATCTGGAAACGCTTCCCCAGGACCGCCTGCCGCGCAGCCTGCTCGCACTCGATGACGACGTGCGCACCGCCATCGTGGTGGACAAGTCCAACCACCGCCTGTACGTGTACGAGTACGCCGGCCCGGACGCACCGCCGCGGCTGCTGCGCGATCACTATGTGAGCACCGGCAAGCTCATCGGCAACAAGAGCCTGCGTGGCGATCTGCGTACACCCGAAGGGGTGTATTTCGTCACCGGCTATATCCCCGACCGCAAGCTGCCCGATAAATACGGCGTGGGCGCGTATCCGGTGAACTACCCCAACGAACTCGACCGGCGCCTGGGCAAAACCGGTGACGGCATCTGGCTGCACGGAACGGAGCGCGCCTATTACAGCCGCCCGCCGCTGGACAGCGAAGGCTGCGTGGTGCTGCCTAACCCCGACCTGCTCGCCCTGGACGCCTACCTGGACCCCGGTGTCACGCCGGTGGTGATCACCGAGCGCGTGCAGTGGCTGGCGCAAGACGAGTGGCTGGCGCTGCGTAATGACATTCTGGGGGCACTGGAGGCGTGGCGCGCGGACTGGGAGAGCGGCGACGTGGAGCGCTACCTGTCGCATTACTCCCCCGCGTTCTGGAGCAAGGGCTACGACGCGGAAAGCTGGGCGGCGCGCAAGCGCCAGGTGGCGCGCGGCAAGGAATACCAGCACGTTCGCCTGGACGACGTTTCAATCTTCGCCTATCCGGAAACGGCCAGTGACGGCCGTGAACTGGTGGTCATCAACCTGCGCCAGGATTACCGCTCCAACAACTTCAACAGCACCATGGGCAAGCGCCTGTATCTCGCCCGCGAAGACGGTCGCTGGAAGGTGCTTTACGAGGGCGGACGTTGAGCCTTTTCCTGCCGTAATACACGTTCGCCGACGAACGGCCGTGCCATGTCTTCGTTGCATGGCACGGTGTTTTCCGCATTTTCCCACCTCCAACGGCTGGGTGTGCCTCGGAGGATCCCTTAATTCCCCCTGGCGGTCGTTCCTCGCGCCGCATTTTGTTGACGGGCTTTCGGCGCGGCCCCTATGTTAGAAAGAAGCATGACCGGCGGAGGAAATATGGGCAAAGAACAGCGAAAGCTGCGGGCGGTCACCAGTGAACCGCGCCAGGACGACAAACCGTCGCTTTCCAAGGTCGACATCTTCAAATACGGTTCCTACCCCTACACGGAAAAGATGGGGCGCAAGGAATACGAGAAAGCCAAGCAGGCGCTCCAGATCGAGCTGCTCAAGATGCAGAACTGGGTCAAGGAGACCGGTCAGCGCATCGTCATCGTGTTCGAAGGTCGCGACGCCGCCGGAAAGGGCGGCACCATCAAGCGCTTCATGGAACACCTCAATCCCCGCGGCGCGCATGTGGTCGCGCTGGAGAAGCCGACCGAGCGTGAGCGCGGGCAGTGGTATTTCCAGCGCTACATCGCGCATCTGCCCACCGCAGGCGAGATCGTCCTGTTCGATCGTTCCTGGTACAACCGCACGGGCGTGGAAAAGGTGATGGGCTTCTGCACCCAGTCCGAATACATGGAGTTCATGCGCCAGGCCGCCGAGCTGGAGCGCATGTGGGTGCGCGACGGCATCCGGCTTTTCAAGCTGTGGTTTTCCGTCAGTCGCGAGGAACAGTACCGGCGCTTCCAGCGCAGGCTCACCGATCCCCTGAAGCAGTGGAAGCTGAGCCCCATCGATCTGGCATCGCTGGACAAGTGGGACGACTACACCGAAGCGAAGGAAGCCACGTTCTTTTACACGGATACGGCCGATGCGCCGTGGACGGTGATCAAATCTGATGACAAGAAGCGCGCACGCATCAACGCCATGCGCTTCATCCTGGACAGCCTCGATTATCCCAACAAGAACCGGGACGTGGCCGTCGCGCCGGATCCATACATTGTCGGCAGTGCCAGGAACATCACCGAGGCGGAGGAGAGTCTGGGCGACTGAGTGCCACTCACGGCTCGGGTGGCGCGACGGCGTAGTCCTGCTCCACCAGGCCGATGTCGGCGCCCGAGACGTCCTCCCCAGTCGCCACCAGGGCATCGGTGGCAAACAGACGGATCGTGCCGTCGGCGGGGTTCACCCGGTAAAAAAGCTGGCCCGATTCCGGTGACCAGACGAAATCGAGCACCTGACCTTCCTCGCCGGACACCTGCAGCGGTGTATCGCCGGTGGGGAACGCCGTGAACAATTCGGTGGTGCGATAGGCGATGCGCTGTCCATCCGGCGACCAGGCGAACGTCACCACGTTATGGCCCGGCGAGGAGAGTGTGATTGGGCCGCCGTCGAGGCCCAGGTCCAGGGCAAACAGCGTATGCGCGAGGGTGGTGCCGTCGCGCACCAGAAAAGCGATGCGCGCGTCGCTGCTCCAGGCGAAGGTGATTACCGCGCCGTCCGCCAACGGCATGTTCACCACCGATGGTGCGCCGGTGATCGGGCTGGTCACGAACAGCTCTTCCACCCCGTCGATGTTCTGATCGGCAAGATACGCAATGCGTGTGCCTGCGGGTGACCAGGCGAATGTACGCACATCGCCGCCGGCCACGAGCGGCCCGGAAACAACCGTACTGCTTACACCCGCTGCACGGGTGGGCGTCGTGGTGAACAGTTCGAAAATCCCGTCGGCGCGCTCATCAGCGATATAGGCGATCAATTGGCCGGTGGGCGACCACGCAAAGGCGGACGCATCGCTGGGGAACACGCTCGAAAGCCGCCGGACATCTGCGAAGGTCGCGCGCGTACTGTACAGCGCCAGATTGCCCGGTTCGGCACTGGCGCGAAAAGCCAGGCGGGTGCCATCCGGGCTCCAGGCGTAATCGACGACGTCGATGTCCGTGACGGTTGTGGAGACCACGACGGTTTCGGCGCGCTCGGCCGAGCTGGTCATCAATTCGGAGCGAGCGTTCTGCGCGCGGAACGCAATCCGCATGCCGTCGGGCGACCAGGCAAAGTCCTGAATGTCACTCGCCGTAACCAGCGCCGAGATCTCCGTGAGCAGTGCCCCATCCGCGCGCACGGTGAAAAGGCGAAACAGTCCGTTCAGCGTCCCCCGGAAGGCGAGCCGCTCGCCGTCAGGCGACCATGCGTAATCGTTCGCTATCGTGCTGCCCGCGGGAAAGCTGCTGGACATCGATTGGGCCAGGCCCGTGCGCGTGTCGGCAACGAAGAGGTCGGTGCGGCCCAGATCCGTGTTCGCACGAAAGGCCACGTTTTCGCCCGTGGGCGAGATGCGGAAGTCCACGACCGGATCGTTACCCGCGAGGATGGCCGAAAGCTGAACCCGCCCGGTGCCGTCGGCGTCGACCGAGAAGAGTTCCGGGCGATCCGGCGCCGCTGTGCTGCGGGCGAGGAACACCGCCCTCGGCGTGTCGGCGATGGATGGGGCCAGCTCCGCGTCACCGTTGCAGCCGAGCAGCACGAAGCACAAGCCGAAGATCATGACGGCAGCGCGCGGCACGGGTTTCCCTCCATGAAAACCGTGGGCGCCTTTAAGCGTAGACGCGGGTGACAGGTGACGCGTGAGACTGAAGACGTGTAACGCTTAAACGCTCAGCGAATGGTTTCGCCGCGCGCCTGCTCTTCCGCGTGATAGGAGGAGCGCACCATGGGACCGCTGGCGACCTTGCTGAACCCCAGTTCGATGGCGATGGCGCGCAGGCGGTCGAAGCCTTCCGGCGGGACATAACGTTCCACCGGCAGGTGGTGTCGCGAGGGTTGCAGGTACTGGCCGAGGGTGAGGTGTTCACAGCCGTGGGCGCGCAGGTCCCGCAACACCTCGATGATTTCCTCGTCACGCTCGCCCAGGCCGAGCATCAGGCCCGATTTGGTGGGGACGTCAGGGCACAGCGATTTGTATTGCGCCAACAGTCGCAGGGAGCCCTGATAGTCGGCGCCGGGCCGCGCCTGGCGGTAAAGCCGCGGCACGGTCTCGAGGTTGTGGTTGAACACGTCCGGGGGCGTGTCGCGCAGGATCGCGAGGGCCACCTGTTCGCGACCGCGGAAATCCGGCACCAGTATTTCGATGCCCGTTCCCGGCGCACGCTCGCGCAGCGCCTGGATACAGGCGGCGAAGTGGGCCGCACCGCCATCGCGCAGATCGTCGCGGTCCACCGAGGTGATCACCACGAAGCGTAACCCCATGGCCTGCACGGTCTCTGCCAGATGCTGCGGCTCATCGGAATCGAGCGGCTCGGGCCGCCCATGGGCCACGTCGCAAAAAGGACAACGGCGGGTGCAGATGCCGCCCATGATCATGAACGTGGCGGTGCCGTGATTGAAACATTCGCCCAGATTGGGACAGGCCGCTTCCTCACATACCGTGTGCAGCTTTTGCTCGCGCAGGATCGCCTTGATGCGCAGCACCTCGGGGCTGTTGGGCGAGCGCGCGCGGATCCAGCGCGGCAGCGGCAGCTTCTCAGCCCGCGGTTCCACCTTCACCGGAATCCGCGCCATCTTGCTGGCGCCCTTGAGCGGGTTGGGCGGTGCGGGTTTGTCGCTGTTGTCGGTCATGAGAAAAAAGCTTTAACCACAGGGGACACGGGGAACACGGGGATCATGAAGTAATCATTCTCAGCCGTCACTGCTTTATTCACCGCAGTGCGGCCCAGCACGTTCGAAAATACCTCTAAACCCCCGTGTCCCCCGTGTTCCCCGTGGCTATTTCTTCTTCTTTTCCCAGGCGAAAACCCTGCGCCGCCGCGAAGTGGTACAGCACCGCCTCGCCTGCCTGCGCGACGTCGAGGGCGATGCCCAGTTGTGCCAGGCTGGTGACGGGCAGGCCGGCGTAGCCGCAGGGGTTGATGCGGGCGAAGGGGGTGAGGTCCATGTCCACGTTGAGGGCGAGGCCGTGATAGGTGCAGCCGCGGCGTATGCGCAGGCCCAGGGAGGCGATTTTCGCGCCGGCCACGTAAACGCCCGGCGCATCCTGGCGGGCCTCGGCGGCGACGCCGTGGTCGCGAAGCAGGGCGATGACCGCCTGTTCCATCGCACTCACGAAGGCGCGCACGCCAATGCCCCGCCGGCGCAGGTCAACCAGGAAATAGACCACCGCCTGGCCCGGACCGTGGTAGGTCACCTGTCCGCCGCGATCCACCTGCACCAGCGGGATGTCGCCTGCATCGAGCACGTGTTCGGCGCGGCCGTTGAGGCCGAGGGTGAACACGGGCGGATGCTCGACCAGCCAAACTTCGTCCGGGGTGGCGTCACTGCGCGCCTCGGTGAACGCCTGCATGTTGCGCCACACGGGCTCGTAGGGCCTGTGGCCCAGACGGCGGACGACCAGCGGTTTCACAGGGCCATGGACACCAGCGGGCAGGCAGTGAGCTCATGATAAAGCGCATCGAGCTGCTCGCGGCTGTTGGCGCGGAGGACGAAGCTGAGGGCCGTGTAGTTCCCGCCGCTGCTGGCCCGGATGCTGATAGCGCCCTCGGCGAGATCGGGCGCATGCTTGCGCACAATGGCGATCACCGTCGCCTCAAAGTCCGGGCCGGCGCGACCCATGACCTTGAGCGGGAAATCGCAGGGAAATTCGAGCAGGGAATCGGTGGTCATCAGGCGATCATGCCAGAGTCATCGAGGAAGAAGGAACCACGGAGGCCACGGAGGGCCACGGAGATAAGCATTGTTTTGGTATCGGGAGGTAAGGTCTACAGTATTGCCTTCGTCCCGTGTTCCCCGTGGTCAAACCTTCTCACGCCACCGCAATCCGGCAAGCCTGCATCACCATCACCTCTCCGTGGCCTCCGTGGTTAAAGCTGTTTTGTCTTTCTCAGTGCGCTTCGCCGCGACGGAAGGCGTCCTTGTAGGCGCGGTAGAGGCTGGCGGCTTGTGCCCATACCGGTCCCGGTTGGCCGCTGCCGACGGGGAGGCCGTCGATGTGGGTGACGGGGACCACTTCCTTGCTGGAGCTCGTGAGCCACACCTCGTCGGCTCGGCGCAGGGTGTCGACGGTCATTTTGGACTCGCTGCACGGCATGCCGGCTTCAGTGCAGAGCTCCACCACGAGATCGCGGGTGATGCCCGGCAGCAGCAGGTGGCTCTTGGGCGGGGTCACCACGTGGCCGCGGGTGACCATGAACACGTTGCTCGCGGCGCCTTCGGTGACTTCACCGTCGCGCACCAGGATGGCTTCCGCCGCGCCGCTGTCCACCGCCTGCTGGTGCATGAGTACGTTGGGCAGCAAGGTGATGGCCTTGATGTGGCAATGGCGCCAGCGGATGTCTTCCACCGTGATGGCCTTCACGCCGGCCTGCAGCGCAGGATCGGGTTCCAGTGCCAGGGGCTGGCTCATGGCGAAAACGGTGGGTACCGCGTCGGGCGGGAAGGCGTGCTCGCGCGCCGCCACGCCGCGGGTCACCTGCAAGTACAGCGTCTGATCGCCGCCGCCGTTGCGGGCGATGAGTTCCGTGAGCACTTCCGCCCAGCGGCGGTGGGTGAGGGGATTGGCCAGGCGGATGCCTGAGAGGCTTTGGTCCAGGCGAAGCAAATGGGCTTCGAGCCGGAAAGGCCGGCCGCCGTAGACGGGAATGACCTCGTAAATACCGTCGCCGAACAGGAAACCGCGGTCGAGGACCGATACCCGGGCCTCGCTGGCCGGCAGGTAGTCGCCATTGAGATAGACGATGTCGCTTCCGTTCATCGCAGCGCCTTCCGAGGCCTCATTCAAACATGAGCATGAGGCCGTCGACCATTTTCCGCCACAGGCCGCCTTCCGAGACGTCCTGCAGGGCCACCAGCGGGCGCTCGGCAATGGTTTCCTCGCCCATGCGCAGGTTGATGGTGCCGAAGCGCTGGCCCTTTTCGGCAGGTGCCTCGATGACGCGTTCTACGGTGACCGATGCCTTGAGTTTGTCGTAGTGACCGCGCGGCAGGGTCACATAAAGCTCATCGGTGATGCCCAGCGGCAGCATGTCGGATTCACCCTTCCACACGCGCATGGTCTTGAGCGGTTCGGCGGCGCTGTAGAGCAGGCGGGTCTCGAAAAAACGAAAACCATAATTGAGCAGTTTGAGGCTTTCCTGGGCGCGCGCATCCTCGCTGTCGGTACCCAACACCACCGCGAGCAGGCGCATGTCGCCGCGCTGGGCGGAAGAGACCAGGCAGTAGCCGGCGGCGTCCGTGTGACCCGTTTTCACGCCATCCACACTGTCGTCGGTCCACAGCAGACGATTGCGGTTGTATTGCTGGATGTTGTTGTAGGTGTAGGTCTTCTCCGAATACCAGCGGTAATACTGCGGGAATTCCCGAATCAGCGCCCGGGTGAGCTGGGCCAGATCGCGCGCGGTGCTGTAGTGCTCGGGATGCGGCAGGCCGGTGGCGTTGGCGAACCGGGTGGAGGTCATGCCCAGGTTGCGGGCATGTTCGTTCATGATGAGCGCGAAGGTCTCCTCACTGCCGGCCACGTGCTCGGCCAGGGCCACGCTGGCGTCGTTGCCCGATTGGATGATCATGCCCTTGAGCAACTCTTCCACCGTCACGTCGGTGTCCACCAGCACGAACATGCGCGATCCAGGTGTGCGCCATGCCTTGCGGCTGATGCGCACCTCATCGGAAAGCTGCAGCTTGCCGCTGCGCAGCTCATGAAAAATCGTGTAGGCCGTCATCAGCTTGGTCAGGCTGGCCGGTTCCAGACGCGTGTCGGCGTCCTTCTGGGCCATGACGAATCCACTTTGGAAGTCCTGCAGGATGTAGCCCTTGGCGGCCAGGGACGGTGCGCCGGGCACCAGTGACGCGCTGGCGTCGGCGTTCGCGATGCCTGCAGCAAGAAGGAAGACGAGGACAAGGAGCTGTTTCATAGGTGGGTTACGGCGCACTGGACATCGGAAACAGGGCTTATTCTACGTGGCCGTCACCGGCGCGTTAAGCGCGTTGGCGGGAAATGAATGCTGGATCACGCTCACGTGTGGGAAGGCTCTTGCCAAGACGCCAAGAACGCCAAGGCTTGAGCCGGAAAGCATGCCTGCAGTGCTTCCGCTTTTCCTGGGCGATCTTGGCGTCTTTGCGAGAGGCGCCTGTTCAAGATCAAGAACAGCTAGTTAGCGGGGCTGCTTTCCTTCACTACCCGCGGTGTGCCGAGGCCGAGTTCGGCGAGACGCGCGGCCAGTTGCTGCGCCTGCTCTGCGTCGGGCAGCGGGCCCACCCGTACCAGGTAGAGCGTGCCGTGGGTGGCATGCGGGGTCTCATGAAGCAGCGCGCCGGCTTCACGGGCAGCGAGCTGCGCGCGCAGGCGTTCGGCGTTGTCGCGGTTGGCGAACGCGCCCACTTGCACGTAGTGGGTCGTGGCAGCGGTCGCGGGGGTGACGGTTGCCGATGGGGTGGCGGTGGTGGGTGGCGGTGCGTCCGCAGCGGCCGGCACGGCCACGGGGACCGGGGGCGGAATTTCACCGGCGCGGAATGCCGGTTGTGGTGTGACCATGGCTACCGAGCCTGCCGGGGCGGTGGTCGGGGCGGCCGGATCGATGGCGCGCACTTCCACCATCGCCGTACCGTTTTGCACGACGCCGAGCTTATGCGCGGCGGCATAGGACAGATCGATGATGCGGTCGCTGTGGAACGGACCGCGATCGTTCACCTTCACCACCACGCTGCGGCCGTTTTGCAGATTCGTCACGCGTACATAGGTGGGCAGCGGCAGCGAACGATGCGCCGCCGTCATGCGGTACATGTCATAGATTTCGCGCGACGAGGTGTACTGGCCGTGGAACTTGGTGCCGTACCAGGAGGCGAGACCCCGCTCCACGTAACCTTCCGCGCTGTCCATCACCTTGTAGGTGTGGCCGTTCACGGTGTATTGCGGGGGATTGCCGTACCGGCTGCGCGGTTCCCAGCGGGGAACCGGCTCGGCCACGTTGCTGAGGTCAACGGGACGTCCAGGGCCGCTGTCGCGGACCGGGAATTCGCCGCAGCCTGCAAGCAGGGCCGCAGCGAGCAGCGCCAGCGCGGCTGCGCGCATCAGCGGCGCTCCCGGACCGCCGTCTGCACCGGGGCGCCCATGGCGTCGCGAATGGCCTCGCCCAGTTGGTGCACGGCCATGGCATAGAGCAGGCTGCGGTTGTAGCGGGTGATCACGTAATAGTTGTGGCGGGCGAGCCAGTATTCGGGCCCTTGCTTGCCGTCCAGACGCACCACGGACACCTTTTCGTCCGGTGCGAGGGCGGTGGCCTCACCGAGATCGGGCAGTTCCGCGGCAGAAACCGTGGTTTCGAGCCGGGTGCTGGCCAGCGTATCGAGGCGCTCGGCGTGGTCGGCGATGGGGTGTACCACCGGTGCATTCGGTCGCCAGCCGTGCATGTGGAAGTAGTTGGCCACGCTGCCGATCACGTCCACTGGATTGCGCCACAGGTCGCGCCGCCCATCGCCGTCGAAGTCCACGGCGAAATGACGGAAGCTGCTGGGCATGAACTGGGGCTGGCCCATGGCGCCCGCATAGGAGCCGGTGAGTTCGCGCGGGTCGATGCCCTCCTCGCGCGCCATGAGCAGATATTGCGAGAGCTGGCCGCGGAAGAAGTCGCTGCGTGGCGGATAGTCGAAGGCCAGGGTGGCGAGGGCATCGAGCACCCGATACCGCCCCGTGTGGCGGCCGTAGCGTGTCTCCACGCCGATGATGGCGACGATGACGTGAGGCGGCACGCCGAACTCGCGTTCCGCCGCCGCCAGCGCTTCGGCGTGTTCCCGCCAGAAGGCCACGCCGCCGCGGATGCGATCGTCCGTGACGAAAATGGGGCGGTAGTCGTGCCAGGGTTTGGCTTCCGCAGGACGTGCAATGGCCGCCAGGATGTCCTCGCGGGTTTTGGCCTCTTCGAACAGGCGCATCAGGCGCGTGCGTTCGAAGGCGTGCTCACGAACCATGTCGTCAATGAAACCTTGCACGTCCGTGCGTTGCGTAAAGCTGGCCGTCGCGGGCGCACTGGTAAGCAGTGCGGCGAGCAGCAATGTCCATGTCGAGGTTTTGGGTCTCATTTTTCTTCAGCTATCGACGAGTTTGCGGTGCGTCTGAATCGACATCAGGATACCGAAACCCGCCATGAGGGTCACCAGCGAACTGCCGCCGTAACTCAGCAGTGGAAGCGGTACACCTACCACGGGCAGAATGCCGGTGACCATGCCTATGTTCACGAAAACGTACACCAGCAGGCTGATGGTGAGGCTGCCTGCCAGCAACCGGCGGAACGTGTCCTGCGCGTTGATGGCGATATAGAGCCCGCGCGAGATAACGAAAAAGTAGACGGCCAGCAGCAACACGGCGCCGAGCAGACCGAATTCTTCGCCGAACACCGCGAAAATGAAGTCGGTGTGACGCTCGGGCAGGAATTCCAGATGTGACTGGGTGCCGTTGAGCCAGCCCTTGCCGTACATCCCGCCGGAGCCGATGGCGATTTTCGACTGAATGATGTGATAGCCGGCACCGAGGGGATCGCTCTCCGCATCCAGGAAGGTGAGGATGCGCTGGCGTTGGTACTCGCGCAGGCCATACAGCCAGGCGAGCCCCGCCACCGGGATGAAGGCGAGGAAGGCATAACCCACCAGGCGCCAGCGGATGCCTGCAAACAGCAAGGCGGCACCGCCGGCGCTGCCGATGAGCAGGGCAGTGCCCAGGTCAGGCTGCTTCGCCACCAGGGCGAAGGGGAGCAGGAACAGGGCGACCGCCGCGAAGACGTGCGAGAGCCGTGGCGGCAGCGGTTTTTCGGCGAAATACCAGGCGATCATGGCCGGGACCGCCACTTTCATCATTTCCGACGGCTGGAATCGCACCGGGCCGAGATCGAGCCAACGCTGCGCGCCCTTGCCGATGACGCCCGTCAGCAGCACGGCCAACAGCGCCGCCATGCCGATGCCGTACAGCCAGGGTGTCCAGCGACGCAGGGCGCTCGGGGGGATTTGGGCAACGCCCATCATCACGGCGAAACCGACGCCCAGACGTGCCAGCTGGCGCATCACCAGGTCCATGTCCTGGCCGCCGGCACTGTAGAGGGTGACCAGACCGATGCCCGACAGCAGCATCAGGCCGAGCAACAGGGGCAGGTCCAGATGCAGGCGCTTGGCCCAGAGCGCGGCGGCGGGGGTGTCGACGAACGTGCTCACAGGGGCGTGTCCTCGGGCTTTTCGGTCAGGTAGGTATCCATCACCTTGCGCGCGATAGGTGCGGCCACGGAACTGCCGCTGCCGCCGTTTTCCACCAGCACGGCCACAGCGATGCGCGGGTCATCCGCCGGTGCAAACGACACGAACACTGCGTGGTCGCGCAGCTTCTTCGCCACTTTTTCCTCGTCGTATTCCTCGTCCTGCTTGATGCCGAACACCTGTGCCGTGCCGGTCTTGCCGGCGATCCGGTAGGTGACATTCCGGGAGATGCCGCGGGCGGTGCCACGGGCACCGTGAACCACCTCGGCCATGGCATCGGTGACGTGGTGCCAGTGCTCGCTCTTCTTCACCGGCACCTGTTCGAGGATGTCGCCGGCCAGGGCCTGGCGGCTCCCGGTCGCCGGATCCTCGATGGCGGCGACCACCTGCGGGCGCAGGCGCTTGCCGCCGGAGGACAGGGTGGCCACATGGGCGGCCAGCTGCAGCGGTGTGGCCAGCAGGAAACCCTGGCCGATGCCGGTGATCAACGTCTCGCCCGGGTACCAGGGCTGGTTGTGTACACGCCGCTTCCAGTCACGTGTCGGCAGCAGCCCGGAGGCCTCGCCGACGATGTCGATGCCGGTACGCTGACCGAAGCCGAAATGGCCCAGATACTCGGTGAGCTTGTCGATGCCCATGTTCAGGGCGAGGTCGTAGAAATAAACGTCGCAGGATTGGGCAATGGCTTCGTGCAACACCATGGGGCCGTGGCCGCCACGACGCCAGTCGCGGTAGCGGTGAGAGTCGCCCTCGAGGGTGTAGTA
This sequence comes from Gammaproteobacteria bacterium, assembly GCA_041687015.1. Taxonomy (GTDB): domain Bacteria; phylum Pseudomonadota; class Gammaproteobacteria; order Thiohalomonadales; family Thiohalomonadaceae; genus JALOAT01. The sequence continues at coordinate 32,339 of JAWLCT010000024.1, forward strand.
GCCGCGACAGAAAACCGTGTCGTTTGGCTTGACGGTGCCGGTTTCCAGCCCGCCCAGCCCGATGACGGGTTTGATGGTGGAGCCCGGCGGGTACTGACCGCGCAACGCGCGGTTGAACAGGGGGCGGTAGGGGGAATTGGCCAGGGCGCGGTAGGTTTCCGCATCGATGCCGTTCACGAACAGGTTGGGGTCGTAACCGGGCACGCTCACCAGCGCGAGCACGGCGCCGGTACGGGGATCGATGGCCACCAGGGCGCCGTTTTCCTCGCCGAACGCCTCCTCCGCGGCCACCTGCAGGCGCAGGTCGATGCTCAGGTGCAGGTTTTTGCCGGGAACCGGCGGCGTGCGCTCCAGTACACGGAGGGCGCGGCCGCGGGCGTTGGTTTCCACCTGCTCGTAGCCCACCTTGCCATGCAGCGCGTCTTCATAGCTGCGTTCCACACCGACCTTGCCGATGTGCGTGGTGGCAGCGTAGTTCGAGGTGTCGATGCTCTTGAGTTCAGGCTCGGCGATGCGCCCCACGTAGCCCACGATGTGCGAGGTATGGGTGCTCCAGGGATAGTGGCGCGACAGGCGCGAACTGATCTCAACGCCGGGCAGGCGATGGCGGTTCACGGCGATGGTTGCCACTTCCTCGTCGTCGAGCTTGAAGCGCAGCGGGACTTCCTCGAAGCGGCGCCGGCGCTTGAGCTCCATGTAGAAGCGATCGAGGTCGGCATCGGTGATGGTGATGAGTTCAGCCACCGCCGCCAGCGTCGCCTCCATGTCGGGCACACGTTCCGGCACGATTTCGAGGGCGAAGGTGGGCAGGTTTTCCGCGAGCACCACGCCATTGCGGTCGTAGATGAGGCCGCGCGTGGGCGGCAGCGGCTGGATGTTGACCCGGTTGGCCTGGGACAGCGTGGTGAAATGCTCGTGCTGCGCGACCTGCAGGACCATCAGGCGCGCGAGCAGCGCGAGCAGGAGCAGCGCCGTCAGGGTGCCCGCCAGAATCGCGCGGGCGCGAAACAGCGAGCTTTCCCGGATGGAATCCTTGAGGGCGATCCCCCGGGCCACGTCAGGCCACCCGGAAGCGGCGCCGGACGTCGCGCAACAGCAGGAACACCCAGGGCCACAGCAGCATGCTGGTCAAGGAAGGCAGCCAGTAGGTCCAGGTGCCGGGCAGCTGGCCCACCACACCCTTGATCCACAGCACCAGCATCTGGTTCAGCGCCACCAGCATGAGCACGCTGAGGGCCTGTTGCCACAGCGGATAGACGCGGATGCGCTGATGGAAATGCACGGCCAGGAAGGCGACCAGGGAGAGCGCCAGGGCATGCTGGCCGAGAATCGCCCCGCGCGTGACATCGAGCAGCAGGCCCACGATCCAGCCCGTGCCCACCCCCACGCGATCGGGCAGGGCAAGGCACCAGTAGATGAGCACCATGGCCACCCATTCGGGGCGCAGCGGGCCGGCCCAATCGGGCAGCGGCAACATGGTGAGCAGCAGGGCGACGGCGAAGCTGGCGGCAATGACCCAGCCGTTTTGATGACGGTTGAGACTCATTCTTCGTCACCTCGCCACACCAGCAGGACCTCGCGACTGCGCTCCAGGCGTGCGGCCGGTTCAGCCACCACGATGGCGTAGGGCTGGCTGGGATCGCGCTGCACCGACATGATCCGGCCCACCGGGTAGCCGGGCGGAAAACGCCCGCCCAGGCCGGAGGTGATCAGCAGGTCGCCCACTTCCACGTCCGCGTTGGTGGGCAGGTGGGGGATGTCCAGCCGATCCGGCGCGCCGGTACCGATGGCGATGGCGCGCAGTCCGGTGCGGTTGACCTGTACGGGGATGGCGTGACTCGGGTCGGTGATCAGCATGCCGACGCTGGTGAAAGGCGCCACGCTCACCACCTGGCCCATCACACCGTGCGCATCGAGCAGCGCCTGGCCTTCGGAGACACCGTCCTGCTCACCCCGGTTGAGCGTCACCAGGCGCTTGAACGGGTCCATGTCCACGGCCAGCAGTTCGCCGATGAGCACGCGTTCGCCGACGGCGGTGGACGATTGCAGCAAATCGCGCAGGCGCGCATTTTCGGCCTCCAGGGCATCGAGCTTCTGCAGGCGCAGTTTGAGCTGCAGATGTTCGACCTTGAGGGCGCTGTTTTCCTCCTGCAGGGACTCGCGTGTGGAGAGTGTCTGCGAGCTCCAGTCCACGGCGCTCGCGGGCAGGTCAGCCAGATACTGGAGGGGCGAAAGGACGACAGTCAGACCGGCACGAATCGCTTCCAGGTGATGCTGCCGGTGATCCAGAAACATGATGGCGAGCGAGACCATCGCGAGCAGCAGCGCCCGGATGGCGGGGGACGGTCCCTGTACGAACAGCAGTTTGATAGGACACCTCGGGGCGTGAAACGTGAGGCGTGAGCCGTGAGGTGTTGGAAAGCAAGGGCGGCGTCCACCGCACCACGTCTAACGCTTCACGTCTCACCCATCACGGGTTCTTCGTCATTCCAGTGAAAAGAGTTCGCCGCCGGCCTCGTCCATCATCTCCAGCGCCCGGCCGCCGCCGCGCGCCACGCAGGTGAGCGGATCGTCGGCGATGATCACCGGCAGTCCGGTTTCTTCCATCAACAGGCGGTCCAGATCGCGCAGCAGGGCGCCGCCGCCGGTGAGCACCATGCCGCGCTCGGCGATGTCCGCCGCCAGCTCGGGCGGGGTTTGTTCCAGCGCCGTCTTCACCGCGCTGACGATGCCGGACAGCGGCTCCTGGAGCGCCTCCAGGATCTCGTTGCTGTTGAGCGTGAAGCTGCGCGGGATGCCTTCCGCCAGATTGCGGCCGCGGACTTCGATCTCGCGCACCTCGGTGGTGGGGTAGGCGGTGCCGATCTCGCACTTGATGCGCTCGGCCGTGGCCTCGCCGATGAGCGAGCCGTAGTTGCGGCGCACGTAATTGATGATGGCTTCGTCGAAGCGATCACCGCCGATGCGCACCGAGGCAGAGTAGACGATGCCGTTCAGGGACAGTACGGCGATTTCCGTGGTGCCGCCGCCGATGTCGAGCACCATGGAGCCCGACGCCTCGGAAATGGGCATGCCCGCGCCGATGGCTGCGGCCATGGGTTCTTCAATCAGGTAAACCTCACGCGCGCCGGCGCCCGCGGCCGATTCCTTGATGGCGCGGCGTTCCACCTGAGTGGCGCCGCAGGGGACGCAGATGAGTACGCGGGGGCTGGGTTTGATGAGCTTGAACTTGTTTTCGTGCACCTTGCGGATGAAGTGCTGGAGCATCTTCTCGGTGACGGTGAAGTCGGCAATGACGCCGTCCTTCATGGGGCGGATGGCAACGATGTTGCCCGGTGTGCGGCCCAGCATCCTCTTGGCCTCGGCGCCCACCGCTGCGATGCGCTTGGGGCTGTTCGGGCCGGCCTCCTGCCGGATGGCAACGACGGAAGGCTCGTTGAGCACCATTCCCTCGCCCCGCACATACACCAGTGTGTTGGCCGTGCCGAGGTCGATGGAAATGTCGTAGGAGAAGAGGCCTTTCAAGCGTCCGAACATCGAAGGAATTCTCTTGCGGAGGAAGCGGTGGCTAAACCGTCGGTAATTTACCGTCCCGGGGGGGTTTGGGCAAGTTGATGTCTGTGATAAGTTTCTATTTTTACGAGAAAGCGTTAATACAGGAATCCCCCATGTCTCTGGACCGATCCGACGTGGTCAGCATCGCCCACCTGGCGCGCCTGGCCATCGCCGAAGATGACATTCCCGTCTACGCCCGCAACCTTTCCAGCATCCTCGATCTCGTCGCACAGATGAACGCGGTGGATACCAGCGACGTGGAACCCATGGCCCATCCGCTCGACATGGCCCAACGCCTGCGCGAGGACGAAGTCACGGAAACCGATCAGCGGGACAAGTTCCAGGCCATCGCCCCTTCTGTGGAAGCGGGTCTGTACCTGGTCCCCAAGGTCATCGAGTAATCGCATCATTGCCACCGGGCCCGCAGTGCCGCCGCATCCGGCCGGGCACCGCGTCCGTGGCCATCAGGAAGCCACCCAACCATGCATGACAAGACCATTGCCCAACTGGCCGCCGGCCTGAAGGCGCGCGAGTATTCCAGCGAAGAGCTGACGCGCGCCTACCTGGATCGCATCGCGCGCCTCGACCCGCAGCTCAACAGTTTCATTACCGTCACGCCCGAGCTTGCCCTGGAGCAGGCGCGAGCGGCCGACCGGCTGCTGACCGAGGGCAAGGGCGGCCCGCTCACCGGCGTACCGCTCGCCCAGAAGGACATCTTCTGCACCGACGGCGTCCGCACCTCCTGCGGCTCGAAGATGCTCGACAACTTTACCGCACCCTACGACGCCACCGTCGTGACCCGCTTCAAGGCGGCGGGCACGGTAATGCTGGGCAAGACCAACATGGACGAATTCGCCATGGGCTCGTCCAATGAGACCAGTTATTACGGTCCTGTGAAGAATCCGTGGGATCTGGCCGCCGTGCCCGGCGGCTCTTCCGGCGGCTCCGCCGCCGCGGTGGCGGCGCGCCTCGCCCCCGGCGCCACCGGTACTGACACCGGCGGTTCCATTCGCCAGCCCGCCGCCCTGTGCGGCATCACCGGCATCAAGCCCACCTATGGGCGCGTGTCGCGTTACGGCATGATCGCCTTCGCCTCCTCCCTGGACCAGGGCGGCCCCATGGCCACCACGGCGGAAGATTGCGCGCTCATGCTGGGCGCCATGGCCGGCTTCGATCCGCGCGATTCCACCTCCGTGGACCGCCCGGTGCCCGACTACACCGCCGGCCTGAACGCCGACCTCAAGGGCCTGCGCATCGGCCTGCCGAAGGAGTTCTTCGGCGAGGGTCTGGACCCGGAAGTGGCCAAGGTGATCGACGCCGCCGTGGCCGAGTACAGGAAGCTCGGCGCGGACGTGGTGGAGATTTCCCTGCCCAATTCTGCGTTGGCCGTGCCCACCTATTACGTCGTTGCGCCCGCCGAGTGCTCGTCCAACCTGTCCCGTTTCGACGGCGTGCGCTTCGGCCACCGCTGCGAAAACCCGAAGAACCTGGAAGACCTGTACAAGCGTTCGCGCGGCGAAGGCTTCGGCGCGGAAGTGAAGCGCCGCATCATGGTCGGTACCTACGCGCTGTCCGCCGGCTACTACGATGCCTATTACCTGAAGGCCCAGAAACTGCGCCATCTCATCGCCGACGACTTCAAGCGCGCCTTCGAGCAGGTGGACGTCATCATGGGCCCCACCTCGCCGACCGTGGCCTTCAACATCGGCGAGAAGACCGACGACCCGGTGACCATGTATTTGTCGGACATCTACACCATCGCCGTGAACCTGGCCGGCCTGCCCGGCATGTCCGTGCCCGCCGGCTTCGTGGGCAACCGTCCCGTTGGCCTGCAGATCATCGGCAACCTGTTCGACGAAGCGCGCCTGCTCAACGTGGCGCACAAATACCAGCAAGCCACCGACTGGCACGCGCGGATGCCGCGCGGCTTCGAATAACGACATTGGAAAAAGCTTGAACCACGGGGGACACGGGGAACACGGGGAAAGAAAAGATAGAATCCGCTTTTTACCCCCGTGTCCCCCGTGTTCCCCGTGGTTAGAGGCTTTTCTCTTCGGTTTTGCAGCGGCCGAGGCCGCTCACGAGGTTTGAAGATATGGAATGGGAAGTTGTCATTGGGCTTGAGATTCATGCCCAGCTCGCCACCAAGAGCAAGATCTTCACGGGCGCGGCCACGGCCTATGGCGCCGAGCCCAACACCCAGGCCGACGCGGTGACGCTGGGCCTGCCGGGCGTGCTGCCGGTGCTGAACAAGGACGCTGTGCGCATGGCGGCCAAGTTCGGCCTGGCCATCGGCGCCACCGTGGCGAACCGCTCGGTGTTCGCGCGTAAGAATTACTTCTATCCGGACCTGCCCAAGGGCTACCAGATCTCCCAGTACGAACTGCCCGTGGTGGCCCAGGGCCACCTGGACATCGAACTGGAGGACGGCAGCGTGAAGCGCATCGGCGTGACGCGCGCGCACCTGGAAGAGGACGCCGGCAAGTCGTTGCACGAGGACTTCCACGGCATGACCGGCATCGATCTCAACCGTGCGGGTACGCCGCTGCTGGAGATCGTCTCCGAGCCGGATCTGCGTTCCTCGAAAGAGGCCGTGGCTTACATGAAGAAGCTGCACTCGCTGGTGCGCTATCTGGAAATCTGCGACGGCAACATGCAGGAAGGCTCCTTCCGCTGCGACGCCAACGTGTCCGTACGTCCGAAGGGCCAGAAGGAATTCGGCACGCGTGCCGAGATCAAGAATCTCAATTCCTTCCGCTTCGTGGAACGGGCCATCGAATACGAAATCGATCGCCAGATCGCGCTCATCGAGTCGGGCGGCAAGGTGGTGCAGGAAACGCGTCTGTACGACCCGGACAAGGGCGAGACACGTTCCATGCGCGCCAAGGAAGAAGCCAACGACTACCGCTACTTCCCCGATCCGGACCTGCTGCCGCTGGAGATCGATGCGGCTTTCCTCGAAACCGTGCGCACGACGTTGCCGGAACTGCCGGACGCCAAGAAGCAGCGCTTCATGTCCGACTACGGTCTGAACACCTACGATGCAGGCGTGCTCACCGGTTCCCGCGAAATGGCCGACTACTACGAGGCCGTGGTGAAGGCCTCGGGCGGCGACCCGAAGATTGCGGCCAACTGGGTGATGGGTGAACTGTCCGCCGCGCTGAATGCGTCGAACAAGGAGATCACCGAGAGCCCGGTCACCGCCGACATGCTCGCGGGCATGCTGAAGCGCATGGCCGACAACACCATCTCCGGCAAGATCGCCAAGGAAGTGTTCGAGGCGATGTGGAACGGCGAAGGCGATGCGGACGCCATCATCGAGAAGAAGGGCCTCAAGCAGATCACCGACACCGGTGCCATCGAAAAGGTGATCGACGACATCATCGCCGCCAACCCCGACAACGTGGCGGCCTACCGCGGCGGCAAAGACAAACTGTTCGGCTTCTTCGTCGGCCAGGTCATGAAAGCCACCGGCGGCAAGGCCAACCCCGGCCAAGTCAACGACCTCCTCAAGAAGAAACTGTCCTCGTAAGAGAAAGACAGGAACCACGGAGGCCACGGAGAGAAGAGCCTGTTTGTTGGGTGAACCGAGCTGGTGCGGTGAAGTCCAATAACGAATTTGCCCTTCTCCGTGGCCCTCCGTGGTTAGCGCTTTTTCTTGGATAAGAGCGATGTCCGATACCCTTCAACGATTCCTGTTCGAGAACGCCGGTGTGCGCGGTGAGGTGGTGCAGTTGGATGCCACCTGGCAGGCGGTATTGGAGCGTCACGACTATCCGGCGACGGTGCGTGATGTACTGGGCGAGTGCATGGCGGCGGCGGCGTTGCTCGCGGCCACGCTCAAGCTCAAGGGCAGCATTATTCTGCAGGTGCAGGGCGATGGGCCCATTTCCCTGCTGGTGGTGGAGTGCACGTCCGCACGTACCCTGCGCGGCATCGCCCATTGGAAGGGTGATGTGCCTGCCGACGACCTGCGCGCCCGCTTCGGTGACGGCCGCCTGGTGATCACCATCGATCCGGGCGAGGGCATGGAGCGTTACCAGGGCATCGTGCCCCTGGAGGGTGCCAGCCTCGCCGATGCCCTCGACACCTATCTGGCCCGCTCCGAACAGCTCGATACGCGCCTTTGGCTGGCGGCGGATGGGAGCCGAGCCGGCGGCCTGCTGGTGCAGAAACTGCCTGCGGATGGGCCCCAAGCCGATGCCGATGCCTGGAACCGTGTGACCACCCTCAGTGCGACGGTGACCGCGGCGGAGCTGCTCGAACTGGCGCCCCGTGACGTGATGCACCGTCTGTTTCACGAAGAAGACGTGCGCGTGTTCGAACCCGAGCCCGTGAGCTTCCGTTGCTCCTGCACACGGGAGCGCGTCAGCGTGATGCTGCGGCAACTCGGTGCGGAGGAGATTGAATCCATCCTGCAGGAAGAAGGCGCGATCACGGTGAACTGTGATTTCTGTAACCAGCGCTATGTCTTCGATGCCGTGGATGCGGCGCAGATTTTCCTCGATACGCCACCCAACGAACCCACGGCCACGCGCCACTGATCCCCGTTTGCGGCGCGGATTTCCGTCCGCGCCTACCCATCAGCGCCAGCCGTACCCGCTCCCTGCACCATAAGCCCGCGTCGCGCGGTGTCGTTTGGATTTGTCGAGGGTTCCCGCGTGTTCTATCCCTGTGCTGTGAAATCCTTGCGGAGGGGGAATGGGGCGCACGTTGCTGGGCACGGTGTTGCTGTGGCTCGTGCTGTCCGATGCCGCACAGGCGGATCAGTGGGCATTGCTGGTGAACGGCCACGCCATGCATTTGCGTGACACCGAAGACGGCTACGACAACGAAGCCAATTACGGGCTGGGGATTCAGTACGACTTTACACGGGGCGGTCGCGGCAGGCCATTCGTCTTTGCCAACGGTTTTCAGGACAGCCGCAAGGATCCGTCCTACGCCGTTGGCGGCGGCTACCGTGTGCGGCTGGTGGAAGGCACGGGCTATCTGGACGCGGGATTCGCGGCCATGCTGATGACCCGGCGGGATCACCGTGACGGGGAGCCGTTTCCGGCGCTGCTGCCTTTGCTGTCCGTCGGCGTGGGGCGCGTGGGTTTGAACGCGCTGTACGTGCCTGAGCTGGACTCGCTGGTGCCGTTGCTGTTCTTCCAGTTACGCTTCGTGCTCGACTGATCAGGCCAGCAACAGCCCCACCGCTTCCATGTCGTCGCCGTGCAGGCGGAAACCGCGCATATCCAACACGCCGCGCGTATCCAGGGAAATGATCAGGTACAACGCGTCAGGATAGGCCGCTTCGGCGAGATCGCGCCGTGATGGCGCGGCCGGTGCGTGGGGGTGCGAATGATAGATGGCGAACAGGGTTTCGCCGCGTTCGCGCATGGTGCGCATGGCATCGATTTGGGCGGCGGCATCCATGGCAAACAGGTGCCCCGGATCGGTGGCGGCATTGGCCACGGGATAGACCTCGACGGGAACGCCGTCTTTCGCGGCGATGAAGCCGCACACTTCCGCCTCGGGTGACTGCTGCGCGTGCGCAAGCAGGCGATTCACCAGGGCGCGGGGCAGGGCGACTTCACTCATGGGCGGCTCCGCACACGGGGCAGTTGGGGTCCTTGCGCAGGCGCAGGCTGCGCATGTCCATGGTAAGCGCATCCACCATCAGCAGGCGTCCGGCAAGCCCCTGGTTCTCACCCGCGAGCAGCTTGAGGGCCTCCGCGGCCTGGATACTGCCGACCATGCCCACCAGCGGTCCCAATACGCCCACAAGATTACAGGTGTCCTCGCCCGCGCCGCTGTCGTCGCGGTAGAGACAGCGGTAACAGGGGGCGTCGGCCCGGTCATTGCGGAACACGGTGACCTGGCCTTCCATGCGAATCGCCGCGCCGGAAACCAGCGGTTTGCGTGCAAGCACGCAGGCCTCGTTGATGGCGTACCGGCTTTCGAAGTTGTCGCAGGCATCGATGACGACGTCGGCCAACGCCACCTGCTCCATCAGGCTGTCGCCCTGCAGGAACTGGTTCAGGGCGATCACCTCGACGTCGGGATTGATGGCGCGCACGGCGTCCGCAGCGGATTCCGCCTTCGGCCGTCCCACGTCGGCGCTGTGATGCAGCACCTGACGCTGGAGGTTGGAAAGGTCCACGTTATCGAAATCGCACAGCACCAGCGTACCCACGCCGGCGGCGGCGAGGTATTGCGTCACCGGTGAGCCGAGACCGCCCAGGCCTAGCACCAGCGCGCGCGAGCGCATGACCCGCTCCTGGCCGGCAAGCCCAAGCCAGGGCAGCAGCATCTGCCGGCTGTAGCGTTCGTATTGTTGGTCGTTCACGGCGGTGCTCGAGGGGTTGGACGCGGAGGACGCAAAGCCGCAGAGGCCGCGGAGAAAACATGCCTCGGGGCAGTCTCCGCGTTCTCTGCGCCTCCGCGTCCTCTGCGTTGGGCTGTCTTTTCAGGGGCGCGTTATCAAAGATAGTTGCGCCAGTGCTCCGGGCGCTCGTCGCGGCAGCCGTGGCGCAGGCGCTGGTATCGGTTGACGTAGACCTGGGTGTTTGCTTCGGGCCCCTGCAGGCCCCGGTTGGTGCGCTCGTTTTCTTCCGTGTAGTAGTACAGCGCGCGCTTGAGCTTGCACAGCAGGCTGTTGTCCAGGTGGTAGCCCTCGGCCTGCAGCGTGTTTTCGATCTGCTGCAAGGTCACCCGGGTGAGGTCATAGCCTACCTGGAGTTGGTGGCCGGTGACGGCGGCGGCATTTTGTACGCCGTCCATGCCGCCCACGAACGGCTCGGCGGAGCGCGCCTGGTGCGGGTCCGGATGCAGGCGACAGAAGCGGATGTCGCGGTTTTTGGGCAGGGGCGGCAACGCGGTCATGGATTGGATCCTAGCTAGGCGGGATTACAGGTCAACCCCCCCGGCCGGGAGGTGCCTCAAGGGCGCTGGCCTGCGCTCACGCGTTCGTGTCCCGGAACGTCCCGGACACTGTGCACGTCCAGGAAGCCATGTTCGCACAATAATCCACGCACGGCCTCCCCCTGGTCGTAACCGTGTTCCAGCAACAGCCAGCCGCCGGGCCACAGATGCGCTGCGGCGCCGCCGACGATGAGGCGCAGATCGTCGAGGCCGTCAGGGCCGGCCGCCAGGGCCGTTTGCGGCTCGTAGCGCAGATCGCCCTGGTCGAGGTGCGGATCGTCCTCGGCGATGTACGGCGGATTGGAAACGATGACGTGGAAGCGCTCGCCGGCGAGCGGCGCATACCATGCGCCTTCGCGAAAACATACGTTGGCAATGCCGAGCCGCTCGGCGTTGCCCCGTGCCACCGCAAGGGCGGCCGCACTGCGGTCCGTGGCCACCACCCGGCAATGGGGGCGCTCGTGCGCCAACGCCAGGGCGATGGCACCGCTGCCGGTACCCAGATCGGCGATGGCCCAGTCCGCGTCCGGCGGGATACGCGCCAGGGCCTGCTCCACCAGCAGCTCGGTCTCCGGCCGGGGAATGAGCGTGTCGACCGTCACCGCGAGATCGAGCGACCAGAAACCCCGCGTCCCCACCAGATAGGCCACCGGTTCGCCCCGCGCGCGCCTTTCCAGTAGCGCCTCAAATCCTGTCTGCTCGTCGCTTGTAAGCACTCGCTCCGGCCAGGTGTGCAGATAGGTCCGGCTTTTACCGAGGACATGGGCCAACAGGATTTCGGCCTCGCCGCCCGCATCGGCACCCAGGCGTTGATGGGCGCGGGCGAGGGCCGCTGCGATGGAAAGGGGCTGATTCGGACTCATGGGGACCCGCAGTGTACACGTTTCGGCAAAAGCCTTGACGCTGTGGGGGTGTTCTTGTTGTAATGCGAATCGTTCTCAACACCAAGCGCAGATGCGGAACCCCGATGTCCAAAGCCCTCACCCCCTTGTTTGCGTGCCTCGCCTGTTCCCAACCGGCGCTCGCCCAATCACTCGAGGTGCCGCACTGGCGCCTGGACGCCTTGCTCGAGATGGAGGCCTTTTATACCGATCGCCCGGACTTTGCCGATGGCAGTGCCAGCGACCTGAGCGTGGCCACCCTGGCCTTCGGCGTGGAGGCCTCCCTGCATCCCGCGCTCACGGCACGCATTTCAACGCTTTACGAGCAGGACGACACGCCCCTGGAGATCGATGAGGCCGTCCTCGTAGCGGCACCATGGAAGGGTGTATCCGTCACCGTGGGGCAGATGTATGTGCCCTTCGGTCGTTTCGAAACCCAGCTGATCAGCGACCCCTTCACCCTGACCCTCGGCGAGGCGCGCGAGACGGCGGCGGTGCTGGGCTATACGGCCGAAGCGTGGTCCGTGGCCGCGTTCGCGTTCAACGGGGATATGGATTCGACGGAGGAAGACCACCTGGACAACGGTGGCCTGCGCCTCGACCTGGGCGTGGCAGGGGCCTGGAGTGCAGGCATCAGCTACCTCTCCGATGTCAGCGATGCGGACGCCGTCAGCACGGTGCTGCAGGACCTCGGCATTGAACGCGTGCGCGACGACGTGCCCGCCTACGGTGCCCACCTGTTGCTGAACCACGGCACGGCGAGTCTGGCCGCCGAGTACCTGGAGGCCGGGACCTTCGAGGTCACCGAGCTCGCCTTCGACGGTGCAGGCGCCGCACCGGCAGCCTGGCGGGTGGAGGCGGGTTACGGCTTCACGTTGGCCGGTCGCGAGGCGAGCGTCGCAGCGGGCTATCAGCAAACCCGTGAGGCGCTGGCACTGGGCCTGCCGGCGCAGCGTTATGCGCTCGGCCTGTCCGTGCAGCTGATGGATGCCGCTGCGCTTGGCTTCGAGTACGCCCACGACAGCGATTACGACCGCGCCGACGGTGGCTCCGGTGAGACCTGCCGGACCCTGACCGCCCAGTTGGCTGTTCAACTCTGAGGATTGCCATGCACACCACGCTGAAGCAACTGAAGGTGGGAGAGCACGCCCGTGTGGCGGGTTTCGCCAAGGGCGCCCCCGGTTATCGTCATCGCCTGTTAACCATGGGTCTGACGCCGGGAACGGCGCTCACCGTGACTCGGGTGGCGCCGCTCGGTGATCCGGTGGAAATCCAGGTGCGCGGTTATCACCTGAGCCTGCGCAAGGACGAGGCCGCCGTGTTGCGCATCGAACGCCTGACGGACCGCGGAGACGTTCGCCCATGAATACCTCGATGACCATCGCCCTGGTGGGTAATCCCAATTGCGGCAAGACCACTTTGTTCAACGCCCTGACCGGTGCGCGGCAGACTGTGGGCAACTGGCCCGGCGTTACCGTGGAGCGCAAGAGCGGTCATTACCGCCACGGTGGGCAGACGGTGGAAGTGGTGGACCTGCCGGGTGTCTACGCCCTGGACGCCATCCCGGGCGCCACCTCACTGGACCAGAAAGTCGCCCACGATTACGCCCTCTCCGGTGCCCCCGATCTCATCGTCAACATCGTCGATGCGGCCAACCTGGAACGCAATCTCTACCTCACCACCCAGCTGCTCGAACTCGGCCGACCGATGATCGTGGCGCTGAACATGGTGGACGCCGCAGCGGCCAAGGGTATCACCGTGAATGCGGAGGAAATGGCGAGGCGCCTCGGTTGTCCCGTGGTGCCCATGAGTGCCGCCGCGGGTAAGGGCGTGAACGAATTGAAGCAACGCATCGCCGAAGGGTCGGTCACCGCAACCCCCGTGCGCGTGCGGTATCAGGAGGCCGTCGAGGAGGCGGTACGCGAGTTGGCTGCGCGTATCACGCCACCGCCGGATTCGGTGCTCACGCCCTACTGGATTGCGCTCAAACTGCTGGAAGGAGATGAGGCGGCACTGCGTGCGGTCGATGCCGAAGCCATCGAAATCGCTGCAGCGCATCGTCGTCGTGCCGAGGCACTGCATGGCGAGGAACTGGACGTGCTGGCCGCCGACGCGCGCTACACCTTCATCGGTGAACTGGCGCGCGATGTCATCACCCGCAGTGGCCTGCCCGTGGGCGGCATCGATCGCGCCCTTGATCGCGTGGTGCTCAACCGGATCCTGGGCGTGCCGGTTTTCCTCCTGGTCATCTACCTGATGTTTCTGTTCACCATCAATCTCGGTGGTGCCTTCATCGACTTCTTCGATTTGCTGTTCGGCGCCGTGCTGGTGGACGGGTTGGGTGCGCTGCTGACTGCGCTGGGCACACCCCAGTGGCTGACCGTGTTGTTGGCCGACGGCGTCGGCAGTGGCGTGCAGACCGTGGCCACCTTCATTCCGGTGATCGGCTTTCTGTTCCTGTTCCTTTCGTTTCTGGAAGACTCGGGCTACATGGCACGCGCCGCCTTCGTGATGGATCGCCTGATGCGCGCCTTGGGTCTGCCCGGCAAGTCCTTCGTGCCGCTCATCGTCGGTTTCGGCTGCAACGTGCCCGCGGTGATGGCGACGCGCACGTTGGAACACCCGCGCGATCGCCTGCTCACCATGGCCATGACACCGTTCATGTCCTGCGGTGCACGCTTGCCCGTCTACGCCTTGTTCGCCGCGGCATTTTTCCCTGTGGGCGGACAGAACATGGTGTTCACGCTTTACCTGGTGGGCATCGCCGTGGCGATCCTCACCGCCCTGGCCCTGCGCCGCACCCTGCTGCCCGGCGAGGGCGCGCCCTTTGTGATGGAACTGCCGCCCTATCACTTGCCCACGCTACGTGGCCTGCTGTTGCATACCTGGGAACGGCTCAAGGGTTTCGTGGTGAAAGCGGGGCGCGTCATCGTGCCCATGGTGCTGATCCTGAACATCCTCAACAGCATCGGCACCGACGGCAGTTTCGGTCACCAGGAGAGCGACGACTCCATGCTCTCCGCCGTGGGACGCACCATCGCGCCCGCCTTCGCACCCATCGGTCTGGACGAAGACAACTGGCCTGCGGCGGTCGGCGTGTTCACCGGCGTGCTGGCCAAAGAGGCGGTGGTCGGCACGCTGGACGCCCTCTATAGCCAGATCGGCAATGGGGCAGAGGCGGAGCAGGCCGGCGACGACGCGGCATTCGATCCCTTGGGTGCGGTCGCGGAAGCCTTCGCCACCATTCCTGCCAATCTGGCTGGACTTGCTGAGGCCGCACTCGATCCCCTCGGTCTCGATATCGGCGATGTGAGCAATGTGGCGGCCGCGGCCGAGACGCAGGAGGTTTCACAAGGGACCTTTGGCGCCATGGCGCAATTGTTCGACGGCCAGGTGGGCGCCTTCGCCTACATGTTGCTCATCCTGCTCTATTTCCCCTGTGTGGCCGTACTGGGCGCCGTGTATCGCGAAGCGGGCGGCCGCTGGGCCGCATTCATCGCCGCCTGGTCCACGGGGCTGGGTTACGGTGCGGCGACGCTGTTCTACCAGGTGGCGACCTTCGCGCGCCATCCGCTGCAATCGGCGCTCTGGGTTGCGGTGATCGTGGTCGGTGTGGTCGTGGGACTGCTGGTCATGCGGCGCTACGGTGATCGCGATGCGACGTTGAAACTCGCATCGGCCGCAGAACAGGCGTGAAGGGGAGGAAGCCGTTTATGACACCCAGCGACGTCAAGCACTACCTCAGCGAGCACCGCCAGGCCACATTGCAGGAAATCGCCGTGCATTTCGATGCCGAGCCCGCCGCCGTGGAGGGCGCCCTCGACCTGTGGTTGCGCAAGGGCAAGGTCACGCGCCGTGCCGCGCCGAAATGCAGTGGTTGCAACCAGTGTTCGGCCGGCGCGGTGATGATTTACCAATGGGAGGATTAA
>JAWLCT010000025.1:0-43560 GCA_041687015.1 Gammaproteobacteria bacterium
CCTGGACTTACATCATGTCCATGCCGCCCATGCCGCCGCCCATGCCGGCAGGCATGCCGCCCTTATCTTCCTTCGGCAGCTCGGCCACCATGGCTTCGGTGGTGATCATGAGGCCGGCCACGGAAGCGGCGTTCTGCAGCGCGCTGCGGGTCACCTTGGTGGGGTCCAGGATGCCCATGGCGATCATGTCGCCGAACTCGCCGTTGGAAGCGTTGTAGCCGAACGCGCCCTTGCCTTCCTTCACCTTGTTGACGATGACGGAGGGCTCGTCGCCGGCGTTGGCGACGATCTGGCGCAGGGGCTCTTCCATGGCGCGACGGGCGATGCCGATGCCCACGTCCTGGTCGTGGTTGTCACCCTTGAGGGACTTGATGGCCTCCAGAGCGCGGATCAGGGCAACACCGCCGCCGGGCACCACGCCTTCTTCCACTGCCGCACGGGTGGCGTGCAGGGCGTCTTCCACGCGCGCCTTCTTTTCCTTCATCTCGACTTCGGTAGCGGCACCGACCTTGATGACGGCCACGCCGCCGGCCAGCTTGGCCACGCGCTCCTGGAGCTTCTCGCGGTCGTAGTCGGAGGAGGTCTCTTCGATCTGGGCGCGGATCTGCTTCACACGCGCTTCGATGTCGGCCTTCTGACCGGCACCATCGATGATGGTGGTGTTTTCCTTGGTCACCTGCACCTTCTTGGCGGAGCCCAGATCGTTCAGGGTGGCCTTTTCGAGGGTCAGGCCCACTTCTTCGGAGATCACCTGACCGCCGGTGAGAATGGCGATGTCCTGCAGCATGGCCTTGCGGCGGTCACCGAAGCCCGGCGCCTTGACGGCAGCGACCTTCACGATACCGCGGATGCTGTTCACCACCAGGGTAGCGAGGGCTTCGCCTTCGACATCTTCGGAAATGATCAGCAGGGGCTTGCCGGCCTTGGCCACGCCTTCGAGCACCGGCAGCATCTCGCGGATGTTGGAGATCTTCTTGTCGCACAGCAGGATGAACGGGTCATCGAGCTCGGCACTCATGTTCTGCTGGTTGTTGACGAAGTAGGGCGAGATGTAGCCGCGGTCGAACTGCATGCCTTCGACCACGTCCAGCTGGTTCTCCAGGGAGGTGCCTTCCTCGACGGTGATGACGCCTTCCTTGCCCACCTTGCCCATGGCATCGGCGATGATGCGGCCGATGGACTCGTCGGAGTTGGCAGAAATGGTGCCGACCTGCGCGATGGCCTTGTCATCGGTGCAGGGCTTGGACTGGTTCTTCAGCTCTTCCACGGTGGCGGCCACGGCCTTGTCGATGCCGCGCTTCAGGTCCATGGGGTTCATGCCGGCGGCCACGGACTTCATGCCTTCGGTGAGGATGGACTGGGCCAGCACGGTGGCGGTGGTGGTGCCGTCGCCGGCCACGTCGGAGGTCTGCGAGGAGACTTCCTTCACCATCTGGGCACCCATGTTCTCGAACTTGTCTTCCAGTTCGATCTCTTTGGCCACGGACACGCCGTCCTTGGTGATGGTGGGGGCGCCGAAGGACTTCTCCAGCACCACGTTACGGCCCTTGGGGCCCAGGGTCACCTTGACGGCGTTGGCCAGGATGTTCACGCCGCGCAGCATGGCGTGACGGGCATCAGCGGAAAACTTCACTTCTTTGGCAGCCATTGTTCTCTATTCCTCTCAAAGATCCGGTTGAGTGCGGGGGGTTTAGCCTTCGAGGACGGCCATCAGGTCGTCTTCGCTCATGACCAGCAGCTCTTCGCCGTCGATCTTCACCTTGGAGCCGGCGTACTGGCCGAACAGCACCACGTCACCCACTTTCACTTCCATGGGACGGACCTCGCCCTTGTCGTTGGTCTTGCCCTTGCCCACGGCGACGACCTTGCCGCGATTCGGCTTCTCGGTTGCCGTGTCGGGGATCACGATGCCGGCGGCGGTGGTGCGCTCTTCTTCCAGGCGACGAACGATCACGCGATCATGCAACGGACGGATGTTCATTCTTCATTCTCTCCTAACGTATTGAACGGACAGTTGAAAGTGGTGCTTGCGCAGTGCGCTGGCCCGCTCTTCCAGGGGCCCGCTGCAGACCTGTTAGCACTCGCTTTTCGCGAGTGCTAATGATAAGTCCGGTTGGCCGAAAATCAAGGTGAGCAGGCAAGGTGGGGCCGCAAAAAGGGAAGGCAGGGGATGGATCAGCGATCGTCCTCGCGCCGGAATTCGCCCTCGATCACCCGCGGACCCTCGCCGGGCCGGCGCGCCGGCGTCTGCACACGCACGACAGCGCGCGCGAGCGCCAGCTGCACCACGGCGCGGCGCACCGGCGGAATCAATCCGAGGAATCCGAGCGCGTCAGTAAGAAACCCTGGGAACAGGAGCAGGATGCCGCAGGCAAGAATGATCACCCCCTCCAGCATCTCCATGGCGGGCACTTCACCGCGGGCCATGCCGTAGCGGACCCGGGCCAGCGTGGTGAAGCCCTGTTGGCGCATCAGCGCGACGCCCACCACCGCAGTGAACACGACCAGCAAAATCGTGGGAATAGGACCGAGGACTCCGCCCACTTTAATAAGGAAGTAGAGCTCGACGAGGGGAGCGAGCAGGATGCCGAGCAACAGCCAGTGGAGAATTCGCATGGGTTTCACCGGAAAAGTTAGAGTATAAGGCGGTATCTTCCGACCTGCGCGCGACCATCATGGATCACTGTCTCATCATCACCACCTGCCCCGATACGGAAACGGCGGAGAGCATCGCCCGGCATTTGGTAGAGACACGGCTGGCCGCCTGCGTAAACATCGTGCCCGGGATCCGTTCGGTCTACCAGTGGAAAGGGGAACTGGTGATCGATCAGGAGCAGCTTCTGCTGGTGAAAAGCCGCCAGGACACCTACGGGAAGGTGGAGGCAGCGATCCGTTCCAAGCACCCGTATGAACTTCCCGAAGTCGTCGCTGTCCCTATCGCGCAGGGATCGGGGGATTACCTCGCATGGATCAACTCAGTCCTGGACAACAAACAATGAAAAGAATTCTTGGCTTTCTGCCGTTATTGATCTTGCCCCTGCTGGGGCTTGCCACCGAAGAAGACCTGCTGCCGCCCGACGAGGCATTCTCTTTCACTGCCAGGGCACTCGATGCCGATACCCTGCGCGCCGAATGGTCCGTGGCGGACGGCTATTACCTCTACCGCAGCAAACTCCGCTTCACCACCGAAACCGCCGGCGTCGAGCTCGGCGAGCCCGCCTTTCCCGCCGGCAAGAAAAAGCAGGACGAGTTCTTCGGCGAGGTGGAGATCTACCGGGGTAAGGTGCGCGTGGACGTGCCGCTGCAGCGCGACGACGCCAAGGTGCGCGAACTGACCCTGGTGGCCCACTCCCAGGGCTGTGCCGACGTGGGCGTGTGTTACCCGCCGCATCGCCAGACCGTGACCCTGAAGCTGCCCGCCACCACCGCCGGGACGACGCCTGTGCTGCCGGCCATGAAGTCCGCCCCGGTCACCAGTCTGCTGCCTTCCTTCGGAGCCCAGGAGGACGAAGTCCTCGATCCGGACGTGGCCTTCCGCCTGAGTGCCGACGCCCTCGACGGCAACACCTTGCTGGCGCGGTGGGAAATCGCCCCCAAGCACTACCTGTACCGCGACAAGTTCAGCTTCCAGCTAACGGACGCCGACGGTGTGGCGCTCGGCGACCCCACAATTCCCGCGGGCGAGGAAAAGGACGACGAATTCTTCGGCCGCATCCAGGTGTTCCACGACGGCGTCGAGGTGCAGGTGCCGGTGGTGCGTGAAAAGGCTGCGGCGCAGCGCCTGCAGCTGGTGGTGGGCTATCAGGGCTGTGCCGAAGCCGGCATCTGCTATCCGCCGCAGAAAAAGACCTTCACGCTGAACCTGCCCGCCGGTACGGTCGGCGGCGTCACGCCGGTCGCCACCGCAGCCACCGCAGCCACCGCGCCGGCCGCCGCGGAACCGCTTTCGGAGCAGGACAGCCTGGCCGCCTCCCTGGCCAGCGGCAATACGGCCATGACCGTGCTGACCTTCTTCGGCCTGGGCCTGCTGCTTGCCTTCACGCCTTGCGTCTTCCCGATGATCCCCATCCTGTCGAGCATCATCGTGGGCCAGGGCGCGAGCATCACCACGCGGCGCGCCTTCACCCTGTCCCTGGTCTATGTGCTCGCCATGGCACTCACCTACACGGTGGCCGGCGTCATCGCCGGGCTGTTCGGCGCCAACCTGCAGGCCACTTTCCAGAACCCGTGGATCCTGGGCTCCTTCGCTGCCGTATTCGTGGCCCTGGCCCTGTCCATGTTCGGCTTCTTCGAGCTGCAACTGCCCTCCCGTCTGCAGAGCCGCATCACCGAGATCTCCAACCGCCAGCAGGGCGGCAATCTCACGGGTGTGGCCGTCATGGGCCTGCTTTCCGCCCTCATCGTCGGCCCCTGTGTGGCGCCGCCGCTCATGGGCGCCCTCATCTACATCGGCCAGACCGGCGATGCGGTACTGGGCGGCGCCGCCCTGTTTGCCCTGAGCCTGGGCATGGGTGCGCCGCTGCTGGCGGTGGGCGTATCCGCGGGCAAATTCCTGCCCCGCGCCGGCGGCTGGATGGATACGGTGAAGGCCGTGTTCGGCGTGCTCATGCTGGCGGTCGCCGTGTGGATGCTGGAGCGCATCCTGCCGGCGGCCGTGGTGATGGTGCTGTGGGCGCTGCTGTTCATCGTGCCCGCCGTGTACATGGGCGCGCTCGACCCCATTGCTGGCAAGGGCGGCTGGCAGAAGCTGTGGAAGGGCCTGGGCGTGGTGCTGCTGGTCTACGGCGCCCTGTTGCTCATCGGCACGGCCAGTGGCGGGCGCGATCCGCTCGCGCCGCTCGAGCACCTGCGTTTCGCCGGTGGTACGGCCGAGCAGCCCCATTTGCAGTTCAGGACCATCAAGACCTCCGCCGACCTGGACCGCGAGCTGGCCGCCGCGGGCGGCCGGCCGGTGATGCTGGACTTCTATGCGGACTGGTGCGTGTCCTGCAAGGAATTCGAGAAATACACCTTCTCGGATCCCGCCGTCATTTCCTCACTCCAGGGCGCCTTGCTGTTGCAGGCCGACGTCACCGCCAATGACGATGCGGATCAGGCCCTGCTCAAGCGTTTTGGGCTCATCGGCCCGCCGGCGATTCTGTTTTTCGACACCGCCGGCGCGGAGCGCAAGAACTACCGCGTGGTGGGCTTCATGAAGCCGGAACAGTTCCAGCCGCAGGTGGAAGCGGCGTTCCGGCGTTGACGCCCGATCTCGCCTTTTGCAAGGCAGTGCTATAAGACAGACGTCCGCGAATGAACGCCAGCGGACATAGAGACAGAAAGGAAAAGCCGCAACCACGGAGGGCCACGGAGAAGGAATAATGTTTTTCCTCCGTGGCCTCCGTGGTCAATGCCTTTTGCCTTTAAGAGCGCACGTAGGTCGGGTTAGCCGTCAGGGGTAACCCGACAGAACGTGTCGGGTTATGCTACGACGCTACGCTAACCCGACCGACTGCTGAGACACGGAAAGCGGAATCCTGTCTTCCCCCGTGTTCCCCGTGGTCCATGCTTTTTGCCTTTTTCTTGCGGACGTTCTTTTTGCCTGATTTGCCGGTGGATATGAGAAAAAGCATCGCTGTTCTTCTCGCCGCCGTCGCCCTGGCGGGCGGAGCCACGGCCGGTTACCTGTACTTCAGCGCCCCTGACACGGTGCAGGCGCCCACCGGCGTACGGCTGCCTGACCTGGAGGGCCGGACCCGTTCCCTCGACGATTGGGCTGGCCAGGTGCGGGTGGTGAATTTCTGGGCGCCGTGGTGTCCACCCTGCCGACGTGAGGTCCCGGAGCTCATCGCGTTGCAGGCGCAGTACGCCGACCAGGGCCTGGTGGTGCTGGGTATCACCGTGGATACCGCCGCCAACGCCCGGGACTTTGCCGTGACCAGCGGCATCAACTACCCCCTGCTCATCGCCGACGACATCGGTATCGCCCTGGCGCGCAGCTTCGGCAACACGGTGGACGGACTGCCCTTCACGGCGGTGCTCGACCGGGACGGCCGAATCACCCACACCCATGCCGGTGAGATTTCCCGGGCGGAAGCCGAGGCATCCGTCAAGGCCTTGCTTGTGAACCGGGTCACGGAAAACGCACAGTAATTTGGCTGAACATGCGCCCATAATCGGCCAATTTGGGCACATATGGACATGGTTAGGACCTTCGGGCACAATGGCGCCCACTCGCATGGCCCCGCCGGTTCCAAACGCCTGGAACTGCGGCGATCCGGCCGATAACTACAAAAATATTTCGCCAAAAACACGCGATTAGGAAGGTTCATGGCCAAGCTGTTGGTACTCAACGGGCCCAACCTCAATCTGCTCGGTACCCGGGAACCCCAGATCTACGGCAGCACGACGCTGGCGGACATCGACGCCCGGCTCAAAGAGCAGGCTGCCGCCCAGGGGCATGCCCTCGAGGCGTTTCAGAGCAATGCCGAACACGAGCTCATCGAGCGGGTGCACCGGGCACGCGCCGATGGCACGGTGTTCATCATCATCAATCCCGCTGCGTTCACTCACACCAGCGTGGCCCTGCGCGACGCCCTCGCGGCGGTGGCCATCCCGTTTATCGAGGTGCACTTGTCCAACGTGCACGCACGGGAGCCGTTTCGCCGGCACTCGTATTTCTCGGACATGGCTCAAGGTGTCATCAGCGGCCTCGGCGCCGCCGGTTACGAATTCGCGCTGGCAGCCGCGTTCATGCGGCTCGGCGATCAACATTGAACAAGGCAGGTTAGAAAAATGGATATCCGCAAAGTCAAGAAACTCATCGAGCTGCTCGAGGAATCGGGCATCGCCGAAATCGAGATCAAGGAAGGTGAGGAATCGGTACGCATCAGCCGCGCCAGCCAAGTGGTGCCGCAGCAGACGGTATATGCCCACCCGGCACCTGCCGCCGCCCCGGCACCCGCCGCACCCGCCCAGGCCCCTGCCGCACCGGCGGCCGCGCCCGAGATTACCGGCCATCAGGTGACGTCGCCCATCGTCGGCACCTTCTATCGCGCCGCTTCCCCCGGTGCCAAGCCCTTCGTGGACGTGGGCCAGCGCGTGAACGTGGGCGACACCCTGTGCATCATCGAAGCCATGAAGATCATGAACCAGATCGAGGCCGACAAGGCCGGTGTGGTCAAGGCTGTCCTGGCGGAGAACGGTGACCCCATCGAGTTCGGCCAGCCGCTGTTCATCATTGAATAATCGCCGCAAAGGGCAGACGTATGTTTGAAAAGGTCGTCATAGCCAATCGCGGCGAGATCGCCCTGCGCGTGCTCCGGGCGTGCAAGGAACTCGGCGTTCGCACCGTCGCCGTCCACTCCACAGTGGATCGCGACCTCAAGCACGTGAAACTCGCCGATGAATCCATTTGCATCGGTCCCGCGCCGTCGGCACAAAGTTATCTGAACGTCCCGGCGTTGATCAGCGCCGCGGAAGTGTCCGATGCCGTCGCCATTCATCCCGGCTACGGCTTTTTGTCGGAAAACGCGGATTTCGCAGAACGTGTCGAGCAAAGTGGCTTCGTGTTCATCGGCCCGCGCGCCGACACCATCCGTTTGATGGGTGACAAGGTTTCCGCCAAGGACGCCATGAAAAAGGCCGGCGTGCCCTGCGTTCCCGGCTCCGACGGTCCGCTGGGCGAAAACGACGATGAAAACCTGCGCCTCGCCCGTGAGGTCGGTTACCCGGTCATCATCAAGGCGGCGGGCGGCGGCGGTGGCCGCGGCATGCGCGTGGTGCACAGCGAAGCCCATCTGCTCAACGCCATCGCCCTGACGCGTGGCGAAGCGGGCGCGGCCTTCGGCAACAGCACCGTGTACATGGAGAAATTCCTGGAAAACCCGCGCCACGTGGAAATCCAGGTGCTCGCCGACACCCACGGCAACGCCATCTACCTGGGTGAGCGCGACTGCTCCATGCAGCGCCGCCACCAGAAGGTCATCGAAGAGGCGCCCGCCCCCGGCATCACCGAGGAGCAGCGCAGCCGCATCGGTGAGCGCTGCGCCGCCGCCTGTCGTGAAATCGCTTACCGCGGCGCCGGTACCTTCGAATTCCTGTACGAGAACGGCGAGTTCTATTTCATTGAGATGAACACCCGCGTGCAGGTGGAACACCCGGTCACCGAGATGATCACCGGCGTGGACATCGTCAAGGAGCAGCTCCTCATCGCTGCCGGCGAAAAGCTGTCCTACACCCAGGACCAGATCACGCTGCGCGGCCACGCCATGGAGTGCCGCATCAACGCCGAGGACCCGAAGAGCTTCATGCCTTCGCCCGGCAAGATCACCGGCTTGCACGTACCGGGTGGCCCGGGCATCCGTTGGGATTCACATATCTACAACGGCTACACCGTACCGCCCAACTACGACTCCATGATCGGCAAGCTCATCGCCTGGGGCGAAACCCGCGAGAGCGCCATGGCGCGTATGCGTTCGGCCCTGGACGAAATCATCATCGAAGGCATCAAGAGCAATATCGCCCTGCACCAGGAATTGTTCGATGATGCGGCCTTCGCGGCAGGCGGGACCAACATCCACTACCTGCACAAGAAACTCGGCCTGTAAGGCCGCGGAACGGCCGCCCGCCCGGGCGGCTTTTTCGTTCACCGCCGGGAACCCCCGGGCGAACACAGGCCTCTACTTCACCATGCCCTGGAATCAACTGCTCCTGGAATGCAACGCCGCCGACGGTGACGCCCTGTCCGACCTGCTCGCCGAGGCCGGCGCCGAGGCGGTCACCTTGCTCGACGCGGCCGACCAGCCCATCTTCGAGCCGGCGCTCGGCACCACCCCCCTGTGGGATCGCACCCGCGTTAACGGGCTGTTCAGTGCCGACGCGGACATGGACGCGGTGGTCGCCAACCTGGCCCGTCGGCTCGCCCCGACGCCACTGCCGCCTTATCGAATCGAGCGCCTAGAGGACCAGGATTGGAACCGCGCCTGGATGGATCGTTTCCAGCCCATGCGTTTCGGTGAACGACTGTGGATCGTGCCGAGCTGGCACACGCCCACCGACCCCAATGCGGTGAACATCCTGCTGGACCCGGGCATGGCCTTCGGCACCGGCACCCACCCCACCACGCGCCTGTGTCTGGAATGGCTGGACGCCCATGCGCCCACCGGACTGCGCGTGATCGATTACGGCTGCGGCTCCGGCATCCTGGCCATTGCCGCGGCGCGTCTGGGTGCGGCCAGCGTGTGGGCCACGGACAACGACCCGCAGGCCTTGCTTGCCACCCGGGAGAATGCCGATCGCAACCAGATCGGCGACAGCCTGGTCACCAGCTTCCCCGAGCATCCGCCAGCGGAAACCGCCGACGTGTTACTCGCCAACATCCTTGCGGGTCCGCTCATGATTCTCGCCGAACGCTTTGCGGGGCTGGTCAAACCCGGCGCTCACATCGTGCTTTCCGGCATTCTCCGTGACCAGGCGGATGAGGTGCGCAGCGTATACGAACAATGGTTCGACATGGCCCCGACCACGGTGCTGGAAGACTGGGCCCGGCTGGAGGGCCGCCGGCGTTAAGCGCGGCCACGGCCATGCAGACCCGCTGCCCGCGCTGCCGCACCACCTTCCGCGTTCGCGCGGACCAACTGGCCGCTGCGGCCGGCAAAGTGCGGTGCGGGGCTTGCCAGAGCGTGTTCGATGCACGCATGTACCGGCTGGGTGCGCCGGCCGCGAACCCGCCACCGGCCGCAGCGATGCCCGCGCCGCGCCCGACGCGGCTTCCGGATTTGGATTTCGCCACACGGCACCCCGCGCCGCAGCCAAGCGGCTGGTCGACCATGGCCTGGACCGCGCTCAATTTCGTGCTGATCCTGCTGTTGGTCGGTCAGTACGCCTGGCATCACCGCGGGACCTTCGCCGCCCAGCCTGCCTTGCGCCCCGCCATGGAGGGGCTTTGCGTCGTGGCCCGCTGCACGCTGCCGCCTTGGCGCGATATCGCCGCGCTCGAACTCACCTCGCGAAACGTGCAAAGCCATCCCCGCTTCGACAAGGCCCTGCTGGTCGACGCCACCTTCATCAATCACGCGCCGCTGGCCCAGCCCTATCCGGATCTGCAGGTCACCTTTTTGGATACGGAAGAACGGCCCATCGCCAGCCGCCGCTTCACACCGGCCGAGTATCTGTCCCCCCCCACCCACGCCCCGCTCGCGCCCGGCGCCGAAGCCCACGCGGTGCTGGAAATCCTCGATCCCGGTGATCGCGCCTTCGGCTACGAGTTCGCATTCCGCTGAAATGTGATCCCGTTGTGTCACAAGCAGTTGCCGCCACTGCCGCGAAAGAACATTAGCTACTGGTGATGCAAATCCGTCGCGAACGCGCGATTGGATTTTGAGCACACGCCGCGGTGCTTTATCATTGCCGGTCCCGTTTGCGGTGACTCCCCCTCTCCGATGCGCATCGGCCCGTACGAGCTCAAGAACAACCTGGTGCTCGCGCCCATGGCAGGCGTGACCGATCGCCCATTCCGGCTGCTGTGCCGCGCCATGGGCGCAGGACTCGCCGTGTCCGAAATGGTGTCTTCCAATTCGCTGCTCTACGGCAGTGAAAAGACCAAGCGCCGCGCCGATCACGAGGGAGAGCCCGAACCGCGTTCTGTGCAAATCATGGGCGCAGACCCGGCCATGATGGCCGACGCGGCCCGCTACAACGTGGCAAACGGGGCGCAGATCATCGATATCAACATGGGCTGCCCGGCCAAGAAGGTGTGTAACGTCATGGCGGGTTCCGCGCTGCTGCGCGACGAGGCCCTGGTGGCACGCATTCTCGAAGCCGTGGTCTCGGCAGTGGACGTTCCGGTGACGCTCAAGATCCGCACCGGCTGGGACACCCAGAGCCGCAACGCCGTGAAGGTGGCACGCATCGCCGAGCAGGCCGGCATCCAGTGTCTGGCCATTCACGGCCGCACCCGCGCCGACGGCTACAGCGGCGAGGCTGAGTACGACACCATCCGCGCGGTAAAGCAAAGCGTGCGCCTGCCGGTCATCGCCAACGGCGATATCACCACACCCGACAAGGCCAAGGCGGTGCTCGACCATTCCGGAGCCGATGGCGTGATGATCGGCCGTGCTGCCCAGGGCCGGCCGTGGATCTTCCGCGAAGTGGAGCATTTTCTAAGAACGGGCGAACGGCTGCCCGAGCCGCCGGTGTCGCAGATTCGCGACATCCTGCTCGCCCACCTGGAAAACCTCTATGCGTTCTACGGCGAGCGCACCGGACTGCTGGTCGCACGCAAGCACATCTCGTGGTACAGCAAGGGCCAGCGCCAGGGCGCCCTGTTCCGCCAGGCGGTGAACCAGGTGGAAACCACGCAGCAACAGATTTCGATGGTCAGAGAATTTTTTGACCGCATTATCGAAGGGGAGGAGTTGGCCGCATGACCAACAGAAAAACCAACGGTGCCATCGGACTCAACGGCCACGTCAGGGCCGCCCTGGATCGCTATTTCGCCGATCTGGACGGACACGCTCCCGGCAATCTCTATGGCCTGCTGCTCAGCGAAGTGGAACGGCCTCTGCTGGAAACCGTGCTCGCCCACACCGGCGGCAACCAGACCCGCGCCGCGGAAGTCCTCGGCATCAACCGCGGCACCCTGCGCAAAAAACTCCAGCAATACGGCCTGGACCAATGAGCACGGTCGGGGTTTGAAACGCGAAGGTCGCGGAGGCGCGGGGGCGCGGAGGAAAGCAAATACTGTTGTTTCTCTACGCCCCCGTGCTCCGCGTTCTGTGCGTTAACACAGCATTTGAGAAAAAGGAAATGCAATGAACAAGATCCAGCGTGCACTGATCAGCGTCTCGGACAAGACCGGCGTTCTCGACTTCGCCCGCGAGCTGGCCGGTATGGGCGTCGAGATCCTCTCCACCGGCGGCACGGCGAAGCTGTTGGCCGACAACGGCGTAAACGTCGTAGAGGTTTCTGATTACACGGGCTTTCCCGAGATGATGGACGGGCGGGTGAAGACGCTGCATCCCAAGGTGCACGGCGGTCTGCTCGGCCGACGTGGCCAGGATGAAGCGGTGATGACCGAGCACGGCATCAAGCCCATCGACTTGGTGGTGGTCAATCTGTATCCCTTCGACGCCACCGTGGCCAAGCCCGACTGCACGCTGGAGGACGCCATCGAGAACATCGACATCGGCGGCCCTACCATGCTGCGTGCCGCAGCCAAGAACCACGCTGCCGTCACCGTAGTGGTGGATGCGGCGGATTACGGCCGTGTGCTGGCGGAGATGCGCACCAACGGCGGCGCGGTCTCGGATGCCACGCGTTTCGATCTGGCGGTGAAGACCTTCGAACACACCGCGCGCTATGACGGGGCCATTGCCAATTATCTGGGCGCCATCGTCGAGAACGGCAAGGCCGAGGGTTTCCCGCGCACCTTCAATGTGCAGTACGTGAAGGCACAGGGCATGCGCTATGGCGAGAATCCGCACCAGCAGGCGGCGTTCTACGTCAGCCGCGGCGCCAAGGAAGCCTCGGTAGCCACCGCGCGCCAGTTGCAGGGCAAGGAACTGTCGTACAACAACATCGGCGATACGGATGCCGCGCTCGAGTGTGTGAAGCAGTTTGACGAAGGCGCAGCCTGCGTGATCGTCAAGCATGCCAACCCCTGTGGCGTCGCCGTGGGCAGCAGCCTGCTCGAGGCCTACGACCGCGCCTACCAGACCGATCCCGAATCCGCCTTCGGCGGCATCATCGCCTTCAACCGGGAACTGGATGCGGAAACCGCCAAGGCCATCGTGGAGCGCCAGTTCGTGGAAGTGATCATCGCACCCAAGGTGTCGGCCGCCGCCAGCGAAATCGTCGCCGCCAAGAAAAATGTGCGTCTGCTGGAGTGCGGCGAGTGGCCGAAGCAGAGCGCAGCGCGCCTCGACTACAAGAAGGTCAGCGGCGGTTTGCTGGTGCAGGATGCGGATCTCGCGCTGCACGGCGAACTCAAGGTAGTCACCAAACGTGTCCCCAGCGAGCAGGAAATGCGTGACCTGCTGTTCGCCTGGCGCGTGGCGAAATTCGTGAAGTCCAATGCCATCGTCTACGCCAAGGGCGATATGACCATCGGCGTAGGTGCCGGCCAGATGAGCCGCGTGAATTCCGCCCGTATCGCCGCCATCAAGGCGGAGCATGCCAATCTGGAGGTACGCGGTTCTGTGATGGCCTCTGATGCCTTCTTCCCGTTCCGCGACGGCATCGATGCCGCGGCTGCCGCGGGCATCACCGCCGTTATCCAGCCGGGCGGTTCCATGCGTGACGAGGAAGTCATCGCTGCCGCCGACGAACACGACATGGCGATGGTATTCACCGGCATGCGCCACTTCCGTCACTGATTCGCTTCAGCGCTGCAGGAGCGCGGCCCCATCACAGGCCGGCTCCTGCAGCGTTCCTCTGTAGACGCCCTCTCCCTGGGCCACGCTTGTGCCCCAACGCCTCGGGCCGTTCCCTAAATCTTGCGCGGACGCTTGTACCCTTCGCAGCACACGTAAGAATGTCCCTGCACAGCACACGTGCCTTTCTCTAAACAGCATCCATGAACGCATTCAAGCATTTGTCGATCCGGACCAGGCTGATTCTTCTTCTCACGGTTGCCGGTCTCGGACTCATCGCCGTCCAGGCGGCCACCCTGCTGCATGGCCGTGCGCAACTCATGACCGAAAAGGAAGTGCAGACCCGTGCGCTCGTCGAGGTGGCGAGCCGGGTGCTCAACTACTATCACGACCTCGCAAGCCGGGGCCTTTTGGCCGAACCGGAGGCCAAGCGCATCGCCGCCGATGTGATCGGCGCCATGCGTCATTCAGGCGAGGAATATTTCTGGATAAATGACATGGACGGGCTGATGGTGATGCACCCGTTCAAGCCGGAACTCGCCGGCAAGTCCGTGACCGAATTGCGCGACCCCGCCGGCAAGTACATGTTCCGCGAGTTCGTCGATGTGGCGCGACGTCACGGCAGTGGAACCGTCGCCTACCAGTGGCCCAAGCCGGGCCAGCAGCGCCCCGAACCCAAGGTGTCCTACGTGAAGCACTTTGGTCCCTGGGGCTGGATCGTGGGCACCGGCGTGTACGTGAGTGACGTGCAGCAAACATTCCTGCGCAACATGCTGAACGGCGGCATCAGCCTGGCGGTCTTGCTGGCCGTGCTGGTCACGCTGTCCTTGCTGATCATCACCAGCATTTTGCGCCCGCTGTCCCGCACCACCGCGGCCATGGAAGACATCGCGTCGGGGGAAGGCGATCTCACCTGTCGTCTGCCTGCGGATGGCAACGATGAATTGGCCAAGCTGGCCCAGGCGTTCAACCACTTCGTCGCGAAAGTGCAGAAAGTGATGCGCCAGGTGGGCGATGCCACCCTGCATGTCGCCAGTGCGGCGGAGGAGTTGTCGGTGACGGTCAACGGCACGCGCGAGGCGGTACGGCGGCAGCAGAGCGAGACCGACCAGGTGGCCACGGCCATGAATGAAATGGCCGCCACGGTGCAGGAAGTGGCGCGCAGCGCGTCCCACACCGCCCAGTCGGCGCAGCAGGCCGACAGTGCCGCGGCGGATGGCAGCCGCCTGGTGCGCGAAGCACGCGGCGCCATCACTACGCTGTCATCGGAAATCGAGACCACCGCCGGTGCCGTCACCGAACTGGAGCAGGAGGTGGAGAACATCGGCACGGTATTGGACGTCATCCGCGGCATTGCCGAGCAAACCAATCTGCTCGCCCTCAACGCCGCCATCGAGGCCGCCCGCGCCGGCGAACAGGGGCGCGGTTTCGCCGTGGTGGCCGATGAAGTGCGCACCCTGGCGGCGCGCACCCAGGATGCCACCCAGGAGATCCGCGGCATGATCGATTCACTACGCTCGGGCGCCCATCATGCGGTGCAGGCCATGGGTGCCAGCCGTGAATTGACATCGCAAACCGTGGAAAAGGCCGAGGCGGCCGCCCGCGCATTGGATGAGATCGTGCCGACGGTCGCGCGCATATCGGACATGAGCGCACAGATCGCCAGCGCCACCGAGGAACAGGAGGCGGTGGCCAAGGAAATCGATCGCAACGTAACGGAAATCGCCGGCGGCGCGGAGCAGGCCGCCGCCTCCACGGAGGAAGTGACGCGCGCCAGCGCCAGCCTCGCCCAGCTCAGTGAAGAGTTGCGTTCGCTGGTGGGTCAGTTCAAGTACTGATGGCGTCCCCGGCCCGCACGCGGGCCGGGATCGCGTTACCTGCAGGCGCCAGGACGGGGATTTCCGCGGCCCTTGACCAGGGTGAAGCTGTCGAGCACCGCGCCCGTATCGTCGATGAAGCGCGCATCCAGACGTGCGCCCTCCACGTCCACGATCATGGAGCCGAGGCGGCGCGCCGAGGTCGCCATGGCCGGGTGCTCGAAATCCCCCGAGTTCACCTTGGACGACGACCCCACCACCGCATAGATCGCACCTTCGTGTGC
This sequence comes from Gammaproteobacteria bacterium, assembly GCA_041687015.1. GTDB lineage: Bacteria > Pseudomonadota > Gammaproteobacteria > Thiohalomonadales > Thiohalomonadaceae > JALOAT01. Next base: position 15,454 of record JAWLCT010000025.1, read on the forward strand.
CCCGCCTGCCAGGGAGGGTTTCTCGAACACGGCAGCGTCGCCGCCACGCATCACCACCATGCCGGGCGCCAGCGTGGCGGAATCGCCGTAATGACAAGCCAGCAGATGGGAACGCTCGTAGGAATGGCTGTGACCGGAAAGGACCAGATCCACGCCGGCGGCCTCCAGCAGGGGCAATGCGTTCTCGCGCATGTCGCGCATACGCCCGCCGCTGTCACCCGGGTCATCGGACGCGTGGCTGGCATCGGTGTAGGGCGGGTGGTGCATGACGGCGATGAGCCAGGGCAACCGGTTCGCGGCCAGGTCTTCCCGCAGCCAGCGCAGCATGCGTCCATTCACCGCGCGGTCGCTGGCTTCGGAATCCAGCACCACCACGTGCACCGGTCCCACATCGAACGCATACCAGTGCTCGGTACCGGAGGCCAGGCCGCCCGCCTCGCCCCGCTCGGGCAGGGTGAAAATGTCGAAGTACGCCCAGCGGCGCGCGTCGTGATTGCCGTAGGCGGGCCATATCATGAAAGAGCGCAAGAGCGCCGCATACGGTTCGAACCACGCGGCCTGATACTGCGGATTGGACCCGGAAGTGTACGCGTTGTCGCCCAGCGCCAGCCCTGCATCGAACAACGGGCGATCACCGCGCGGATGCCGTGCCATCCAATTCAACGCGGCATCACGCACGGCCCGCTGTCCCGGACCCGGTTTGCCTGAGTCGCCGATCACCCAGAAACGCACGGGCTGTGCCGCACCGGCGGGCGGCGGCGTGTGGAAGGCGATCGGCTCGCCGTCGTCGATGGTGTAAAAATAACGCGTGTCCGGCTGCAGCCCCGACAGCACCACTTCATGCTCGCGTCCGTGACCGTCGGCAGCGCTGTGTTGCAGGCGCCCCGGGGCCAACCCGTAATGCACGCGGCCTTCGCCCGGCGTTTGCGTCTGCCAGCGCACGGTCACCTCGGTAGGCGTCAGACGCTGCAGGTAAGGGCCGCGGTCACCGGTGTAAAGGCTTTCCCAGGCCACCTGTGAGAGCCTGCCGGCTCCCACCAGGGACAGGAAAACGACGAAATAGAGAAGCCAGCGTAACGGACGTCGGGGCCAAAGGTGTCTTAGCATCGGGGATCTCCTGCGCGAGGGCGCATTTTCCCCCAAAGTGTGAGCACGAAAAAAGGCCAATAGAGGGCTCGTGATATACTGCGCGGCTCAATTTGCGTGGTTCTTCTCATGTTGCGTTTCCCACGTCTGATCCGTTTTCTGCTGATCGCTACGGCCGCCGGTGTGCTGTTGCTGGGTGCGCTGCGCCTGGCCTTTTTCCTGGCCTTCGACGCCGCCGGTGACCCGGTCCCCGGTGGCGATCTGCTGCAGGCGTTCTATCTGGGGGCCAAGTTCGATTTGCGGGTGGTGCTCATCCTGTTGCTCCCCGTGGCCCTGTTGGGCGGATTCCGCCCCTTCAGCCCCTTCGCGGGCGGCGCCCGCCAGTGGTTCTGGACAGGCTACGTCACCCTGGCCGCATCCGCCCTGGGGCTGTTCTATGCCCTCGACTTCGGCCACTACGCGTATTTGGCCACGCGCGTGGACAACACGGTGCTGCGCTTCCTGGAAAACGCCGATATCTCCTTCATCATGGTGTGGGAGTCCTATCCCGTGGTGTGGATCAGCCTGGGGTTGGCACTGGCGACGGCGGCGATCGGACTGGCCATCCACCGACTGTTCCGTCGTCTGGCCGCACAACCGGCGCCGACCCTGCGCTGGCGTGGACGCCTCGGCGTGGGCATCGTCAGCTTCTTCGTGATCCTGGCAGGCATCTACGGCAAATTTTCCTGGTATCCGCTGCGCTGGAGCGATGCCTATTTCAGCACCCACGCCTTCGCCGCCGCCGTGGCCGTGAACCCGCTGCATTATTTCTTCGATACGCAGAAAAACGGAGGGGTACGCTACAGCGAGAAGAAGGTGCGCGCCTATTACGAGGTGATGGCGGATTACCTCGGGGTCGACACACCGGATCCCGCTGCCCTGCGGTTCGACCGCGCCGTGGCTGCCGCGGACGAGGCCGCACGTCCCAACGTGGTACTGGTCCAGCTCGAGTCCTTTGCCACCTACAAAACCACGCTGTCCGGCAATCCGCTCGATCCCACGCCGCACTTCGCCGCGCTCGCCCGCGATGGTCTGTACCTGCCCAACTTCTTCGTACCGCATACCGGAACGGCGCGCGCGGTGTTTGCCACCACCACGGGCACGCCAGACGTGGAGTTGAACGGAACGTCCTCGCGCAATCCGCTCATCGTCAGCCAGCACACCCTGCTGGACGGCTTCGACGACTACGAGAAATTCTATTTTCTCGGCGGCAGCGCCAGCTGGGGCAATATCCGCGGCCTGCTTTCGCACAATATCCCGGGCCTCAAAATCTTCGAAGAAGGCAGCTATGACAGTCCGCGTGTGGATGTGTGGGGCATTTCGGATCTGGCGCTGTTCGATGAGGCCAACCAGGTTTTGCGCACCCTGGACAAACCATTCGTGGCATACATCCAGACCTCCGGCGGCCACCGTCCCTACACCATCCCCGAGGACAACCGCGGCTTCGAAAGCCTGCACCCGGGCGATGATGAAGTGAAGAAATTCGGCTTCATCTCCGAGGCCGAGTTCAACTCCTTCCGCTTCCTCGATCATGCTGTCGGCTGGTTCATGGAGGCGGCGCGCAAGGAGCCCTATTTCGACAACACCCTATTCGTGTTCTTCGGCGACCACGGCCTGGGCGGTGACGCGGGCCGCCACACGGGCGATGCGGAAACACGCCTCGGGCTTAACGCCTATCGTGTGCCGCTGGTCATTTACGCGCCCGGCCGCGTCGCTGCACAGGTGGATGAGCGGGTGGCCAGTCAGGTGGACGTGCTGCCCACGGTGGCGCGCCTGGCCGGCCAGTCCTACCAGGTCCGCACCCTTGGGCGCGATCTGCTCGATGCGCGCCACGACGAAAATCGCTACGCGTTCATCATCCATCACAGTCAGCGGGATATCGGCGTGATCGGCGATGGCTATCTGTTGCGTGTGCACGACGACGGCAGCCAACCGCGGCTTTACCGGCTGCAGGGCGACGACGTGCGCGAAAATTTGGCCACGCGCGAGCCGGAACGTACGGAGACCATGCGCAAGCTCGCGCTCGGCATGTACGAGACGGCGAAGTACATGCTCCATCACAACGGTCGTGAGACGGGCCACTGAATACCCCAAGACAACTGACGCTCGCCAAGACGCGAAGATGCACATGATCAGGGACTGCCTTGCGGCTTCGCAGCAGGATCTCGCTTCCAAGCCCTGGCGGTTTTGGCCTCCGGCGGGAAAAGTTTTTTAGTGAGGATTTGCAAAACACATGAAGGTTCTGGTCATCGGTAGCGGCGGGCGTGAACACGCGCTTGCGTGGAAGGCAGCGCAATCATCCAAGGTCAGCAAGGTGTACGTGGCGCCCGGTAACGCCGGCACCGCCCGCGAGCCCAAGCTGGAAAACGTCGCCATCGGCGCCACCGACATCCCTGCGCTCGTCGCCTTCGTGCAACAGAACGACGTGGGCCTGACCATCGTCGGTCCCGAGGCGCCGCTGGTGATCGGCGTGGTGGATGCCTTCCGCGCTGCCGGTTTGCGCTGCTTCGGACCCACCAAGGCCGCGGCACAGCTGGAAGGCTCCAAGGCGTTCACCAAGGACTTTCTCGCGCGCCACCGGATCCCGACGGCGGGCTACGCGAATTTCACGGAGGTGGACGCCGCCCTCGCCTACCTGCGCGCGCAGGGCGCACCCATCGTGGTGAAGGCCGACGGCCTCGCCGCGGGTAAAGGCGTGATCGTGGCCATGACCCTGGCCGAGGCGGAAGCCGCGGTACGCGACATGCTCGCCGGTAACGCCTTCGGCGAGGCGGGCCACCGCGTAGTGATCGAGGAATACCTCGAAGGCGAGGAAGCCAGCTTCATCGTCATGGTGGACGGCGAGCACGTCATTCCCATGGCCACCAGCCAAGACCACAAACGCGTGGGCGACGGCGACACCGGCCCCAATACCGGCGGCATGGGCGCCTATTCACCGGCGCCGGTGGTCACGCCCACCATTCACGACCGTATTATGCGCGAGGTGATTGAGCCCACCGTGCGCGGCATGGCCGACGAGGGCCATGCTTACACGGGCTTTCTCTATGCCGGGCTGATGATCGGCGCCGATGGCGCGCCCAAGGTCATCGAATTCAACTGCCGCTTCGGCGATCCGGAAACCCAGCCGATCATGATGCGCCTGCAATCGGACCTGGTGACCCTGTGCGATGCCGCCCTGGACGGCCGACTGGATCAGGCGAGTGCACAGTGGGACGCTCGTGCTGCCCTGGGCGTGGTGCTGGCCGCAGAAGGCTACCCGGGCGACATCCGCAAAGGCGATGCCATCAGCGGACTGGAGAACGGCGACAGCGCAGACGCCAAGGTTTTCCACGCCGGCACCGCACAGCAGGACGGCCAGGTGATCACTGCCGGCGGGCGCGTCCTGTGCGCCACCGCCCTCGGAGAAACCGTCGCCGAAGCCCAGCAGCGCGCCTATGCCCTGGTCGAGCGCATCCACTGGGCCGGCATGCAGTACCGCCGCGACATCGGCTACCGGGCCGTGGCACGCGAGCGCCAGGGCGGTTAGGCAGCGGGCGCGCGGCTCGTTATACTCGGCCTCTTGGGCGGCAAAGCGGAGACCAGACACCTCCGCAAGCCGGCCCTGCCGTAGCCCACACGTCCCCGGCCCAAATAAAAACAGCCACTTACCGCCTATCTCCCACAGGAGATAGGCGATCTCGCGGCCCCCGGCGGCTACAATCGATTCATTCGATTTTTAGAAAGTATTAAACATTACAACTTAGGGAGCACATGCCATGTCGCAGAAGCACCCGGTCATCGCCGTTACCGGTTCGTCCGGCGCCGGCACGACGACCGTCAAGAATGCCTTCGAACACATCTTCTTCCGCGAGAAGATCAAGCCGCTGGTCGTCGAAGGCGACAGCTTCCACCGTTACAACCGCGTGGAAATGAAAGAGGCCATTGCCCGCTTCGCCAAAGAGGGCAAGAACCTGTCCCACTTCGGACCGGATGCCAACCACTTCGACCTGATCGCCGAGACCTTCAAGACCTACGGCGAAACCGGTGCCTGCAAGCGCCGCTATTACCTGCATTCGGAGGAAGAGGCCAAGCCCTATCCCGGGCTCAAGGCCGGTGAGTTCACCGAGTGGGAAGAGATCACCGAGAAGACCGACGTGCTGTTCTACGAAGGTCTGCACGGCGGTGTGGTGTCTGGTGATGTGGACGTTTCCAAGTTCACCGACCTGCTCATCGGCGTGGTGCCCATCGTGAATCTGGAGTGGATCCAGAAGATCCATCGCGACAACGCCCAGCGCGGCTACACCGCAGAGGCCATCGTCGATACCATCCTGCGCCGCATGGAGGACTACGTCCACTACATCACGCCGCAGTTCTCGCGCACGGACATCAACTTCCAGCGCGTGCCCACGGTGGACACCTCGAACCCCTTCATCGCCCGCGACATCCCGACGCCCGACGAGAGCTTCGTGGTCATTCGCTTCCGCGATCCGAAGAAGTTCAATGTGGACTTCCCGTACCTGCTTTCCATGATCAAGGACAGCTTCATGTCCCGCCGCAATTCCATCGTGGTACCCGGCGGAAAGATGGGCTTCGCCATGGAAATCATCCTGGCGCCCATCATCCACGAAATGATTCAGAAAAGCCGCGCGGCATAACCTGAATCAGCTGGAACGGAAAGGCCCGCGCAAGCGGGCCTTTTTCGTTGGGCACCGCACCGGGCAATCACGGCAGGTTCGAAAACAGCGCATTACGCATGCCAGATATCACCGCTCATCGCGCGGGCGCCGCACGCGGCCCGGAAAACTCATTGCAGGCACTGGCCCAGGCCATCGCCTACGGCACGCCGTGGGCGGAAATCGATGTGCAACTCACCCTGGATGGCACCGTGGTGGTATTTCACGACGCGGACCTGTTGCGTCTCGCTGGAGACCCACGCCGCATCGGCGAAGTGCGCTTTGCGGAGTTACCCGCGCTCAAGGGCGGGGTGCGCATCCCCTCCCTGACCGAATTCATCGCCAACGCTCGCGGCCGCATCCGCCTCAACATCGAACTGAAGGACTACGGCGCCGGCGACGCGTTGCCCGTGCAGGTGGCGGCCATCCTCCAGGCGCAGGGCTTCCTCGACCAGGCTGCAGCCTGCTCGTTCAGTCCGGCGCTCGTTGCGGGGCTGAAGCAGGCCGCGCCCGAGCTGCTGGTTGGCCATGTGCTCGATGCACGGGAGCTGCCCGACGGCGCGGCCGACTTCGTGAGCGTGGCTGCCCGGCATGTCACACCGGACCTGGTGCATGCGGCCCATAGCCGCGGCATGGCGGTCCACGCCTGGACGGCCAACACGCAAGAGGAAATACTCCGTTTGCTGGCCACCGGCGTCGATCACGTCATCACCGACGATCCGGCGCTGGGCTTGGAAACCGTGCGACGTTACCGCGGTCTCAGCCCTTGGCGCCGCGCCTGGTTGCGCTGGCGCACCTGACACCTTGAGCGGATGAAGCCATGAGCAAGAACCTGGTGTGCTGGAAATGCGGGGCAGGCGTGGACATCGAGGGGCGCTTCGCCCGACTCGAGACCTGCCGGCAATGCGGTGCGGAGCTGCACGCGTGCGTGATGTGCACGTTTTACGATCCGCACCACGCGGAAGCCTGCAACGAGGAGCGGGCGGAACCGCCCGGGGTGAAGGACCGCGCCAACTTCTGCGACTATTTCGCGCCGCGCCCCGAGGCATTTCAGGGCAGAAACACGAGCGCAGAAGCGGCTGCCCGCGCGCAGCTGGATGTGCTGTTCGGTGGTGGCGAAGCAACGGCCCCGGCCGAAACCGACGAGGCGCGCCAGGCCCTCGACGCGCTGTTCAAATCGCGGGACGCGTAGGCAGCCTCGCGTTTTTCCGGAAAGCCGCTGCGGGCGAGTCGCGCACGACCCGCACCCGCAGTGGAAGGCGGCGGTGAGCCGCCGCGTGCGTCACGCGGCTTCGTGCACGTGATCGCTCTCGAGCACGCGGTTGAGCTTGGTGATGGACTTGATCACCCGCGCCGACAGCTGCGCATACTCGGTCAGGAATACGTGCTCGGCGCCTTCGCCGTCACCGGCATGCACGCGTTGCACGATGGCACCGGCACAGCGATGAAAGGCCGCATGCTGCTCGCGCATGTTCATAAATTCCGGCAGGTGCTGCTTGGTGTCCTGCTGCGAGGCGATCCAGCGGCCGAGCTCGCAACAGTCCTCACGCCCGACCACAGCCGGGTCGAGCTGTTCACCGGAGCGGCCTTCAAGATACTCCCGCAAGCGTTGCTTCCAGGCGAGATGAACGTTCAGTGCATCGAAGAAGTTCATGGTGATTCCCCCCAATACCACCGACCAAACGGCCACGAGGGGATATAGCCACGTTCCTGATGCGGTTTTAAATAAGCGAAACCCGTAACACGCGCGCGTCAGACCCGTTCGGCGAACAGATCGTGCTCCCCGGCGGCAGTGATGCGCACCTGCACCAACTGGCCCGGCTGGAGTGCCGCATCGGTTTCGATGAAGACGCTGCCGTCCACCTCCGGCGCATCGCCGCGCGAGCGCGCCGCCACGCCGTCCTCGAACACCTCGTCCACCAACACAGTTTCGATGCGTCCCACGCGGTCCTGCAGCTTGTCAGCGCTGATCGCCGTCTGCAATTCCATGAAGCGCTCCAGGCGTTCTTCCTTGAGCTCCTCGGGCACTGCGCCCGGCAGATCGTTGGCCGGGGCACCTTCCACGGGGGAATAGGCAAAGGCACCGACCCGGTCCAGGCGCGCCTCCTGCAGGAATTCCAGCAGACGTTCGAAGTCCTCATCGGTTTCGCCCGGAAAACCGACGATGAAGGTGCTGCGCAGGGTGAGGTCGGGGCAATCGCGCCGCCACTGCTCGATGCGTCTCAGCGTGCCTTCCACGTCACCGGGCCGGCGCATGGCTTTGAGAATGGCCGGACTGGCGTGCTGCAACGGCACGTCCAGGTAGGGCAGCACCAGGCCCTCTGCCATGAGCGGCAGGATTTCGTCCACGTGCGGATAGGGATAGAGATAATGCAGGCGCACCCACACGCCCAGGCGACCCAGTTCACGCGCCAAATCGGTCGTACGCGTACGCACCGGGTGGCCGTTCCAGAAGCTGGTGCGGTATTTGAGATCCACACCGTAAGCGCCGGTGTCCTGCGATACCACCAGCAATTCCTGCACGCCTGCGGAAACCAGGCGCTCGGCTTCGGCCAGCACCTCGCCTGCCGGTCGGCTCACCAGACGGCCGCGCATGGAGGGAATGATGCAGAAGCTGCACGATTGGTTACAGCCCTCGGCGATCTTCAGGTAGGCATAATGACGGGGCGTGAGCTTCACGCCAGCGGGCGGCACGAGGTCCACGAAGGGATCGTGTTCGGGCGGCAGATGGTCATGGATGGCTTCCATCACGGCCTCCAACTGATTGGGACCGGTCACCGCCAGCACCTGGGGGTGATTGGCGCGGATCACCTCTTCCTTCGCCCCCAGGCAGCCGGTCACCACCACGCGGCCGTTTTCGGCCAGGGCCTCGCCGATGGTGTCCAGGGATTCCTCCACCGCGGCGTCGATGAAACCGCAGGTGTTCACCACCACGAGGTCGGCCTCATCGAAGTTCGGCACCATGGCGTAACCTTCGGCACGCAACTGGGTGAGGATGCGCTCGGCATCCACCGTGGCCTTGGGGCAGCCGAGGCTGACGAATCCGACCTTGGGAACTGAACGGCTCATGAAGTATGGTTGTCCGGCTGTCGCGTTCGTGCGGGGACGCGCATTTTACCTGTCCAATCCACCGGGATGAGAGAAGAAACGCATGGAATATCGAGTACTCGGCCGCACGGATGTCCAGGTCAGCGTCGTCTGCCTGGGCACCATGACCTTCGGCGAGCAGAACAGTGAGGCCGAGGCCCACGAGCAACTGGATTTCGCCGTGTCGCGGGGCATCAACTTCATCGACACGGCCGAGCTGTACGCGATTCCCCCCAACGCTGAGACCTGCGGGCGTACCGAGACGTTCATCGGTAACTGGCTCAAGCGCCGCGGCGGCCGGGAGCAGCGGGTGATTGCGAGCAAGATCGCCGGTCCCGGCCCCGACTGGATCCCCTGGATCCGCGGCGGCAAGACGCGCTTCAACCGTGCCGATCTGCAGGCCGCCCTGGACGGCAGCCTGCGCCGCCTGCAAACGGACTACCTGGACCTGTATCAGCTGCACTGGCCCGCACGGCATACCAATTACTTCGGTCGACTCGGCTACCGGCCCAGCCCCGACGAACCGCCGGAGGAACTGGAAGAGACCCTGCACGCGCTCGGCGAACTGGTGAAGGCCGGCAAGATACGTTACGTGGGCTTGTCCAACGAGACGCCCTGGGGCGTGATGAAATGCCTGGCGATTGCCGATCGGCTGGGATTGCCGCGGGTGGTGAGCGTGCAAAACCCCTATTCCCTGCTGAACCGAAGTTTCGAGATCGGGCTGGCCGAGGTCGCCCACCGTGAAGCCACCGGCCTGTTGGCCTATTCACCGCTCGGATTCGGCGTGCTTTCCGGAAAATACCTGGACGGCGCACGACCGCAAGGCAGCCGCATCACGCGCTGGCCCCATTACGATCGCTACATGAATCCGCAGGCGCAGGCGGCGACCGCCGAGTATGTGGCGCTGGCTCGGCGTTACGGATTCGATCCGGCGCAAATGGCGCTCGCCTTCGTACACCAGCAACCGTTCCTCACCAGCACCATCGTGGGCGCCACCCGCATGGACCAACTGGCGGCCAACATCGACAGCGCCGCCATGACGCTTCCACCGGAGCTGCTGGAAGCCATCGAGGCTGTCCACGCCCGTTACCCCAATCCTGCCCCTTGATCACGAGGAAACCCCATGCAGTGCATTTTCTGCAATATCGCCGAAGGCAGGCTCCCCGCGCAGATCGTCTACCAGGACGAGGACGTGGTGGCCTTCCGTGACATCAATCCGGTGGCGCCCACCCACATCCTGGTGATCCCGCGCAAGCACATCCCCACCGTCAACGCCCTGGAACCGGAAGACGCCCCGGTGGTCGGCAAGCTGCTGCTGACCGCAAAGCGTCTGGCCGCGGAACTGGGCTTCGCGGAAAACGGCTACCGTCTGGTAATGAACACCAATCACGACGCGGGCCAGACCGTGTTTCACATTCACCTGCACGTGCTGGCGGGCCGTCACCTCGCCTGGCCGCCGGGCTGAGCCATGAAACCCGAACTGATCAGCTTCGCACTGTGCCCTTTCGTGCAGCGCTCCGTGATCGTGCTGCGTGAAAAAGGCATCGATTTCGACATCACCTACATCGACCTGGCCAATCCGCCCGACTGGTTCCTGGCCATCTCGCCGCTGGGCAAGGTACCGCTGCTGCGCATCGGCGATGAGGTCCTGTTCGAATCGGCCGTCATCATGGAGTACCTGGATGAAATCACGCCGCCGCCCTTGCAGCCAGCGGACCCGTTACTGCGCGCGAAGCACCGCGCCTGGATCGAATTCTCGTCCAGCGTGTTCATCACCCAGTACCGCCTCGGACTGGCCAGGGACGAAGAGGAATTCGTGCAACTGCGCGACGCGCTGGCGGCGGAACTGGCGCGCCTGGAGCCTCACGTGCGCGGCCCGTGGTTCAGCGGCGAGACATTTGCATTGGTGGACGCGGCATTTGCGCCCTTCTTCGTGCGCCACCAGCTCATGGAGCGGTGGCATCCTTTGCATCTGCTGGACCGCCTGCCGCGCATCGGCGCATGGCAGGACGCACTGTTGGCACGCCCGGCGGTGATGGGTTCGGTGGTGGATGATTTTGCGGAACAGCTGCGCGGGTACCTGCGCAGAAGCGAGGGCTATGCCGGCCGGTTGTACGGAGGGGGCTGACGAGCCGGTTAGATTTCCAGTCCGTTGAAGCGCCGCACCACACGCTCCCGTTCGTGGCGCTTGCCGAGGAAGAACCCGCCCACGAACAACGCGATGAGCAGCGCGGCCGAAACCCAGCCGGCCAGGGAAGAGCCGCGCTGGTTCGTGTATTCGCTCTGCATGGCCTGGTACTGGCTGCGCAGGGTTTCCAGCTCCTGGACCAGCGGCGTGGTCACTTCCGCCGCCGCATCGGCCTGCCGGGAGGCAAGCTTTTCCTTGAGTTGCGCATTTTCCGTGCGCAGCTGCTCGAGCTGGTAGCGTGCAGGCGGGGTGCTGGTGACGTACATGGCGCCGACCCAACCTTCCACACCGTCGGGGGTGCGCACGCGCAGGTAATCGTTGCCGCGCTCGAGGACTTCCAGCTTCGCACCGGTGATAACCACTTTCAGCGGCGTCTCCGTGCTGTTCGCATTGCGACGTACGCCCACGCGCAAGGTGTCATCCACATAAACCGTCTCAGCCAGGACGGGTGCCGCCGCCAGCGCGGCCAGCACAGTGAACAATGCGGTGCGGAACATCCGATTCCCCCTCGTATCTTGGAGCCGGCCCATCATATCACGAGGCCGTGAGGTTAAGCCTTTCCATTAGCAGACTTGGCATGGACGTCGCATCCGCCCGTCTCGAACTCGCTATCGGTTCACAATCCACCCGCAGAGATGGGTCGAAGCATCCGGTCGACCCGATCGCGCGAGGGCGCCTAGGTGAGAAAACGGAACCAGGCGGGGAGCGTGAACAGGCTCAAAGCGGTCGTGAGCGTGACGGCCATGGCATAGGCAGCCGTATCGAGCCGGTAGCGATCGCAGATCACGATGCCCAGTACCATGCTGGGCATCGCGGCTTCGAGCACCACCGCCGTCAACAACCCGCCACCCAGACCGAGCATGCCGGCGGCGCTCCATGCCAGCAGCGGGACCAGTGCCAACTGGATCACAAGCACGGGCGCGACCGCCGCGAGGCGCGACTGCCACCCCCCCGCCCATTGCAGGCCGAGCCCGAGGGAGAACAGCATCAGCGGCACCACGCCCGCGCCGAGCATGTCGAGTGCGCCCTGCAATACCGCCGGCTGTGGCACCTGCAAGCCATTGAGCACGATAGCCGCCACCGCGGCCCACAGGGGCGGCACCTTGAGCAAGGCAAGCAGCGGATGCAGTTTTTCGTCGCCTGCGCCGTAATGGGCCGCCAGATACATTCCCACGCTCAGCAGCAGCGGCGTGCAGGCAAAAAGATCGTATTGAATGGCGACCGAGCGCGCCCAGGGTCCCAGGGCCGCCTCGAGCACGGGCAGACCCATGTACGTTGCATTGGGGAAGGCCGCAGCAAGCAGCATGGCCCCCATGGTGGCGCGTGACGTCCTGCCACGGCGATACCACAACCAGGCCAAGGCCATGCCGCTGAACACCCCGCCTGCCGCAACCGCGGCGATGCGCAGCGAATCCGCCCCCATGGGCGCCCGCCAGAGGACGTCCAGCACCAGCGCGGGCAACAACAGCACATAGACCACGCCCGTGAGACTGCGGCGCAGTTCATCCGCCTGGAGCCCAAGAGGCGCGAAGGCGCGCCACAAAACGCCGCACAGGATCAGCCCGCCTGCCTGCAGAATCACATCGAACACGAAGATTTCCCGGGAATGACGAAAGAAGCCGCTGCATCAGCAGCGGCTGAAATACCATATATCATTACCCGCAAACTCTGGAAGCATGGAGAAAACCGTGAAAAAAACGGGCTATTCCACCCCGCTCGACGCCGAACAGGCCTTTTACACTGCCTTCGAACGCGCCGATGCGGAAGCCATGCATGCGGTGTGGGACACCGGCGAAGACATCGAATGCGTACACCCGTTGGGCGCCCGGCTGCGTGGCACCGCGGTCCACGAGGGCTGGCGCGAAATGTTCGCGGACGCGGCTCGCCTGGCCTTCCACCTGAGCGATCGACGCGCCTACGAACAAGGTGATCTCACGGTGCATCTGGTGCTGGAAAACATACTGTTTCCCGACGGCAAGGCAGAACCGTTGCAGATCCTCGCCACCAACGTCTATCGGCGCGACGCGGACGGTTGGCGCATGGTGCTGCGTCATGCCTCGCCCGCCCCCGGCGCGCCACCCGTCGAGCCTGCGCGCGGCTCGGTGCACTGAGGACGTGCCCCGGCGCGCCCGCTCTCCTCAGGCCACGTGCACGATGAGCTGTCGGGTACCGGACATGCGCCGGTGCTCCCACAGATAGATTCCCTGCCAGGTGCCGAGCGCCAAACGTCCGTTCATCACGGGGATCCCGACACTCACCGCAGTCAATGCCGCCTTGATGTGCGAGGGCATGTCATCGGGGCCTTCGAGCGTGTGGGTGTAGAGCGGGTCGTTCTCCGGTACCAGGCGATTGAGCCATTGCTCCAGATCGCGGCGCGCTGCGGGGTCGGCATTTTCCTGAATTATCAGGCTCGCCGACGTGTGCTGGATGAATACAGTGCAGAGCCCCTCGCCCACAGCCGCTGCCGCCACGACGCCCCGCACTGCATCGGTCACCTCGTGCAGACCCTGCCCGGTCACCCGGACCTTCACCACCTCGATCATGGTTGTCCCCTCACCCGTTCATGTCCGACGAACCCCAAGGCCCGTCCCAAACGACCACAATGTGCATTTTTACTGAAAAAAAGGCGGTTTGGGGCCTGGATCGCCGCTTGTCTTTTGTCAAAACTGTCTTCACAATCTAGCCGCCGACGCGCCACGTCGTGCTGCGCGAATGAAAATACATAGGGAGAAACATCGATGGCCGTTAAGAAGACCGCGAAGAAACCTGCCGCCAAGAAGCCCGCTGCAGCCGCCAAGAAGACCGCAACCAAGCAGGCCGTGAAGAAGGCCGCTCCGGTAGCCGCCAAGACCACCCCCATCACCGAGAAGCAGACCAAGAGCCAGATCCTTTCCGTCATCGCGGAAGACACCGGTCTGGCCCGCAAGGACGTGAGCGCCGTTTTTGCCGCCCTTGGCAACCTCGTGCAGCGCCATATGAAGAAGCGCGGCTCCGGCGAATTCAGCGTCCCCGAAGTGGGCGTAAAGATTCGCCGCATCCGTAAGCCCGCCACCAAGGCTCGCAAGATGATCTCCCCGTTCACCGGCGAAGAGATCACGGTCAAGGCGAAGCCCGCCCGTGAAGTGGTGAAGGTCAGCGCGCTCAAGAGCCTCAAGGACAGCGCCGGGAAGTAACCGGATCGCGTGGCACAAAAAAGGCCGGGACGTCCCGGCCTTTTTTGTACCTGCCCTGTCTTTACCAGAGCAGCTTCATGCCTACGTGGAAGCTGTCGTCGATTTCCACGTCTTTCACATCCTCGAAATCCATTTCCATGTTGCGATACCCGCCGTAGAGAAAAGCCTGCGGCAGGATCTGGTAATCGACGCGCACACTCGCTTCGGTGTACGCCGTGGCTTCGCCGAACGCGATGATGTCCGGTGCATGATAGACATCGCCGCCGATGCCGAGCCGGTGGACGGGCGAGAAGCGCACCCGCAGGCCCAGTGCGATGGCGGCGGCATCTTCGTCGTCAGTGCGTGCCAGCAATGCACGACCGCCCAGGCCGATATCGAACGTGCCTGCCTTACTCCAGTTTTCGCCCGACACATGCATGCCCAGGTGGGTCACGGTCAGGTCGTCTTCGTTGAAGTAATGGCCGACCTCCCATTCCATCCCGGGGCTCACGGTATGGGCAAAGGTGGCTCGCAGGGCTTCATCGTGCAGGTTCAGATCGAGAGAGTCCGCAAGGGCGCTGCCGCTCGCCAACGCGAGCAGCACGGCTGCCGCAGTTCGGCGCGTACTAGTCATGGGTCACCTATGGCTCAGATTACGAAATCGGGGAAATCATACCGGCAAGCCGTCGATGAAGCATCTCCCGGACGGTTGAGCGCAGGCGGCTGCGCTGACAAAGCCTGCCGTTCGCTGCCCGTGTAGCCGGTGACTAAAGTTACAGACGGCCGGGGGCGCTCCCCTTAGGCTTGCCCGCTTTCCCCTTGAGTTCTCCGCTACAAAAAGGAAGAAGCCATGAGAAAGATCATCGCGGTTCTCGCATTCTGCGTCCCTTTCACCGCCGTTGCCGACGAAATCCAGGAGCGCAAGCAGGCCAGCGCCACCGTCATCAAGGAGTTCGCAAACAGCCTCCGTGCCGAACTTCAGCGTGCCATGAAGGAAGGTGGCCCGGTGCAGGCCATCGAGGTCTGTAACCAACTCGCCCCGAGCATCGCCCAGGAACAGTCGGCAAAGACGGGCTGGCGCGTGGCGCGTACCTCCCTCAAGGTGCGCAACCCCGACAACGCGCCGGACGCCTGGGAGACCAAGGTGTTGAATAGCTTCGAGCAGCGCAAGGCCAAGGGCGAAGCGGTGGAAACCATGGGGTTTGCCGAGATCGTCGAACAGGACGGCAAGTCCGTCTTCCGTTTCATGAAGGCCATCCCCACCGGGGACGTGTGCCTCAAGTGCCACGGCGCGGACCTCGCTGAGCCCGTAAAGGCCAAGCTCGACACCCATTACCCCGCTGACAAGGCACGCGGTTTCCAGGCCGGCGACATTCGCGGCGCGTTCACCATCACGCAGCCCATGTAATGCCAGGAGGGGCGAGGGGGCCTCGGCCCCCTCGCTCATTTGCGCATCACCTGCTCGCGCTCGCGCTCGCGGAAGGGAATGCGGGCAAGTGCCGAAAATTCTTCGGCCAGCAGGTCCATCACGTCGTCGGCGCTAAGAATACCGACCAATCGCCCGTTCCGGTCATCGACCACCGGAACACGCCGCACACCGCGCGCACGCATACGCTTGAGGGTATCCCACAGGCTTTCACTTTCCCGGGCCACCACCAGGTCGCTGCTCATGATGTCCCCGGCGGTAACGGCCGTGGGGTCGACCGTCTCGGCCAGGACTTCCACCACCAGGTCACGATCGGTAACCACACCGACGGGCAGCGGCGCGTCTATGCTTTCCACCACGATCAGATCGCCCACGTGGTATTCACGCATGAGCCGGGCCAGTTCCGGTACCGGATCATTCCGCCGCGCGACGATCACCTCTCGGTTGCAGAACTGGCCTACGGACATGAGCGCCACCTCCTCGCCGGTTGTCGGCGGCTCCGGCACGGACGCCGCCCTGAAGGAAACTATAAACGAGCCGTCAGCGGCCGGCCCCATCAGCGCCCGGGCGCTGTTTCTCGGTGAACGTCTCGATCTGCGCACCTTCGATGCTGCGGGGACGCTGGCGCGCACGCCCCTGGTGGTGCGCATCGGCGAAGGCTATGCCGTAGTGTTCCGGTACGGCACGGTGGTGCTGTTCGGCGTGGACAGGGACGAGGAAGCACGCTTTGTCGCAGCGCTCCTGCCCCTGATCAGTGCGCCCTTCGATCACCCTGAAACAGAAGATGCCCTCCTTCAGGCACGCCCGGCCGAGCGGGAGGGTGTGGAAGAAGGGGTGATCACGGTCAGCGCGTTATCCGTCGAACGCCTGCAGGTGGTCGCCGACGTGCTTGCCAAGAGCTCGGTGCTGTCCTATTGCGAAACCGACGTCGCAGGGGTGTTCGATCGCATCGAGCCGCTTGCCGAACGCCTGCGCAAGAAGGGTACGTCACGGCAGGAAGCCAAGGCCCTGGTGAACTACATCGGCGGCGCGCTGCTGACCCAACATCGCACTGTGGGTCGGGTGGCTGTGCTCGAAAAGCCCGACCTGCTTTGGGAGCATCCGGAACTCGAACGGTTGTACTACCGCCTCAGCCACGAATACGAGCTGGGCGATCGCCAGGCGGCGCTGGATGCGAAGCTGAGCCTGATAGCACGCACTGCCGAAACCCTGCTCGACTTGCTGCAAAGCAAACGCAGCCTGCGCGTGGAGTGGTATATCGTTTTGCTCATCGTGGTCGAGATCGGTCTCACCACCTACGAGCTGTTCCTCCACGGCTGAGCGCGCCGTTCACAACGGCGCGTTCTCGGACGCCCGCTCCGCTGCGGCACCTCTGACACGGGACCTGCCGCGCGTCCATCGCCAGCCGCGCACTCGCCACAGGCGCGCGCCGAACTGATAAAGCAACAGGCCCGCGAGGATACAACCGGTCCCGACCCACACCATGGCATGGATGATTTCGCCGTTGAGCCAGTGACCGATGAACAGGGCAATCACCGGCGCAATCAGCGTTATCAACGCGATGACCCCTGCGGGCAAGTGCTGGAGCACGTAGAAATACAACACAAAACCCAGCGCCGTGCCGAACACCCCCAGGTAAACGATGGCAGCCAGCGGGCGCATGCCCAACTGCTCCGGCAGATGACGCTCGAAGGCGAGCCAACTGATTGCGTACAGCGGGACCGCGATGGAGAGCGCACCCGCATTCAAGGCGACAGGATGAACCCGTGCGCCGGTGCGCTTGATCCAAACGCCGCTTGCCGAATGCAGAAGGGCCGCGACCAGCACCGCCGAAATGCCGAGCCAGGCCTGCCCCTCCAGGCGAAGTCCTGCGCCGAAAATGAAAAACAGCCCGATGACTCCGAGACCGATGCCGACCAGCCGCATGGGCGACGGGAAGCGTTCGTCCAACCACACGGCGGCCATGATGCCGGTCGCAAAGGGCGTGATGCCGAACAGCACGGATATGAATCCGGAAGGAATGAACTGCGCACCCCAGTAGGCGCACATCATGGAACCGAACACGCCCAGCGCAGCGGCCAAGTAGGCGCGTCGTGCGTCACGATGCCAGGGGAAGGAAACACGCAGCAGGCGCAGCAGAACGAAGCACAGGACCGCGCCGATCAGCATCCGCGTGGTGACACCAAAAAGGAAACCCGCCTCACCACTCCACTTGATGGCAAGCGGTGTGGTCGACCAGATCAGGATGACGCCCAGATAGGCAGCCGGCACCGACATTTTCATTCTCCCGAAAAAGAAAAAGGCCGCAGTGGTGAGCTGCGGCCTTGAGTTGCTCCTGCAAATGACGACTGCGCTACGGAGTACTCATGGCACGCAACAGCCCGCGCTGCCAGGCGGCGCGCGGTGCGCAGATACGTACCATTCGTTGCAGTGCAATCACCATGGGCGGAGTGTCGATGAGCGGATGCCGTGCGTCAAGAGGAAACCCTGCCAGCGGCTTCCATCTCAGCCAATCACCTTTATCCAGGCACTGTAGCCTTCCATGTTGCCGTTGCGGCCGTCCTCGTAACCCGCTTCGTAGCCGTCGGTGATGTACTGCTGCCCACGCGGGGGATTGTGCAGATAACCGCAGGCCCAGCCGTCGATGTATTGCCAATCCACACCGGCTTTCTCCATGGTGTCGATCATCTGATAGTAGGTGGTGTTCATCGTTATCTCCGCGTTGCCAATCCAACGGAAAAAATAGACGACCTATACCTTAGTGTTTTGGTATGGCTTGTCAACCGGACGGCCTATGGGTGATCCGGGACGGGGGACACGGCACGTCCAGACGGCAAACGCCGAGACAGGCCGGAGCGATGAATCGCCCGAGGCGGGCGTGGGAAACGGAAGCCTAATCAGCGGCTCAGGACTTGCCGTGGTTCAGCGCGAGCAACGCGTTACGACGATGCTCAAGGAGGGATTCGAAGATCTGACGCGCGATCTGATCGTCGGCATTCGAACTGTCCGGGGGCAGCTTGGCCAGTTGTGCCTCGAAATGGTCGATGTCGGTCAGGATTTCGGATTCAGAAAGGGGGCGAAGCATGGAAGCCTTCCGTGGCTTTATTGGTCATCCTCGGTGCGTACTTTGCCCCAAACCGACCGTCCCAGTCTGTAGGACTTTTCTGATTCCGGTGCAGGCGGGCGAAGACAATTCACCGCGCCGCAGCCCGCTCGGTCCCGTCGCCGAGCGATGCCAGCAGGCTATGCAGGCGCTCGTCGCGCCCATACACATCGTCGCGGAAGTGCAGCTCGTTGAGTTCGTTCACCCAGGCGGTGAAATACACGAGATAGACAGGGACGGGTTCGGGCAGCGCCAGCTGTTGCGGCCGTCCCGACGCCACCGCCGCGGCAAATTGCGCCTCGTCGGCGCCCTGGCCAAACAAAAAGCCCGCAAGTCCTGCGGGGTCCTCCACGCGGATGCACCCGGAACTCAGCGCCAGACTCCGCGCACGGAACAGCCCGCGGTTGGGGGTGTCGTGGAGGTATATCGCCGGGGTCTCGGCCAGGATGAACTTGTAGCGACCCAGTGCGTTTTCCGGGCCCGGCTCCTGGCGCAGCGTATAGGGAAAACGGCGCGTTCCGTAACGGGCCCAGTTCAGTTTCGCGGGATCCACCTCGCGTCCCTGCCCACGCAGATCACTGAACACCTTGAGGCGCAGCCGCTTGAGCAGATCCGGATCGCGACTGAGCGCCGGGATCAGGTCCTCGCGCAACACCGTTTCCGGCACATACCAGTAGGGGTTGAGCACCACCGAGGTGACATGGGTGGCAAGCGTCGGCGTCTGACGCTGATCGCGCCCGATGATGACGCGCATTTCACGTATGGGAAGACCCGCCTCGTAGAGCGCCAGTTCGAAACCGGCCATGTTCACGGCGGCGTAACGGGCCGGTAATTCACGCGGCAGCCAACGCCAGCGTTCCATGTTCAGCACAATACGACGGATACGCTCCTGCACAGGCACGTTCAATGCCGCGCGCGTCCCCTCACCGACCACGCCGTCCGGTTCGAGTCCGTGCAATTGCTGGAAATGACGCACCACCTTGTCCAGTTCGTCATCGAACAGCAGTTCGTCCGCGACCACCTGATCGCGCAACATGCCGGTCATGACGAAGTGGGTGCGCAGAATGGGCACGCGCTTGTCGCGCACCCCCTTGACCAGACGCTTCTTGCCGGTTGGCAGCATGGGCCAACCACCGCGGCGCTCCACCGCCTTGTAGCGCGCGAGCGCCACGCGCAGGCGTCGATAGCCTTCGTGCGTCGGCGGCATGGCATCGAGCGTCTGCGCAACGCTGTGCCCGGCCAGGGACTTTTCCAATGCCGTTGGATAATCGAAGGCATCGAAGGGGATGTGCCACATGGGGTCCACGTCGCGTGGATGTACGCGGCCGTCGCGGGCCTCCCGCGCGAAGCTGAGGAACGCATCGGACAACAACACGTCCAGCCGCGCGAGTTGCACCACGTCTGCGGCATGCGCGACCAGGGCCTCGATGGCATCGGGGTGGTAGCGCGCCGGATCGAGACCCTCGATCCAGGCCCGTCGCAGCCGCTCCAGCACATCGGCGGTCTGTAGCGCCACGCCGCTGGTATCGATCCAGGCCGGTGCGTAATCGCGTTCCCGGTAGAAACGCTGCACGTCGGCAGCGCTGTGCAACGTTTCACCATCCACCCCCGCAGTGGGTGCCACCGCCACCATCAGGCGCAGCACGTCGCTGACCTCGCCCAAGGTGCGCCCATCGATGGGCCAGCGCAGTTCGGCCAGGGCGGGGCCGTGGCTCAGCGCCAGCAATACGAACACCCACAGCAGCCGTTTCACGGACTCGCCTCGCCGAACAACAACGTGTACGGGCGCGCGATTTCCTGCGCCAGCGCTGCCGGCGCAAACGCTCCCGCCTTGCGCACCCATTCCTTGCCCTCGAAGTACACCACAACCACCGGCACCGTGAACACGCCCTGACGGGCGGCGAGCGCCGGCGCCAGTTCGATGTCCACCCGGGCAAGCGCAAGGTGCGCGAACTGCTCGTCGCACAGGGCGACGAGCTTCGGCCAGAGCGCATGACACACGCCGCAATCCGCACTGCCGAAGTACACGGCAGCGGCGGGGTGCGCGCGCAAGAAGGCATCGAAAGCCGCGGGAGTATCCAGGTCGTTGATCATGACTGACCTTTGCGAGAACGGAGGATTATTCAGGAGGCGTCAACGCCCGGTCAACGCAACCCTGTCGCATCGTCCTGCCCGTGGGCCGTCGTCCGCCGCTGGTGGCCGCCATGTGCCATCCCGTTAGACCCGCTTGAGGGTAGCCTCCGGTGGGCGCACCGACCACACTCCCGCGCGCAAATTGTGGAAATTACAGCGTTTTTTGACGGAACCGGTGGCTGCCGCGATAATTGCTGAAACCGGAAGTCAGAGGTAGCGCAGTGATGGCAGTCGATCTGAACGAAGAAGAGCGTGGCCGTCTCGCGCAGCTGGTGATGAACATCTTCGAGGAGTGGCGGCTGGAAACGGACGAGCAGAAGAACCTGCTCGGCCTGGGCGACCAGGAAAGCGGTCGCAGCCTGACGCGGTTCCGCCACGGCACGCCGCTGCCGGACGAAGAAGACGTTATCGAACGCGCGCGACACGTCCTTGGTATCCAGCACTCATTGCAGCGCGTGTATCCGCTCAATGCACAAATGCCGCAGTTCTGGATCTACCACCGAAACAAGGCACTCAAGGGATTCCCCCTGCAGATCATGTTGGAGGAAGGACTCCCGGGCATGCACCGGGTCTGGCGCCACCTGGATTGCACGCTCAACTGGGTGTAGTCGTCATGGGGGCCACCCGGGTGGGCGGCTCCCGTGTGTCTCACGGCTTGGCGATCCAGGCCTTGCCGTAACCCGCTTTCTTCGCCTCGCCCGCCACATAGGCCCGAGCCGCCTCGGCACTGCTGAAGCCGCCCACAGCGACCCGGTACCAGGTCCGTCCGTCGCTCTCCGCGGCCACCACCTGGGCGTCCATCCCCTTGGCAAGCGCGCGCTTCAGGGCAGTCTCGGCACCTGCGCGTTCCCTGAACGACACCAGGTTCACCAGCCAGGTGTCCGGATTCGGCGCAGGCGGGGCTTCCACCTTAACCTCGACAGCCGCAGGCGGAGCAGTTTCGGTCTTGGGCGCCACCGGTTCGGCGGCCGCCTGCGCTGCGGTTTCGTCGGATGCCGCGCCGGTGGTTTCCGCCGGCGCGGCAGGCGCGGGGTCGGGCGCCGGGGCGAGCCTCGCCTCCAGGGATTCGAGCGCCAATTGCAGGTCGTCGATGCGCTTGCTCACTGCCTGCAGGTCACGCTCGGGCGCCTGCGCCGCTGCCGCGAGGGCCGCCACCCGCTTTTTCAGCCCGGCGATCTCGCCGTCTGCGGCCATGGCGGCAGGATCCGCCGCGGCGCCCGTGCCGCCGCTGAAGGTCGCCCAGCCCGCGCCGATGGCCACCAGCAATGCAACGGCGCTCATGCTGAAGCTGGCGACGGTCAGGGGGGCGGGACGCGGGGCAGTACTCATGGATGAACTCGCTTTCGTGGCAGGGGCCTGGGCCGTTGCATCGCCGTCGGCGGGGCGGTCATTGTCCGGGCCTGCGGTTTTGGCGCCGGTGACCTCCAGGTTGAAATCGTCGTCCTTGAGCAGACCGTGCACCAGCGCCTCCACGTGTTCGGGGGCACTGAAGTCCGCCACGGTCGGCTCCTGTCGTGGTGCCTTGAGGTCGGGTTCGTGTTTTTCAGCCGCGGCTTCGGGATCCTTCTCGAAGGCATCGAGGAAGGCCTCGAGGTCCTCGAGATCCTCCTCAGGCGCACCCTTGGCGCGCGCCTTGTCGGCCGCGTCACTGAATTGGGTTTCGGAATTGAACCCGGATGCGTCATCCGCGCCCGGCCTGTCCTGATCGTTAGCCATGCATCTTCCTCGCAAAAAAGCGACGGCAATCCTCCCCCGCACACCCGAGGAAGCGTAGCAACTTCCCTGCCTCGCGCCAAACCGCTATTTAGATGAAAGTTGGAGACAAATCGAGTTAATACAGTAGCGTTTACCTGTAGGCGGCGGGCCGTCGTCGAACACGTGGCCCAGATGGGCGCCACAGGTGCCGCACATCACCTCGACCCGGTGCATGCCGTAGCTGAAGTCATCGGCGGTGACCACCGCCTGCGCATCGACCGGTTCCGTGTAGCTGGGCCAGCCCGTTCCCGACTCGAATTTCTGCTCGGCGCGGAACAGCGGTGCGTCGCAACACACGCAATGGTAGATACCCGGGGCGTGGCTACCGCAATAGGCCCCGGAGAAGGGAGGCTCGGTGCCGCGTTTGCGACACACGGAAAACTGTTCGGGCGTGAGCTGCGCCCGCCATTCTTCGTCGCTTTTGTGGACCTTGAATTCCATGAGTGCTCCTTTCCTGCTTTATAGTCGGCCGGCGCTTGAAACGAAAGCCGCAGTTTTACCATGCATTGCGCCGTTGCCAGGGCAGGTTTATCTTCGGCCCGGAACCCTCCTCAGGAGCATGCCATGGCGATCATCCGGGACAACGAGGTCTACGAACAGCGGCAGTTAGAGCTGTTACGCGACATTCTCCTGGCGGTAAAGGACGAACTGGAGAACGCGGATCTGGATTTTGACCAGGTGGCGGAGCTCACCGGTCGTATCGGCTTCGCCGTCGCCTCCACACTGGACGGCGAGGGCGGCTCGGCACGGCCACGTCTTGCCTTCAGCGCAAGCGGGGCGCAGCCCGACGACCTCATCGTCAACGACCGCGGTTCATACCTGCGCGAACTGGTATACAGCCTTTTCGCACACATTTTCGACGTCATTGAGGAAGAAGAAGACGACGAGGACGACATGGAGTACGAGGACTACGCATCGGACGACGACGAGATGGACGATGACTACGGGGATGAAGATGATGACGAGCCCCCCGGCCGCATCCATTGAAAATCGCCGGCTGGTTCAGTCCGCCTTTTCATCCAACAGACCGGCCCAATGCGCAAAGCGGCGCAACAGGCTGTTGGCCTCGGGCGACGGTCGTGTGCCGGCAAGGATCCGCGTCGCATGCTTCGCTTCCTCCGCGAGCCGCGTGGCGTAATGCCCCACGTAGGCGCGCACGACGGTGTCACTGAATTCGGGATGAAACTGTAGTCCCACCGCCCGGTTGGCCATGGCACAGGCCTGGTGAGGGTCCAGGTCGCTGGCGGCAAGTACCTGTGCACCGGGCGGCGGCACCCGCACCGATTGGCGATGACTCACCTGCGCGGGAAACTCCGCCGGCATGCCGGCAAACAGCGGGTGGGTCTGCGCCGGGGACGTGAGCGTGATGGTCACCGTGCCCACCTCCACGCCACGGGGGTTGTAGTCCACCTCGCCCCCCAAGGCCTGCGCCAGTAGTTGGTGACCAAAGCAGATGCCGAGCACCGGCACGTCCGCGGCCACCCCATCGCGCAGCCAGGCCTCGGTGGCGAGCATCCAGGGCAGGCGTTCCGTCACCATGGCGCCCGACCCGGTGATGACCACCGCGGCCACCGTATCCAGCGGCGGGAGCGCGGCGCCTTCCGGCACGGCGATGATGTTCAGCTGCTCCGCCGTGAGCCCCATGCCCGCGGCGATCCAGTCTTCGTAATCACCTGCCACGCCCGCCAGCGCCGGGAGTTTTTCACCGGCCTTGATGATGCAGACCTGCTTCGTCATGGCCTCCTGCCTCAACCCTTGAAAGCCTCGTCGGAGGCAAGATACGCCAATTCGTCCGGCGTGCTGGTGCGACCAAGCGCGGCATTGCGATGGGGAAAGCGCCCGAAGCGGCGGATCAGTTCACGGTGATGCCGTGCCCAATGCAGAGACTCTGCTAGTCCCAACGCCTCGTACAGCGCCACCGAAGCCTCCTGGTCTTGCAGGGATTCGCTGTGCATGAGCGGCAGGTAAAGAAAAGCTCGCTGTTCCGGTGCGAGCGAGCCGTCCCACCCGTTCGCCAGTGCGCGCCGGGTCACCGCACGGGCCTGCGCCTCCGTGGCGAAGGCGTCGGCACGGCCGCGAAACAGGTGCAAGGGAAACTGGTCGAGGACGATCACCAGGGCGAGTGCACCTTGCGGTGTTGCGGCCCAGCCATCCAGGTCCCCACGTGCCGCAGCCTGCCAGACATCCAGAAAGCGCTCCGCCACTTCGCGGTCGAACGCCGGCGTGGAGGCAAACCAGCACGGTCGGGCCTCATCGGAAAACCAGAACTCGAGAATGGCGTCGGGTGCCATGGCGATCGGTGTGGGTTGTCTGAATAGACTAGCCAAGGCACCACACGCAGGGTCGACACGGCCGGGTTTGACGCTCGCCAAGTCCGGTTGGGTGCTTCATTCGATGCGCGTATACGCCGGCTCGGAGGGGCTGACCGCCGCCGTCATGGACCTGAGCGTCCCGGCAAACCCCCATTCCAGCAGTTGCGTGGCAGCATTGAGTCGCGTACGGCCGGTCGGCGCGCCGAGCACCACGGCGAGCAGTTGGCGCTCCTCCCGTGCGGCGGTGGCCACCACGGAGAACCCGGCACCGCGCGGGTGATAGCCGGTCTTGAAACCGTTGGCGCCTTCGAAGCCTTGCAGGAAGCGATGGTTGGTGTTGGTGAGCATGAACGCGCCGTCGCGCACATAGTCGAGGCGGGTCGCCGCCCATTCGCGTACCTGCGGGAATCGCATCAGTGCGCGCGCAAGAATGGCCAGGTCGTGCGCGGTGGTGTAGTTCGCCTGCTGGCCCTTGCGCCGGTTGGGCGGCAGGCCGTGGGCATTGGCAAAGCGCGTGTTGCGCATGCCCAGTTGTTGCGCCCGCGCGTTCATGAGCAGCACAAAATTTTCCTGGGACCCGCTGATGTGTTCGGCCAGCGCGAACGCCGCATCGTTCGCCGAAGCGATCACCACGGACTTGAGCAGATCCCGCACCGGGAAGACTTCGCGGTGCTTGAGATAGATCTGGTGGCCGCCGATGCGGCTCGCCGCCGCAGAGACCGTGTAGGTGTCGTCGAGACGCATCTCGCCACGTTCGATGCTCTCCATGGCGAGCAATGCCACCATCATCTTCACCAGCGAAGCGGGATCGGCACGCTCGTGTTCACGATGGGCATAAAGCACCTGTCCGTTGGAGAGATCCATCACCAGGGTGGCACGGACCTGTTCCGCCACGCGGGCCGGGTCGGCCGCAGCGGCGATGCCCGAGAGCAACGACAGGAACAACAGCGCAGCGCTGCGCCAAGGGCGATGAAGGAGCGACATAAGCATGATCGGGTGCCGGTGGAACACGAGCGCGCGGTCACGGGAACCGCAGCAAGACGCCGGCCAATTTAACACATAAGGCGCCAAGGTTTGCGCAACCGCCCCATTCTGCGGACAAGGGAGCGGCCCCAGACCGCTCCCGATCTGGTCGGTCGGGCTGTGCCATGCTTTTGGAACAACAGCCGGCCATCAGGGGGACCGCCATGGCACAACTTCATCTGCTCTATCACGCCGAGCGGATTCCGGTGCTCAGCGGGCGCGCGACCGTCGTCGCCGCGCTTGTTGCGGGCAGTGCATTCCTGCTGCTGTGGCTGGTACTCGCGCCCCTGGTGCTCGGCCAAAGTCCCATGATCCCGGCACGCATGATCGCAGCGCTGGCGCTCGGCAGAGACGTGCTTCCGCCGCCCGGCGGCTTCGACCTCGGGGTGGTCGTGGTCGCCCTGGTCATTCACGCCATTCTTGCGCTGGTGCTCGCGTTTCTGTTCGTGCCCACCATCTTCCGTTTGCGCCCATCCCCCGCGCTGGTGCTCGGCATCGTCTTCGGGATGGTGGTGTATTTCGTCAATTTCTACGGATTCGCGGTGTTATTCCCCTGGTTTACCGAACAACGCAATGGCGTGAACGTGCTGACCCACGTGGTATTCGGTTTCACGCTGGCATGGGCTTACCGGTGGTGGGTGGTGCGCCAAAGCGACCAGGGTGAGGGCGCGCTCAGAAGCGGCCGATCTTGACCAGTCGCTGCGCCCAATAGGGATTCTGGAGCGAGCCGTAGCTGACCGCTTTGCCGGAAGACGGCGCGTGCACGAAACGGTCGTCACCCACGTAGATGCCTACGTGTGACGGCTTGTTCTCAATCACGAAAAACAGCAGATCGCCGGCGGCCAGGCGCTGCGTGTGCACGGCATGGCTGCGGGCATACAGCACCTCGGTGGTACGCGGAACGGCCTTCCCCGTGCGGGAATAGGCGTAATGGACCAAACCGCTGCAATCGAAGCCTCTGGGTGTCGATCCGCCATAACGGTAGGGCACGCCCACCATCTCGCGCGCGACGGCCGCGATCTGCATGCCACCCGCCTCACTGCGCGGCGGCTGCGCCGGCGCGGACCCGCAGCCCGCCAGGCCGCTCACCAGGGTGAGGGCCCACAGGTAACGCCGGGGTTTCGACGGGAGGCTCATGAATGAGGACGTTAATTCACGCCCGGTGGTTTTTCCAGCTGCCGTTGCACGGTCCGTGAGGGGGCGCAAGTTTTCAGTGCAGGAGAAACGGCGCCAAAGAAAAATAGAGAACCAGCAGAATGACGGCGACGTAAGCGATAAATCGTAGCGGGCTCAAACGAAAGCGATCCCAGAGGGTTTCATGCTCCCCCGCCCGGCGCAGCGCCTCGTACTCGCCGCGCACACGCTGGACGCGATCGCATTGGTAAGCGTCGATAAGCCGTCGGGCATCAGCCAGTTGCGCGTCATCCCGCAGCCAAATGGCCGCCAACGAAATACCGAAACGCCCGGCGCTGGTTTCGTAAAAAGCGATGCCGTGCTCAGTGAGCAAGGCACGCACCTCATCGGCCTCGTCCTCGGGCACACCGTTGAGTTTGAACAGGAGTACGGCCATTCGACATCTCCGCTGAGGAAAATCCCGCAACAAAAAGGTTCTTCGCGACGGGTGTTGACGGGAAAGGCGGGAGGTAGGCCAGGGTGGATTGGCGAATTTGCAGTCGCCAGACAAACAAGAAAAACCACCACCTGCCCGTGATGACGAATGCTATTGCGTTGGAAGGCTTCTGGAAAGGCTCTCGTAAAACGGCCCGTGGACCGGGAGCCGGCCCCGACGATTTTCCTCGTTTGCGCGTAATGCTGTGAGACCTGCGGCCTGATTCACGACCGCACCGCACGTCGAGCAAAACCTCCGAGTGCCGACAGCCTACACGCCCTGAGGGTCGGCGAAGGCCGCAGCCGCGAAGCCATTCGCCTCCGGGTTCCCCCGGGCCCTACAAATAACTGTCTGACTGCCCGAGGTGTTTTTTTGTTGCTCCCGAACAGGCGCAGCATCATGCCCTCCCGCGCTTGAACAGGTAGTGATTGAGCGCGTCACCGGTGTTTCTTATCACACCTTGGTTGCTGTAGCTGGCGAAGAG
This sequence comes from Gammaproteobacteria bacterium, assembly GCA_041687015.1. Taxonomy (GTDB): domain Bacteria; phylum Pseudomonadota; class Gammaproteobacteria; order Thiohalomonadales; family Thiohalomonadaceae; genus JALOAT01. The sequence goes on from JAWLCT010000025.1 coordinate 43,503, forward strand.
ATTCGCCCCCAGCAATGCCACCAGGCCCATGGCCCATGCGGGCGCGGCCCACATCCCG
>JAWLCT010000026.1:0-43329 GCA_041687015.1 Gammaproteobacteria bacterium
TTCGCGACGTCTCGTATCCAACGCGCCTTGAGGGGCAGGTTCCATGCGCGTCGTTGTTTGGGGGCTCTTCGCAACGCCCGCCGGGTTCGCAAGGGAATGCTGGGTGTCACACGATCTTTATCGGCCTCATCCAAACCCTCTCCTCCTAGTTCTCCTAGTCCTCCTAGTCCTCCTAGTCTTGCCGGACGATTTACAGCGTCGTAACGATTGGTAGATTTGGCGCGCCTCATGAGCGCGCATCTCCCGGCGCCTGACCGTCTTGAGATTCGAACAGCTGCGTGACACCGCCACTGAGCAGCGGCAAGGACCCCACAATGAAAATGCGACCTCCATCCGCCCGCCGTTTTCTCGCCACCCATTTTCGGTTGATCCTTTTCCTGCCGATGTGGCTGCTGGCGCAAGCGGCTCACGCAGCACCGCCGGAGGCGAAGCTCACGGTGGTGCGTCCCGTGATCGCGGGGCAGTCGGTGAGCGCCAGGATGCTGGCAACGGACGCGGAAGGCGATGCGCTTACCTTCGAACTGGTGCAGACACCGGCGCAAGGCACGGTCGTGCTCGACGACCCGCGCACCGGTGCCTTCACCTACACCGCGAACGCCAACCCCACCCGCGGCCGCGACAGCTTCACTTTCCGGGCACGCGACGCCAGTGGCAGCTCGGGCGTGCAGACCGTACATATCACCCTTCAACGGGTCCGCCGTTCGGTGGCCGTCACCGGCTCGAACTCTGCAGGTCAGATCGACGTCAGCGGTTGGCACGACATCGCGGCGCTGGCCGCGGGCGAAATTCACACGGTGGGCCTTAAGGTGAATGGCTCGGTGGTGGCAGTCGGCCATAACGCGGACGGCCAGTTGAATGTCGGCAGCTGGCGCGACATCGTAGCCGTGGCGGCGGGACATCACCACACGGTGGGGGTCAAGGACGATGGTACCGTATTGGCGGCCGGCTTGAACGACGAGGGTCAGACCGACGTCGGCGGCTGGAGCGATATCGTCGCAGTCGCGGCGGGCGCGGACTTTACCGTGGGTTTGAAGGCCAACGGCACGGCGGTGCTGGCGGGCAACGACCGAGGCGGCCAGAGCGATGTCAGCGCATGGCGTGACATCATCACCGTTGCGGCAGGTGATTACCACTTGGTGGGGCTCAAGGTCGACGGCACGGCGGTGGCGGTGGGCAATTCCGGCAGCGGCCTTGGCGTCAGCGGCTGGGACAACCTCGTGGCGGTGACCGCAGGTGGCTTTTACACGCTGGGGGTGAAATCCGACGGAACAGTGGTGACATCGGGCACGCAGGACGCATGGCACGCCGAGGTCGACACTTGGCGCGACATTGCAGGCGTGGCGGCGGGTTCGGTCCATATCGTGGGGGTGAAACACGACGGCACGGTGGTGTCCGCCGGGCCGAAAGGACAGTACTACGATGTGGGGCAGTTCGATGTGGACGACTGGCAACAGGCAGTAGCAGTAGCTGCGGGATACCGGCACACGGTGGCCCTGACCGCGAACCTGATCCCGACCGCCCCCGCCTACACCCTGTACGTGGAGCCGGGCCAGCCGGCGACCACGGATGATCTGCTGGCCCTGGCCAGTGACCCTGAGGGTGACCCACTAAGTATCACAGGCGTGATCGACGGTAGCCATGGCACCGTCGTTAACCATGGCAATGGCACCCTCACCTACATGCCGCAAACTGGCTTCACCGGCAGCGACAGCTTCAGCTACATGCTGAATGACAGCCATGGCGGTATCGTCGCCACCACGGTGCCGGTCATCGTCGCCACCGATTGGGACGGTGACGGCCTGCCGAACCTGTGGGAGCAGGGCAACGGGCTCGACCCCGTGGATGCGGCCGATGACCAGGGCGCAGACGGCGACCCGGACGGCGACCGCTACACCAACCTGGAGGAACACCAGCACGGCACCGACCCGCAGGGAGCGGTGAGCCATCCTGATCTTGCGCCGCTGGCCCGACTCACCCTGGTGCGACCGGTGATCGCCGGCGGCTCGATGAGCGCGCAGCTGCATGCCAACGACCGCAACGGTCCGGTCACCTTCGAGGTGGTGGTACGTCCCGAGCAGGGCAGCGTGGTCGTCGATGCCAATCTCGGCAGCTTCACCTACACCGCGGCCCCCGATGCCGACGGGCGCGACCACTTCAGCTTCCGCGTGCGCAATGCGCACGGTGTGTCGGCTCAACAGACGGTGCACCTCACCATCCGACGCGACGATAACGATGTGGTTGCCGCAGGGTCCAATAGCTATGGCCAGATCGATCTGGGTCACTGGCAAAACATCGCAGCGGTGGCGGCGGGGGAAAACCACACCGTGGGTCTGGTGTCCGACGGAACGGTCGTGGCGGCGGGCGACAACTCGCAAAATCAACTCAACCTGAGCGGTTGGCAGGACATCGTCGCGGTGGCGGCAAGCAGGGAACAAACGATAGGGCTCAAGGACGATGGCACCGTGGTAGCTACCGGAAGGTCCACCGAAGGCCAGCTCAACGTCGGTGGTTGGCGCGACATCGTGGCCGTGGCCACGGGCTACGAGCACACCGTGGGATTGAGGAGCGATGGCACCGTCCTGGCGGTGGGCTCGAATTATGGTCAGCTCGCTGTCAGCGACTGGCGCGACGTCGTGGCCGTGGCGGCAGGGGCAGTCCATACCGTCGGGCTGAAGGCCGATGGTACCGTGTTGGCAGCGGGCATCAACCTCTATGGTGTGACCGATGTGATCGATGTCACTGGGTGGCGTGACGTGATAGCTGTGGCAACCGGTTTTTCGCACACCGTGGGCCTCAAGCCTGACGGCACGGTGCTGGCCACGGGCGATAACAGTTACGGTCAGCGCAACGTGAGTGGCTGGAGCGATGTCGTGGCACTGACGGCAGGCTATTTCCACACCATGGGTGTCCGGGCTGACGGCACCGTGGTGGCGGCGGGTCTTGGCGCCGATCTGATCAACGACAGCCGCTGGAGCGGGGTCGTGTCAGCTGCAGCGGGTGGTTTCCACACCGTGGGTTTCAAGGCCCCGAACTTCGACACGGCAGTTGCGCAGCCCACCTTCACCCCGCCCCCGGGGCGCTATCACGAAGGCGTCCTGGTCACGATTGCGACCACGACGGCAGGCGCGAGATTGCGTTACACGCTGGACGGCACCACGCCCAGCCGCACCCGTGGCACCGAGGTTGCGAATGGCGCGGCGGTGCAGATCGACGAAAGCGCCACACTCAAGGTGATCGGTTTCAAGGACGGCCGGCGCGTATCCGACGTCAGTGAAGCCGCGTACACCATCAGCACGCCCGCGACGCAGGGTGGTGGCGGAGGCATTGGACTGCCGTTCCTTGGCCTGCTGGGGATCATGGCGACGCTGGCTGGATGGCGGCACCACCGTCGCGCACGCGACATCATTCGGTGGGCCGAATCAGGCGCTGCGATCACAACGCCTAACCTCCTGTCCCTGGCCAGACGTACACGCCGCGAGCGGGCGTCAATGACGACATCTACACGCTGAGCGACAATTAAGGCGGTACGGTTTCGGTCACTGTGACTGTTCTTGAAAACGGCACCCCATCACGGGGGCAGCGGATTTACCCGCTTTGTTCTCGGGGTGCGCCGCGGCGCTCTCGCGTCAGCTTGGCTCAGTGCTGCACGTCGGAACGGCGCCGCAAGGCCATGTGTGTGGTGATCATTGAGCGCACCTGGGACTTGAACCGCTCTTCGAAACCGCGCGTGATGAGCACGTGCATCAGGCCGCCGACGAATACCCAGGTATCCAGCGCCAGTGCCACGGGGTCCGCGCCCGGTGTCAGCAAGCCTTGCGCAGCGGCTTTCCCGTAAACCTCTTCGAGGCGTTCCAGAAACTCCACACCGGGGCGTTCCGATTCGGGTTGTACGGGCGCGAACTCGTCGGCGTATTCGCAACGCAGGAGCATGATTTCCAGCATCTGACGCACGGTGGGGCATTCGTCCAGCACCAGAAACAGCTCCCGGAGGGCGGCCTCGATGGCGTCGAGCGGGTTGGCGTGGCGATCGGTAAGGAGAATGGCGTCCAGACGCTCATGCATGGGGTCGAAGACGTCCTCACGCACGGCCTGGAACAACTCGGTTTTGTCCTTGAAGTGCCAGTACACGGCACCGCGGGTAAGGCCGGCCCTGCACGCCACCTGTTCCAAGGTGGACCGTGCCACCCCATGCTCGTGGAACACGTCACGGGCGGCCTCGATGATTTGCTGCCGCGTCTGCAGGGCTTCCGCCTTGGTCTTCCGCGCCACACTGTCTCCAGAAAAAATCCATTAATCAAGCCTTGACGATTATACATACATGCGCGAATGTATACAGCTTGCGTAAAACTCCGCTGGAGATCCCTCCTTATGAATTCCGGTTCACCGTCTCGTTCCGTTCTGGGCCTTGTGTTGGGTGCCGCAGTGCTGTCCGCACTGCTGGCCGGCTGCTCGGGCTCGGACCAGCCTGCGCAAGCCCCCGCCAGACCGCCCATGCCGGTGAGTGTGCTCGAGATGCAGCCCCAGCGCATTCCGGCGAGCATCGAGGTGATGGCGCAGACCGAAGGAGCCCGCGAGACGGAAGTGCGTGCACGGGTCGGCGGTATTCTGGTGAAGCGCCTCTATCAGGAAGGCGAGACGGTGCGCGCGGGTCAGCCCCTGTTCGAGATTGATCGCGCCAGCTACGAGATCGCGCTCGCCGAGGCCAAGGCGCGCGCCGATCAGGCGGCCCGCGAGTTGAAGCGGCTCGAAGGTCTGGTGGCGCAGAATCTGGTAAGCCGCCGCGATTACGACAATGCGGTTTCGACCAACGACATCGCCCAGGCGGCACTGCGCCAGGCCGAGCTGAACCTTTCCTGGACCACGGTCACCGCACCGGTGGCGGGCACCACGGGCCGCGCCCTGAAATCGGAGGGCAATCTGATCGCCACGGGTGCCGACAGCCTGCTCACGTCCATTTACCAGCTCGATCCCATCTGGGTGCGCTTCAGCCTGGCCGAGAGTGACATCGCCAAACTGCCGGAAGGCCGCCTCAAAGCGCAAAGCATTACCGCCATCGAGTTGATTCTCCCGGACGGCTCCGTGTACCCGTACCCCGGCAAGCTCAATTACCTCGCCAGCACCATCGATCCCATACTGGGTACGCAGCAGCTCCGTGCCGAGTTCCCCAACGAGGACAACCGCCTGCTTCCCGGCCAGTTCGTGCGCGCGCGCCTGTCCCTGGGCGAGCGTGAGGGCGTGTTCCTGGTGCCACAGGTGGCCGTGCTGCAGAGCGATGCCGGCCGCATGGTGATGGTGACCGATGCGGAAAACAAGGTGACGCCGCGTCCCGTGCAGACGGCGGAGTGGCGCGGTCAGGACTGGGTCGTGACCGGCGGTCTGCAACCCGGCGACAAGGTCATCGTGGATAACCTCATCAAGCTGCGTCCCGGCATGCCAGTGATGCCCAAGCCGGCAGGTGCGCCGCCGGTGGCCGGCGCCAAGTCCAGCGGTGCCGCAACGCAGCCGTCGGCCAACACCAAGGGCTGAACGGAGCACGCGCATGTCTTCCAGATTCTTCATCAGCCGGCCGATCTTCTCGGCGGTCATTTCCATCGTCATCGTGATCGCGGGCCTGGTGGCGGCGCAGGTGCTGCCTGTCGCGCAGTACCCGCAGATCGTTCCGCCTACGGTGATGGTCATCGCCAATTATCCCGGCGCCTCTGCAGAGACCTTGGCGCGCACCGTGGCTGCGCCCATCGAGGAGCAGCTGAACGGTATCGAAGGGCTTTCCTATTTCAGCTCCACATCGACGTCGAACGGCATGATCATGATCACGGCCACGTTCGAAGTGGGTACGGACGTGGATACGGCGACGCAGAACGTGAACAACCGCGTCAAGGCTGCCGAGCCGCGCCTGCCGGAAGACGTACGCCGCAACGGTGTGATCGTGATGAAGCGTAACAGCGACATCCTGCTCATCGCGGCCATGTACTCCCCGGATGGCAGCCACGATCGCCTGTACCTCTCGAACTATGCCAGCCTGAATGTGGTTGATGATTTGAAGCGTCTGCCCGGCGTCGGCGATGTCACCGTGTTTGGTGCCCAGGATTACTCCATGCGCATCTGGCTGAAGCCCGATCGCATGGCGCAGCTTGGCATCACCACCAGTGACATCGCGACGGCAATACGGACCCAGAACGCCCAGTATGCGGCGGGCAAGATCGGCCATGAACCCATGCCGAATCCGCAAATGCTAGTGTATACGGTAACCGCCAAGGGTCGCCTGCTCACGCCCGAGGAATTCGCCGACATCATCATCCGTGCCGACGGTCCCAACGGTGTCTTGCGTGTGAAGGACGTCGCGCGGGTGGAACTGGGTGCATATAACTATGACCAGCGGGTCACCGTGGACGGTAATCCGACCGTCGCGATGGGTGTGTTCCTGCAGACCGGCGCGAACGCATTGGACGTTGCCAATGCGGTGCGCGGCAAGCTGGACGAACTCAAGACGCGGTTCCCGTCCGGTGTCGACTACATGATTCCCTTCGACACCACGCAATTCGTGTCGGCCTCCATCGACGCGGTGCTGAAGACCCTCATCGAGGCCGCGATTCTCGTTGTGGCGGTGGTCTTCGTGTTCCTGCAAAGTTGGCGCGCCACCCTGATCCCGATGGTCGCTGTACCGGTGTCGCTTATCGGCACGTTTGCTGGACTGTGGCTGTTCGGTTTCTCCATCAATACGCTGACGCTGTTCGCCATGGTGCTCGCGATCGGCATCGTGGTGGACGATGCCATCATCGTGCTGGAAAACGTCGAGCGCCATATGACGGAGCACAGGATGCGCCCGTTTGAGGCGGCGGTCACCGCCATGCGCGAGGTGTCCAGCGCCGTGGTCGCCATCGTGCTGGTACTGTGTGCGGTGTTCATCCCGGTCGCCTTCCTGGGCGGCATCGCAGGTGTGCTGTATCAGCAATTCGCCGTGACGGTCGCTGTCTCCGTAGTGATCTCGGGCGTTGTCGCCTTGACGCTCACGCCGGCACTGTGCGCCCTGATCCTGAAGCCAAGCCACGAAGAATCACGCCTGTTTCGGCCCTTCAATTACGCCTTTGAACGCCTGACGCGCTTTTACACCCGCACTGTGGAGACCATATTGCACCACCCCTTCCTGGGGACCGCGGTGTTCCTGGCAGTGATTGGCCTGACGGTCATGCTTTTCCGCCTCGTGCCCGGCAGTTTCGTACCGGAGGAAGACCAGGGCGTCGTCATGTCCTCGGTCATGTTGCCCGATGGCGCGTCACTGCAGCGCACCACGGCAACCGGTGAACGCTTCCGACAGATGCTGTCGCACAATGAGTCTGTCGAACACGTCGTGCTCATCAGCGGTTACGACCTCATCGGCGGTGGCAGCAAAACCAACGGCGGTACCATGTTCACGCGTTTCAAGCACTGGGACGAACGTGAAACCAAGGCGCAGGACTTGGCCAAGCAGTTCATGGGCATGGGCATGGGTCTGCCCGACGGCATGGTGATGACCTTCAATCCGCCCGCGATTCGCGGCCTTGGCTCGGCGGGCGGTTTCGAGGTCTATGTGCAGGATCGCGCCGAGGGCGACCCGATGAAGTTGCACGAAGTCGTGCAAGGCCTCATCGGGGCACTGCAGGCGCGTCCCGAGTTCACGCGCATCAACACCTTTTTCCGTCCCACCACGCCGCAGCTGTTCGTGGAGGTGGATGAACCGAAGACACTGTCCCTCGGGATTCCGCTGAACAGCGTCTATGAAACGCTGCAAAGCACCATGGGTGCGCTGTACGTCAACGATTTCAACAAGACCGGGCGTGCCTACCGGGTGCAGTTGCAGGCGGAGCCTGAATACCGAAGTCGTCCCGAGGACCTGGGTAAGGTCTACGTGCGCAGCACCACCACAGGTGCCATGATCCCGCTGTCGGCCGTCATCAAGGTCAAGGATGTCATCGGACCCGAGCAGGTCGAGCGCTTCAATGGGTTTGTCGCTGCCAAAATCATGGGCGGCTCAGTCCCGGGCATCAGCTCGGGCGATGCCATCCGCATCGTGGAAGACGTTGCGGCGACCGCATTGCCGCCGGGCTATCACCTGGCCTGGTCCGGTGAGGCGTATCAGCAGATGCAGAATGCCGGTTCCTCGGGGCCCGCGCTCATCTTCGGCGTGATCATGGTGTTCCTCATTCTCGCTGCACAGTACGAGAAGTGGTCGTTGCCTCTGGCGGTCATCATGTCGGTGCCGTTCGCGCTCATGGGTGCTCTGGCGCTGGTGTTCGCACGCGGCATGCCCAATGACATCTATTTCCAGATCGGCCTGGTGGTGCTCATCGGCCTGGCGGCGAAGAATGCCATCCTGATCGTGGAATTTGCTGCCCAGCAATACGCCCACGGCAAGAACGTGGTCGATGCCGCCATCGAGGCCGCACGCCTGCGTTTCCGCCCCATTGTCATGACGTCGCTGGCCTTCGTGCTGGGCGTGGCGCCGCTGGCATTTTCCTCGGGTGCCGGTGCCGCGGCACGTCAATCCATGGGCACCGGCGTGTTCGGCGGCATGCTGGCGGCCACCTTCATCGCGACGCTGTTCGTACCGCTGTTTTTCAAGTGGCTCGAGCGCGGCAAACAGCTGGCGCCGGTGGGTGATGAGGACAGCAAGCTCCCCGAAGCGGGTCGTGTAGCCGAATGAGCGGCAGCGAGGTGAGCGGGATTCCGCTCACCTCTGCGCCTCCGCTGATCCGCATGCATCCCGCACGGATGAGCGGAGGGGCAGGCCGTTACCGACCGCTGGATGTCAGGTGGTCGTAGAGCTTCTCCAGCAAAACCCGCAGTACTCTCATCTCTTCTTCGCCGATAGCGTCGGCCCATTCCATCTCGACCTTGCTGCTCAATTCCCGCGCCTGCCGTTGCACGGCGGCACCACGGCGGGTGAGCTTGACCAGGCGCGCGCGCCCGTCGCCGGGATCCGCTTCCACTGCAACGTACCCATGTGCCGCGAGGTGCTCTACCAGAGCCGCCATGCTCTGTTTGGTGATCCCTGCACGCTCGGCAAGCGCCGTCACCCGTGAGCCCGCCGGCTCGATATAGCGGAACACCGCGCCATGGGCAGGCCGCACCGTTCCCTTGGTCGATTGATCGATTTGCTCATAGACACGGGTGGCCAGGTGCTGGAACGGGATACGCAGCAGCGCACCCAGGGTGCGGTGCTGCTCGGGGTAGGCTTGGCTCATGTTTGCGTTCGCACTTGTAAAGACAGGACGGCTGACTACAATGGTAAGTAAAACTGACCATTAACATAGCGCGAAACGCGGAAGGAGAAAAGGAATGGAAACCCTCAATGCAGGTGCGGGCCGCGGCGTCACCTTGCTGAAGATTGCCGTCGCCTACCTGTTCCTCGGGTTGGTCCTCGGCCTGTTCATGGCGGTGACCCAGCAATTTCAGCTTCGCTCGGTACACACCCACGTGAATCTCCTGGGGTGGGCCACCCTGGGGCTTGCCGGCATCGCGTATTGCCTGTTTCCAAAACTCGGCGCCACCCGTCTGGGTGTGTGGCACTTCTGGCTGCATAATCTGGGTCTGCCGCTCATGATGGTCGGGCTCACCGCCTACCACCTGAATGCTACCGGTGCCATGCCGCTCCTTGGCCTGGGTTCGACCATCACCCTCGCCGGGCTGGTGTGCTTCGGTCTCAATGTTTTCGTGCACCTGCGCCAGGAACCCGCGAGCGCACACCAATCACAGCAATCGGCGATGCAATCCCGAATAGCCTGAGCGGGGGCATTACCGCGGTACCTGCTCGCCGTCATTTGCGGCGGCTAGACTGCTGTGCATGCAGCGGCATTCTCCGCAATCGAGACCATCCGCCGGCTGGCGGGCGCTCCCCGCCGGGATTTGGGCACTCGGGTTCGGGTCCTTGTTTATGGACGTCTCCTCCGAGATGGTCTACAGCCTGCTTCCCGTGTTTCTGGTCAGTGTGCTGGGCGCATCGGTCAGCACGGTCGGCGTGATCGAGGGTGTCGCCCAGGCGACCGCGGCCGTGCTGAAAATATTCTCCGGCGTACTCAGCGATTATCTCGGCAAGCGCAAGTGGTTGATGGTTTCCGGTTACGGGGTTGCCGCCCTGACCAAGCCGATATTTCCACTCGCGACATCGATCGGCTGGGTGTTTACTGCGCGTTTCGTGGACCGCATGGGCAAGGGAATACGTGGGGCGCCACGGGATGCCCTGATCGCCGATATCACACCGCATGCATTACGCGGTGCGGCCTACGGCTTGCGCCAGGCACTCGACTCGGCCGGCGCCCTGCTGGGTCCGCTGTTCGCCGTCGTCTTCATGCTGTGGTTTCATGACGATATTCGCGCCGTGATGTGGGTGGCGGTGGTTCCGGCGTTCGTCGCCGTGGCCGTGCTCGTGGTCTACGTGCGCGAACCCGAGCACGCGCAAAAGACGGGCGAAGCCAAAGCACCGTTTACGCTGGCCGAGGTGCGGCGGTTGCCGCTCCGCTACTGGTTTGTCGTGGTGCTGGGTGCGGTGTTCACCCTCGCACGCTTCAGTGAGGCCTTCCTTGTACTGCGTGCCCAGGACGTGGGTCTGGCGGTGGGCTATGTGCCTATGGTGATGATTGTGATGAACGCGTTCTATGCCGGGGCAGCCTATCCGGCCGGCGCGGCGGCGGATCGCATCAGCGCAAGTCGATTGTTGCTGATCGGCCTGGGGGCGCTCATCGTCGCCGATCTGGTGTTGGCCATGGCGGACTCGGCAACGGCGGCCTTCGCGGGCGCCGCATTGTGGGGGCTGCACATGGCATTCACCCAGGGGCTGTTTGCGAAATTGGTGGCGGATACGGTGCCCGGTGCGCTGCGCGGCACCGGATTCGGTATTTTCAATCTGGTGAGCGGCGGCGCGCTGTTGTTCGCCAGCATCATCGCGGGGGCACTCTGGAGTTCCGTCGGGCCTGTTGCAACCTTCCTGGCGGGGGCAGGCTTTGCGGCGCTGGCAGCGACTGGTGTGCTGCTGGCGCAGCGCGGCATTCTGCGTCACGGCCCATCGTGAAGAAGTGCAAAGAAAATCAAACTGCCGATGCAGCTCCGCCATCGAGCATGTGCAACATGTTAGATTCCCTGCAACAGATGAGGCACCGGATAGCAGGGGACTGTCATGAAGCGCATCAAACTCGCCTATGTGTTCGTCGTCACCGGACTGGCGTTGCTTTGGCTGGTCGCGGAAATGGATTTTCAGGGACCTTACGAGTTCTTCGCGATTCGGTCGTCACTGGTCAATTTTACCGGCATCATCGGCATGGGCGTGATGAGCGTGGGCATGATGCTGGCGCTGAGACCTGTCCGCGCGGAGCCTTACCTCGGCGGCTTGGACAAGATCTATCGGCTGCACAAGTGGCTGGGTGTGACGGGCCTGGTGTTCTCCGTTATCCATTGGCTGTGGGCGCAAGGTCCCAAATGGGCAGTGGGCTGGGGCTGGCTTGAGCGCCCGGCACGGCATGGGGTGCCGGCGGACGCCGGGAATGCGCTGCTGGCATTCTTCCGTAGTCAGAAAGGGCTTGCGGAGACCATCGGTGAGTGGTCTTTCTATGCCGCTGTGGTGCTCATTGTTCTGGCGCTGCTGAAGCGTTTTCCTTACCGTCATTTCTTCAACACCCATCGCCTGCTGGCCATCGTCTACTTGTTCCTGGTGTTTCATTCCGCGGTGTTGATGAAACCCGCGTATTGGACGTCGGCCGTAGGCCCGGTCATGGGGCTGCTCATGGCCGGTGGTGTGATGGCTGCTTTCGTATCGCTGTTCGGGCGCGTCGGTCATCGCCGTCGTGCGGTGGGCATCATCGAGGAACTGGTCTATCACAAGGCCAACCGGGTACTCAAAGTGGTCATTCAGCTCAAGGAGCGCTGGGCCGGTCACAAGGCGGGCCAATTCGCCTTCGTCACTTTCGACCGCAGCGAAGGACCGCACCCCTTCACCATTTCGTCGGCATGGCAAGGCGATGGACAGCTGCATTTCCACATCAAGGAGCTCGGCGACTACACGGCGAAACTCCCCGACGTGCTGAAAGTGGGCGACCTCGCAACGGTGGAAGGCCCGTACGGGTGCTTTGATTTCATCAGTGACAAGCCGCGGCAGATCTGGGTGGCCGGTGGTATCGGTATCACGCCGTTCATCGCACGCCTCGAGGCGTTGCAGAACCGCAAGGATCATGCGCCGGTGGACCTGTTCTTCAGCACCAATGCGCCCGATGAAAGCTTCATCGCAAGCTTGCAGCACCTGGCCGAGCACGCCCGGGTTCGGCTGCATACGCTGGTGACCCGCAGGGATGGCTTCCTGGACGCAGAACAGGTGTGTCGTGCTGTGCCGGAGTGGAAGGATGCCGATGTCTGGTTCTGCGGGCCCGCCGCCTTCGGTCAGGGACTGCGTCGCGCGCTCGTTGCACGCGGTTTGTGCAACGACGACTTCCATCAGGAGCTGTTCAGCATGCGCTGAACGGGTGATGGATTCTGGAAGGACACGACGCATACAAAGACGCCAGGACGAAGCAACGGTTCGCTGCTGTTCGTTGATCGGGCCGCAAACCGAAGTCCATCTCGCCGGGGTCTCTGCGGAGCGGCCTCAGACCGCGATGCCTCTCCGCGGCCAACCATCGCGGCCTGAGGCCGCTCCTACAATCCGCCGGACCGCCCGGTTGAAACAGGCGCATATACTTGCCTGATGGCACCTGCGGCGAAGCAGATCCTCAGAACCTATGTCACGCTGGTTCTGCTGTCGACGTTTGCGGCCTCGTTCATTTGGGGCATCAATACCCTGTTTCTGCTCGATGCCGGTCTGACCATCACCGAAGCCTTCGTCGCCAATGCGTTTTTCACGGTGGGCCAGGTATTGTTCGAAATCCCGACGGGCGTGGTCGCGGACACGGTCGGGCGGCGGGTGTCGTTTCTGTGGGGTGCCGCGACACTGCTCGCCTCGACCCTGTTGTATCTCTTGCTTTGGCAGACCGGTGGCCCGATTTGGGCCTGGGCGGCCGTATCCGTGTTGCTCGGATTGGGGTTCACCTTCTTCTCCGGCGCCACCGAAGCGTGGCTGGTGGATGCGCTCAAGGTCAGCGGTTATCAGGGGACGCTCGACGACGCATTCGCCAAAGGCGAGATCGCCGCAGGCGTCGCCATGCTCAGCGGCGCTGTCGCCGGGGGTGTGCTGGCCCAGCTCACTCACCTGGGTTGGCCCTATGTCCTGCGTTCCATCCTGTTGGCTCTTACCTTCGCGGTGGCCTGGGTGCTCATGAAGGACATCGGGTTTATACCGCGACCGCGCACGTCGGTGTCTACGGAAATGCGCAGAATCTTGGCGGCCTCACTCGTCCACGGGTTTCGCAACCCGCCGGTGCGCTGGCTGATCCTTGCCGGACCATTCATCATCGGCGTGGGGTATTACGCGTTTTATGCCATGCAGCCGTATCTGCTGCAGCTCTACGGCAACCCCGACGCCTACGCCATTGCCGGGCTTGCCGCCGCCGTAATCGCTGGTGCGCAGATTATCGGTGGCCTTATGGTGCCGAAGATAAGAAAGGCATTTCGGCGCAGGACCATGCTGCTGATGGCCTCTGCCGTGACCATGGTAGTCGCACTCGCGTTGATGGGGCTGTTTCAGAACGTCTGGCTGGTATTGGTGCTGTTGTGTCTATGGGCAGTATTGGATTCGGTCAGCTTCGCCGTGCGGCAGGCGTTCATCAATGGTTCGATCCCGTCTGCGGCGCGGGCCACGGTACTTTCCTCTGACAATCTCTTCAGCTCGGCGGGCGGGGTGTTTCAGCCGGCGCTGGGCAAGGCGGCGGACGTGTGGGGATACGGGATTTCCTATGTGATCAGTGCGGGTGTTGCCCTGATGGCCTTGCCCTTCATCGCCCTGGCGCGTCGGGAGAATGCGCCTGCGGATTCGTTCGTGCGTGCCGATGACTAGCGCATATAGGCATAGCCCTGTTCCTGGAGCTCCACGATCTCGGCATCCGCCATGGGCACCATGGTGATGAAGCCGTGCACATCACGGGGTTCCACACCCTGTACCCGTGCCGATGCCCGGCACATACGGAATTCGACGATGTTGCCCACGGTGAGACTCTGCGCCCGCGCCATTACTTCACGGGTCTGTTCGTAGGCCTTCTGGGTGAACAAGGGAATGGCGTCACCATGGACAACGACGATGATCGACCCGGCAAACGGGTCCGCCTCGTACACCGCGCTCAGCATGCTCGCCCGGTCCAGAATGTTGGTAAGAACGGCGGCGTTGCCGGAACTCAGGTCGTAGACCACCTTCGCGGGGCGATAGCTTTTGTCCTGCACCGTGGCCGTTCCCCACGGCAGATCATCCTGAGCCGTTGCAGACAGGGCGAACAACATCGGGATGACGACGAGATAACGAAAGCGCTTGTTCACGGTCATAGGACCATCGAAACCTCTACCTTATCACTGAGATGACTGAGATGCGCGGCGACGTGCCGCTATTCCCGCTGAAGGCGCCGTGCGCGGCGCGGCTAGGCTTTTCAGAGTAGCGGCTTTATGGCGTTGAACGAAGAAAGTGGGTTCGCATGTCACCGTAGGGGGTGCGCCGGTGGACCTGGACGCCAAAGTCAAGTTTCTGCAACAACCGGAGCACTACCCCGACGGAAGCACGCGGGTGGAGGTGGTGGAGACGCACATCTCCTGGGTATTCCTGACCCGGCGCTACGCCTACAAGCTGAAAAAACCGGTGCGTCAACCGTATCTCGACTTCCGTACCATCGACGCACGACATCAGGACGCCCTGGAAGAGGTGCGGCTCAACCGGCGGCTCGCGGGCGGGGTATATCTCGGCGTCGTGCCCCTGAACGTGTCCGGCAGGAGACGTCTGCGTCTGGGCGGGCATGGCCGGCCGGTCGACTGGTTGGTCCATATGCGTCGCTTGCCTTCGCAGCGTATGCTCGACAGCGCTGTATGCGCCGGCAGAGCCACACCGGATGACCTGCGTCGCATCGGTGAATGCCTGGGGCAGTTTTACCGCACCCTGCCATCCGTCGACGGTGATGCACGCGAATACGTCGTCGGCTTCAGGGACGATATCGAAGAGAATCGTCGCGAACTGAGCCTTCCACGTTTTGGCCTCCCCGCAATGCGCATTCAGTTGCTGAGTGCGCACCAGCAAAAACTGCTGGACCGGCTCGCGCCTGCATTGGGACGCCGCGTCCAACAGGGGCGCCTCATCGAAGGTCACGGTGACCTGCGGCCCGAGCATGTCTGCCTGCTCAAAACACCTGTGATCATCGACTGCCTCGAGTTCAAACGGGCATTTCGCGTGCTCGATCCTGCCGATGAACTGGCCTATCTCGCACTCGAATGCGAGCGCCTGGGCGCCCCCTGGGCTGGACCGGCACTCCTGCAAGCCTACAGCAATGTGACAGGCGATCGTCCGGGACCCGCACTGGTGCATTTTTATCAGGCGTTTCGCGCGACATTGCGCGCGAAAATCGCCATTTGGCACAACCGGGACAACGGCGTCGTCGACACCGAAAAATGGCGCACTCGCAGCCTGGAGTACCTGGCGCTGGCGGAGCGCCATGCCCATGCGGCCGAGACCGCTGTGTAAGCGGAGACGTGCGCGGGCGAAGCCTGCTGTGTCGAGTCACATCCCGTTCAGTGCAGGGTTTGAATATCGCCAGGCAGGGGTTCACCGCGGTGCAACCGACCTATGGCATCCCCAAGTACGTCTGCGCAGCCGACGACGGCCAGGTGGTCCCTCAACCCTGGTGGTGCCAGTTCCACGGGAACGCTGTCGCTGATGAAGAGTTTTTCCAGCGGCGCTGCGCCCAGATTGTCCGGCGCTTTCGCGCCGAACACACCGTGGGCGGCCACCGCCAGGATGCGTCGTGCGCCGGCGCGCTGACAGGCCTCGGCCGCGCGCCGCAAGGTCGTGCCACCGGCGACGAGATCATCCATGATGACCACAGTGCATCCCGCCACATCGCCCACGAGCTGTTCCCCCGAAACGACACCGCCACTACGGCGCTTTTCCATGAAACCGGAACCACTGGGGCGGCCCAACCGCCGCTGCAGTGTTTCACGAAAGCCGTCCGCACGTTTGATCCCCCCCACATCCGGAGAAAGCACCACGACATCTTCTGCGCCTATCGCGCGGGCCACCGGTTCTGCGAACAAGTGGCGTGAGTCCAAATGTTCCGTGGCGCACCGCCAGGCGTTCTGGTAAGCGGCGATGTTGTGGACCTCCAGGGTGAGTATGCGATCGGTGCCCACGGCCTCGAACAGCATGGCGGTATAGCGGGTTGTCACCGGATCGTTGGGTTGGGTGCGGCGGTCCTTGCGACTGTAACCCAGGTACGGCGCCACCACCGTGATGCGTGCGGCACCGTTGGTGCGTAGCGCCGCCACGAAAAACAGCAGGCGAATGAGCTTGTCGTTGACACTCTGCGGTCCCAATCCGTGCAGGGACTGGATGACGTAGACATCATGGTCCCGCACATTGGTGAGTGGGCGCGACTTGTGCTCGCCGTCCTCGAACACGCGTTCCTCATGGGCGGACAGCGCGATACCAAGCGCATGTGCCACGGCGTCGCCGAGACGGCGTGTCGCCTCCAGCGCAAATACCAGCAGAGGATCTTGCACGGCTCAGGGATGGAGGTGGCGGGTGAACCATTCGCCGGCGAGCTGCGCCACCTTTTCGAGCGCGCCGGATTCCTCGAACAAATGGGTTGCGCCGGGTACGATGACCAGCTCGTGCGGCGCACTCAATAGCGCGGAAGCGGATTCGTTCAAGCGGATGACCGCCTCATCCAGGCCGCCAACGATGAGCAGGGTAGGGGCCTGCACCCGGGGGAGCGCATCGGCCAGATCGGGCCGGCCACCACGGGACACGACCGCAGCGACAGCGGTCGGCTTGTCGCCTGCGACATTGAGCGCGGCTGCGGCGCCTGTACTGGCGCCGAACAGGCCGACGGGCAGGGCCCTCAAGGCCAGTTCACTGCGTGCCCAGTCCACTGCACCACCCAGGCGCCGCGACAGCAAACCAATGTCGAAGCGCCATTCCGCGGTCACCACGTCAACTTCGTATTCCTCGGGGGTGAGCAGGTCGAACAGCAGGGTTGCTAGCGCGCGCTCGTTCAGCGCTTCTGCCACGAAACGATTCCGCGCACTGAAACGGCTGCTGCCGCTGCCGTGCGCGAACAGCACCAGCCCGCGCGCGCTCGCCGGCAGGATCAGACGGCCGGGTAGCACAGCATCGGGTGTGACGACCTCCACCTCAACCATGGGGCGCGCCTCCGGCCAGCACAGCGATCACTTCGTCATCGGTGACTTGCGAGAAATCGGCAAAGAACTGGCTCACGGCAAAGAACTGTTCGGGTTTGGCAAGGCAGACCAATTCATCCACTTCCCGGGTAAGGCGCACAGCGGTATCGGCAGGGGCAACCCCGATGCCGGCGATCAGTTTTGTCGGCCCCCCGGCGCGGATCGCGCGCAACGCGGCAATCAACGTGGCGCCCGTCGCCACGCCATCATCCACGACAATGACCACCCGACCGGCCACCCGGGCCGGTGGTCGGCCGTAGCGCACACGCCGTTCCCGAATGCGGGCAAGTTGGCGCTGCGTTTCCTGTTCCACGTAGTTGGCGCTGATGCCCAGTTGCGCGGCAGCATGGGAAAGCACCACCTGGCCGCTCTCGTCCACCGAGCCGATGGCGAATTCCGGGTTGCCCGGTGCCCCCAGCTTGTGGACCAGCACCACATCGAGTTCGCCCTGCAGCGCATCGGCGACCACGCGCCCCATGGGCACACCGCCGCGCGGGATCGCGAGCACCAAGGGATGCTGGTTGCGATACCCGCTCAGTTGTGCGGCGATCAATCCGGCGGCGTGTTCCCTGCTGGCAAACACCGTCACCCCCTTGGCCATGCCGGGGCAGAACGCGGCTTTCAAGTCCAGCGTAGCTCAAGCGTATTGTCCGACAGCGGTTCGAGCCGCGTATTGAAGGTCGGTCCTTGTGCGACAAGGGTCTGCTGTAACCAGCGCGCATCGTCGGCACCGGCCCGTTCCAGGCGCAGGCGACGCATGCGCATAAGCACCATGCGCAGCCGTTGCAATTCCCCCTGCGGACCAAGATGCACGAAGTAAAGCGCTGACAGCTCGCTCCGATAGCGCTCGTACCCGCTGATGCCTTCGTAATCGTTGATGAGATCGCCGCAACCGTAGAGCACCAGTCGCCCACGATAGACCTCGAGACTTTTGACGTGGTGGGACGAATGGCCGTGCACGATGTCTGCGCCGGCGAGGTCCACCAGGTCATGGGCAAACGTGATGTGTTCGTCGGGGACGTCGTAGCCCCAATTCGGCCCCCAATGAATGGAGACGATGAGCCGATCGCCGGGGCGTCGGAAGGGGCGGCAGTGTTCACCGATGCGGCGGGCGGTGTCGGCCGAAAGGTCTGGCAGGAGATTGACGCCTGAGAGCGGGTCGCCCGCGGCCCACGGGGCAGGGATGCCACTGCTGCCGTGCCCGCATCCGTAAACCAGCAAACGGCCGGCGGCCGTTCCGATAACGGCAGGTCGTCTCGCTTCAGCGGCATCAGCACCCGCGCCCGGTGTCGCCAGGCCTGCGTCGTGCAGTGCGTGCAAGGTGTCCTGCAATCCTTCGCGTCCCCAGTCGAGCACATGATTGTTGGCCAGCACGCAGCAATCGATGCCGGCAACCGTAAGCACGGCCAGGTTGCTCGGATGCATGCGGTAATGGATGCCCTTGCCGGGCCAGGGTTTGGCCCAATGGGTGATGCTGGTTTCGAGGTTGATCACCCGGGCGTGGGGTGCCGCACGCGCCAGTTCGCCGAGCGCATCGCCCCAGGGGTAGGGGAAGTCCACCGGCGCAGGTACCGGACCATTGGCCTGTTGGGCCAACGCGACGTAATCGCGCGCGTCAGTGATCCAGGCCTCATACAGGCTGGGCTCGACAGAATGGGGCAGCACCTGGTCGATGCCGCGTCCCGTCATTACGTCGCCGCACAGGAAGATGTCCACGCGGTGAGCGAGGGTGCCCGCAAACGGACACCCGGGTGCGCCTTCAGTGCTGCAGCGACTTGGCCATCTCGAAGTGCTTCTGCAGGATGGGCGTCAATTCGGCGGCGAAGCGTTTGAGGTCTTCGTTGCCACCGTGCTCAGACTCGCTGTGATAGAGATTGATGTCCTTTTGATGCTCTTGCGAAACCACGCTGATGAATTGCCTTTCGAATTCGTCACCGTCGTATTTGCTCATTTCGTCGAGCAGCTTTCTGTGTTCGCCCGACAGCTCCTTGGGTACGCTCCAGCCCATGCTGCTTGCCATTTTCGTCAGCTTGTCCTTCGCCTTGGCATGATCGTCCAGCATGATGTCGGCGAACTGGCGGAATTTCGAGGACTTGGCTTTTTTCTGCGCCAGCTTGGCCATTTCGATCTCCGCCACGTTGTCCTGGGCTGCTTTGCTGACGAATTCCTGATCCATCTTCGACAAATCAGTCTTTGCCATGGCGTGCGCCTCCGTTGGCTGCGTTTATGGAAGTCTATGCAGGCCATCAGGGCAGCGCAAAGTGGCAGTGCCGGTTTCGGCGCCGTCGAAAATCGAAGAGGATGGTGCCCGGCACGATGACCGGTACGCGTGTTACAGGGGGGAGAAATTGGAGCGGGAAACGAGACTCGAACTCGCGACCCCAACCTTGGCAAGGTTGTGCTCTACCAACTGAGCTATTCCCGCTACGAAGGTGCGCAATTTTAGCGATTTCGCGCGCGCTGTCAAAGGCTAATTTGGTCAGCGCGCAAATTTTTTCACGCACATCTCGCGCATCCAAGGAATGCGCGGCCGCACGTCTAGGCACGCGCCGAAAAGATATCGGCGGGCCGCAACAGGGAAACGGCGGTCCGGTTGCCGAGCACGTCCACCCACACAAGCCAGTCCGGATGGCTCAGATCGACCTTGCGCGGCACCGCGCGTGCCAGTTCGACCACGATCTCGCCGGTGTGGTAACGCTCCCAGCGGCGCTTGTGTACGCGCATGGCCCATGTCTCGTGGGTGCCGATGTTCGGTGTGATGCGCTGTTCGATGATGTCGCGGATGCTGGGGAGATCGGTCTCGCTCCAGTGATCCACGGGAACCCATTTGATGGCGAAACGGAAGCTGTTCACCGGCGCTTCACGGAACAGTGCCTGGCAACGGCGGATGACGTCGCGGTTGTCCAGGCGCGTCAGGGCAATGGCGATGCCCCAGACGCTGGTTCTGATGACCCACGGGTCCGGGTCACCAAAGAGCCTCAGCGTACGCAGGATCTCGCCTTTGGCCCGGGAGAACTGCTTGCCCGGGTAGGACACGATCAGGTCAGCCGTGCGCACTTCGCTGCCGACCTCGGGCGGGGCGGCTTGTCGGTTCACGCGGGTCCCGCTGGGTTGGATGTTGCAACCAGCGTAGTCCATGCAGTTCGCCCGGGTTTTGGCTATGCCTGCAATAAGGAGGACGGCCATGCGCGCGCTCATCATCAGTGCGGACGGATTCGAAGACCGTGAACTGCTGGTGCCGAGAGACGAACTGAAAGCCAGCGGGTTCGATGTTCACGTGGCCACCCCGCGGGGCCTTCCCATCCGTGGCAAGCACGGCACCAGGGTGGCGGCTGATGGTGCCATCGACGCCGTCGACAGTGCCAGGTTCGACCTGCTGGTGCTGCCCGGCGGCAAGGCGCCGGCGAGCCTGCGCAAGGCGCCGAAGGTCTTGGCCGTTGCGAAGGAATTCATGGCGTCCGGAAAACCGGTAGCCGCGGTATGCCATGGGCCGCAGATCCTGGTCTCTGCGGACCTGGTGCGTGGACGCAGGGTGACCTCGTACGGGAAGGTGGCGCCTGAGCTCAAGGCCGCCGGTGCCCGGTACGTGGACGAGGAAGTGGTGGTGGACGGCAATTTGATCACCTCGCGCACTCCCGCCGACCTGCCGGCCTTCGTGCGCGCCATTCGCGAGGCGACCCGGGCGAGGGCTGGAATCGCGCCGCATCCCGAGCGACCGTCGCCGGATTGAGCCTTGCCGTCACCGGTGCGCGGGCGGATCAGCGCGCAAGCTCGGCGTCAGGGCTGTCGTCAGGAGGCGCCTGCCCGCTGGCCGATGGCGCCTGTGCGCGGCCACGGCGATCCCCGCAGCCGTGCCGATTGGTGTATCTTGCGCGCCATGACGACCACGACCTTCGACGACCTCGACCTCCCGACCGAACTCACGCGTGCCCTGGAAAAGCTAGGTCTCACCGAACCCACCCCGGTCCAGGCCCAGGCCATTCCGCCGGCCATGGCGGGGCGTGACCTGCTGGTATCCGCAGCCACCGGTTCAGGCAAGACGGCCGCGTACCTGTTGCCTATGCTGCAGCGCTTCGTGGACAACCCCGAGACCCCGCCCGAGGCCGGCACGCGCGGCCTGATCCTGGTGCCCACGCGCGAGCTGGCCCGGCAAATCCATGACGAGTTCATGCGTCTGGGCAGTTACACGCGCCTGCGCGCCGACGTCATCACCGGGGGCGCACCCACCCGGCATCAGATTGCCACCTTGCGCAAAAATCCCGAGATCCTCATCGCCACGCCGGGGCGCCTGCTGGAACACCTGGAGCGGGGCGAGGCCGATTTGAGTGATCTTGAGGTGCTGGTGCTGGACGAGGCGGATCGCATGCTCGACATGGGCTTTGCCCCCGACGTGTTGACCATCCTCACCTATTGCGCCCGCGCGCGTCAGTCCATCCTGCTCTCCGCCACCCTCAATCACCGCGGCCTGAAACCCCTCACCGATGAGTTGCTGCAGGATCCGGTCGTGGTGGCGGTGGACGCGGCCCGTGCCGTGCCCCACGCGATCCACCAGCAGGTGATCCTGGCCGACAGTCCCGAACACAAGCGGGCCCTGACCACCTGGCTGCTGCAACACGAGCAGTTCGATAAGGCGATGGTCTTCACCAATACCCGCGACGGCGCCACACACCTGGGCAATGCGTTACGCGCAAAAGGTGTGCGTGCCGGTGTGATCCACGGCGAGATCGAACAACGGGAACGAAACCGCGTGCTCGGCTTGCTACGCTCAGGGCAGATCGACGTGCTGGTGGCCACGGACGTTGCGGCGCGCGGCCTGGACGTTCCAGGCATGCAGCTGGTGATCAATTTCGACGTGGCGCGCAGCGGCGACGACCACCTGCATCGCACGGGCCGTACCGGACGGGCGGGCGAGCAGGGGCTGGCGATTTCACTGGTCGGCCATGCCGATTGGAACAACATGGCGAGCATCGAGCGCTATTTGCGCCTCGATCTGGAACGGCGTGTGATCAAGGGACTGGAGGCCAAGTTCCAGGGCCCCAGAAAGCCGAAACGTCCGGCCAAGGGTGCCGTGGAGAAGAAGGGAAAGAAAGCCGCAGCCAAGCCCAAGCAGCGCCACCGCGACCTGAAGAACAAAGGCAAGCGGCGCCAGCCTTCGGCGGCCGACGGGATACCGGCGGGGGACAGGCCGCCGCCGCGAAAAAAGCGGGTGGACGAGTAGTACTGCACCGTCACCTGTTCGCAAAGAGGCCAAATCCCCCAAGTAAAGCCATCGAAAACAGCGTTCAAACCTTGGCGTTCCTGGTGGCTTTTGCGAGAGCGAACCCAAAGAACGCCGGGAAGGACGCTCGCGAAGGCGCAAAGAATGCCAAGGGAATGCGATTGAGAAAGCCGGAGGAAGCGTTGAGCGCTTGGCGATCTTTGCGTCCTGGCGAGAGGAACATTCTTCTCTCTGGCCAGCTTGAATCGAATTCGCTGCTTTCCCCTTGCAAGAACCGAACTGAACAGCCCTTCAGCCGGCGCGCAGGCGTTCGCCGGACGCCAGCTGCTGTCGAAATTCGTTCAGCCGCAACTCGATCTCCTCGCGTTTTTTCGCTCGGGCCTTCAGGCGTTCACCATAGCGATACAGGAAGTAGGCAATGGTCTCGGTGCGGATCTTGATCGAGCCCGCGGGCTTGTTCTCGTCGATGTCCTTGAAGCAGAAATACGGCGTGCCCGAGTTTTCGATGATCTCTTCGATGACGGTGTAAATGGGCGCATCATGGCCGCACTTGAAACTGGAGAGTTCCAGGGCCACCAGGTTGGGATGCCGGGCCGTGTATTTGGCGGCCCATACCTTGCGCGAGGTGTTTTCGGAATAGCTGTTCTTCCAGACGTCATCGATGCTCATGGGTGAGGCGATGGCACCGGCACGCCATTCCTCACCGAACAGGCGCTCCAGGATGTCGTCCTCCATGGGCAGCGCGTCCTGCCAGAAAATGGGATAACCCTGCTTCTGGAGTTCTTCCAGGATTTCGTGGTTCACGCCCGGATCGTTGTGATACGGCCTGCCGAGCAGCACCACGCCGATACGGTTCTCCCGTTCCAATTGCTCGAGCACTGTGCGCTGGCGGCTGCGCAGATCTGCATAGTGCCGCTCCATGGCACGCAGTCCCTGCTGCACGGCGCGGAAGGATTCTTCCTCGGTCACGCCGATTTCATCGGCCCAGTCCTGTGCCATTTGTCGCGCACAGTGGCGTGGCTGGTCGAGATTCAGGAAGGTCTTCTTGAACGCGATGCCGTGTTCCGTGAACAAGTCGCCTTCCTTGACGAAGGCCGCATAGGTGGCCTCGGCCGTCGCCACCACGGTAGGGCAGGCCTTGGAGGCCTGCACGCCGGCGAGCGGGGTGGGGAAGCTGTCCACCATGGGGAAGAAGATGTGGGTGAGCGGTTTCCTGGCGTGCTGCTTGTACAGCAGATCGTGCACGTGCGGGATGCCGAGCTTGCTGGGGAAGCAGGGATCGATGCTGCCGCGCTTGGCGCCGCGCTTGTAGAGTTCCTGGTCGGTGTAATCCGAGAACACGATATTCCTGAAGGGCACGCCGAGGGCCGTGAAATAGGCGAGAAAAAACGGCGCGTGGGAATAGATGTTCAGCACGCGCGGAATGCCGATGCGCACGCTCTTTCGGCGTGCCATGCGTTCGCCTCGCTGTTCGATTTCGCGCCGCTTGAACAGTGTCAGCACACCCGCCCCCGGCGATGCGTCGGCCACGTTTTCCACCGCGGGGGCCTTGAACACCGACTTGGCGGCGATTTCGACGAAGTTGGGATTTTGCTTCTTCACCTCGTCCACGCCGGCCTTGATTTCACGCATCTGGCCCAGATCTTCCACTGTGCCTTTCTCACAGGTGGCGATGATGAGGCGCTGATGCCCCGCGGCAAGGGGCACCTTGGATTCCCACTTTTTCTTCTTTTCCTGGCCGGAATCGCGGGCGAATTGCACGACCACCGGCTCCGCGGTTGGTGCACCGCCGGCACCGGTGTTCACATCGATGAAGGTGCGCAGGCATTCGTTCTTGCAGAAGTAACAGCGGGTATCTTCACTGCGGGTGCTGGTGTACTGGATTTGTCGTACCCGTTCGAGGCCGATGAATTCGGTTTTCCGACCCTGTTCGGCCCACAACCGCTGCGCCTCCAGCGCCGCACCAATCGCGCCGGATTCGCCGCAGTGCTGGTGCACGGTGATTTCGCACGGCTCATCATTGCCGCGAAAGCGCGAACGGATGAAATCCACCTGGGACTTCACGGCAGCGAGGTTGTACTGTGTGCCGCCCTGGAGCACGAAGCGACGGCCGAGTTTGGCGAGATTCGGTATTTGCGCCACGTACAGCCAGATGTTCTTGGGCAGCACGGCGGCAAGCCCTGCCATGATCTCGTTGGCCTGCCAGCCCTTGCGCTGGAAGTCGACGATGTCCGACTGCATGAACACCGCGCAGCCGTAGCCGAATTCCGGCATGGACTGTGCGCTGAAGGCCACGTCGGCGTAGTCGCGCACGTCCACACCAAAGCCCTGGGCGGTGGATTGCAGAAAATAGCCGTTGCCGGCCGAGCACTGGGTGTTGAGCTTGAAATCCTTTACCCGCCCATCTTTCAGAATGATCAGCTTGATGTCCTGTCCACCCACGTCCACGATGACATCCGTCGCCGGGTAGAAGTGCAGGCAAGCCTCGGTGTGTGCCACGGTTTCCACCAGGGCCGTGTCGGCTTTCAGCACATCCTTGAGGATGTCCTTGGCATAGCCGGTGGTACCCACGCCGAGCACCTCCAGGCTGGCGCCCTGCGCTGCCACCTGGCGCGCCAGGCTGTCGATGATCTCCATGGTGTCTTCGATGGGATTACCCTTGGAGAGCTGGTAGGCCTTGGCCAACACGGTGCGATCGGGGCCGAGCAACACGCCCTTGGTGGAGGTTGAGCCTCCGTCGATGCCGATGAAGGCCTCGACCCGTTCACCGGAACGAAACCGCGCCGGTTCCCAGGACGGCATGCGATACGCTTCGCGGAACGCCGCGAGGTCTTCCGCACTGGCCGAGAGCCCGGCGCCGCCCGCTTCGGCACGGGCGGCATCGCGGCCGTAGCGGATGTGCCAGCGCAGTTGTTCCAGGCCGTGGTACAGCCCGAGATCCGCATCGTCCTCCACCTCGGCCTTGCCGAATTCCACCGCACCGAGCGCCGCGAAATACTGGGCGTTTTCCGGTGTGATGATGTAGTCGTCCGGTGTCTTGGCGGGATCGGGCAGGCTCACGTTGCGCTCCTGCCACATTTGCGCGATGTTGCGGCGCCAGCATTCGCGCATACCGCGGATGTAGGTGTTGGGACCACCCAGCAGCAACACCGTCGGTCGCAGGGTGTGGCCGCGGGTGAGCACGGAAAGGTTCTGCTGGATGATGGACTCGAACAACGAGGCCATCAGTTCCGGCGCAGGCACCCCCTGCTTTTGCAGGGAGTTGATGTCGGTCTCGGCGAATACGCCGCACTTGCCGGCGACCGGGTGCAGGGCCAGGCCGTCGTAGCCCATGTCGCACAGCTTGTCGGCCGGGATGCGCAGCTTGGCATTGATCTTGTCGATGACCGCGCCGGTGCCGCCGGCGCATTTGTCGTTCATGGACGGGATCTTCTTTTTGCTGTTCTCGCCCGTGTCCTTGAAGACGATGATCTTGGCATCCTGTCCGCCCAGCTCCACTACACTCTGCACCTCGGGATAGAGCTTTTCCACCGCGAGCGAAACGGCATTGACCTCCTGGACGAATTTGCCGCCGATATGGCCGACCAGGCCGCCGCCACCGGAGCCGGTAAGGAACAGACGGAAGGCATTGCGCGGTACGTCGGGGAAGGCGGCTTCAATGTGTTCGAGGAACTCGAGGACTTTCTCCGCCTGCTTGGTTTCGTGGCGCTGGTAGTCCTGCCAAAGGACCTCATCGGTGGTGATATCGACCACGACGGCTTTCACCGTGGTGGAGCCGACGTCGAGACCGATCATGAGCCCGGCCGGGAAGCGTTCGGTGCCGGTAAAGGGCAGGGGCGTGACGTCGGGGCGGGGCACGGGTGCCTTGCGGTGGAACTGAAGCGTCACGGCACCGACGGCTGACTTGCCTTGTCCACATCCCTGATGTTCTGAATGGCCCACCCTGGTTCTCCTGGAAAACGTTTGTAAAATTTGGGCTCCGCCGAAGCGGCCGAGAGAATATTCCGCTCGCGCTTGGCGCCTTGGCGAGAGCCATCAACCGTTAGGCCGGAAAGCTATTCCCGCGCCAGGCTTTCCTGCCCTTCAATCCCTTTTCGTCCGCTGCGAGCAGCGCATTGCCGAGGGCATCGGGAGACGTGGCGGCGCGGCCGTTCTCAGCGCCTCTGCGCGTCTCGGTTTTTCCGTCAGGCAGGATCCGCTTGCTCCAACGCGCCGGATGGGCCGCGCCGCACGGCGCGTGCCGACCAGTCCGGGTCCTTGTCCATCAGCGAAGCGACATGCAGGATGAAATTGGCCGCGCGGCCGACCACGCCCTTGGCGTGAGGAACCCGGTAGAGAGGCCGACGCAGCTCCCGGTGGGCCGCCACATAGGCACGGATGTCGTCCAGCGCATACCCGCAGCGTTCCAGCACGGCCTTGAACTCGTCCTTGCAACGTGCCTTGGCCTCGCCAAGGGCCATCTGCACCCGTGAATAGGCATTGATGTCGCCTTCGCCGGAGGTTTCCACGGGCAGGTAAATCATTTCCGGGTAGTTGGCGACCACCGCTGCCTGCGCGCCGTCGGACTGGGTGGACGGCATGCAACCGAAAGGCTTCAGGGAGAGTGTCATGTGGGCCAGATCGCGGTTGTAGTAATAAATGTTCTTGGCCACTTCCAGATACCCTTCGCCGCCGGTGGCGCGGGCGTTATAGAACGGATGCCCGACCCGTTGCAGTTCGAGTTGATTGGCCAGCGGGTGCACCGTGCCGCCCAGCGCGTCGCGCATGCGGTTGTACTCCCGCGCCAGCACCTTCTCGCCCAGGCTGAGGGCCAGCTCGTTCTTGAGGTGGTCGGCGGCACGCCGCGCTCGTCGGGCAAGGCTTGCCAGGGCACCGCGGGCCGATGCGTTTTCGTCGATGCCGCGGCGATCTTTCAGGTAAAGGTGCAGGTCATGCAGGGTGTAGTCGATCCAGGTGGCCACGGGCTCCACCAGCACCTCGGCCCCTTCGCCTTCCAGGAAACTGAACATGCGGAAGTTGCCGTCGCCTTCCGTGGTCTGGGCCCAGAACTCGCCCGTGATTTTCACGATGGGGCGGGGGCGGGTGTAATCCACCTCGAGTTGTTCCTGCATCAGCTCGCGGCAGCGCGCCAGGGCGTTCAGGTAATGGGTGTCGCGCATTTGATGAAACAGGCGCGCCACATCGTCCGGATCGTCCACAGGGGTGAGGCGGGTGGCCAGGCGTGCCAGGAAGCCGCTGTGGATTTCGTGGTTTTTCGCGCGGAAAGCCTCTTCGCAGAGGCTGAGGCATTGTTCCATTACCTGCTGGGTGCGACCCGCCTCAACCTCATAAGGCCGGCTGTGGAAAAACGCGGCGTTGAGAATATCCCCCATGAAGATGGCATTGAGCAGGGTGATGAACAGGCTGGGATTCACCTCGAAGCCGCCGCCGGCCGTCTGCTGCTGATTGCCTCCGGTCTGATCGAACAGGATCACCCGGAAGCCGTCGAAACCCGCGTTGCGCAGTGCCAGTCGGTATTCGGCTTCGTACATGCCGAAGCGGCACGGCCCGCAGGAGCCGGCGGTGACGAAGATATAGTCGGAGAGGATCCGCTCGGTGGGTATCTGCTGCTCATCGCGCAGGCGCACCAGATGATTCACCAGGGCACCCACGGTGAAATAGGTGGGATTGCACTGGCCGTTGTTGCCGTATTCCTTGCCGGCCTGGAAATCGGCCTTGCGCGGCACCGGGACGCGTTCCGCGTTGTAACCGAGCCCCTGCAGGCCGGCACGCATGAGCCGGTCATGGGCGTTGGTCATGCCACCGAGGAGGACGGTCACATGGGCGCGTTCGTCGCGGGCGAAGGGTCGTTCGAGGGGGCGCTTGAAATGCTGGACAGGGCCGTCGTCCAGTCCCGCTTCACGCAGCAGACGCGTTCGTTCTGCCGCGAGGCTGTGTTCCAGGGAAACGGAGGGTTCCCTTTGCTGGTCAGATGTGGTCGGCTCAGGTCGATCGGCGGCCATTCGTTACCTCCCTGTGTGCTGCTGTCCGGTGTTGCGCTCCAGTGCCTGCGGGTGGAGCTTACCACTTTTTACGCTGATTCCATCCCGCCGATATTACCGTCCGGTCACGCACCCGGCCGGCCGGTTGTTTGTTGTAGGTCAGGCTTGTCACCGTGAGGGCGGACCCAACCCGGTGGAGCGGCGCCCTGGAAAGCGGCACTTTGCACGTTCAGGAAAACGAGAATCTTTTTAGTTAAGACGCATCCCGAAAACCTGCAAGTTTCAAGCGTCTGCGCGCAAAAAGACGTATTTATCAGACGGGAAAAAGCCCTTTGTCCCGGTATGGACGAACGCGCACCGGGCTGCAATCCATGCTAGGCCGCTTTGCCTTGCATCCGGGAAACGGCTGTGTCCATAGTGATGGCATTGCGCTAGCGCGGAGGCATCATGACCCTGGAAAAGGCGCGTCAATTGATCACGGTGCAGTCACAGTTCGGCGGTGGATATAACCGCAACGGTGTGCGCCTCATACTCGGCGAGGTACAGCGCGAGCATGGTCAGCAGGTGGTCGATCGGCTGATACGGGAGTTCGACCTGGAGAACATCTTCGGCATTGTGCCTGGAACCGATCTCTCCGGCTTTGGCCGATGACGGACAGGACGGCGCTTCGGTTCTGAGGCACAATACGGGCTCTCCGTTGCCGTGTTCCGCCATGAACCTGAAAGCCCTTTATACGCTGTCGATCGAATCACCTGCGTCCATTACCGGACTCGCTGAACAACAGGGCCTGGACCCCGTCGTGTCCCTGGGCGTATTGAAGCTGCTGCTGGCCAACGACGGCAACCTGGCGAGCCTGTCGCCGAGGCAAAAGCAGCATTTCGAGCTCTCCATCAAGCCCCTGCTGGATCCCTAGTGCACTGCTTCGCTTTTGGGAGGCGCCCTTCGGGCGAGCCGCTGGGCCATTGACGACCGCCTGTGAGGGCGGGGCGGACGCAGGCGTCGGCGCGATGAAATGCGCCATGAGCCGGCCTGCGACTGTTAAAATGGCCGCTCTCTGCGCGACCGTGCCACGCCCTCAGATCTTTCATGACCCTCCCCAGTCACCACCTGGAATTACTCGCCCCGGCCAAAACCGCCGATATCGGTCGCGAGGCCATTCTGCATGGGGCCGATGCGGTGTACATCGGCGGCCCCCTGTTCGGCGCACGCGCCAATGCCGGCAATTCGGTGGCCGATATCGCCGCTCTGGCCGAGTTCGCCCATCGTTACCACGCCCGTGTGTTCGCCACGGTGAACACCATCCTGCACGATGACGAACTGGAGCCCGCGCGCAAGCTGATCTGGACATTGTATGAGGCGGGCGTGGATGCCCTCATCGTGCAGGATATGGGGCTGCTGGAATTGGATTTGCCGCCCATCGCCCTGCATGCGAGTACTCAGACGGATATCCGCACGCCGGAAAAGGCGCGCTTTCTGGGTGACGTGGGTTTCTCTCAGTTGGTATTGGCCCGGGAACTCTCGCTACCGGAAATCCGCGCGATTCGCGCCGCCACCGACACGACCCTGGAGTATTTCATTCACGGCGCCCTGTGCGTGGCCTTCTCGGGGCAATGCTACATCAGCCATGCGCAGACCGGGCGCAGCGCCAACCGAGGTGACTGCTCCCAGGCGTGCCGGCTGCCTTACACCCTGACCGATCAACAGGGGCGGGTGGTGGCGTTCGAAAAACACCTGCTGTCCATGAAGGACAACAATCAAAGCGCCAACCTGCGGGCGCTCGTCGACGCAGGCATCCGTTCCTTCAAAATCGAAGGGCGCTACAAAGACGCGCCGTACGTCAAGAACATCACCGCCCACTACCGCGTGCTGCTCGACCAACTTCTGGAAGCACGCCCGGACCTGGCGCGTGCATCCAGCGGCCACAGCAGCTTTACCTTCAAACCCGATCCGGACAAGACCTTTCACCGCGGCGCCACGGAATATTTCGTTAACGGCCGTGGTGAAGACGACATCGGTTCATTCGATGCCCCTGCGTTTCGCGGCGTGCCCATCGGCACCGTCACCCGCGTGGGCAACGATTGGTTCGAGATGACCGCGGACACGCCGCTGCATAACGGTGACGGCCTCAGTTACATGCGCAAGCGCGACGTGCTCGGCACCCGGGCGGATCGGGTCGAGCAACGCGGGGCGCATTGGCGTGTGTATCCCAACGAAAGGCCAGGAGCGCTGCCCGGACTTCAGCCGGGCACGGCCGTGTTCCGCAACCGCGACCAGGTGTGGGAGCAGGCGTTGCTCAAGAAGTCTGCCGAGCGCCGCGTCGCGGTGGACATCTGTCTGGCGGAGACCGCGGACGGCCTGGCGCTGACCTTGACCGATAGCGATGGCTGTTCGGCTACGGCACAGGTTCGGGTGGCGATGGAACCGGCGCAACAGGCCGAACGCAGCGCAGCGACGCTGCGGGAAAATCTGGCCAAGCTCGGCAACACCCTGTTCTCGGCGCGAGACATCCGACTCGAGTTCACCGAGCCCCGTTTCGTGCCCGCGTCGCTGGTCAATACGCTGCGCCGCGAAGCGGCCGAAAAGCTCGAGCGGCAGCGCCTGGAAAACTGGCGACGCCCTGCACGCAAAACGCCCGTGGAACCGCCGGCCGCCTATCCCGACAAGGCCTTGAGCTATCTCGCCAACGTGTACAACCACAAGGCGCGCGCCTTCTACCAGCGCCACGGCGTGAGCCTCATCGATGCGGCCTACGAGGCACACCAGGAAGCCGGCGATGTGTCGTTGATGATTACCAAGCATTGCCTGCGTTATTCGTTCAGCCTTTGCCCGAAACAGGCCAAGGGGGTGCAAGGTGTGCAAGGGCAGGTGCGGGCCGAGCCCATGACCCTGGTGAGCGGCAATGAGAAGCTCACGCTCACGTTTGACTGCCGGGCCTGCGAAATGCATGTGGTGGGACGAATCCGCCGTAGCGTGCTCAATTCCGCCCCGCCCGTCGCACCCGGTGTCCCGCTGACGTTCCATCGCAAGCGCCCGGCAAGCTGAGGTGTAAACCGGCAATCTTCCGATAACGTGACAGTATCGGCGCGGAGCCTTCCGCCATTTGTCCGCATCGTATTAAGATGAGCCACCAATTGACTTCCGGGATCAGGCAAGCGCGTCTGTGCGCTTGCTGCCGAGGGAAACATGCTCTCAACCAATGCCTTTGCGCGCCTCGCCGGCGCCGTGACCCTCTGCCTCAGCGTCGTCGCCAATGCGGCTGACGAAATCCGCCTGACCCAATCCTTCCGGGGCAGTGAGCCCGCCGCGCCGTTCAGCTACGTGGCCGCCGTGGCGGCCGGGCCGGACGGGACCGTGCTGCTTCTCGACAACCGTGACAACACCCTGCTGCGGCTGGGCGCCGAACCCTCGCGCCGGCAAATGGCCGAGGGCGGATTGTTCGCCGGCAGCCGGGTGCAGGGCATCACGGCCCTGGACGATGGCCGCCTGGCGCTGGCCATCGGCGGTGAAGTGCGCTTCCTGGGGCCCGACGGCAATGTGCTTGGCCGGATCGGCGACAGCGGTCAGGCGGAAGGCCACCTGGGCACGCCGGCCGCCGTGGCCTGGTCGATCAATCGGCGCCTGTATGTGGCCGATCGCCAGTACAACCGCATCGCCGTGTTCGGGCCCGATGGGGTATTCGTTGAGCAGTTCACCGGCACCAAGGCCATGCCCCTGGACACGCCGGAGCAACTGGCCGTGGATCGGCGCGAACGGGTGTACGTCTTCGGACGCACCAAGTCCGGCACGGTCACCATCTTCGGTACCGATCGTCAACCCATGGCCCAACTGGTCGGCACCGAGCTGCGCAAGCAACTGGGTGTACCCGCCGTCAAACTGACGGCCATGACGGTCGACCCGGCCACCGGCTTGCTCATCCTCGGCGACAGTGAGCAGGGGCGCATCTACGCCTACGACTGGGAGCGTCAGCGCCTGATCACGCGCTTCGGTACCAAGGGCACCCAGCGCGGGCAGTTCAGCGACATCGCCGGTCTGGCCCTGCTGCCGGACGGCCGCCTCGCCGTGGCTGACAACGGCGGTAAAAAGGTGGAGTTGTTCACGCTCCCGCCCGCCGATCTGCCGCCGCTCGAGCGCACCTACCTGGCCAACATCCATCTGGCGGGCAGCCACGATGCCAATTGTGCTGTCGCATATCGGGAAGGCGAGGCGCTATGGTGCTTCGGCCAAGGACAGGGCGCGCGCCTGGGGAGCGACGGCCGGCCCACACTGACTCTGCGCGACCTGAAGGATCCCATTGCAGCGGCTTTCGGGCACGAACGCATCGCAGTCATTGACGGGGATCGACTCAAACTCTTCGATGGCAACGGCACGCTGGTGTTCGACTCGGGCGCCAATCGCACGGCGCCGCGCAACAGCCTCGACTTCAGCAACGACCGCTTCGATAGCGATACTGAGGGCAAGTTCGACACCCCGGTGGACCTGTTCGCGCGCCACGATCGCATTTACGTCGTGGACCGGCGCAACCGGCGCGTGCAGATCTTCAGCCCCCAGGGTCTGTATCTGGACAAACTCGCGCCCGCCGATGGCGACAAGGGGTACTTCGAGGCACCCGTGGCCGTGGCGGTGGACAGTGCGGGCCGGCTGTTCGTGGCAGATCGGGATCGCCGTCGCGTGCTCGCCTTCGATGCGGACAAACGGTTTCTTTACAGCCTGGACGCGGGCTTTACGGACCTGATCGATCTGGCTGTGGATGCCGACGATCAGATCTACGTGCTCGGCGCCACCGACAACAACCGCGCCCGGCTGGCTGTGTTTCGCGATACGACGTTGCGTTTCATGTTCGCTGCCCGCGCGGCAGACCCGACCGCGCTGTCGGGCCCGGTCAGCCTGAGCGTGAGCCGCGAGGGTCCGACCACCGTCTCAATCTACGACCGCGACCGCAAGCGTTTGCTGGACTTCGCCTGGCAGCAGGTGCCGCCGATGGTGGAAGGCCTCGAAGTGGCCGGCGGCACCGGCGCGGTGCGCCTGAGTTGGCAGCCCATCGACCGGGCCTATGTGCGCGGCTACCAAGTGTTTGCGGCGCCCGCCGTGCAAGGGCCCTGGCAACGGCTGGGTGAAGCGGCAAGCGGTGAGTTCGTGGTGGAAAAGCCTGCCGCCGAGGCGGACTTCTACCGGGTCACGGCGGTCAATGACTTCGCCCAGGCCGGTCCGCCGTCGCCGCCCGTACAGGACCGTTTCCGGGAGGGTTACGCGCATTTCAGTGCGGCCCGCTTCAATGCCGCCACGGACGTCTTTGCCGCCCTGCACGAGGACGACCCGCGCAACGCCGACGCCGTGCGCTTCCTCGGCCTCAGCCTCATGGAACAGGGGCAGTGGGACGCGGCACGCCGCTATTTCGAACGCCTTGCGGAATTGCCGGGCCAGGAGGTCGCCGGGCTGGAACTGCAGGTGGATGCGCTTGAGAAGGCCGGCGAACCCATCGAGGCCCGCAAGGTCGTGGCCCGCCTGCTGGCCACGGGCCAGGCACCGCAGTCGGCCTTCCGCCGCTGCGGCGAACTCTCCCTCGCCCTGGACGACGCCATCGATGCGGTGCAGTGCCTGGAAAAGGCCCTGGCGCGCAAGCCCGACGATGCCCGCGCACTGCTGCTGCTCGGCCGGGCCTACATCGCCCTGGACGTGATCGATCAGGGGCGCAGCTTTCTCACCCGGGCCCGTGAGGCCGCGCCGCAGGACCTGGACATCATCGTGGTCAGTGCTCAGGTGGAGGAGGGGCTCGGCGACGACGCCCGCGCCGTCAAACTCTACGACCAGGCACTCGCGCTGGCACCGGACAATCAGGCGGTGCGTCTCGCCCTGGCCCGCGCGCTGTTGCGCACGGGCGCCCAGGAACGGGTGCGCAACCTCGCCATGGAACTGACCCGCCACGAGGTCACTGCCGGTGACGGTCATTATCTGCTCGGCATCACCGCCCTGACGGCGGAACGCCACGGTGAAGCCCTCATCGCGCTCACCAAGGCCACCCGTGCCGCGCCCGACCATGTGGGCGCGTGGCTCGCCCTCGCCGAAACCTATGAAAAGATGGGCAAGCAGGACCGGATGCGCGAACCGCTGGTCCAGGCGGCCGGCATCGACGAACAGTCCTTCGAGGCCAGCCTGCGGCTCGGTCGATTCGATTTTCAGCAGGGCGATGCCGCCCGTGCGGTACCCATGCTGGCGCGTGCCGCGCAGCTGAATCCGAAGCACTATGAAGCCCAGCTGCTGCTCGCCGAGGCCTATGTCAGCACTGCGCAGCTGATGGAAGCCGCCGAGGCGGCCCGCGCCGCGCAGCGCCTGGACGAGAAGCGCACCGAACCCCTGGTGCTGCTGGCGGACATCTCCGCCCGCCAGGGCAAGAACGGTGCGGCCATCGGCTACCTGAAGCAGGCCCTGGAGCGGGACAAGACCTCCTACGCCCTGCAACTGCGCCTCGGCAGCTTGTACCTGGAAAACAATCTGTTCGAAGCCGCCCGCACCGCCCTGGAGCAGGCCATCCTGCTCGACGGCGCCCGCGCCGAGCCCCATGCCCTGCTGGGTCAGGTCCACCTGAAGCGCCGCGCCTACGACGAGGCCATCAGTGCCTTCGAGACGGCGCTGTCCCTGGCGCCGAGCGAAGCCAACCGGCTGTTGCTCGACACCGCCTACGCGGAACGCAAGCGTTCCCTGGAATTC
The DNA here is from genome assembly GCA_041687015.1 of Gammaproteobacteria bacterium. Taxonomy (GTDB): domain Bacteria; phylum Pseudomonadota; class Gammaproteobacteria; order Thiohalomonadales; family Thiohalomonadaceae; genus JALOAT01. The sequence goes on from JAWLCT010000026.1 coordinate 35,230, forward strand.
GCCTCCAATGCGCCGCCGGTGGTGTTGAAGGATCTGGAGCTCTATCCCGTGTTCTCCGCCACCTACAAACAATATGCGGACACGGCGGTGGGCAGCGTGCGGGTGGAAAACGCCGGCGACGTGGATTTGGGCAATCTGAAGCTCACCTTTACCATCAAGGGCTACATGGATTTCCCCACCCAACTGGAGATCCCGCTGCTCAAGGCCGACAGCAGCGAGGTGTTCCCGCTGCGCGCCGCGTTCAACAACCGGGTGCTGGACGTGGACGAGGATACGGGCGTGCAGGTGGAAGTGGCCCTGGGCTATACCCGCGACGGCCAGGCCGACAGCATCACCCTGACCCAGCCCATGACCCTCTACGGCAAGAACGCCATTCTCTGGTCACGGCCGCAAATGGTCGGCGCCTTCGTCACGCCGAAGGACGATACCCTGCGCGATTTCGTGCGCAGTGCGGTTAATGCCCTGCGCCCGGATCCGGGGCCGCTCAACGGGCGCGTAGTGACCGCCATGACCTTGTTCAGCGCCCTTTCTGCACACGGGGTGCGTTACGTCACCGATCCCAATGCGCCTTACTCGAAGCTCGCCCAGGATCAGGTGGACTACGTGCAGTTCGCACGCGAAACCCTGAAGTTCAAGAGCGGCGACTGTGACGACCTGACCGTACTGTTCAGCGCCGCCCTGGAAAACCTGGGCATCGAAACCGTGGTACTGGACGTGCCCGGACACCTGCTGCTCATGTTCGATACCGGGCTCACCCCCGACCAGGCGGACACTGTGAGCACCGATCCGGAACTGCTCGCCATTCATGACGGTCGCGTGTGGATCCCGCTGGAAACCACCATGATCGCCACTTCCTTTGGTGAGGCCTGGACGGAAGGCGCGCGCAAATACCGGGAGCATCTGACCGCAGGCAAACTGACCATGATCCCGGTGCACGAGGCGTGGAACAAATACCTGCCCGTCACCCTCAAGCCCGCCGGTTACGACCTGCCGTTACCCGCAACGGAGAACGTGGCGCCGCTACTGCGTCATGATCGCGCGGTGTTGCTGGAGCGCAGCCTGGAACGCCTGGTGACACCCTATCGCGCCATGCTGTCGGTGGATCCCGACAATCGCGCGGCACGCATGCAAATGGCCATCATCTACGCCCGCAACGGCCTGCACGAGAAGGCCTTCGCCATGCTCGACGCATTGGCCGGGGAGAGCGAGGACGCCGCAGTGCACAACAACCGCGGGAACGTGCATCTGCTGCGTGGCGAAATCAATCGCGCGCTGAAGAGTTACCTGCGTGCGGAGCAATTCGACGGCGCCGATGCACACATCAAGCTCAATGTGGCCATGGCGCATTACCGCGCGTCGAACATGGACGAAGCGCGCCGCACGTTCAGCGAGGCGGTGAGCATGGATGGCACCATTGCCACCGAGCATGCAGGCTTCGCCAAATTGCTTGGCTTGTAAGTAAGTAACAGGTCCACGCCATGCGAAGGGCCGTTGACGAGGTGAATGACATGAAACGCCTATTGGTCACGTTGGTGCTTGGTGTTGCGCTGGGTCTGCCCGCGCTGGCGGCGGAACCGGCCGAGCCTGCCGAAGAAAGCGGCGCCTCGGCCTTGATCATCGACGCCCTGCGTGGCCTGAGCGCGTTGTTGCCCAAGCCCGAAGCGCCCGCGCAGGAAAATGCCGCCGTCTCCACCATCGGCATCCGCGGTAACGAAAGCACCACCACCCTGATCACGCCCTACTGGAAAGACGATCGCAGCGATGATCCCGCCTTTGCGGCCCAGTTGTCCGCCTACGCAGCCGCCCAGCGTCTGCTCGAGGAACAGCGCTGGGAGGAGGCGCACCAGTCATTGACCGCGTTTCTCACCGAGCACCCCGGCAGTGATCTGACACCGAACGCACGCTTCGGCCAGGCGCTGGCGGCCGCCGGTGCCCAGCGCAGCGACGAGGCGGCGCGGCAGTTCCGCCAGTTCGCCAGCGACTACCCGACGCACCCCTTGCGTGGCGAGGCAGAGCGCATTGCCGCTGCCTTGGACGCCGCAAAGTAAAACGCACGTCATGAAAGGCCGCCTGATTCCGGTCGCTGTCGGCCTTGCGCTTACTTTCCTGATCCTCTGGCTGCAGTTCACGTCGCTGCCCCTGGCCCGACAGGCCATGCAGCGCCTGGACTATCTCGCCTATGACCTGCGCCTGAAGGCCACCTTGAACGATGCGCCGGTGGACCCGCGTGTGGTCATCGTCGACATCGACGAAAAGAGCCTGCGGGAGGAGGGGCACTGGCCCTGGCCGCGCAACCGTGTTGCCCAGCTGGTGGACAAACTCTTCGCCGGTGGTGCGGCGGTGGTGGCCTTCGACATGGTTTTCGCCGAGGCAGAGCGCAATAGCGCCGAGACCGTTTTGGCGCGTCTGCGCGCTCGCGGTGTGGCCGACCCGGCGGTGGCACGCGTGCTGAACGCGCATCTGCGCGTGTTCGACAACAACGTGCTGCTCGCAAAGCAACTGGCGGATCGCGACGTCGTGCTTGGCTTCATTCTGCTTCCCCGCAATGAAGTCCCCACCGGGGCGCTTCCACGCCCATTGGCATTTGTCGATGCGGAGACGGCCGCCAAAACCAGCCTGCCGCGGGCGGTCAGCTACACGGGCAATATCGAGACCTTGCATGCTGCCAGTCCGTATGGCGGTTTTTTCAGTCTGCTCCCGGACAGCGACGGCATCTACCGGCGCGCCCCCATGCTGCAGCGCGTCGGGGACGCGGTCTTTCCCTCCCTGGCGCTCGAGGTGGTGCGGCTGTTCAGGTCGGTCGATCACATTCGCCTGCATACGGCCTGGCTGGGCAGCGAACAGGTGGTGGAAGTCATCCAAATCGGCGATAGCCTGATTCCCACCGATCCCCTTGCCCGTGCCATGATTCCATTTCGCGGTGAGCGGGGGAGTTTCCCCTACGTCTCGGCGACGGACGTATTGCACGGACGTTTGGAAGGTGCGCCGCTGGCGGGCAACATCGTGCTGGTCGGTACCACGGCACAGGGGCTGTTCGATTTGCGCGCCACGCCGGTGCAAAGCATTTTCCCCGGGGTCGAGGTACACGCAAACCTCATCGCCGGGATGCTCGACAACCGCTTCCCCGTGGAGCCGTCCTGGGCGACCGGCGCCAATTTTTCCATCGTTCTGCTCTTGGGCCTGCTGCTCTCTTTCCTGTTGCCGCGGTTGTCCTCCTCCATGATGGTCTTGGCCACCCTGTTGGTTGCCGCGGCCGCCGTGGGCAGCAACCTTACGCTCTGGTCCGAGGCGGGCATTAATCTGGCGATGGCGCCTTCGGTGCTCCTGATCGGGTCCATCTCGACCTTCAATATCAGCTTCGGTTTTTGGCGAGAATCCTGGGACCGGCGCCGACTCAAGGAGATGTTTGGGCAGTACGTGCCGCCGCAACTGGTGGAAGAGATGAACCGCAATCCCGACCAGGATTACGGTTTCACCGGCGACAGCCGCGAAATGTCCGTGCTGTTTTGCGATATCCGCGAGTTCACCACCCTTTCGGAGCGCCTGGGTGCCGCGCAGCTCAAGGACTTGCTCAATCAGTTTTTCACGCCCATGACGCGCGTGGTGTTTGAGCACCGCGGCACCATCGACAAATACGTGGGCGACATGCTCATGGCGTTCTGGGGCGCGCCCGTGGACGATCCCGATCACGCGCAACACGCGGTGGGCGCCGCTCTGGACATGCTCACAGAAGTGGAAGCGCTAAATGCAACCTTCACGGCGAAGGGTCTACCGCCCGTCGCCATCGGTATCGGCGTGAACACCGGCGCCATGAACGTGGGCGACATGGGTTCGGAATACCGCCGTGCCTACACCGTGATCGGCGACGCGGTGAACCTGGCATCGCGACTTGAAGGTACCACCCGGTTTTATGGCGCGGGGCTGGTGGTTGGAGAAGAAACCTACCAGCACATCAAGAACACCTACGTCTGCCGCGAACTGGATCGTGTGCGGGTGAAAGGCAAGCGCACGGCCATCACGGTGTACGAACCGCTTTGCCGTCGCGATGCCGCCACGCCCGCAATGTCTGCAGAGCTCGCACAACACGCGGCCGCCCTCGCATCCTTCCGCGCCCGTGACTGGACCGCCGCCGATGCGTCATTTGCCGCATTGCAGAACACGCACCCACAGGTGCATTTGTACACCCTTTACCGTGAGCGCATCGCCGCCTTGCGCGTGAACGATCCGGGCGAGGATTGGGACGGGGTGTACGAACGCACCAGCAAATAGCCAGGCTGCTGGCATATCAAACCCGAATCTATCACCGCTAGCAGGCTGTTGAAAAAATCCTTCTCCCTCTAGGAGAGGGCTGGGGAGAGGGAAACAATCGAATGTAAGTCACTGATTATTGCTCCCCTCATCCTAACCTTCTCCCGAAGGGAGAAGGAAAAAAACATTTTTAAATAGCCTGCTAGATTCGTGCGCCTGTAAAGATGAGCGGAACAATAGACACAATCCGTAGGTCGTGGGCTGTTGGGTCCCCGCGATTGACAGATTCCAGCCAAACCCCGTATAAACACCCCCTAACCTTAGTCATGAAGCAAGGAAGCACGAGGCAAACAAAAAGTTTCCCTGCTGCAACGGAACGCAATGGAACCATCGAAGGAATCGGCGCTTTTAGGCCTGCCCCTTGAACGTGAAGCTTTCGTTTGGGCCGTGGGCAGTCTTTGCCAAATACACCGTGTCCCTTTCGATCCCCGGCTCCTTCTCCAGCAATTCATACCCCCGTATTCCCTCACCACGCTGCTGACCTGCCTTGAGGCATTCGGCTTGGAAGCCACCCTCGTTCCAGATCTACCCGTTGACCCCAGTCCGCAACAATTGCCGTTACTTGTTGTTCTGAAACCGGAACAGCCAGCTTCGCCAGGAGGTACGGAACATATACAAGACGCGCCCGCCGAACCAACGTTAGGACTTATCGTACGCAGTGAAGGCAATCAAGTCCTCTGGTTTCTCTCTGGCACTGAAACACCTCGAAACGAAAAGTATTTGGAATTGAGCCAACGCTTGGAACCGGGCTGTCTAAGCGTGCGCGCCAAGGTACCCGCTGCCAATGATCCGGATATGGAAGAAAAACCCCGCTTCGGATTTCGTTGGTTCATTCCTGAACTCCTCAAGTACAAACGTCTTTGGAGAGAAGTGGTCCTGGCCTCCCTGGCGATCCAGTTGCTCGCCTTGGCAATGCCACTGTTTACCCAGGTCGTTATCGACAAGGTGGTCGTACACCAAACCCGCAACACCTTGCTTGTAATAGGCATAGGCCTGTTCATGTTCATGAGCTTCAGCGCGGTACTCACCTGGGTGCGCCAGTATCTGGTGCTCCATACCGGTAACCGCATCGACGCAGCACTTGGCAGCCGCGTGTTTAACCACTTGTTTGCGTTGCCGATTAGATATTTCGAACATCGCCCCACAGGCACTTTGGTAGCACGTCTTCAAGGCATAGAAACAATCCGCGAATTTGTCACGGGAGCAGCCGTAACCCTGTTTCTCGATTTGCCTTTCCTGTTCATCTTCCTGGGCCTGATGTTCTACTACAGCTGGCAGCTGACCCTTATTGTGTTGGCGCTCTTGGGCGCTGTCACGGTCCTCAGTTTTGGCATTACGCCACGACTACGTTCACTGCTCAATGAACAATTCAAATTGGGTGCGCGAAACCAAGCCTTCGTCACCGAGTACGTCAGCAATGTCGAAACCGTAAAGTCGCTCCAAATGGAGCCCCAATTGCGACATCGTTATGGGGATTTCCTGGCCAGCTATCTTGGCGCAAGTTTCGCTACGCGAAACTTCTCCAACACCTATAACGTGGCAGCCAACACCCTCGAGCAGTACCAGACGCTGGCAGTACTATGCGTCGGTGCCTGGCTGGTAATGACCACTGACGGATTCACCATAGGTATGCTGGTCGCCTTTCAAATGTTCGCCAGCCGGCTGGCACAGCCGGTATTGCGGATGGTCGGGCTTTGGCAGCAATTCCAGCAGGCGGACATCGCCGTAAAACGCCTGGGAGACGTGATGGACGCCCCCACTGAACCCTACGCGATACAACCTGTGCGTGCGGCGGGAACAGTGGGGCGCATCGACATTGAAGGACTCGGGTTCCGCTATGGCGATGAGCATCCATTCCTTTATCGCAACCTTAACCTCTCTATCGCCCCGGGTACCACGGTAGCCCTGACGGGGCCCTCAGGCTCTGGTAAAAGCACGCTCACCAAGCTTTTGCAAGGTTTCTATCTGCCCACTGAGGGGCGCATCATCATCGACGGCCGCGATCTCCGGCACCTGGGTGCCAACGAGCTACGTCAGTATTTCGGTGTTGTCCCCCAGGAAACCGCACTCTTTTCGGGAACCATTTACGACAACCTGATTTTGGCCCAGCCCCACGCCAGCTTTGAGCAAGTAATCGAAGCCTGCCGGCTTGCCGAAATTCATGAGGCAATCGAGAAACTTCCGCAAGGTTATCAGACCCAGTTGGGAGAACATGGTGTCGGGCTTTCCGGCGGACAAAAGCAACGCCTCGCCATTGCCCGTGCCCTGCTCAAACGACCGAAAATCCTGATTTTCGACGAAGCCACAAGCAATCTCGACCACGCCACCGCGGAACACCTGGCCAACACCATCAACCAACTCAAAGGCAAGGCCACGGTGTTGTTCATCACACACCAGATGCCTAAGGGATTACGGGTTGACGAGGCAGTGATCCTTGGAAGACAGAGAGAAGCGGCCAAAGGACGACCGAGTAAAGGGGAAGATAACGGGTAAACCGTGATTGAGCTTCTCGATATCGGTTGTCACTTGCGATCGAACTTGCGGCCCCATCCCGTTTTCGGCGAACAGTCGGGTATGGCAATTTGTTTGTCTTGGTCTGTTGGAAAGGTCAAAAGATGAAGCGCTCAAAGCTGTGGACGATTTTTGCACTGATGGCGGTATCGACATCCATTCATGCGGCGAGTTTCGATTGCAAACAAGCGGCGACCGATGTCGAGAAGATGATTTGCCGTAACTACGAGCTTTCCAATATGGACAGCAAGTTGGCCAGATTCTATGGCGAAGCGAAAGAGGCCGTGGTTGACCCCAATGTGTTGAGGTCGGCGCAGCGTGAATGGCTGGAAGAGCGCAACCGTTGCACAGACGTCCGTTGCTTGAAGAAGCGCTATGACAGGCGCATCGACGAGTTGCGGGTGCTCGTCGCTGGGCACAAACTGTGGGACCCGCCACCGCCCATGACAACAGAGGCGATTGATCGTATTTATGTTCATGAGCGCAGGAAAGAATTGATAAATTTCTTCAACGATCGTCCGCTAGAACTCAGTTTTAATAGCAAAAGAGAACGTATCTGTATCGATTTTGCAGATGATTTTGCTAGGCAGACCGAAAAGATTGTGCTGATTCCGCCGAAGGTGGTAGTGCACGACTACGATGATGCGCAGCTCCGACGAGAAATCTTCGACTATTGCCCGGATTTGGAACTGCGCAGCTCAAAGGTCGGTCCACATACGCCTTACGTTGGGCCACGAAATTTTATCGTTTACCAAGCAAATATCGATAACAATATTGAAAATGGCGAGGACGTACTGTTTTTGGAAGAGGCCTTGCAGATGCGTAACCCAAAATACGGACCCGAAATTGTGGCGCAGAATACTTTTGCGCTGCTTGATCTTAATGACTGCAATGGGCGGGGATTCTCTGGGACTGGGGCATCACGTCGCTATCCCATTGAGTACGATGTTTCGCGTGAAGATCCGCAGACGGGACTCCATGGATTGGTGCGTTATCAGGGGCGATATTACCTGTATGGGGTCATCGATTGGGATCCTAAAGCACCAGTGCTAAGTATTTCCCAGCATACCCCTGGCGCTTTTGGAGACTTTAAAAGGGTATGCAAATATTACAACGCCCGTAACTAAAGGAGAAATACGATCATGGCCACGATCATTCCCCACAACGAAACCGATTTTAATAAAGAATTACGCGACTTCTTGGCAAAGCGCGAAGGCGACGTCCGTCGCATCTATTCTGACGACAAGGGCATTCCCACGATGGGGATCGGTTTCGCACTTT
>JAWLCT010000027.1:0-42515 GCA_041687015.1 Gammaproteobacteria bacterium
TCCGAGCATGCTTGCCGGCGGGCTGTTCTTTCTGGGCGGTCTGGTCGCCGTCCAGGCCTTGTTCCTGTGGGTGCGGGGTTGAGCCATGATGGGTCTCGTATACCTCGCCTTCGGCGCCGGCTTCGGTTTCCTTCTCAGTCGCGCGGGCGCCACGGAATTCGATTTCTACGCCCAGCTGTTTCTGTTTGAGAACCTGCAACTGTTGTGGGTAATCAGTTCCGCCGTGACCATCGGGGTGATCGGCATCCTGGTGCTCAAGCGCACCGGTGCGCGCAGTATGCTGGGCAATCAACCACTGGACTTCCGGGGCCGGCCCTACCGGAGTGGACTCATCCTCGGCGCCTTGTTGTTCGGCGCCGGCTGGGGACTCGCGGGTGCCTGCCCGGGATCCGTGCTCGCCATGATCGCGGAAGGCAAACTCGCTGCCCTGCCGACGATGGCGGGCATCGTGGTCGGGACTTGGCTCTACGGTGTACTGAATGATCGCCGAAGACAAGGAAAGAGCCGTGGGACGGACTAGCGGTGGTTCCGCAAGTCTGTCACCGCGACTGCAGCGGTCCTGCCCGATAGCGGCTCGATCCGGTGCCCGTGCATGATGCGCCAGTGTTCCACTTCGCCAGTGATCACGGCACGGCCTTCTAGCGGGACGGAAAAACAAGGTCACAGGAAGGCTAGCGCTACCCTGGCCACAGCTGAAATCCGTCAGCATACTCCTCGAACTTCTTTTTACTGCTGCAGAAATGTGACAGAATTCACGCCCTGACATGGGGGTTAAACAAGAGTTCTTTTGGGTGGCCTCTTGTCGGAGGGGTGGCTCTGCCCACAAGTACAGCTGTGGAAGAAGTGCTGGACCATTGGATAAAGGAAAAATGGAAATGCGAGCAAAGAAGCTTTATGCGGGAATAGTTTTGTTGGCGGGTGCGGTTGCACTGTCGGGTTGCAGCGCAGTGCATACTGCCGTAAAGAAACGCAATCTCGACGTTCAGACCAAAATGAGCGAGACGGTTTTCCTTGAACCCGTCAGCCCGGCCCAGAAAGTAATTTATCTCAGTATAAAAAACACCTCAGACAAACAGTTTGAGATTAAAGACGATATCGTGAAGTTACTCAGATCTTCGGGGTTCGAAGTCACCTCGGATCCGGCGAAGGCCCAATTCATGCTGCAGGCCAATGTACTGCAGGTTGGAAAAACCGATCTCCGCACAGCTGAGTCCGCCTTGGTAAGCGGCTTCGGCGGAGCAGTAAGCGGCGCTGCACTGGTTGCCGCTGGAGGCGGTAGCGGGAGACAAGCAGCAGCGGGAGGACTGGTCGGCGCAGCCTTGGGTGTCGTCGGAGATGCTTTGGTTGATGATGTTTATTATTCTGTGATCACCGATCTGCAAGTTCGTGAACGGCCACGTGCGGGTGAAGTCGTGACGCAGACGCAGTCCACGGACGCGAACATCGGCACAATGAGCCGTGTAAATCAAAGTGTGAAAGGCGGAAAAATCGAATGGAAAACCTATCGCACGCGTATCGTCAGCACTGCAAATAAGGTCAACTTGGAGTTCGCCGAAGCCGAGCCAAAACTAAAGGAAGGTTTGGCTATGGCGATTAGCGGCCTGTTCAGAGATTGATGCAAAAAGCAGAGGTGGCGTAGAACTCTACCCACCTCTGCACCTTCTTTCCCTTCCATATCGGTTTTGTGATCCAAGTCCACCTCGCCCAGGTTTGGTGGCGGGAAAATTTTTCGGCCGCGTGGAATGAATTGCCAGCGCTATACGCCGCATACCATGTTTATCATGGCTAATCCAACCTCCGGTTGTTCTTTGCAGACGTCGCACAATGCCGTGTAGGGCTTTACTGCGTTATCTATCCATTCTGCTTCTAATCGTTTCTCCTGCGACCGACGCACTTGCGTCCCACGCTGTGGTTTTCATGTACCACCGCTTCGCCGAGGAGCGTTATCCCACCACCAGCGTGCGGATCGATCAGTTCGAGGCACATCTCGACTGGTTGGCGGGCCACGGCTATTCAGTCTGGCCGCTGGAACGCATCGTCAGGCATCTGCTCGATGGCACACCCATCCCCGATCGCACCGTCGCCATCACGGTGGATGACGCCTACGCGTCCGTTTACCGCCATGCCTACCCGCGCCTGCTGGACAGGGGCTGGCCGTTCACCGTTTTCGTGAATGCCGATTCCGTGGATCGGGGTTTGCGTGATTACATGACCTGGGTGCAGATGCGTGAGATGCAGGAGCACGGCGTGCGCTTCGCCAACCATGGAGCGGGACACACGGCGTTGTGGCAGCGCCTGTCGGGTGAAGGGAAGGCGCAGTGGCGGGCGCGGGTGCAGGACGACCTGGCCCGGGCCCAGGCGCGACTGCAAGCCGAGCTGGGGCCGCAAACCAACACTGCACCACCGTTGTTTGCCTATCCCTATGGCGAGTACACGCTCGCGCTTGCGGATGTCGTAAGAGAGCAGGGTTATGTGGGCTTCGGCCAGCACTCGGGCGCCATCGGGCCCCTCTCCGACCCGCGCGCCCTGCCGCGCTATCCCATGGCCGAGGCCTATGCCGCACTGGATGATTTTGCCGTGAAAGCCGCCTCCCTGCCGTTGCCGGTGGTGGCCGTGGATCCGGCCGAACCCGTGGTACGCGAGAATCCGCCGGCCCTCCACGTCACGCTGGCCGAGGGCGCACCGCGGCTCGCCCGCGTGCATTGCTACTTGGGGGGCAAGGCACTGCGCGTCATCGCAGTGGGTGAGCGCAGATTCCGTATCCAGGCCGAAACGCCGCTACCGGCGGGGCGCAGCCGATACAACTGCACGGCACCCGATGCTTCCGGCAGACGTTATCACTGGTTCAGTCATCCCTGGATCGTTCCGTAGCGTGCGCCAAGACAAGATCGGTGCACTCCATTGCTGTCCGCAGAGCGCTTGATCCTGGAACACAAGACTTCTCGCAAAGACACCAGGAGCGCAAAGGAAGGCAGGTTTGTCGGGCGTGTTTAGCGAGAGCCCGTCCTTGCGGAAAGCCTATTCAGGGAAAGGAAATGACACCGGGCAGTGGCGCAAGCGTGACCGGGGGCAGGGTGTCCAAATCATTCGAGCGCATGAGACTGCGCAGTTCCGCCACGTAGGCGGGACCGCGCTCCGAATAGCGCTGCAGGGCGCCGGCGAGTTCAAAGGCGTCGGGGGTACGCCCTCTCCCGCGCATGCGCTCACGCAAGACCCGAAGTTCACCATAGGCGTGGCCGGTGTTCAGGTTGTGCAAATAGGCGCGTACCGAGCCGCGCAGGTCCGCATAGGCACGCACCCGGTGGCGCGCACCTGCCGCCCGGCGTAGCGGCGTGATCCCTGCATCCGCAACCCACGTCCACTGTCCGAACAACGCGTTGCCTTCGCGCACGAAACGCGACGTTCCCCAGGCACTTTCATTCGCCGCCTGTGCGAGCACCAAGCCCAGCGGTATCACATCCACCCGCCGCAACAAGGCCGCACGGGTGCTCGGATCGTTGAGACTACCCGTCACACGGTATTCGCGCGCCACGCGCCGCACGAAACGGTAGTCGTGGGTACCGCGGTAGAGGTGACCGCGCGCAAAGGTCTGCTCCACTCTCGCCCGGATCCGCTCGATGCGCGCGTTTTCCGCCATGGCGAGCGGTAACACGACGCGAAAGAACATCGACTTGCGTTCGGCCACGCTCAGTTCGCTCAAATCGTGCGGGAAGGCAATGACACCGAGACGCGGCACGGGCCCGGCAGGCGGCCAGACGTAATCTGCCATGCGTCCACTCAGTTCCGCCGCCGAATCGGTGCGAACGGCAGTCAGCGCGATGTGGAAACCGTGCGCATCCCGCAAGGGCTCCGCGACGTAGAGCTGCAGCAACAGGGCAAGCGCCAGCGGAACAGTGAATGAAAGGGCATTTTGCAGGCGGAAAACATGGGAGCGGGAGATCATGGGCGCTTGTTATCACGCCGCGCGCTTGAACGTCAAACGGTGTGCGGCTTGTCAGCTCCTTGACAGATATCGCTCAAGCGCGTCGGCACCACCGATGCGTTCGCCGCCGATAAACACCTGCGGCACGGTATCCGCCCCACTCAGGGCGCGCAGGCTGCGTTCGCTGATGCCGGTACCAATGACCACGTCCTCATAGCTGTAGCCACGCTCCTCGAGAAGCCGTCGGGCGCGTGCACAGTAGGGGCAACCCTCGCGCGTGAAAATAGTCACGGGAGGCAGCTCACTGGCGCCCGGATTGATGTAACGCAACAGGGTGTCGGCGTCGGATACTTCGTACGGATCGCCCTCCTTCTCGGGCTCGATGAACATCTTTTCGATCACCCCGTCCCGCACCAGCATGGAATAGCGCCAGGAGCGCCAGCCGTAACCCAGATGGCGCATGTCCACCAGCATGCCCATGCCCGCAGCGAAGTCGCCGTTGCCGTCGGGCAACATGCGCACGTTGTCGGCCTTTTGCTGTTTCTGCCAGGCGTTCATCACATGGGCATCGTTGACCGACAGGCAGACGATTTCGTCCACGCCATTGGCACGGAACAGCGGCGCCAGCTCATTGAAGCGCGGCAGATGGGCCGCAGTGCAGGTGGGCGTGAAAGCACCGGGAAGCGCAAAGGCAACGACGGTCCGGCCGAAAAACACGGAACTGCTGCTTACGTCCACCCAGCGATCGTCCTGGCGCGTTTTGAACATCACGTCGGGTACGCGTTTGCCTTCGCGGTTTTCCGGCATGGCGCAGTCTCCACCGGTTACTACCTAAATCCTAGTCGCTCATGGGACGCCTGCCTGCTAACCGCGCGCCAGCTACAGTAGAAGCAGGAAACACGCCAGACGGACCTGGCCCCAAGGAGCCGATCCCATGGCACGTGTTCACGACTCTGTTGAAATCGCCGCATCCCCCCAAACCGTGTTCGACCACTGGCTGCGCTTCGACGCTTACCCCGAGGTGATGACGGGCATCGAGGAAGTGCGCCAAACGGGTGACGGACGCCTGCATTGGCGCGGCTATGTCAACGGGCGGCTGCGCGAGTGGGACACCGAGCTGGTGGAGAACATCCCGGCACGACGCCTCGCCTGGATTGGCCCGGAGCACCTGAATGACGCGGCCATCGACCTGCTTCCGACGGAATTCGGAACCACTCGATTGAGTGTGGAAATGGAGCTTGAACCCGTGGAGCCTGCCTCCGATGCGGTCAGCTACCTGGATGGCGCCGTGCGCCGGGTCCACCTGGATCTGGAGCGGTTCAGGGAGTGGGTGCACACCGACACGAGCTTGCCTGGATCGGAACGGCCGCGGGGCCTGCCGCTGCGCTGATCCGCCGTGTAGCGGGACGGCCATTGCCGTTTTGCTAAATTTCAAAGCACGACCAACCCGGCCGCGAGGAATCCATGAGCCGACGCACTGCCGCGGCATTGCTCGTGCTGGCGCTCGCTCTGGCGGCCCTCCTCTGGTGGCGCTGGCGCCCCGATAGCGGCGGCGCAGACGGCGCGTCCTTCGCCGCGTTCAGTGCCATGCCGGTGCAGGTCACGACCGCCCGGGCAGCACCGCAGCGATTTACCACCACCACACGCGCCGTGGGCACGGTGGAGGCGGCCGAGCAGGTTACCGTCACTTCCCGCGCCACCGGCATCGTTACGGCGCTGCGGTTCGACGAAGGCGAACGCGTGGAGCGCGGCAGCGTGCTCGTCGAGTTGGACGCCGGTCAGGAACAGGCGGAGCTCGAGGCCGCACGGGTGGAAGAAGAAGACGCACGACGGCAGTTGCGGCGCCTGTCATCATTGCGGGAGCAGCAGCTCATTGCGCAGTCGGATCTGGACGAGGCCAGGGCGCGCTGGCAATCGGCGCGCGCACGCACCGCCCAGGCCAGTGCCGCGCTGGCGGAGCGGCGCATCACGGCTCCCTTTGCCGGCGTGCTGGGGCTGCGCCAGGTCAGTCCAGGCGCCCTGGTGGAACCGGGCGCCACCATCACCACGTTGGCCACGCTGGATCGGCTCACGATCGGTTTCAGCGTCTCTTCCGAGCTGTTGCCGCAACTACGCCGCGGACTGCCCGTCCACGTGACGGCCGCCGGGTTCGACCGCAGCTTCGAGGGACGCATCACGCAAATCGACAACCGCGTGGATCCGGCCACCCGTTCCATCGACGTGGAGGCAGAATTGACGGATGCACAAGTCCTGCGCCCCGGACTGTTCGTGAGTGTCGACGTGGTGCTCTCCAGCCGGGCAGCCTTGGCGATCCCCGAGCAGGCGGTGGTGTTCGAAGGCACGCAGACCTATGTGTACGTGGTGGCCGATGGCGCCGCGCGGCGACGCCCGGTGGTACTGGGTGAACGACGCCCCGGCATCACCGAAGTGCGCACGGGCCTCGATCCCGGCGCAGCGGTCATCGTCGCCGGCGTGCAGAAGGTGGAGGACGGGCAGGCCGTTCATGCCGCCCCGGCGGGCTCGTGATCCTCTCCCGCATCAGCATCCAGCGCCCGGTATTCGCGACGGTGATCAGTCTGCTGCTGGTGGTCCTCGGGCTGGCGGCACTGACGCAACTGGCGGTGCGCGAATATCCGGACATCGACCCGCCCGTCGTTTCCATCACCACCGTCTATCCCGGCGCTTCCGCTGAGGTGATCGATCGCGAGATCACCGAGATCATCGAGGAGCAGATAAGCGGCATCGAGGGCATTCGCCTCATCACCTCGCGCAGCGAGGACGAAATTTCCGACGTCAGCATCGAGTTTTCACTGGGCCGAGATCTGGATGCCGCCGCTGCGGACGTGCGTGACCGGCTGGGCGTCGCCGTCGCCTCGTTGCCCGACGAGGCGGAGCCGCCGGTGGTGGCAAAGGTGTCCGGCGATGCACAGCCCGTGGTGTGGATTTCGCTCACCAGTGAGCGCCGTTCGGCGCTGGAACTGACCGAGTACGCCGAACGGTATCTGACCGAGCCGTTGTCCATTCTGCCGGGCGTGGCGCGGGTGGTGGTAGGTGGCGAACGGCGCCAGGCGATGCGCATCTGGCTGGACATGGATGCCATGTCCGCGCGCAACGTCACGGTGAGCGACGTCGTCGAGGCCCTGCAGGCCGAAAATGTGGAACTGCCCGCCGGGCGCGTGGAAGGACTCAGCCGCGAATTCTCCGTACGCAGTGTCACGCGCCTGAGCGAACCCGAGGAATTCGCCAATCTGGTGCTGCGTGTCCAGGACGGTTACCAGTTGACCTTGGGCGACGTGGCGCGCGTCGCCATCGGCCCGGAATCGGAACGCTCGGCGGTATTGCTCGACGGCCAGACCGCCGTGGGTCTCGGCGTGGTGCGGCAATCCAAGACCAACACCCTCAGGGTCACGCGCGCCGTCCGCGAGGAAGTGGCCGCGCTTCAGCAGGAGCTTCCCGATGACATCAACATGGAGGTGGCCTACGACGAAGCGGTGTTCATCGAAGGCTCCCTGCGTGAAGTGGTGATCACCATGCTGATCACCGGCGTGTTGGTGGTCGCCGTGATTTTCCTGTTCCTGCGTTCGCTGCGCACCACGCTGGTCCCCGCGGTGACCATACCTATCTCCCTCATCGGCGCGTTTGTCGTGATGTGGGCGCTGGGCCATTCCATCAATACGCTCACATTGCTCGCGCTGGTCCTCGCCATCGGCTTGGTGGTGGACGATGCCATCGTCATGCTCGAAAACGTCTATCGCCGTCACGAGCAGGGCGAGCCACGCCTGCTCGCCGGCGCACGCGGTGCCGACCAGGTGGGCTTTGCCATCATTGCCACCACGCTGGTACTGGTGTCGGTGTTCGTGCCACTGGCCTTCATTCCCGGCGACACGGGCGAGTTGTTTACGGAATTCGGTATCGCACTGGCGGCGGCCGTGAGTTTTTCCAGTCTGGCGGCACTCACCCTGGGTGCCGCTCTGTCGTCGCGGGTGGTGGAAGTAGGCGGGCACGGTCGCTTCTATGACTGGACCGAACGCGCCTACAACCGCGTGGCGGCCGGTTATGAACGCGGCCTGCAGCGCGTGGTTTCCCATCCGCTGATCGCCATCGCCATTGCGCTGCTGGTAAGCGTGCTCGCCTATGGCGTGTTTCTGTTGTTGCCGCGCGAACTGGTACCGACGGAGGATCGCGGCGTGGTGATCATTCCGGTGGAAGCACCGGAGGGCGCGAGCTTCGCCTACACCCGCAACGTGGTTGACAGCATCGACGCGTTGCTGCGTCCGCTGCGTGAGGACGGCCCCATCGACAGGAGCCTGGCCATTATTGCCCCCGCACGCCAGGGCCCCGGCCCCGTCAACGAGGCGTTCATGATCGTCGGCCTGCAGCCGTGGGGTGAAAGAGACATGCCCCAACAGGCGCTGGTCGGGCGGTTGCTGCCTGATCTGCTTGCCTTACCCGAGGCGCGCGCCTTCGCCATCAATCCACCGTCCCTGGGCCAGGGTGGTTTCGGCGAGCCGGTACAACTTGCCATCGGCGGCCCCGACTACGCCACCGCAGCGCGCTGGGGCAATCAGCTGTTGGAGGGTGTGGCGGCGCTGCCCGGTGTGCTCAACCCGCGCATCGATTACAACGAGAGCAAACCGCAACTGCTGGTCCGACTGGACCGGCGCCGCGCCGCCGATCTGGGCATCGATGCGCGCCGGGTGGGTGAAACCCTGCAGGTACTGTTCGGTGGCCGCGACGTTACCGAATTCATCGAAGCCTCGCGCATCTACGAGGTCATGGTCGAGGCGCAGCGGCGCGATGCACGTACCCCGGACGATTTGCAGAATGTGTTTCTGCGCACCCGCGAGGGTGTGTTGGTGCCCTTGCGCAGCATCATGAGCCTGCAGGAAGTTGGTTCTCCGCCCGAGTTGCGTCGCGTCAATCGCTCGCCATCGGTCACGCTGACGGGTTCGCTGGCACCGGGCGTTGCCCTGGGTGACACCATCGCCCGGGTGAACCAGATTGCCGCCGATACATTGCCGGAAGGGGCGCGGCTGACCTGGCTGGGACAGGCCGAGACGTATCTGGAGGCGCAGGGCAACGTGGCATTCATCATCGTTCTGGCCCTGGTCATCGTGTTCCTGGTGCTCGCCGCCCAGTTCGAGAGCTTCATTCATCCGGCCGTCATCATGCTTTCCGTGCCACTCGCCTTCACAGGCGGACTGTTCGCCCTTTATGTGGGTGGGCAAAGCTTCAACATCTATGGCCAGGTCGGCCTGGTGCTGCTCATCGGACTGGTCACGAAGAACGGCATCCTGCTGGTGGAGTTCGCCAACCAGATCCGCGATGCAGGTGAAGACGTGCGCGCGGCGGCCCTGCGTGCCGGCAAGGTACGCCTGCGCCCTGTACTCATGACCAGCGTGGCCACCATCATCGGCGCCACGCCCCTGGCGCTTGCCAGCGGCCCGGGCGCCGAAGGCCGCACCGCCATCGGCATCGTCGTGATCGGCGGCATGCTGCTGTCCACGGTGCTCACCCTGTTTCTGGTGCCCACGCTCTACGCGCTACTCGCACGTTACACCCGCCCCACCCGCTGGTGGACGCAGCGCCTGCAGGAACAGGAACAACAGGGTGGGCGGCGTGAATTGTGAGCGCATGGTCCCGGTCTTCGTGACCGGGATTCACCGGTTGCATGAAAACGGTGGCTTCGCTCGTGCGCCTGCGGGTGACTGCTACGCTCTCTGACGTTACGGCATGACTAAGAGGAAACCGCATGAAATTTGCTGCAGGCATTGCTCTGGCCGTTTTCAGCGGGTTCATGGGCGGTTGCGCCACCGAGCGCACCACCACGGACACCATGACCGAAAGCGCGGCAGCGACACCGCCGCTTTCCGCGCAGGACCGCAACTTCGTCGTGCAGGCAGCACAGAGCAGCCAGGCGGAAATCGCCCTGGCCAGTCTCGCCGCCGACAAGTCGCAGAGTCCAGCCGTCCAACAATTCGCCGATCGCATGATCACCGATCACCGTAACGCCAACGCGCAGTTGACGCAGGCGGCAAGCGACGAAGGTATCGTGCCGCCGCAAACCGTGGCGCCGCGACATGCCAGGCTGCATGACCAGCTTGCCGAGCTGTCGGGGCGCGAGTTCGATCAGCGTTACCTGTCCACGCAGGTGGACATGCATCGGCAGGCCGTGATGCTGTTCCGTCGTCAGGCGGAGAGTGGGCAATCACCGGAATTGCGCAGCTTTGCACGGGAAACCCTGCCGCTGCTCGAAGGCCACCTGCACCTCGCGCAACAACTGGCGACGCGGGCGGGCGTTTCATTCAGAGAGTAGGAAAAGCGATTAACCACGGAGGCCACGGAGGAAAGTGCGTGTTCGGATGATGCCGTCGGGCGATGGGTGGTCACTTCAGAAGACTCAGAACCGTGCGGAGCAAGGGGATACACAATTATTCATCTCCGCGGCCCTCCGCGGCCCTCCGTGGCCTCCGTGGTTCCTGCTCTTCTCTGTGACCTCTGTGGTGGCTGCTGTTCTCTTCTCCTGACTCAGCCGACCCACACCCGCGCGTTGCGGAACATGCGCATCCAGGGGCCGTCCACGCCCCAGTCGTCCGGGTGCCAGGAATACTGCACGGTGCGGAACACGCGCTCGGGGTGCGGCATGAGGATGGTGACGCGGCCGTCGCGGGTGGTGAGGCCGGTGAGGCCCAGCGGTGAGCCGTTGGGGTTGGCCGGGTAGACCTCGGTGGGATCCCCGTAGTTGTCCACGTAGCGCACGCAGGCGAGGTGTTCGCGCAGCGCATGGGCCGGCGCGTCCGCGTCGCGGAACTCCGCGCGGCCTTCGCCGTGGGCCACGGCGATGGGCAGCCTGGCGCCTTCCATGCCTTTGAGGAACAGGGACGGCGAGCGCAGCACCTCCACCATGGCCACACGCGCCTCGAACTGCTCCGATTCGTTGCGCACGAAACGCGGCCAACCGTCGGCGCCCGGGATGAGTTCGTGCAGGTTGCTCATCATCTGGCAACCGTTGCACACGCCCAGGGCGAAGCTGTCGCCGCGATGGAAGAAGGTCTCGAATTCCTCGCGCGCGCGGGGATTGAACAGGATGGACTTGGCCCAGCCCTCGCCCGCGCCCAATACGTCGCCGTAGGAGAAACCGCCACAGGCCACCAGGCCCTGGAAGTCCTTGAGTCGCACACGGCCGCTCAGAACGTCGCTCATGTGCACGTCCACACTGGCGAAGCCGGCGCGGTCGAAGGCCGCGGCCATCTCCACCTGACCGTTCACGCCCTGTTCGCGCAGGATGGCCACGCGCGGGCGCACGCCCTTGGCGATGAACGGCGCGGCGACGTCCTCGTCGGGCTCGAAGGTGAGCACGGGACTGAGGCCCGGATCGGCGACGTCGAGCAGGCGATCGAATTCCTGCTGCGCGCACTCCGGGTTGTCGCGCAGCGACTGCATGCGGAAGCTGGTCTCGGCCCAGGCGCGCTGCAAGTCCACGCGCAACTCCGAGAGGATCTCCAGATCGCGCTGCCTGATCACCAGGCGATCGTCGTCGTTGAGTTCACCGATCACATGGCTGTGCTTGCCAAGGCCGAAGTCGTGCAGCCAGGCGAGCACGTCGTCGGTGTCCTGATGGCGCACCTGGATCACCGCGCCCAGCTCTTCATTGAAGAGCGCCGCCGCGGCGTCCTCGCCCAGCCCGTCCAGTTGCACCGTGACACCGGCGCGACCGGCGAAGGCCATCTCCGCCAACGTGACGAACAGGCCGCCGTCGGAGCGGTCGTGATAGGCGAGCAGGCGCTTTTGTTCACTGAGGGTCTGGATGGCGTCGAAGAACGCCTTCAGGTGCTCCGGTTTTTCCAGGTCGGGGGCATGGTGGCCGGCCTGCTTGTAGACCTGGGCCAGGCAGGAACCGCCCAGGCGCTGTCGGCCGCGCCCCAGATCGATGAGGATCAGATCCGTATCACCCGCATCGGTGCGCAGCTGCGGCGTGAGCGTGCGGCGCACGTCGAGCACAGGGGCGAAGGCGGAAATGATGAGCGACAGGGGCGCGGTCACCGACTTCTTCTCGCCGTTGTCGTCCCACACCGTTTTCATGGACATGGAGTCCTTGCCCACCGGGATGGTGAGACCCAGCGCCGGGCACAGTTCCATGCCCACCGCCTTTACCGCCTCGAACAGGCCGGCGTCTTCACCGGGATGACCGGCGGGCGCCATCCAGTTGGCGGACAGTTTGATATCGGAGAGTTTGCCGATGCGCGCCGCGGCGATGTTGGTGATGGCCTCGGCCACCGCCATGCGCGCCGACGCGGCGTGGTCCACCAGCGCCACCGGCGTGCGCTCGCCCATGGCCATGGCCTCGCCGGTGTAGGTGTCGAAGCTCGTCGCCGTCACGGCGCAGTCCGCCACCGGCTCCTGCCACGGGCCGACCATCTGGTCGCGGGTGATGAGGCCGGTCACGGTGCGATCACCGATGGTGATGAGGAAACGCTTGTCGGCGATGGTGGGAAGCTTCAGCAGGCGATAGGCCGCATCACGCAGGTTCACGCCGCGCGTATCGAAGTCGGGCTTCTGGAACGGCTTGTGCTGCACGTCGCGCAGCATCTTGGGCGGCTTGCCCAGCAGCACCTCCATGGGCATGTCCACGGGGGTGTTGTCGAAGTGCGCGTCGCCCACCACCAGCTGTTGCTCGTCGGTGGCCTCGCCGATCACCGCGTAGGGGCAGCGCTCGCGTTCGCAGATGGCGTTGAACTCCTCCATGCGCTCCGGCGCCACGGCGAGCACATAACGCTCCTGGGCCTCGTTGCACCAGATCTCCTTGGGCGACATGCCGGGCTCGTCGTTGGGGATGGTGCGCAGCTCGAAACGCGCGCCGCGACCGGCGTCGTTCACCAGTTCGGGCATGGCGTTGGACAGGCCGCCCGCACCCACGTCGTGGATGGAGATGATGGGATTGCGCTCACCCTGCTGCCAGCAGCGGTCGATCACCTCCTGGCAGCGGCGCTCCATTTCCGGATTGCTGCGCTGCACCGAGGCGAAGTCCAGGTCCTCGTGGCTGGTGCCCTGAGCCATGGAAGAAGCCGCGCCGCCGCCCAGGCCGATGAGCATGGCCGGGCCGCCCAGCACGATGAGCTGCGCGCCGGGGGGAATCAGGTCCTTCTCCACGTGGATGGCGCAGATGTTGCCAAGGCCACCGGCGATCATGACGGGCTTGTGGTAGCCGCGCACCTCGTCGCCGTTCGGTCCCGGCACCTTCTCCTCGAAGGTGCGGAAATAGCCGTTGATGGACGGACGGCCGAACTCGTTGTTGAACGACGCGGCGCCGATGGGCCCTTCCAGCATGATGTCCAGTGCGGAGACGATGCGCCCGGGCTTGCCGAAATCGGTCTCCCAGGGGTGTTCGAAACCGGGGATGCGCAGGTTCGACACGGAAAAGCCGGTGAGACCCGCCTTGGGCTTGCCGCCGCGGCCGGTGGCGCCCTCATCGCGGATCTCGCCGCCGGAGCCGGTGGCCGCGCCCGGGTGCGGGGAAATGGCGGTGGGGTGGTTGTGGGTCTCCACCTTGATCAGAATGTGCACGGGCTCGGGGTGATACCCGTACTCGCCGCTCGCCGGGTTCGGGTAGAAGCGGCCCGCGACCGCACCTTCGAGCACCGCGGCGTTGTCCTTGTAGGCGGACAGCACGCCTTCCTTGTGGTGGAGGAAGGTGTTGCGGATCATCTTGAACAGGGAGTGGTCCTGTTTCTGGCCGTCGATGATCCAGTCGGCGTTGAAGATCTTGTGACGGCAGTGTTCCGAGTTCGCCTGCGCGAACATCATCAGTTCCACGTCGGTGGGATTGCGGCCGAGCTTCTGGAAGTTCTCCACCAGGTAATCGATCTCGTCCGGCGCCAGCGCCAGGCCCAGCTCGCCGTTGGCCGCCACCAGCGCGTCGCGTCCACCGCCGAGGATGTCAACGGTGGTGAGCGGCGCGGGCTCGGTGACCAGAAACAGGCCTTCCGCCTCTTCCAGGGTGAAAAACACCGCCTCGGTCATGCGATCGTGCAGCAGGGCAGTCACCGCCGTGAGCTCATCGTTGTCGAGCGGCACGTCGCCGGCCTTGGCCACATACCAGGCGATGCCACGCTCGACGCGATGGATGTGCTTGAGCCCGCAGTTGTGGGCGATGTCCGTGGCCTTGGTGGACCAGGGCGAAATGGTGCCCGGGCGCGGCGTCACCAGCAGCAGCTGACCGTGAGGATTCTCCACCTGGATAGTCGGACCATAGCTGAGCAGGCGTTCCAGCACTGCGGTTTCGTCGGCGGACAGATTCCGCTCCAGGTCCGCGAAGTGCACGTATTCCGCATAGAGATGCGCCACTGCGGGCACGCGCTCACGCACCTGGGCAAGCTTCTTGTCGAGACGGAACGGAGAAAGGGCGGGGCTGCCGCGCAGGATCAGCATGGTTCGGGCCTTGAGAGGAGCGTTTCCGGAAGGCCGCCAATTCTACCGGACCTGGGAGAAAAGCGTTAACACGGGGGACACGGGGAACACGGGGGAAATCAATTCCGTTACCTGCTGTAGGAGCGGCCTCAGGCCGCGATTGGCGTGGTTGAAACGATGAATCGCGGCCTGAGGCCGCTCCTACAGGTGGTCAAGACGATATGGAATCCCCGTGTCCCCCGTGTTCAAGCTTTTTTCTTTAAGATCCGCCGCCATGACCCGCCCCCTCGTCGTTTTCCACTACCGCAAGACCGCCGGCCGCTACGCGCTCAATGTGCTCGCCGGGGCGCTGGAGGCCTGTGCGGACACGCAGGCTGTGGAGGTGGCGTTTCCAGAAACGATGGAGGCGACGGCCGAGGTGTTGAACGCGGCGGCGGGGCGGCCGGTGCTGGTGGGGTGGTCGTTCTACTCGCCCCAGTTCGAGGCGGCGGCGGCGGACCTGAGCCGAATGCGGGAACTCGCCCCCACGGGCGCCGTGCACGTGGCGGGCGGCGTGCATGCCAGCGCCGAACCGGAACTCACCCTGCGCGCCGGTTTCGACCTGGTGGCCCTGGGCGACGGCGAACCCATCATCACCGGGCTGGCACGGCGGCTCGGCACGGGCGAGCCCCTCGCCGAGGTGCCGGGTGTCGCCAGCCTGGAAGACGGTCGCCTGGTGCGGCGCGGGCGCGGCCAGGTGGAGGACCTGGACCACTGGCCCGCAGGCGCGCCCGGCGCCTTCCGCTTCGGCCCCATCGAGATCACCCGCGGCTGCATCTACGCCTGCCGCTTCTGCCAGACGCCCTTCTTCGGCAAGGCCCGTTTTCGCCATCGCAGCGTGGCGAACGTGCGCGCCTACACGGCGCTGATGCGCGCCGCGGGCGTGCGCGACTACCGCTTCATCACACCGACCGCGCTGTCCTACGGCTCGCCCGATGAATCCGTGAACCTGGACGCGGTGGAGGCCCTGCTTGCCGGCGTGCGCGAGACCGTGGGGCCGGAAGGGCGGATCTTCTTCGGCACCTTCCCCTCGGAGCTGCGCCCCGAGCACGTCTCGCCCGCCGCGCTGGCGGTGATCAAGCGTTACGTGAACAACGACAACCTGATCATCGGCGGCCAGTCCGGCGCCCAGGCGGTGCTGGACCGCAGCGGCCGCGGTCACGACGTGGATTCGGTGCGCGCCGCCGTGCGCTATGCGGTGGAGGCCGGTTTCAAGGTTAACGTGGACTTCCTGTTCGGCCTGCCGGGCGAGACCGACGACGAGGTGCACGCCTCGCTGCAACTGGCGGAAGAACTCGCCCGCCTCGGCGCCCGCATCCACGGCCACGCCTTCATGCCCCTGCCCGGCACCCCCTACAAGGATGCCCCGCCCGCGCGCCTGTCCGAGGGAACCACCCGCACCCTCGAACACCTCGCCTCCCGCGGCCAACTCTACGGCCCCTGGCAGACCCACGTACAGCGCGCGGATCGGTTGGCGCAGTTGCGTTCCGGGCAAGGCAAAAAGCATTAACCACGGGGAACACGGGGAAAGACAAAGCTCGCTCCCACAAGACGTTCCTCCTCAACGAATTTTCTCCCCCCCGTGTTCCCCGTGTCCCCCGTGGTTAATGCTTTTTCAATTACAATCGCCGGCATGAACGACACTGCCCTGCCCCGCTGCGGCCTGATACGCCGCCTTGCCGCCATCGTGTACGACGCCATTTTGCTGTTTGGCGTGGTGTTTCTTGCCGGCGTGCTGGTCCAGCCGCTCACCAAGGTGATCAGCCCGGACAATCCGTTTTTCACGCTGTATTTCTTCGCGGTGGTGTTCGCCTTTTTCGGCGGGTTCTGGACCCATGGTGGACAAACGCTGGGCATGCGTGCCTGGCGCGTGCGCGTGCAGCGCCCGGACGGACAGGCCATCACCTGGGGCCAGGCCGCACTGCGCTACCTGGTGGCCATCCTGTCCTGGGTGGCTGTGGGCCTGGGCTTTTTCTGGTCCCTCGTCGACCGCGAAAAACGCACCTGGCACGATCTCGTCTCGGAAACCGTGCTGGTCGTGTTGCCGAAGGAGAAGAAAAAGCAGTAACCACGGAGGACACGGAGCAAAGACTTTGGTTCTTCTCCGCGGCCTCCGTGGTTTCTTCTTTTCCAGCTAGACCACGCGGCGCATCAAGAACCACCAGAGGCCGAAGACCATGACGGTGGGCAGTACGGCGCTGAGGAAAGGTGAGAGTTCGTAGACGACGCCGAAGCGGCTGAACGTCGCGTTGAACAGGTAGAAGACGATGCCGATCAGTGCCCCGACCAGAATGCGCTGGCCGACGCTGACCGAGCGCAGCGAGCCGAGGATGAAGGGCAACGCCATGAGTACCATGCCCGCGGTGGCAAAAGGCGTGACGACGCGGATCCAGAAGGCCAGTTCGTATTTGCGCGAATCCAGGTTGTTGCTGCGGAGGTAAACCACATACTGGTACAGGTCTACGGCAGAAAGGTTCTCCGGCGGTACCGCGGCGACGCGGAATACGTCGGGCGTCAGACCCGCTTCCCAGCGCTGTTGCTTCGTCGAGGTGACCTGCACGGCATCGTCGCCAATGATACTGCTGCGCACGTTGTACAGCCGCCAGGCGCCTTCCGCGTACACCGCACGGCGGGCGGCGACGGCCTCAACCAGCCGGTGATGATCATCGAAGCGGTAGATGCGCACGCCGCTGGCCACGCCTTCAGGCAACAGGCGGCGGATGTTGATGTAAGATCGGTCCTCGCGCACCCATACCCCATCATCGGCGCCGATGCTGATGTTCTTGGCCAGCAATGTGGCCCGTTGCACACGTGCCTGTTTTTCCAGCGGCGGTGCGATCACCTCGCCCATAACCACCGCCACCAGCACCATCACCAGGCCGATCTTGAACACGGACAATGTGATGCGCCGCACCGACACACCGGCCGCACGGATAACGGTCAATTCGCTGGTGCTCGCCAGTGAACCCAGTCCCAGCATGGTGCCGAGCAGCGCGACCATAGGGAAAAGTTCGTAGGCCTGGCGGGGAATGAGCATGGCCACATAGGCCAGGGCGTTCACGAAGGTGTAACTGCCGCGGCCCAGGTTATCCATCTCGTTCATGAACGACATGAACACGTAAATGGCCAGCAGCACCATCAAGACCACGCCGCTGTGGACCAGCACCACGCGCCCGATGTAGCGATCGAGCGTCTTCATGCGCCGGCCCACCGCCAGCGGCGCTGGCCTTGCGCGCGGGGCATTTTTCCGTGACGCCACAAGTAAAACAGCACCACGGCCAGCATCAGCAAGTGCACCCACCAGATCCCGACCCATTCGGGCACGGTTTCGCGACTCACCCAGGAGCGCGCCACGGTCAACAGGTTGTAGTAGACGATATAAACCACCAGCCCTGCAAACAGCTTGCCGTAACGGCCCTGACGCGGATTGGTGCGCGCCAGCGGCACGGCGAACAGTCCGAGCAGGACCGTGGCGATGGGCGCAGCAAGACGCCACTGCAATTCGGCAACGTATGACGCATCACCTGACCAAAGCGTGGCGGTGGGCAGCGAATAGAGCGCACGACGCGAGGGGGTGACGGCGCGTTCTTCCAGGCGCACGCCATGGGTTTCGAAACGAATGATGCGAAAGTCCGGTTGACCGGGTTCTCCCTCGTAGCGATAGCCATCCTCGAGCACCAGATAGCGATCACCCGTGTCGCGATCGATGAACTGGTGGGCACGCGCCGCCGAAACCACCACGGTGCGACCGTCCTCCGTGACACTCTTGGCGAATACATTGCGCAAGGTCTTGCGTGCCGTACCAATGTCCTCCACGTAGATCAGGTGCTCGCCGCTGCCGCCGGTAGTGAAGCGCCCCGCGGCGATGCCTTCGATCTCGGCCTGGGCCTGGGCACGGTCCAGCACCTGCTGACTCTTCTCCTGGGTGTAGGGCACGATGACCAACGTGAACGCCGCGACGATCAATCCCACCAACGCCGCGAGCGCTCCAGCCGCGCGCAGCGTATGATTCGGGCCCACGCCGCAGGCGGCGAGCACCACCATTTCGCTGTCCTTGTACAACCGCCCGAGCGCCAGCAGCACGGCCAGGAAAAAGGCCAGCGGCAAGACCACCGCAAGGTTGGGCACGCTCTTGAGCAGGAACAGGGTGAACACCACCTGCTGCGGATATGCACCCTCGGCGGCCTCGGCCAGAATGCGCACGAAGGTGGCGCTGAGAATGATGAGCACGAGCAGGAAGGCAACGCCTAACAGCGTGACGGTCAGCTCCCGGAATATGTAGCGATCGATGATCACGCGCAGCCCGCGCCGTTGATGAAGTTGCCAAGTTTACGCTATAGATACTTGCGGACAAACGGCACTGGCAGACTGTTTGAGCAGGATTGTCCCTCCACAACAGCGTGCCGGCGCCCAAGAACAACCACACAGGAGCCGCTTCATGCAATTCCTCGCCAAGAGCGGTGCAGCCGAGAAAATCCGCACCGCCTGCCTGATCACCGCCGTATTCGAAAACAAAAAGCTTAGCCCGAGTGCCCGTATTCTGGACAAAGCGAGCGGTGGCGCCATTACCGAGGCCCTCAAGAGCGGCGACCTGAAAGGCAACGCCGGCCAGACCCTCATGCTGCGCAATCCGGCGGGCCTGGCCTGCGAGCGCCTGTTGCTGGTCGGTGCCGGCAAGGAGGAGGAACTCAGCGATACCGCCTATCGCAAGCTGTGGCACAGCACCCTGGGCGCCTTGCGGGGCACGGCCGCCAAGGATGCCGCCGCGCTGCTTCTGGAATTGCCGGTGAAGGGCCGTGATGCCCGCTGGAAGGCGGGCCAGGCCGTAGAGGTCGCCAGCGGCGCCCTGTACGTCTTCGACCAGACCAAAAGCGAAAAGAAGCCCGAGGACCGCCCGGCGCTCGCCAAGCTCACGCTGTTCACCGCCAGTGCCGCGGAAACCCGCGCCTCCGAGCAGGGCATTCGCCAGGGCGAGGCCACCGCCGCGGGCGTGGCGTTGGCCCGCACCCTGGGCAACCTGCCGGGCAACATCTGCACCCCCACCTATCTCGGCGAGCAGGCCAAGGCCATCGGCCGCAAGTACAAGACCGTGAAGGTGAACGTGCTCGACGCCAAGGCCATGGAAAAGCTCGGCATGGGCGCGCTGCTGTCGGTAGCGAAGGGCAGCCGTCAGCCGCCCCGACTCATCGTCATGGAATACAAGCCGGCGGGGGCGCGCAACAAGCCCGTGGTGCTGGTGGGCAAGGGCCTCACCTTCGACGCGGGCGGCATCTCGCTCAAGCCTGCAGCCGACATGGACCAGATGAAGTTCGACATGTGCGGCGGCGCCGGCGTGCTGGGCGCCATGCAGGCCATCGCCGAACTGGGCCTGAAGCTGAACGTGGTGGCCGTGGTGCCGAGCTCGGAAAACCTGCCTGACGGCAACGCTAACAAGCCCGGCGACATTGTCACGTCCATGTCAGGCCAGACCATCGAGATCCTCAACACCGACGCCGAAGGCCGTCTCATTTTGTGTGACGCCCTCACCTACGCCAGGCGCTTCAACCCCGAGGTGGTCATCGACGTGGCCACGCTCACCGGCGCCTGCGTGGTGGCCCTGGGCAAGCACGCCGCGGGCGTGCTCGGCAACGACCAGGACCTGGTGGACGGGCTGCTGGCCGCCGGTCAGAAGGCCGGCGACCGCGCCTGGCAGCTGCCCCTGTGGGATGAATACCAGGAACAGCTCAAGAGCAACTTCGCCGACGTGGCCAACGTGGGCGGCCGGTATGCGGGCGCCATCACCGGCGCCTGCTTCCTGTCGCGCTTCACCAAGGACCTGCGCTGGGCCCACCTGGACGTGGCCGGCGTGGCCTGGGCCGAAGGCGGCGACAAGGGCGCCACCGGCCGCCCGGTCCCGCTGCTGGTGCAGTACCTGGTCGACCGCGCCGGAGCCTGAGCACTCCGCGGCAATGCCTCAACGCGGAGTACGCGGAGGCGCGGAGCTCGCAGAGAAATTCAACTGGTTTTCTCCGCGTCCTCTGCGCCTCCGCGGCCTCCGCGTTTAATTGCGAGTAATAACGATGACCCGCGTTGATTTTTACATCCTGGAGGACGAGGACGGCGACGCCCGCTGGCGCTTCGCCTGCCGGCTCACGGAAAAGGCCTACCAGCAGGGTCATCGCGTGTATCTGCACGTGGATACGCCCGAGCAGGCGGCGCGCCTGGACGACCTGCTGTGGACCTTCCGCGGCGGCAGCTTCATCCCGCACACCAGCGGTGCCGCGAGCGACGACCCGGAGGCGCGGGTACACGTGGGCCACGGGGAGGACCCGCTCGACCACACCGACGTACTGGTGAACCTGGGCGTGCAGGTACCTGCCTTTTTCAGCCGCTTCGAGCGCGTGGCCGAGGTCATCGACGGCGACGAACAGCAGCGCCAGCAAGGCCGCGAACGCTATCGCTTCTACCGCGACCGCGGCTACGCCCTGGAATCCCACACCATTCAGGCGAAGTGAACCATAGAGGCCACTGAGAAAAGCCATTAACCACGGGGGACACGGGGAACACGGGGTTCTCCGGGACAGCTGGCAATCCCACCTGTAGGAGCGGCCTCAGGCCGCGATGATCCGCCAAACGGTGTTATCGCGGCCTGAGGCCGCTCCGATCGCTTTAACTCTCCTCCGTGGCCTCCGTGGTTCCTGCTTTTCCCCTATAATGGCCGACTTCGTTTTTCGGCCCTTTTCCCGAGCATCCCGTCCATGGACAAGTCCTACAACCCTCACGACATCGAGCAACGCTGGTACGCGACCTGGGAGCAGAACAACTACTTCGCCCCGCAGGGCGACGTACAAGGAGGTACTAGTGCCGCGGGAGGCAGGATGCCGGGAGCGGCCGGCGAAGCGGC
The DNA here is from genome assembly GCA_041687015.1 of Gammaproteobacteria bacterium. Classification (GTDB taxonomy): domain Bacteria; phylum Pseudomonadota; class Gammaproteobacteria; order Thiohalomonadales; family Thiohalomonadaceae; genus JALOAT01. Next base: position 21,252 of record JAWLCT010000027.1, read on the forward strand.
CTACTGCATCATGATTCCGCCGCCCAACGTCACGGGCTCGCTGCACATGGGGCATGCCTTCCAGGACACCATCATGGACGGGCTCATCCGCTATCACCGCATGCGCGGCGAAAACACCCTGTGGCAGCCGGGCACCGACCACGCCGGCATCGCCACCCAGATGGTGGTGGAGCGCAAGCTGCTGGCCGAAGGCACCAACCGCCGCGACCTGGGCCGTGAAAAATTCCTCGAGCGCGTGTGGGAGTGGAAGGCCGAATCGGGCGGCACCATCACCCGCCAGCTGCGCCGCATGGGCGCCTCCGCCGACTGGTCGCGCGAACGCTTCACCATGGACGAGGGCCTGTCCGCCGCGGTGAAGGAAGTGTTCGTGCGCCTGTACGAGGAAGACCTCATCTACCGCGGCAAGCGCCTGGTGAACTGGGACCCGGTGCTGCTCACCGCTGTCTCCGACCTCGAAGTCATCAACGAGGAAGAGAACGGCTACATGTGGCACTTCCGCTATCCGCTGTCCGACGGCAGCGGTCACCTGGTGGTGGCCACCACCCGCCCCGAGACCATGCTGGGCGACAGCGCCGTGGCCGTGCATCCGGAAGACGAACGCTACAAGCACCTCATCGGCCGCACCGTCACCCTGCCGCTGGTGGGCCGCGAGATCCCCATTATCGCCGACGACTACGTGGACCCGGAATTCGGCACCGGCTGCGTGAAGATCACCCCCGCCCACGACTTCAACGACTACAAGGTGGGGAGCCGTCACAACCTGCCGCAGATAAACGTGTTCACGCCGGACGCGAAGATCAACGACGAAGCGCCGGTGCAATACCGCGGCCTCGACCGCTACGAGGCCCGCGACCAGATCGTGCGCGACCTGAAGGAACTGGACCTGCTGGAAAAGGTGCAGGACCACAAGCTCATGGTGCCGCGCGGCGACCGCACCCACTCGGTCATCGAACCCTTCCTCACCGATCAGTGGTACGTGAAGGTGGGCCCGCTCGCCGAAGAGGCCATCAAGTGCGTGGAAGACGGCCGCGTGCGCTTTGTGCCGGACAACTGGAAGAACACCTACTACGACTGGATGCGCAAGATCGAGGACTGGTGCATCAGCCGCCAGATCTGGTGGGGCCATCGCGTGCCGGCGTGGTATGACGAACAGGGCAAGGTGTACGTGGGCCGCTCCGAGGCGGAGGTGCGCGAGAAGCACAAGCTCGGTTTCGACGTGGCGCTGCGCCAGGATGAGGACGTGCTCGACACCTGGTTCTCCTCCGCCCTGTGGCCCTTCTCGACCCTGGGCTGGCCGGAGCAGACGCCGGAACTGAAGGCCTTCTATCCCACGTCAGTGCTGGTCACCGGCTTCGACATCATTTTCTTCTGGGTGGCCCGCATGATCATGATGGGCCTGAAGTTCATGGGCGACGTGCCGTTCCGCGAGGTCTACATCCACGGCCTGGTGCGCGACGCCCACGGCCAGAAGATGTCCAAGTCCAAGGGCAACGTGCTCGATCCCATCGACCTCATCGACGGCATCGATCTGGAAACCCTGGTGAAGAAGCGCACCTCCGGCCTCATGCAGCCGGAGATGGCGAAGAAGATCGAAAAGCAGACCCGCGCCGAATTCCCGGAAGGCATCCGCGCCTACGGCACCGACGCCCTGCGCTTCACCTTCGCCGCCCTCGCCTCCACCGGCCGCGACATCAACTTCGACACCGGCCGCATCGAGGGCTACCGCAACTTCTGCAACAAGCTGTGGAATGCGGCGCGTTACGTGCTCATGAACACCGAGGGCAAGGATTGCGGGCAACAGGGCGGTGAGATCGAACTGTCCACCGCCGATCGCTGGATCCTCTCGCGCCTGCAGCGCACCATCGCGACCACCACGGAAAACATCGACGCCTACCGCTTCGACCTGGCGGCCCAGGCCATCTACGAATTCACCTGGAACGAGTACTGCGACTGGTACCTGGAACTGTCCAAGCCCGTGCTGACTGGCAGCCACTCGGAAGCCCTGCAACGCGGTACGCGCAAGACCCTGGTGGAAGTGTTGGAAGCCCTGCTGCGCCTCGCCCACCCTATCATGCCCTACATCACCGAGGAGATCTGGCAGCGCGTGGCGCCGCTCGCCGGCGCACGCGGTGACACCATTATGCTGCAGCGTTACCCCGTCGCCGACAATGCGCTCGTCGACGCCGCCGCGGAGACCGAGATGCAGTGGGTGATGGACTTCATCGTCGGCATCCGCAAGATCCGCTCCAGCATGAACATCGCCCCGGGCAAGCCGCTGCCGGTGATGCTCCAGAATGGCAGTGCCGACGACAAGGCCAAACTGGATCGCAACGGCGCCTTTCTCGCCACCCTCGCCCGCACCGAGAGCATTACCTGGCTGGAGTCGGGCAGCGAGGCCCCCGAGTCTGCGGTGTCGCTGGTGGGTGAGATGAAGCTCTGTATCCCCCTCGCCGGGCTCATCGACAAGGACGCGGAACTGGCGCGCCTTGCCAAGGAGATCGCCAAGCTCCGGAACGATCTGCAGCGCGGCGAAACCAAGCTGGCCAACCCCAACTTCGCAGAAAAGGCCAAGCCCGAAGTGGTCGCGGGCGAGCGCAAGCGCGTGGAGGAGATGCGCGGGGCGATTGCCAAGCTCGAAGAGCAGGTGGAGCGGATCAGCAAGCTGTAGCCTTCCTTGTGGGAGCGAGCTTCTGCTCGCGATTCGCGGGGTGGCGTTGCGGCGGTGTACCGGATCGGTGAGCCTTCGCAGTCGTAGGTCACGTTGCAAAGCTACGTGACATTTTCGCAGTATTCGCGTCGTCGCGATATTTGAACGACGCGCTGCGCGCGAAGATTGTTTTTGACGGGGGATTCCGTCCCCCTACGCCGGGTTCCTTTTCTTTGCGCGGCCAAAGAAAAGGAACCAAAAGAAAGGCCGCCCGAATGGCTCGCCCCCTTCGGGGGTTCCCTGCGCTACTCAGCCAAGGCGGGGTCTGCACACGGGCCATCCTGGCCCGAGCGCAGACGATGCGCCATCCATGGCGCATCCCCCTTCGGGGCCATTTCCGCCTTGGCCTCCGTTGCTCGGCGAGCCATACGGGGCTCAAAGACCGCTCGCTTTGCTCGCTCAAGAGGCGCTTCGCGCCACACGAGAACACATCGGACAAACCTGAACGTACCGCTCGACGCCTTCTGAGCGTCACGATGTCGTACGGATTCTTGAAACCCCGTATGCCGCGCCGAGCACCGCAGTCCGAATCGGACAAGGCCCGGCAGGGCACCGCCGAAGGCGGCGCGGCATCCGGGCGGCCTTTCTTTTGGGTACTTTTCTTTGGCCGCGCAAAGAAAAGTACCTCGTCGTAGGGGGGCGAAAACCCCCGTCTAAACAGTCTTCGCGCGAAGCGCATCCTTCGATTACGCAAACACGGCCAAAACGTCACGTGGCCGCTCCGTGCCAACGTGACCTACGCCACACTCGCCCCATCAACTCACCGTCTCCGCGCTATACCTCGCCAACAACCCCGTCCTCACCGCGTGCCGATACACCCGCACGAAAAACCACCCCGCCCCCACCACGTACAACACCGCCAGCGCCACGCCGAAAAGCAGAGCCCAGGCCGAAAACGGTTCCCCGGCGAGCAACGCGCGCATCCCTTCGAATACGTAGGACGGCGGCAGTCCGTAGGCCAACCCGCGCATCCACTCCGGCAACGTAGCGAGCGGATAGAACACGCCGACGAAGGGCGACAACAAGGCGGGAATGGGCCAGATGAGCCATTCCGCAGCCGGGCCGAGGCGCAGCACGGTGGCGCTCGCGAACACCCCCAGGGCGATGCCGAACAGGAACAGGACCAACAGAAAGGGAATGAACGCAATACCGTAGGCGAAATACGAAAGCCCGAACACCGCGCTGGCCAGTGCCAGCATCACGAAAAGGGCTACAGTACTGGTCACGATGCTGGAAAACACCAGCCCGCTCACGTATTCGCCCACCGAAATGGGCGTCGCAAACAAGTTGAGGAAATTACGCGACCACACGTCCTCGAAAAACGTGGTGGTCACGCCCTGCATGACGCGGGTGAAGAAATCCCACAGCAGCACCGCACCGAGCAGCAGCGGCACGAAGTCCAGTTCCGCCGCGGACACCTGGTTGAGAAAGCGCGTGATGTAACCCCACAGCACGATGTCGATGGCGACCCAGGCGAACAGCGGCAGGATGCGTGCGGGACTGCCGCGCATCAGGTAGAACTGGCGCAAGGCCACGGCGGCGATACGTTGAAGGTTCATGGCCTCACCCCGTCCCCAGCGCCAGCGGCTCCCGCGCCAGCGCGATGAACAGCTCTTCCAGGTTGGCCTTGCCGTGCTCGCCCGGCAGTGTCTTCGGGTTACCTTCCAGCAGGATCCGGCCCCGGGACAGGAACAGCACCCGATCGCACACTGCCTCCACCTCGTACATGTTGTGCGAGGTCCACAGCACACCACAGGTACCGCGCGAGGCAAAGTCGCGGATGCGATGGCGGATATCGTCGGCGGCCGAGGGGTCGAGCGAGGCCGTGGGCTCGTCGAGTAGCAGCAGGCGTGGATTGTTCAGCATGGCCTTCGCAAGGGACACGCGGGTCTGCTCGCCGGATGACAGCACACCGCACTTGGTGTCACGGAAACGGGCGAGGTCGTATTGTTCAAGCAAGGCATTGATGCGCCCTGCGAGTTCACCCACGCCGTAGAGCATGCCGAAGATGCGCAGGTTCTGGTAGACGGTAAGGTTACCTGGCAAGGGGGCGTACACGGCGGCGAAATTGGTGCAGGACAGCGCACCGGCGCGCTCCTGCGCCAGGGCGGTCCCTTCGATACGAATGCTGCCCGAGGTGGGTTCGAGCACGCCAAGAACCATGTTGATGATGGTGGTCTTGCCCGCGCCGTTGGGCCCCAGCAGGCCGACGATCTCGTTGCGGCGGACCGCAAAAGAGACCGCGTCCACGGCATTGCTGCCTGCATAGGTCTTGCACAACCGGTCCACGGCAAGGACCGGTGAGGCGGACAGGTCTTCCATCGCGATACGTTCCGTTGCAAGCCCGACATTCAACCGGGTTTCCCCCGGCCTCTTCTCAGCATCACACACGGGTCGTAAGATGCCGCTTTCACATTGTGCGCCAAAACCGTGATCCTCGAGAGCCTCGCCAACGCCGACCGCTACCAGCATCTGCATCGCCATTTCCCATCGGCGTTTGCCTTTCTCCGTTCGTCCGATCTCGCTTCCCTGCCCCAGGGCCGCCACGACATCATGGGTGACGAGGTGTTCGCGATCGTCTCGCGCGCCAATGGTCGTACGCGGGATGAGTCACCACTGGAGTGTCACCGCCGCTACCTGGATATTCAATACGTCATCAGCGGCCGGGACGAAATGGGCTGGAAGCCGAGTCGAAATTGTGTCCTCCCGCGCGGGCAATACAGTCAGGAAAAAGACATCCTGTTTTTCGATGACCGGCCGGACAGCTGGGTGCTTACGCCCTCCGGCAGCTTTTGCATTTTCTTTCCGGAGGATGCGCACGCGCCACTGGTAAGCGACGGGCTGATTCACAAGGTGGTCGTGAAAATCGCAGTGTAGTTTGCCTTCGTATCAACAAACCATCGGGTTGCACCTCACCAAGCGCCTGCAAGGGACCGCGGGTGTGACACACTGCGCGTTTTTCGGGACTTATTGACCCATAGAGTATCCGCTTTCGGCGATGACCGGATGACCCCACATGAGCTGGAAAGACACCTTCATCGAAGACTATGCAGGCCACCCGCTGCGCATTGCGCTCAATGTGTTCATCGTGGCGGCCATTGGCATCCTGCTCGGGCATTATCTTTTCGGGCTGGAGATCTCCTCCCGCTTTCTCATCGGCGCCATGCTCCCTGCCCTTGGGGCCATGATGGTTGCCGCTTACATGAAGGCGCAGAGGGGATCGGGCGTTAAACGTTGAACGTTTCGGTGACAGGTGACGGGTGACGGTAGAGTTGGCAACGCGTCACGCATCACGTATTTCCCCCAGGCTCAGTCGCAGTTTCGACCAAATTTCCTTAACCCGCACCTCGCGTTCATTTTGGCGAGCGTGACGCGGCTATGCTTCGGGTTTTCAGGCAGGGAGGCCTTACATGCTCGATGCGCCGTATACCATCGTCAACGCTATCCAACTCGCCGTCGCACCCGTTTTTCTCCTGACCGGTATTGCCGGCATGCTGTCCGTGTTGAATACGCGACTCGTGCGTATCGCCGATCGGCTGCGCCTGTTTGAACAGGCGTCTACGACCCTGAGGTTGCAGTCCCCGATGTCCGCGGGCGAAACGGAACACCTTGCGCGGCGCGCCAGGCTGATACACCGCGCCGTGGCGCTGTGCACCATGTCCGCGCTGTGCATCTGTGCGGTCATTGCGGTGATCTTCCTGAGCTTTTTCTTCGGCATCAAAACGGCACCCGCGGTTGCCGCCCTGTTCGTCGCGGCCACGCTGGCCTTCATGCTCGGGTTGCTGCATTTTCTGGGTGAGATGCAGGTGGCGGCGCAGGGTTTCCGGCCTGCCATGAGGCTGGACTTGGAGGTCCAGGGAAAGGTGGAGGAAGTGGCGCCGGAAGTGTGACTCCGGCGCACACCTTAAAGGCAGGGAAGCGTGAGATGCCGTCGCTTCGAACAGCGGTCATCCGGTTGGTGGGATTCAGAGCATCCGCGCCAACACGTCTGACGGTCCATTCTTGTCCAGCAAGCGATGCTTGATCGCGCCCGCCATGTGCAAAGCGACCAGCGCAAGCGCCGCATAGGACAGAATGGCGTGCGCCTCATGGGCAAACCCGCCGACCGCTTCGTTTTTGCCCATGAGCACCGGCATGTCGAACAAGCCGAAGAACGACACCGGATGCCCGCCCGCCATGGACATGACATAGCCGCTGACCGGAATCAGGAGGATCAACACGTAGAGCAGTGACTGGACGCCCTTGGTCACCAGGCGTTCCTTCTCATTGAACACCGAAGGCAATGCGGGGGCTGGTGCGATGCGCAGCCAGACGATGCGGGCGAAGAAAAGAAATACCGTCAAAATGCCCATAGCCTTGTGAAAACCGTAAATACCGCGCCGGGACGGGTCGTCTTCGGCGAGACCGGTCATGTACCAGCCGAGTACGATCAATCCAAGAATGATCAGCGCGCTTATCCAATGCAGGGCGCGGCTGAGGCCGCTGTAACGTTCTTGATTCATGATATGTCTCCCCAAGAGTGGCTTACGTCATTATCCAGAAAATCTTTCCGGGATTGTGGCACGCCGCGCACAGCGTGCTCGCTCATTCCTCAGGCACCAACCCGAAAACCCGTGCCAGGGTCATCAACGCCTCAGCCTTTTCATCGCGCAATGCGCCGTCGCTGCCGGTGGCGCGCGCAATTTGATTGCCCACATAGAACAGCGATTGTTTGAACAACAGCGCTTCCTCCTCGGGCAGGCGCGCCTCCACGAGGGTGCGCGCCTGCCGTAACGATCGGCCTGCGTCGACACCTCCGACCAGCACCTGCGAGAGCACCATGGAAAACTGGGGCTCCACGTCACTCAGGATGCGCGCCAATAATGCGCTCTTGTAACCACCTGCGGCGGCGAGCACGCGCTGAAAGGCGGCAACCTCATCGGCCTGCACCCGGCCATCGACCGCAGCCACGAACAGGAACACCAGCACGGGTGTCTTGAGCAGGGTGCGCCATTCTTCAGGCGTAAAATCGAACGTCTGGTCGTTCATGGTGTCTCCGCATGGCGTCCCGGGGCCGGCACGTGCACCATGCGCAGGCAAACCACTCCCAGGCCAAACAGCACGAGAAGGGTCAACAGCGACAGGCGCGGATTGCCGGTTGCCAGACTCGTCCAGCCGACCAACAGGGGCCCGAGTATGGCAGCGAATTTGCCCATGATATTGAAGAATCCGAAGAACTCCGCCGACTGGCCAGGCGGAATGAGGCGTGCGTAGAGCGAGCGGCTCAGGGACTGCACGCCACCCTGCACCAGGCCGATGGTGATGGCGAGCATGTAAAACTCCCATTCGGACTGCATCTGGGTAGCCCAGATCACGACCCCCGTGTATACGCCCAACGCAATGTAAATGCCGCGCTTGGGTCCGTAGAGGGTGCCCAGATAGCCGAACGCAAGGGCCGCGGGGAAGCCCACGAACTGCACCAGCAGAAGCGCGACAATGAGACTTTCGGAAGCGAAGCCCAGGGCCAGTCCGTAATCCACGGCCATGCGGATGATGGTGTCGACGCCATCGATGTAGAACCAGTAGGCCAGCAGGAAGAAGGCAACCGGCTGCAGCGCCCGCACCTGACGGAAGGTTTCGAGCAATTGACGCAGGCCTGCACGCACCACCTCTTTGCCCATGTGGGCCTCGCGTTCGCGCACCAGCAGGAAAAGCGGAATGGAGAACACCAGCCACCATACTGCCACCGTGATGAAGGACCAGCGTACCGCCTCGGTGGCATCGGCCAGACCAAACGTGGCGGGTGCAAGCGTCATGGCGACATTGAGCGCGAACAGGATGCCGCCACCGAGGTAACCCATGGCGAACCCCACGGCGGAAACAGAATCAAGATTGTTTTCGTGAGCGACTTCCAGCAGCAGGGCGTCATAAAAAATGAGGCTGCCGGCGAAGCCCACGGTGGCCAACACATACAGTGCCGACGCGACTTGCCATTCGCCCTGCCCGACGAAATAGAGTCCGGCGGTGGGCAGCATGCCCATGACGGCAAACAAGCCAAGGAAACGCTTGCGTGCCCCGCCCCGATCGGCGATGGCACCGAGCAGCGGCGCAAACAGCACGATGATGATACTGGAGCTGGAATTGGCCACGCCCAGCCAGAAGGTACTTTCGGTGACTTCGCTGCCGGCGCTCCAGAATTGCTTGAAAAAAACGGGGAAAAATCCCGCCATTACCGTGGTGGAAAAGGCGGAATTGGCCCAGTCGTAGAGGGCCCAGGCGATAATGCGGGTACGTGCGGACGGCATGGGCCCGGACGATAACACAAGCCGCCCTATCCCGCCCCCCGGACGATTTCGAGCGACGTCTCGGGAGGCGATCCAGCCTTGGCGTTTTTTCGCCTCCTGGCGAGAACGACGCTTTGCGGCTTGCGATTAGAAAGACCCGTTCAGAAGGCGTGGCTCAGGCTGACGCCCAGGCCCCAATCGGGACTGGCATCGGTGAATCCCGTGAGCAAATAGCCGTTCACGCGCTGCAGCCCGTCCAGGCGATGGACGAAGAAAAGGCTGGCTTCGCGAATGTCGGAACCGTCCGCCAGTGCGGCCTCTTCCAGGTAGTAATCCACACCCAGCAGGGTGTCGGGGCCCGTCTCGAAGGACACGGCGATGCTCCCGTAGGCGACGTCATCGTAATCGGTATCCGCCGTATCGCCGAGCACGCGGTAACCGACGAAGCCGTCGAACACGCCCTTGGCCAGGTCCAGTTGCATGGCGTAATCATTCTCGCCGGTACCCAGGTCGCGCGACTCGTCAGCGGTGCCCAGCTTCGCCTTGGCGGTAAGCCCCATCCACGGCGCAGTCTGCGACTCCTCCCGCAGGCGTACCGAACCGCGCAGACTCACGTCGCCCAGTCCTGATTCGGTGGTCACGGTAGTACGCGGCGTTGGTGTCCCGCCACCACCGCGGGGACGCACCACGGTGGGCCCGCTGGGCAGCACTTCACCGGTGCCGCGCACCACCAGCCAGGGCACCGTCACCGACCAGCTCCAGGCGTCAGCAGCGTAGCCCAGGGTCACCGGAAGGGACCAAATCTCGGTGTCGTCGTCCGTGCCGTAATCCCCGCGGCTGTACTCGACACCTGCCTGCAGGGTGTAGCCGCCCTGCCCCCAGGCAGAGCCGGTGCAGACGGCAAATGCGACGGCAAGCAAACCTTGTCTGTTCATTGTTGGTCGAGTCCTTTGCTGTCCCCGTTCCTATCGCCGCGGGCCCCGGGTGTTGCCAGGCCGCTCCATGCGCGGCCGCTGCCAGCGATCACGCATTGCTTTGCGCTGATCCGGTGGTATGGACTGCCAGCGCTCGCGCAGTTGCTCGCGCTCGGATTGCGGCAGCGACTCGAACCATTCCATGCGCTGGCGCAGGCGCTCCTGTTCCTGTGCAGGCAGCGCGCGGAACTCACGGTAACGCTCGCGAATGGCCGCCTGACGCTCCGGCGGCAATGCCTGCCAGCGCTCGAAGCGTGCGCGCGCCTGGGCGCGCTCATCAAGTGACATCTGCTGCCAACGCCGTGCCCCCGTATAAAGCCGGTCACGTTGCGCCGCATCCAGGTCATCCCAGCGGTTCTCGAAGGATTGCAGCAGCCGACGCTCCTCATGACCCAGCTCATTCCAGGCCGGCGCCGCCCACAGGGGCGACAGCCACAAGGCCGTCAGCAGCATCAGCAGCATTCGCCTAGTCATGTTCGGGTCCTCGTTCTTCTGTGTCCACCTGCGGCGCCTCGACGGGCGGAACGACATCCAGTTGGGTGGGATCGATGGGCAGACCGTTGCCGGTCTCGAAGCTGCCAAGGAACTCCAGCAGTTCGGGCGGTGGATCGTCCTCGACGGCCGCGGCGGCCGTTGCGATCAGCGCGCCGATGAGCAGCCACCTAGCCGACACGGTCCGCCTCCATTTCTTCCAGCCAGCGCAGAAAATCCAGCTCCTGGTACAACTCCAGCCGGTCTCCTGCGGTGAGCATTTCCAGGTCCTGCGGTTCCACCGGCAAGGAGGTGGACACAGGCTGGCTCAGCCACAGGGCTGCCGCCACCACCGACGCCAACACGGCGCCGCCGGTCGCAGGCAGCACCCAGCGCCGCGCGTGCGGTGCCGCCAACGCCCGCTGACGCGCCTGGGCCAGACGGGAGCGCGTCGAGCCATCCAGCCGTACCGTCCCCTCGTCCAACGCCCCGGTTATGCGCCGCGTCAGTTCGTCATCGGTCATGATGGTGCCCCTCCAGTTGCCGTCGCAGGGACTGCAGTGCCCTCGCGTAGTGCGTCTTCACGCTCCCCTCGGAACAGTCCATGGCCCGGGCGGTGTCGGCCACATCGAGTCCCTCCCAGGCGCGCAGCAGAAAGGCCTGTTGTTGGCGCAGGGGCAGGGCCTGCACGGCAGCCTCAATGGCACGCAATATCCCTTCGTCCTGTGCCTGTATGGCCGGGTCTGCGTCCACAGGGGCCGGCAGCGATTCCAAGGGGTCTGCCGCCTGCTCATCGCTGCCGCCGAACCAGATGCGCCAGCGACGGCGGATGCGCTCGCGGCGCAGGTGATCGCGCATGCGGCTTTGCAGGATGCGGTAAAACAATGGCGGCCATTCCGCCGCCGGGCGATGCCGGTAGCGTTGCACCAGTTTCAGCATGGCCTCCTGCACGATGTCCAGGGCGTCGTCGCGGTTGCCCACGGCGAACAGCGCCATGCGGAAGGCGCGCCGTTCCACTCCGGCGAGAAAGCTGTCCAGCGCCGCGGTGTCCCGGTTGCCTTCCGCACGCATACCAAGCCGTCAGGGTCGGCCGCGCCCCGGCGCCATACGGCGCTCGACGCGATTCTGCTGACGCAGTTCCCTGCGTTGCTGCATCTGCTGCTTTTGCATCACGCCCTGCTGTTGTTTGGCGCGGGTCTGGGCGGGTTCTGCCGCCTGCTCGGGCAGGGCCTCGCGGCCCAGCGCCTGGCGCTCCTCCACATGCAGGCGCTGCTGAATACGTTGCTGGGTCTGCTGCCGGGTTTGGTCCTGTACGGGCTCGGTGCCGACAGGGGCTTCCTGAGCGACCGCCGGAAAAGCCATCACGGCAGCCAGAGGAAGCCAAAAGCGGAAAGAGGTGTTCATGGTTCTGTCTCCGGTGTTGTTGGGTCCTTCACTCACAACAACGCGCCAGCCGGCCATCGGTTGACAGGCATTGCAGAAAAAATGTCCGGGGCAACGCTAAACCGTGCCTGAGGCGAAACTGGGGCCTCTTGGGCATGCTCAGCAGGTCATCTGCCGATCAGTGGGATTCCGCCAGGCGACGAATCACCGTGCCCGCCAGCATGAGCCCGAACAGCGCCGGCATGTAGCTGATGGTGCCGTTCACGGCGCGGGCGCGTCCTGCGCCGGTGGGCTCGGGTGGCAGCGGTGGCCGGTTGGGCTCGTTGCTGAACACCGCGATGACACCACGGCCCACACCGCGCCGGCGCAAGTATTTGCGCATGGCGCGTGCCAGGGCACAGCCTTCCGTGTCCATCAGATCACCGACCACGATGCGCGTGGGATCGAGCTTGCCGCCGGCGCCCATGCTGGAGGCCACCGGGATGTGGAGGCGCACGGCGGTTTCCACCAACGCCGCCTTGCAGTTGAGGCTGTCGATGGCATCGATGACGAAATCGTAACCTGGCGCGAGCAGTTCCTCCGTGTCTTCCGCGCGAATGAACTCCGCCTTGGGGGTAAGCACGCACTCCGGGTTGATGTCCCGGATGCGCTCCACCATCACATCCACTTTGCGCCGCCCCACCGTGGAGCGCAGGGCCGGCAGCTGCCGGTTCAGATTCGACTCGGCCACGGTGTCGTGATCCACCAGCGTGAGGTGGCCCACGCCCGCGCGTGCCAACGCCTCGGCAGCATAGGAACCCACGCCGCCAAGGCCCGCCAGGAAAACCCGCGCCTTGCGCAGACGCTCGATGCCCGGATCGCCGAGCAGGATGTGGGTGCGTTGATGAAAGGGATCGATGTCGCTCATGGCCTGCAAGAAAAACGGGGGAATCTACACGGGAAGATCCAGCACCTCGCAGGCATTGGCGGTGGTCTGGGCGGCCACCCGCTCCGGCGCCTCGCCGCGCAACGCAGCGATGGTGTCGAGGATCTCCGGCAGGTATTCCGGACTATTGCGCCGGTCCTTATACCACGCCGGCGACAGGTCCGGCGCGTCGGTCTCCAGCACAATGGCGCCCAACGGCAATTCCCTTACCAGACGGCGGATTTTTTGCGCCCTCTCAAACGTGGTAACGCCGCCGAAACCCAGCTTGAAACCGAGATCCAGGAATTGATCGGCCTGCTGGCGACTGCCGTTGAAAGCGTGGGCTATGCCGCCCTTCACGCGGATACGGCGAAGGGTGGCGAGAATGGGATCGATGGCCTTGCGCACGTGCAGAATCACCGGAAGGTCGGCATCACGGGCGATTTTCAGCTGTTGCTCGAACAGCGCCTGCTGGGCGGTGCGATCCAGGTCGGCGATGAAGTAATCCAGTCCGATCTCGCCAATCGCGACCGGCCGTTCCTGGACGACCAGCGCCTTCAACGCCTCGAGGTGTTCGGGCCGGTGAACGTCCAGATAGACCGGGTGCATGCCCAGTGCCGGATAGAGTCCCGGATGGCGCCGGCACACGGCCAACAGGTTCGACCAGCCCGGTTGCACCACGCCCGGCACCACCTGGATCCCCACGCCCAGAGCGCGCGCCCGCGCTATGACCGCGTCGCGATCGGTGGCGAACTCCTCAACGTCGATGTGGCAATGGGTGTCAATGAGCATGGCTATAAAACTGGCATATGGCAGAGGCTCCAGGTCCTTGCGATGAGCGGGAAACGCCAGGAAGAGCCGCGCAGACCCGCAAACTCATGGTTTCTCCATGGCCTCGATGGCTTCCGTGGTCAATGCTTTGTCTACCGCGGTGCGTAATGGGTGACGTGCCTTGTATACTTGCTCCGCGAACCCCACCTCTTGTTTTTCCGGGCGAAAGCCCGACGTCCGCAAGGAAATCGTGATGAGCAACGCCCCTCAGGTCCACCCCGAGTTCGAATTCGTGCGCCAGACGCCGGTGGCGTCGCTGAATCTCACCGTGCAGGAATTCCGTCATCGGGAAACCGGTGCGCCGCACTATCATCTGGCGGCCCAGGACGACCAAAACGTTTTTCTGGTGGCCTTCCGCACCGTACCCGAGGACTCCACCGGCGTCGCGCACATCCTCGAACATACCGCCTTGTGCGGTTCACGGGCTTTCCCGGTGCGTGATCCGTTTTTCATGATGACGCGTCGTTCACTGAATACCTTCATGAACGCCTTCACGTCCAGCGATTGGACCGCTTACCCGTTCGCCAGCCGCAACCGCAAAGACTTCTACAACCTGATGGAAGTCTACCTGGACGCGGTCTTCTTCCCCAGTATCGACCCGCTGGATTTTGCGCAGGAAGGCCATCGCGTGGAGTTCGAACGGCCGGACGACCCCGGCTCGAACCTGGTGTTCAAGGGCGTGGTGTTCAACGAAATGAAGGGGGCGATGAGCTCGCCGGTTTCGGCCTTGTACCAAAGCCTCACCGAACACCTGTTTCCCACCATTACCTACCACTGGAACTCAGGTGGTGATCCGCAGGTGATCCCGGACCTTACCCACGCACAGCTCAAGGCCTTTCACGCCCGCCACTATCATCCGTGCAATTCCGTGTTCATGACCTACGGCGACATACCCGCCCATGAGCACCAGGCTGTGTTCCAGACCAGGGCGCTGAAGGAATTCAGGCGCGAGCCCATTCACATCCGCGTGCCCGACGAGCGCCGCTTCAATGCCCCGGCGCAGGTGTCCGACGCCTATGCCACGGACGAAAAGGAGACGGCCGAGAAAACGCACATCGTGCTCGGCTGGCTGCTTGGCCACAGCACCGACATCGAAGCGGTGCTCGAGGCGCATCTGCTCTCGGGCGTGCTGCTCGACAACGGCGCCTCACCCCTGCGGCATGCGTTGGAAACCACCGATCTCGGCAGCGCCCCCTCGCCCCTGTGCGGATTGCAGGACTCCACCCGCGAGATGATTTTTGCGGCAGGCCTGGAAGGTTCCGAGCCCGAACGGGCTGACGCTGTGGAAACGCTGATCCTCGATGTGCTGCGCGAGGTCGCGGACAAGGGCGTTGACAAGGCCATGGTGGAAGCGGTGCTGCACCAGCTGGAGTTCAGCCAGCGCGAGGTGAGTGGCGATCACTATCCCTATGGCCTCAGCCTGATCCTCAATGCACTCTCTCCGGCCATTCACGACGCCGATCCGGTGGCCGCGCTCAACATCGATCCGGTGCTCGCCACCTTGCGCGAGCGCATCGAAGATCCGGGTTATCTTCGCGGATTGGCGAAACGCCTGTTGCTCGACAATGCGCACCGCGTACGCCTGGTGATGGCGCCCGATCCGGCGCTCGGGGCAAAGCGCCTTGCTGCCGAGGGCGAACGCCTGGCCGCCATCAAGGCGCAGCTGGATGAATCCGACAAGCAACGCATCGTGCAGCAGGCCGCCGAACTGGCCGCGCGGCAGGTACGCAAGGACAATCCCGATATCCTGCCCAAGGTCACGCTCGACGACATACCGGCGGATCTGCCCATTCCCTCAGGCGAGGAAGAACAGGTCGCCGGCATGAAGAGCACCTGGTTTTCGCGCGGCACCAACGGCCTCGTGTACCAGGAGCTGGTGGTGGACATGCCGGCGCTCGATGACGAACTCACCGCAGCCCTGCCGTTTTTCTGCAATTCGCTCAGCGAAGTGGGCAGTGGCGGACGCGATTACCTGACCACCCAGGCGTTGCAGGCGGCGGTCACCGGCGGCCTCGGCGCCCGCGCCCTGGTGCGAGGCACCGTGGAAGACCTCCACCGCACCCGAGGCGTGTTCGTGGTCTCCGGCAAAGCACTGGCACGCAATCATGCGGCCCTCACGGACTTGCTGAAGGACACGTTCGAAAACGCGCGCTTCGACGAGCTGACCCGCTTGCGTGAACTGGTCGCCCAGGAACGGCTGCACCGCGAGCAGGGCGTCACCCACAACGGCCATGGTCTGGCCATGGCCGCCGCCACCAGCACCTTGAGCGCCGCGGCCGCATTGGCGCACCGTTGGAACGGCTTGCTCGGCATCAAGACCTTCAAGGCGCTCGATGATCAGCTTGACGACCGGAGCCGACTGGAGGAATTCGCAGTCCGCCTCGAGCGTCTGCGCAATCAGTTGCTCGATGCCCCGCGCCAACTGCTGCTGATCGCGGAAGGTGAGCAACGTGCCGAGGTGGTAGACGCTATTGCGCGGCGCTGGCAGGGCACCCCGCTTCCCAAGGCCACCGATGTCTTTACACCCGCAGCGGCGGACACGGGGACAGTGCGCCAGGCGTGGGCCACCAACACTCAGGTCAATTTCTGTGCACGTGCCTACGCGACGGTACCGCCCGATCATCCGGATGCGGCCGCGCTCATGGTGCTCGGGGGTTTTCTGCGCAACAATTTCCTGCATCGCGCCATTCGCGAACAGGGCGGCGCCTACGGCGGCGGTGCGAGCTGGGACGGTGACACCGGCGCGTTCCGTTTCTACTCCTATCGCGATCCGCGGCTCGCTGAGACGCTGGAAGACTTCGATCGCGCCGTCGACTGGCTGCTTTCCGAAGATCACGAATGGCGGCTGGTCGAAGAGGCCATTCTCGGCGTCATCAGCGCCATCGACAAACCGGGCTCCCCGGCCGGTGAAGCCAAGAAGGCCTTCCATGCAGCATTGCACGGCCGCACGCCCGAACAGCGCCGTCGCTTCCGCAAGCAGGTGCTCGAGGTCCGCCAGCAAGACCTCAAGCGCGTAGCCGACACCTACCTCAAACCCGAGGTCGCCCATACCGCCGTGGTCAGCAACGCGGCCACACTGGAGAAGGCCGGCCTCGGGCTGGAGATCATCACGTTATAGAAAGGTCCGTTGAGAGCGCGGAGGCGCGGAGAACACAGAGAACAGAACAGACTGGGGTGGACTCGCGACGCGTCATTCACATTCTTCTTCTCTCCGCGCCCTCCGCGCCTCTGCGACCTTCGCGTTGTGACACGCATGACAACCAAAGCACTTGAAATTCGCGGTCTGAGAAAGACCTACAAGAAAGGCTCTGATGCCCTGAAAGGCATCGATCTCACGGTGGAGGAAGGCGATTTCTTCGCCCTGCTCGGCCCCAACGGCGCCGGCAAGTCCACCACCATCGGCATCATCACGGCGCTGGTGAACAAGACGGCCGGCACGGTGCGCGTGTTTGGGCATGATATCGACGGCGATGCCATGGGTGCGCGCCGCCACATCGGACTGGTGCCGCAGGAGTTCAATTTCAACCAGTTCGAACCGGTACTCGAGGTGGTGGTCAACCAGGCCGGCTACTACGGTGTCGACCGCCGCACCGCCGTGGAACGGGCCGAACGCTATCTGCGCCAACTCGGGTTATGGGACAAGCGTGCATCCATGGCGCGCAATCTGTCCGGGGGCATGAAGCGCCGCCTCATGATTGCGCGCGCCCTGGTCCATGAACCCAAACTGCTCATACTGGACGAGCCCACGGCGGGGGTGGATATCGAACTGCGCCGTTCCATGTGGCGTTTTCTTCGCGAAGTGAACGGGCGTGGCACGACCATCATCCTCACCACCCATTACCTTGAAGAAGCGGAGAACCTGTGCCGCAACGTCGCAATCATCGACAACGGTGAAATCGTCGAAAACACCAGCATGCGCGCGCTACTGAACAAGCTGAACCAGGAAACCCTGGTGCTCGATCTCAAATGCGCACTCGACACCACACCGAAGCTGGAAGGCTATCACGCCTACCTCGCGGACCCGCACACCCTCGAAGTAGACGTACAACGCGACCAGGGCCTGAACCGCTTGTTTGAGCAGCTCACGGACCAGGACATCGCGATCCTCAGCATGCGCAACAAAGCCAACCGCCTGGAGGAACTCTTCCTGGCACTGGTTGAAACCGAAAAGGAATGACCCGCCCCGGCGGGCATTAAAGGCAAGAAGCATTAAACACGGAGGCTACGGAGGGCCACGAGGAAAAGACATTATTCCTCTTCTCCGTGGCCCTCCGTGGCCTCCGTGGTTCCGGCTTTTTCTTCATCCGCTGATCGTTCGCGGATTTTGTGGAGAAACATGAACACACATACACTGCTCGTCGCTTATCGCACCATCGTGGTGAAGGAAATTCGCCGCTTCGCGCGCATTTGGGTGCAGACCCTGTTGCCACCGGTGATCACCACGGCACTGTATTTCATCATCTTCGGGCAGCTCATCGGCAGTCAGCTTTCCAATGTAAGCGGCTACAGCTACATGGATTACATCGTGCCGGGCGTCATTCTCATGAGCGTGATCACCAACTCCTACGCCAACGTGGTGTCGTCTTTCTATGGTTCGAAGTTCGGCCGCTATGTAGAGGAAATGCTCATTGCCCCCATTCCCAACTACGTGATCCTGCTCGGTTATCTCACGGGCGGCGTGGCGCGCGGGTTGGCGGTGGGTCTTGCGGTCACGGCGGTCGCCGCCTTCTTCACGGACATTCCTGTCGAACACGTAGGCATAGCGATCACGGTAGCCGTGCTTACATCCTTTTTGTTCGCCCTGGGCGGCTTCATCAATGCCGTGTTCGCCAAGAGCTTCGACGACATCTCCATCATTCCCACCTTCGTCCTCACACCGCTCACCTACCTGGGCGGCGTGTTCTATTCGGTGGATATGCTGCCCGGCTTCTGGCAGGACGTTTCGCACCTGAACCCGATCCTGTACATGGTCAATGCCTTCCGCCATGGCCTGCTGGGCGTCTCCGACGTGGACGTAAGCCTCGCCATCACCGTCATCCTCGCCTTCATCGCCGCCCTCTACACCTACTGCCTCTGGCTCCTGCGCCGCGGTGTCGGCTTGCGTAGTTAAGAAGAAGTAACCACGGAGAACACGGAGGTAAAAAACTCAAAAATAACGAGGCACCGAGCGTTCTCCGAGCCGACGAGCACCCGGCCATTGCTTTTCTCCGTGGCCCTCCGTGGCCTCCGTGGTTAAAGCTTCTTCTTCAAAGTGACTTCAGCGGCACGGCGCGGAGGACTTCTTCGACGGTGGTGAGGCCGGCGGCGATTTTTTGTGCGCCGTTCAGGCGCAGGGGTTTGAGGCCTTCGCGGATGGCTTCCTTGCGCAGGGTATCGAGATTGCAATCCGGCGTGATCAGCTTCTTCACGTTCTCCTTCATGAGCAGCATTTCGTAGATGCCCACGCGGCCGAGATAACCGGTCTGGCGGCATTCCAGGCAGCCCACCGGCTGATAGCTGGTCTTGGGTTCGTCCACCCGCCAGGGGCTTACCAGCGATTGCCACAGGGCGGCGTCGACCGGGCCGGGTTGCTTGCAGTGCGGACACAAGGTGCGCACCAGACGTTGGGCGAGCACGCCCAGCACCGTGCCGCTGATGAGATAGGGCGGCACGCCGATTTCCAGCAGGCGCGTGATGGCCGAGGGCGCGTCGTTGGTGTGCAGGGTGGAAAATACCAGATGGCCCGTCAGTGCCGCCTGGATGGCCATTTCCGCCGTCTCCTGATCGCGGATCTCGCCCACCATGATGATGTCCGGGTCCTGGCGCAACAGCGTGCGCACGCCGCTGGCGAAGTCCAGGCCGATATTGTGCTGCACCTGCATCTGGTTGAAGGTGGGCTCCACCATTTCGATGGGGTCCTCCACGGTGCACACGTTCACTTCCGGCGTGGCAAGCAGCTTCAGGGTGGAATACAGCGTGGTGGTCTTACCCGAGCCTGTGGGGCCGGTCACCAGCACGATGCCGTGCGGCTGGTTCATCAGCGACTGCCAGGTTTCCACTTCCTGAGGCGTGAAGCCGAGTGCGCGGAAATCCTTCACCAGCACGTCCGGATCGAAGATACGCATCACCATCTTCTCGCCAAAAGCGGTCGGCATGGTGGACAGACGCAGTTCGATTTCATTGCCTTCCGGGGTGCGCGTCTTGATACGGCCATCCTGCGGTCGGCGCTTTTCCGCCAGGTCCATGCGTCCAAGGATCTTCAGGCGGCTCGTGACGGCCACCATGACCGACGCAGGGACCTGATAGACCAGGTGCATGATGCCGTCGATACGAAACCGGATGTTGCCCTGGTCGCGGCGCGGTTCCAGATGGATGTCGCTGGCGCGTTCATCGAAGGCGTAATGGAGCAGCCAGTCCACGATGTTGACCACGTGCTGGTCGTTGGCATCCAGCTTGCCGGCACGCGACAGTTCAACCAGCTGCTCCAGATTCTGCACCCCGCTCTGCGGCGCGTGAGCGGTGCGGCGCTGTGCGCCGAGCACGGATTTCGACAGCGTGTAAAACTCGACCAGGTAGCGTGCGATATCGTCGGGATTGGCGAATACGCGTTTGATGGGCCGTTGCAGAATGCGGGAGAGTTCCACCTCCCATTCCTTGTCGAAGGGATCGGCACAGGCGATGGTGACCTGATCCGGTTGCGCATCCACGGCGAGGATGTTGTAGCGGCGCGCATAGGCGTAGGACATGACACCGGTAACGGCGGCCACGTCGATGCGCAGGGGGTCGATCGTGTGATACGGAAGTCCCACCCGTGCCGCCAGCCACTGGCTCAACACATCGAGGGTAAGCATTCCATTGGGCGGTTGGGCACTGGAGAAGTGGCGTTCGGCAATGACCGTCAGCGGATTGCGGTCCCCTGCCGACATGTTGCGCTTGAGTACATCGGCCCGCTCGCGATCCAGCAGACCGTCCTCTGCCAGCCATTCGAGCACCTGCCCCAACCCCAGCCGGCCCTCACCGACGCTTTTCGCTTCCGCCATGGGTCTTCCTTCCACCAACGCGAACCCCGATTCTCTCGCAAACGCGGTCCTGAGGCGAGTGCGCCAGTCTCGGAAAGAAAAAAGCCAAACCACGGGGGACACGGGGAAAGAAGAAGCGAAAAGGTTCTTTTGTGTGGGAGCGAGCTTCTGCTCGCGACTTTCGGGCCGGTGGGAACCACAGGCTGGTCGCGAGCAAAAGCTCGCTCCCACAACATCCTCCGAACAATCCTTACCTTCCCCGTTCCCCCGCGGTTAAGGCTTTTCTCTTCAATGCTCCCGCGTGGCACGAAACCGGAGGTCGGGCCAGCGTTCCATGGTGAGGTCCAGGTTGACGCGGGTGGGGGCCAAATAAGTGAGGTTGCCGGCGCCGTCGATGGCCAGGTTGTCGTGGGCCTTTTTGCGGAATTCCTCCAGCTTCTTGGCATCCGCGCACTCCACCCAGCGGGCAGTGGCGACGTTCACCGGCTCGAAGATGGCATCCACGTTGTATTCGTTTTTCAAACGATGGGCCACCACGTCGAACTGCAGCACACCTACCGCGCCCAGGATCAGGTCGTTGTTGCGCAGCGGCTTGAACAGCTGGGTGGCGCCCTCTTCCGAGAGCTGTTCCAGACCCTTCTGCAGCTGCTTGAGCTTGAGCGGATCGCGCAGGCGGGCCAGACGGAACAGTTCCGGGGCGAAGTGCGGGATGCCCGTGAATTTGAGGTCTTCG
>JAWLCT010000028.1:0-42282 GCA_041687015.1 Gammaproteobacteria bacterium
TAGGAGCGGCCTCAGGCCGCGATGCGCAGGTGGTTGGAACCGCCACCGGTTATCGCCCAGAGGACTGGGCTCCTACAACGCACAACGCGGCATTTCCCTTGTAGGAGCGGCCTCAGGCCGCGATACGCAGGCATGCAACCACCGCGATAAACCGCTGCTTCAGCGCGATCAAACCGCCGCCACCCATCGCACGTCAACTCACGGGTAACACGCAACGTCCCTGACGAACGGCGCTTCTCCGCCAAACCACCCCCCGCCCGAAATCCTTTGCGGTATCCTTGGCCACTCATTCCCAGCACGTCAGTCCATGTCCGTACACCCACGCAGCGGCGTTCTCATCACCAACCTCGGCTCCCCCGATGCGCCGACGCCGGCGGCATTGCGCCGTTACCTGGCGGAATTTCTCTGGGATCGGCGCATCGTCGATCTGCCGCGGGCAATGTGGTGGCCCATCCTGCACGGCATCATCCTGCGCATGCGTCCGGCACGCTCCGCGCGGTTGTACCAAGCCATCTGGAGCGACGAAGGCGCACCATTGCTCGCCATCACTCGTCGCCAGCGCGACGCGCTCAGCGCCGCACTGCGCGAGCGCACAGGCACCGATGTACCGGTGGCCTTCGGCATGCGTTATGGCAATCCCTCCATCGCGAGCGCGTTACGTGACCTGGACACCGCAGGGATCGAACGCCTGATTGTGCTCCCGCTCTACCCGCAGAACTCCTGCAGCACCACGGGCTCCAGCTTCGATGCGCTGGCCGCCGCCTTGGCACAGCGACGCTACGTGCCCGACCTGTGCTTCATCGGCGACTACCACAATCACCCTGGTTACATCGCCGCTCTGGCCGCTTCCATCCGCGAGGCCTGGGCGACCCAGCCTCGGGGTGACGTGCTGCTGTTCTCCTTCCACGGCACACCCGAACGCTTTCGCAATGAAGGCGACGTGTATTACGGCCAATGCATGCAGACAGCGGCGCAGGTGGCCGCACAGCTCCAGCTCGCGCCGACGCGCTGGCGCGTGGTATTTCAGTCCCGGTTCGGTCGTGAAGAATGGCTCAAGCCCTATGCCGACGAGACCCTCGCGGCGCTTCCGAAGGAGGGCGTTTCGAGCGTCGACGTCATCTGCCCCGGTTTCTCAGCCGACTGCCTGGAAACCCTCGAAGAAATGGCCGAGACCAACCGCAAGCTGTTCCTGAATGCAGGCGGCCAGGCCTACCACTACATCCCCGCGCTCAACGACCGCCCAGACCACATTACAGCCTTGGTGGACATTCTGCTTGCACGGCTGTAATGCCACGTCCTTGCCAGCTCATGCCTCTGCGCTCTCCGCGCCCTCTGTGTTAGTCCCGCCCCTTGCTCCGGCGCGCTTTGGCTCGCTTCGCCGGAAATACCACATCCACCACGTCCCGGTAGTGCCCCACAAAGTGCGCCTTGACCCCGGCCCTGATGTGGTCCGGTAGTTCCTCGAAGTCGCCGCGGTTGGCCTCGGGCAGGATCAGTTCCATGACCTTGGCGCGGCGTGCGGCGATGACTTTTTCGCGGATGCCGCCCACCGGGAACACCTGCCCGGTGAGGGTGAGTTCGCCGGTCATGGCGAGCGGGCGGCTGATGCGTTCGTCGCGCGCCAGGGAGAGCAGGGCGGTGGCCATGGTGACGCCCGCACTGGGGCCGTCCTTGGGGGTGGCGCCTTCCGGGACGTGCAGGTGCACGAAAGCATCGTCGAAGTAATTCATCTTGCCGCCGAAGTCCTCCAGGTGCGAGGCGACGTAGCTGTAGGCGATTTCCGCGGATTCGCGCATCACGTCGCCGAGCTTGCCGGTGAGCTTGAAGCCGCGGTTCTTGCTGTGGACCAGGGTGGCCTCGATGCTGAGGGTGGCCCCGCCCAGTGCGGTCCAGGCCAACCCTGTGACCACGCCCACGCCGCCGATGAGCTTTTCTTTCTGGAACGGTGGCTTGCCGAGGAAGCTTTCCAGATCGTCAGGGCGTACCGTGACGCTGCGCGCCTCGCGCTTGACGAACTTCACCGCCGACTTGCGCACAATTTGGCCGAGGCGTTTTTCCAGGGTGCGCACGCCTGCTTCGCGCGCATAGCCTTCGATGATCTGGCGCAGCGCCGTATCGGAGAGTTTGATGCGGTTTTTCTTCAGGCCGGCCTTCTCCAGTTGGCGCGGCCACAGGTGGTGCTTGGCGATGGCGATTTTTTCTTCCGTGATGTAGCCGGAGAGCCGGATGATCTCCATGCGATCGAGCAGCGGCGCGGGCACGGTGTCCAGTTGGTTGGCGGTGCAGACGAACAACACCTTGGACAGGTCGAAGCGTACGTCCAGGTAGTGATCGAGGAAGTCATTGTTCTGCGCCGGGTCGAGTACTTCCAGCAGGGCCGAGGCGGGGTCGCCCTGGAAGCTGGCGCCGATCTTGTCGATCTCGTCGAGCATGATGAGCGGATTGGCGGTGCCCGCTTCCTTGATGGCTTGGACGAATTTGCCCGGCATGGCGCCGATGTAGGTGCGGCGATGGCCCTTGATCTCCGCCTCATCGCGCATGCCGCCCAGGGAAAAGCGGTAAAACCGGCGCCCGAGCGCTTCGGCGATGCTGTGACCGATGGAGGTCTTGCCGACGCCCGGTGGGCCGACGAGCAGCACGATGGAACCGGCCACTTCGCCCTTGAGGGCACCCACGGCAAGGAATTCGATGATGCGGTCCTTCACGTCTTCCAGGCCGTCGTGATCGCGGTCGAGGATGGCGCGGGCGCGTTCCAGGTCGAGCTTGTCGTCGGAATACACGCCCCAGGGCAGTGAGGTGATCCAGTCCAGGTAGTTGCGGGTGACGCCGTATTCGGGCGAACCGGTTTCCAGAATGGCCAGTTTCTCCAGCTCGTCCTTGACGCGTTTTTCCGCAGGTTCCGGCATTTTCAGCTTGGCCAGCCGTTCGCGGAAACGTTCCACGTCCGCGGTGCGATCGTCCTTTTCGAGGCCCAGTTCCTTCTGGATTTCCTTGAGCTGTTCGCGGAGGAAAAACTTGCGCTGCTGTTCGCTCATGCGCTCGTTCACCTTCTCGCGGATTTGGGCCTGCAGTCTGGCCACATCCAGCTCCTTCTTGAGCAGCACCAGGACCTTTTCCATGCGCCGCACCAGCGGGAAGGTTTCCAGCACTTCCTGCAGGGCCTCCTTGCCGGCGCTGGTGAGACCGGCGGCGAAATCGGTGATGGGCGAGGGATCACTCGGGCTGAAGCGTTCGATGAAGTACTTCAGTTCCTCGCTATAGAGCGGGTTGAGGGGAATCAACTCCTTGAGGGTGCTGATAATGGCCATGGCATAGGCGCGCACCTGCTCATTGGCCTTGCCGTGCGGCCGTTCGGGATAGCGTACCTCGGCGATGAACGGCGGCTTGTCGGTCAGCCAGCGCACCACGCGGAACCGCTGCACGCCCTCAGCAATGAATTGCATTTTGCCGCTGTTACGGGCCGGGTGGTGCATGCGCACCACGGTACCCACGGCATGGAAGTCTTCGGGACGCACGTCGTCCCCCAGGTCGCCGCGCAGGAGCAGCAGGCCCGTCATCTGATGGGCCGTATCGCCCACGTCGCGCACCGTCTGCAGCCACGGCTCTTCATCCATCAGCACCGGGGCCGTTTGGGCCGGGAAGAAGGGGCGCTCGGTGAGGGGCAGGATGTGGATGGTGGTGGGCACGGCAGTACCGGGTACGGCCAGCACGCCACCTTTTTCCTGTTCCGTGACCAGATCCGCGTCCATATTCCTGTCGTTCATGCGGCTTACCGGGAAATCAATCGTCCCCAACACATAGGGTCGAAACCGCGGAATGACAACAGTGAAACGGTCTGTGCGTACCCATATGCCTTCAGATGAAGGCTGAGAAGGGCTCCACCTCCACCAGGGTGCCGGCTTCCACCGGGCCCCAGTCGGCGGGGAGCACGATGAAACAATTGGCGCGACTCATGCCGGACAGGACGTGGGAGCCCTGCAGGCCGGCGCCGCGCACCACCAGGTTTCCGTGCTCGTCGCGCTCGAGGATGCCGCGCTGGAAGTCCAGTCGGCCCGGGGCCTTTTTCAGGTTCTCCGCACAGGGCACGCGCAGGCGCAGGCGTTCGGCCACCGACTCACCGCCCAGGCGTCGCAGGTTGGGGTGGACCACCTGATAGAAGGTCGCCATGGCCGATACGGGGTTGCCGGGCAGGCCGAAAAACAGGGTCTCGCCCAAGTGACCGAAAGCCAGGGGCTTGCCGGGCTTCATGGCCAGCTTCCAGAAGTTCACCTGGCCGAGGGCCTGCAGGGTCTCCTTGACGAAATCGGCCTCGCCTACGGATACCCCGCCGGAGGTGATGAGTACGTCCGCCTGGGCGGCGCCGGAAAGGAAGGCGGTGCGGATGGCCTCGCGGTCGTCCGGGATCACGCCCATGTCGATGACCTCCACGCCCAGCCGGGTGAGCATGGCGTGCAAGGTGTAGCGGTTGCTGTCGTAGATCTGCCCTTCGCCCAGCGGCTGACCCAGGGAGCGCAGCTCGTCGCCGGTGGAGAAAAAGGTCACCCGCGGTCGGCGGAACACCTTGACCTCCGGAATTCCCAGCGAGGCGAGCAGGCCCAGGTCGGCGGGGGTGAGCCGCCGGCCGCGAACCAGCACCACGCTGCCCTCGCGGATGTCCTCGCCGGGCAGGCGCACGTTGGCGCCCCGTCGGTGCCCGGCGCCGATGGCGACGCGCTCGCCGCGCGGTGTGGTCTTTTCCTGCGGGATGACGGTGTCGGCGCCCGCGGGTACGACTGCGCCGGTCATGATGCGCACGGCTTCACCGGCACCGACGGTCCCCGCGAAGGGATGGCCCGCAAAGGCCGTGCCGATGATGGTGAGTTCACGCTCACCTTCCGCCGGCATGTCGTCGGCGCGCAGCGCGTAACCGTCCATGGCCGAGTTGGCCTGGCCCGGGACGTTGAAGGGCGACACCACGTCTTCAAACAGCACGCGGTCGAGGGCGGCGCGCAGTGCCAGCTGTTCAAAGCCGTCGAGCGGTTTCACGGTTTCGGCGATGCGCCGCAGCGCCTCGTCGAAGCTGAGGGAGTTGGGATCGTAATCGGCACCTTTGCTCATGACGTTTCCTTAAGTTGTTGGCGTGCCGCGCGTGCGGTAGTCCACGAGAAAATCCGCCACGGCGTCGGGGTTGTTGATGTCCAGCAAGGGAAGGCCGGCATTGGCCACCGGCGCATCGCTGGCGATGGCGATGAAATGCGCATCGTCGGGGTAAATGAGCGGTTTGCCCAGGGCAGGCCGGTGGAGTTCGATCTTCGGGATGGGCTCGTGCTTGAAGCCCTCCACCAGCACGAAATCCAGGTGCTCCGTATCCAGCTGCGGCAACAACTCCGCTAGCCTTGGTTCCGGGCGCCCATCGTCGTGTTCGGTGATGAGCGCCCAGCGCCGGCGCGACGCCACCATCACCTGACGGGCACCGGCCCGGCGCAGGCGATGACTGTCCTTGCCGGGCTGGTCGATATCGAAATCGTGGTGGGCGTGTTTGACCACGGCGACGCGATAGCCGCGTGCCTGCAGGCGTGTGACCACCGCTTCGAGCAAGGTGGTCTTGCCCGTGCCGCTCCAGGCGGCGAATCCGATCGGCGTGGGACTCACTGCAGTGACTCCAGATCGTCGGGCGTATTGGCGTTGGCGAGGTCTGCGGCGTCGAAGCGTGCCGTGGCGTAGTCCAGACCTTTCAACCACGCGCCCACGCGGCGCTCGCCCACGTCCAGGTACGCGCGCAGCCGGGCTGCCAGGGACGGGCGCCACAGGGCAATCACCGGATGCACGCGCGCGTCGTCCGCCGCGGCACAGGCCTCATGTCCGTTCAGGTGTGCGAGCAAACCACTGGCGAGATTGTGCGGCAGGCGCGGGGTGTCGCAGGGGACGCTCAGCACCAGATCGGCGCGGGTGGTTTCCAGGGCCGCGAGAATCCCGGCCAGCGGACCGGCGCGTCCGGGGAAGGCGTCGTCCAGCAGGGGCAGGCCGAAGCGGGCGTAGGCGCGGTTAGGCGTGTTGAGCAGCATCTCATCCACTTGCGGCATGATTTTGTCGATCACGTGCGCAACCAACGGCTGCCCGGCCAGGGGGATCAGGCCCTTGTCGCGGCCGCCCATGCGGCGGCCCAGTCCTCCGGCGAGGATGACAGCTTGGATGCGGGGTCGGTGATTCACGGCACGTGCAGGTGAAATGGTATAAACGGATTCTATCATCAACCTATACGAATCCACGGGGAGCGCCTATGGAGAAGCCTGCCGGGCAGGACGTGGAAATCCTGGAAAAAACCGTCTGTTACGAAGGTTTTTTCCGCCTGGAGAAATACCGCCTGCGGCATCGGCGTTTCGCCGGCGACATGACACCGGTGCTCAGCCGGGAACTGTTCGAACGTGGCCATGCCGTGGCGGTATTGCTCTACGACCCGTGGCGTGATCGCGTGGTGCTGCTCGAACAGTTTCGCATCGGTGCGCTCACGGCGCCGGGCGGGCCATGGTTGTTGGAGATCGTGGCCGGCATCGTCGAGGCGGGCGAGACGTCCGAGACCGTGGCCATGCGCGAGTGCCGGGAAGAAGCCGGTGTGGCACCCACTGCGCTGGAGCCCATCTGCAACTACATGGTGAGTCCCGGCGGAACGTCGGAATCCATTTCCCTTTATTGCGGGCGCGTGGACAGTGCAGGGATCGGCGGCTTGCATGGGCTGGCCCACGAAGCGGAAGACATTCGCGTTTCCACGGTCGCTTTCGATGAGGCCTGGGACCTGTTGCAGCAGGGCCGCATCAATTCGGCTGCGCCCATCATTGCCTTGCAGTGGCTGGTGATGAATCGCGCCGCACTGCGCGAGCGGTGGGCGCAAGGTTCATAAATATATTGCTTATCGTCCATCTGCTTCACGACGAAAAGCCTGTTTATCGCACGTATGGGGCTTTAGTTCCGGGCGCCGGCGGGAGATAATCGGGGTGAGGTCAAAGCCATGAATGTCATTCCTTCCTACCAATCGGGGTTGCTCGGCATCAGGCGAGGCATGGACGGACTCGACAGGAACGCCGCCGCCGTGGCGCAGGCCGCGGGCTCTGAAGGCCAGGCGCCGGTGCTCAAGCCGCTGGTTGCCGCCATGGCCGATCGTTGGCAGGTGCAGGCCAGTGCCCAGGTGGTGCGTACCACCGATTCGGCCCTCGGCAGCCTGCTGGACGTGAAGGCCTGAACCGCCCCATGGATTCCGGACAGGGCGGGAGCGATCCACGCAGCGGCACTCATCCCCGGCACACCCGCCTCGAGATCCAGAAGCTGAACGAATTACCGGCCATGTCGCTGGTGGTGCGGCAGTTCCTTGCCGCGGTGCAGGATCCGGATCTGGAAGTGCGGCAAATGGCCGCCATCGTGGAACAGGACCCGGGGCTGCTCGGAAAGCTGGTAGGTGTGGCCAATTCCGCCTACTTCGGCTATCCGGAACCCATCGTCACGGCCGACGATGCCATCTTCAAAGTGCTCGGTCTGAATATGGCCCGCAATCTCGCGCTGAGCATCGTGCTGAGCGGGCCTTTCGACGCCAGCCGCTGCCGTGGATTCCGCCTCGACAGTTATTGGGCGAATGCCATGACTGTGGCGATTCTCGCCCAACGCCTTGCGCCTTCCATCACCGTTTCTCCGCGTCCGACGGCCGGCGATGCCTACCTCTCCGGTCTGCTGCACAGCATCGGTATGCTTGCTCTCGTACACCTGTACCCCTCCGCCATGGCAGAGGTCTGGAAGGCGCATCCCGGCAGCGCTGCGCAGCTCATCGAGCTGGAACGGGAAAAGCTCGGCACCGATCACTGCGATGTGGGTGGTTGGCTGGCGCGCAAGTGGCACTTGCCGCCGCACGTGGTCGCCGTTATCGAACGTCACCACGACAACGCGTATACCGGTGAATATCGTCCCTTGGTCGCCCTGATCCGGCACTGCCTGGCATGGTCCCAGACCTTGGACGCCAGCGGTAGCGCCGAAGCGCCGCCCCTTGAATTGAGCGAACTCGGCATCGATGCCGCCACGGTGTTGCGAGTGGCGGCCGGGGTGGGGCAACGCCGAGACGAACTCCGGCGTCTTTCGCACACGCTTGCCCATGGGTGATGCCATGCTCGAAAGAAAGCCACTCATCCGCGCCTTTCAGGACGCGAACGCCGCCGTGCTCGATCTGGTCGGTGCCATGTCCCTGCTGCGCGCCCTCTCGGTGGTGCCGCTGCATGAAATGAGCGAATGCGAGTTGCTCGCACAGGCCTTGAAGGTGCTGGTGCTCAATCAGGATCTGGAGCGTTGCTCCGTGTATCTGCTGGAGAGCGGTGAGCTCGTCAATGCCGGTGGGCTCGACTGGGCCGATCTGGTGGGACTGGAAGCGCGAGGGTCACGCACCGAACCGCGTCGCTTCCAGCTCGGCGAGGGCCTCATCGGCCTGGCAGCGCAGACCGGCAAGTTGCAGCATTGCCGCTGCTGTAGTGACGATCCGCGGTTCGTGCCCGACGGCGCGGCGGTCGCGTGTGCGGGGGCCGTCATCGCCGTACCCATTCGCGCCCACGGCGATACCCTCGGCGTCCTCAATGCCTCGCATCCCCATGCGGATTTCTTCGGCGAGGCCCACGAACGCACGCTGCAGGTGTTCGCCAATTTCCTGGGTCAGATGATCGTAAGCCAGCGTCTGCTGGCGAAAATGGACGGCCTGGTCAAGGAACGGACGCTTCAGCTGGAACAGGCGTTGGCAGAGGCCGAAGCGCTCAAGCGCCGTTACGCGGAATTGTCGGTGGTCGATGAGCTTACCGGGCTGCACAACCGGCGCTATTTCTTTCCGGAGGCACGCGCCGCGGTGGAACGCGCGTTGCGTTATGGCCGGCCGTTCAGTCTGCTGCTGCTGGACGTGGACCATTTCAAGCTCATCAATGATACCTACGGGCACGCTGCGGGAGACGACGTACTGCGCCTCATCGCGGCACGGCTGTGCGAGGAATCACGGGAGGCGGATGTGTTGGCGCGCTTCGGTGGCGAGGAATTCATTCTGGCCCTGCCGGAGACCGATCTCGACGGCGCGCGCAGTCTGGCTGAACGCATTCGCACCTCGCTGCGTGCGCAACCCTGGCGCACGGACGGCAGCGGCCGCATCACCGTGAGTGTCGGTATCGCGCACCAACCGGCCGGTGCGAATGCTGCGCGGGAAAACGCTCAGCAGATGCTCGAACGACTGATACGCGAAGCCGACAAGGCGCTGTATTTCGGCAAGCACCACGGCCGCGATCAGTGCCAGTATTTTCCGGACATCGCTGATCTTGCTTGAACCCGGGGCGTGGGAACGCTGCAGCCCCGGTCTGCGTTGATGCACGGGACGCTCGCAAGGACGCGAAGACGCCAAGCGAGGGGGCGCCTGCAGATCATCTTGCGGGTGTCGCCTGGTCGGACCACCCCGAAAGTTCGATCCCGTACTGCCCGCATTTGTGGCCGGCCAGCCTTGCCGCATGAATCAGCGCCTCGGCCGGCGGCTGATCGCGCAGCAGCGCATCGATGAACCCCGCGTTGAAAATGTCCCCGGCCCCCAGGGTGTCCACTACCTTGGGCGGCGCAAACGCCGGCGTAAAGAGAACTTTCCCGTTCGCCACGGCAAAGGCGCCCAGCGCGCCCCATCCGCAGGCGAACACCGCCTGCGGGTGACGCGCATGTTGCTCGCGCAGAAATTCCTCGGCGTGCGTGTAGCCATGGTGTTCCGCATAGCCGCGTGAGCACAGCACGACATCCATCCACGCAAATAACGCCTCCATACCCGCGCGCGGTTTCTCGGCTTCGAGGGACAGGCGCGCGTGCGGCGCACGGGCGCGGCAATCGCGCAGCATAAGCGTCACCTCGTCCAGGTTGCGGCCTTCGAAATGTATCCAGTCGATACCGGTGAAATCGATGTGTGCGAAATCGGCCGCACGGTACTCGGGCAGGTCGCGGTAGTGCACGATGGTGCGCGAGCCGGTGGCGCGACTCAGGCTCACATAGGACGTGGGCACCTTGCCTTGGGCAATCGTGTGCACTTGATCGGTAATCACACCGTGACGCGCGAAATCATCGAGGATGGTGCGCCCGTCGGGCTCATCGGCGAGGGTGCCGACGAAGGCGGTCGTGTGACCGAGCTGGGCAAGGGCTACCGCCGTGTTCGCCGCATTGCCACCCCGACGGCGGAACTGTGCGCTTGCACGCACTTCCTCATCCTCGTGTGGATAGCGGTCGACCAGGTTGACGATATCCAGGGTGGCATTGCCTACCACGAGGACCCGGGCCATGGGCGTTCCTTTCAACGTGTATGTCGTGCCAGCGCCCAGGCCACGTGTTCGCGCACCAGGGGTGAAGGGTGGTCGGCCCTGGCCTGCAAGGCCGCGATGACGTCTGGCGTGGTGGGCGCATTGCCGAGAGCCACGGCGATGTTGCGCAGCCAGCGTTCATGGCCGATGCGGCGGATGGGTGAACCTTCCATCCGGGCAAGGAACGCTGTTTCGCTCCAGGCGAACAGCGTGACCAGCGACGCTGCATCCAAGCCGTGGCGCGGCGCGAAATCGGCCTCGCGCGTGGGTTCTGCAAAGCGGTTCCAGGGACAGACCAACTGACAGTCGTCGCAGCCGTAGATGCGGTTGCCCAAGCGGGGACGCAGCGCCTCGGGGATGGGGCCGTGATGTTCGATGGTGAGATAGGAGATGCACAGTCGTGCATCGATTTCACCGTCGGTGCTGAGCGCAGCGGTGGGGCAGGCCTCCACGCAGGCGGTGCAGCGGCCGCAGTGTTCGGTCACGGGTGTGTCCGCCGGCAGCGGCAGGTCCGTGTAGATCTCACCCAGGAAAAACCACGAGCCGTCACGCGCCAGCAGGTTGGTGTGTTTGCCCGTCCAGCCGAGCCCTGCCTTGGCCGCGATGGGCTTTTCCAGCACCGGCGCACTGTCCGTGAACACCCGATAGCCGAACGGACCGACAGCCTCGGTGATACGTTCGGCCAGGCGCACCAGGCGGGCGCGTATCAGCTTGTGGTAGTCGCGGCCGAGGGCATAACGCGAAACATAGCCCAGCGACGCGTCGCCAAGCACCGACCACGGGTCGGCAGCCTCGGGCCAGTAATCCATGCGTGCGGAAATGATGCTCACGGTGCCGGGCACCAGTTCGGCGGGCCGGCTGCGCTTGGTGCCGTGGCGTGCCATGTATGCCATGTCGCCGTGCCGGCCCTGGGCGAGCCAGGCGAAAAATGCCGCTTCCGCCCGGGAGAGATTGGTATCCGTGAAGCCCACACTGCGCAAGCCGAGCTCGCGCCCCCAGCCGCGGATCGCCTCGGCCAGTTGCGCGTAATCGATCCCGCTGCGGTGCTCGCTGTTTGGCATGACGCTATGATAACCCCCATGCACGATCTGTCCGACCGCCTTTATCGCGCGGAACATGTCCGCCAGCTGGACCGCATCGCCATCGACGAGTTCGGGATTCCCGGCAACGAACTCATGGCGCGCGCGGGCCGCGGCGCCTTTGAGGAACTGCGGCGCCGTTGGCCCGGTGCGCGACGTGTCGCCGTTTTGAGCGGGGCTGGCAACAACGGCGGCGACGGTTACGTGGTGGCACGCCTGGCGCGAAGCGCCGGCCTGCAGGTGCAGGTATTCGCCACGACACCGCCGGCGCAGTTGCGCGGTGAAGCCGCCGTCGCGGCGCAGGAGGCACTCGAGACCGGTGTCGACGTGCAGGGTTTGCCCGCCGCGCTGACCGAGTACGATCTGGTGGTGGATGCGGTGCTGGGCAGCGGCACCCGTGGTGCACCGACCGGTGCGGCCCACGCGGCCATCGCCCTGATGAACGCAAGCGGCGTGCCGGTGTTCGCCCTCGACCTGCCCTCGGGTTTGGATCCTGACACCGGTCACGTGCCCGGCGAGGCGGTGCATGCCGCCGCGACACTGTGCTTCATCGGTCTCAAGGCGGGCCTGTTCACCGCCCAGGGACCGGACTGCGCCGGGGCAGTGTTGCTCGACGACCTCGACGTCCCCGCCGCGGTTTACCAGCGTGTGTCCCCGGCAGCCCAGCGCATGCACGAGGTCGCCGAATGGGGCCCGCGCACACGGTCGGCGCACAAGGGCGACTTCGGCCACGTGTTGGTGATCGGTGGTGACCTGGGCATGGGCGGGGCGGTGCGCATGGCGGGCGAGGCCGCGCTGCGCGTGGGCGCGGGCCTGGTGAGCATCGCCACGCGGCCGGAACACGCCGCCGCCATCACGGCGGCGCGCCCCGAACTCATGGTGCACGGCGTGAACGGCGCGGCAGCACTGGCGCCCCTGCTGGCGCGCGCCAGTGTGGTCGCAGTGGGTTGCGGACTCGGCACCGGCGAGTGGGGGCGAACGCTGCTTGGCAAGGTGCTCGACAGTGCACAACCGAAAATCGTCGATGCGGACGCGCTCAATCTCCTTGCCATGGAACCGGAGCGCCGCGACGACTGGGTGCTCACGCCCCATCCCGGCGAGGCGGCGCGGCTGCTTGGCTGTTCGGGCGCGGACATTCAGAAGGACCGCTTCCAGGCCGCCGCGGAAATCGCCACGCGCTTCGGCGGCACATTGGTGCTCAAGGGGGCCGGCACCGTGGTGCATGCCCCCGGCGACTGCCCCGCGGTCTGCACCCGCGGCAACCCGGGCATGGCCAGCGGCGGCATGGGCGATGTGTTGACCGGGGTCATTGCCGGCCTGGTTGCCCAGGGCTTCACGCTGCCTGCCGCGGCGCGCGCCGGCGTGTGTCTGCACGCCTGTGCGGCCGACGCGGCGGCACGGGATGGCGAACGCGGCCTGCTCGCCACGGATCTCCTGCCTCATTTGCGTCGGTTGGTGAATTCATGAGCAGTGCTGTTTCCCTGTATCTGGCCGATGAAGCGGCCACGGAGACCTTGGGCGGTGCCCTGGCCCGCTGCCTCCCCGCGGGCGCGCTGGTGTTCCTGGAAGGCGATCTGGGCGCCGGAAAGACCACACTGGCGCGCGGTTTCCTGCGGGGCCTGGGTTATAGCGGCGCGGTCCGGAGCCCCACCTACACCCTGGTCGAACCCTATGAGACCGCCGCGGGCCCGGTCTTTCACTTCGACCTCTACCGCCTCGCTGACCCGGAAGAACTGGAATTCATGGGCATACGCGACTTTCTGGGCAGCGCTGCCCGCTGCCTGGTGGAGTGGCCGGCGCGCGGCGCGGGCTGGCTGCCGGGACCCGATCTGGTGCTGCGCCTGGCGCGGGAAGGCGCCGGACGGCGCTTTGCAGCGGAGGCGCACACCCCAACGGGGGAGGCTACGCTCGATTGTCTCAGGCTTGATCTTTGAAATCCTTGGGACTAAGTTAGCGAAAACCTCGACAGCGGCAGAAGAATCCGTTGCATCCCTTTAAACGGAAAGAGAATTTGGGTTTCAGTAGCGGACGGCGGGCGGCCTTGGGCACCTTGGCCGGGCTGCTGCTGTTGCCTGTGGTTCCGCGTGCCTTGGCTGTCGGCGGGGTGCAGGTGAAGGGATTGCGCATGTGGCCGTCCCCGGAATCCACCCGCCTGGTTTTCGATCTCTCCTCGCCTGCGGAGCACACACTGTTCACTCTGGCCAACCCCGAGCGGGTGGTCATCGACATCCCGGGCGCCAGCCTGGAAAAGCCGGTGGCCGGACTGGATTTCTCCCAGGGCCTCTTGAAACGCATCCGTACCGCGCGCCAGAGCAACGACGTGTTGCGCGTGGTGCTCGATCTCAAGAAGAAGGCCCGGCCCAAGAGCTTCGTGCTGCGGCCCAACCAGGAATACGGCGATCGCCTGGTCATCGATCTGGAAGACCCGGAAGTGAAATCGGCGCCGGCCCGCCGAGTGGAGCCGGGCGACGCCGGTGCCCTGCGTGACATCGTCATCGCCATCGATGCGGGCCATGGCGGTGAGGATCCGGGGGCCATCGGCCCCACCGGCACGCGTGAAAAGGACGTCGTGCTGGCCGTCGCCCGGCGCCTGAAGGCGCTGATCGAGCGGGAACCGGGCATGCGCTGCATCATGACCCGCGACGGCGATTACTACGTGAGCCTCAACCAGCGCATCAAGAAGGCGCGCGACCAGCGTGCTGACCTGTTCGTCTCCATCCATGCGGATGCGTTCCGTGACCGGCGCGCCCGTGGCTCTTCCGTGTACACCCTGTCCCAGCGCGGCGCCTCCAGTGAATACGCGCGCCTGCTGGCGGACAAGGAAAACGCCTCGGACGTCATCGGTGGTGTGAGCCTGGAGGACAAGGACGACCTGCTGGCGTCGGTGTTGCTCGACCTTTCCCAGACGGCCACCCTGGAAGCGAGCAGCGATGCGGCGGCGCGGGTGTTGGGCAGCCTGCGCAAAGTGGGCCACTTGCACAAGCCACGCGTGGAGCAGGCCGGGTTCCGGGTGCTCAAGGCGCCGGACATGCCTTCCGTGCTGGTGGAGACCGCGTTCATTTCCAATCCCACGGAAGAGCGCAAGCTGCGCAGTTCCAGTCACCAGTACGCCCTGGCCCGTGCCCTCATGGAGGGGGTGCGTACCTACTTCCACAGCAATCCCCCGCCTGGCACGCACCTGGCCCGCGCGCGCACCCGCGAACACGTCATCGGCCGCGGCGACACCCTCACCGGCATCGCGCGTAACTACGACGTGAGCCTGGATCACCTGCGGCGCGTCAATGCGCTGCCCTCCGACGATCTGCGCGTGGGCATGGTGCTGCGCATTCCGCCCAGCTGATCGCCGCATCGCAGTAAACTACGCGGATGGAAACATCCGTGTCCCGGCGCATTCAGCGCCTGTCCTCCCAATTGGCCAACCAGATCGCTGCCGGTGAAGTGGTCGAACGCCCCGCGTCGGTGATCAAGGAACTGGTGGAAAACAGCCTCGACGCAGGTGCCGACGACATCGTCGTGGAGGCGGAGCAGGGCGGCGTGCGCCTGCTGCGCGTGCGCGACAACGGCGCGGGGATTCATCCGGAAGACCTGGTGCTGGCAGTCAGCCGCCACGCCACCAGCAAGATCGGCAAACCGCGCGACCTGCTCGGCATCCGTAGCCTGGGTTTTCGCGGCGAGGCGCTGGCGAGTATCGCCTCGGTGTCGCGCTTCACCCTCGCGAGTCGCCGTGCCGACAATGAGGCGGGTTGGTCGCTGGAGGGGGACGGCAGTGCGCCGCCACGTCCCTGCGCGCACCCGGTCGGTACCACGGTGGAAGTGCGTGACCTGTTTCATAGCGTGCCCGCGCGCCGCAAATTCCTGCGCGCCGAGCGCACCGAATTCGAGCATCTCGAAGAGACCCTGCGGCGCCTCGCCCTGGGGCGTTTTGATGTGGCCTTCAGCCTGCGCCACAACGGTCGCACTGTTTTCGCCCTGCGCGCTGCCGGCGAGCCGCAGGAACGGGAACGCCGGCTCATGGCGCTGCTCGGTCGCGGCTTCATCGAGCACGTCCTGGCCCTCGAATTCGAGGCCGCCGGCCTGCGCCTGAGCGGCTGGATAGGCCGCGGTGACTACACGCGACCGCAGTCGGACATCCAGTACGTCTACCTGAATGGCCGAGTGATCCGGGATCGGGTCGTGAATCACGCCTTGCGTCAGGCCTACGAGGGGTTGGTCGAGACGGGACGTTTTCCGGCCTACGTGCTGTACTTGGACATGGATCCGGCCCAGGTGGACGTGAACGTGCACCCCACCAAGCACGAAGTCAGGTTTCGCGAGGCCCGCCTGGTGCATGACTTCCTGGTGAGTGCGGTACGTGATGCCCTGCGCCAGGGCGGCGAGAACCCCGCGCCGCGCCCCACGCCCCGCCCGCACGCGGCGCCGGCACCGGTGGTAAGGGAACGCTCTTCGGGGTACTCGACGGCGCAAGCACGGGCCGAGGCCGCCCCAGCGGGCTGGCGTCCCCTCACGGTGATCGGCGAACGTTTCCTCGTTGCGGCCGCGCCCGACGGCCTGGCCCTCGCCGATCTCGAACGGCTTGCCCGGGTCGAGGCCGCGGAGGTCCTGGCGGGCGAAACACCACCGGGGTCCAGCCCGCTGTTGTTTCCGGTGACGGTCCGTTGCACCTCAGATGGGCTAACGGCGCTTGAGCAGGCCGGTGATCTGCCGGCGCGGTTTGGTTTCGATCTGAACGCTGTGTCCGATGATGCCGTGATGGTGCGCGCCGTGCCCAGCGTGCTCGCGGCGGCACCGGAGCAGGCCGTCACCGCGCTGCTCGCCGCCCTGGCAAGCGGGTCCGACGATCTGGATGCCCGCCTGGCCGCCGCGGCACGTGCGCCAAACCTCGCTTCTGACGAGACCCGGCTGCGCTGGATGGGACGGGCCCAGGCACGGGCCGACGTGGCCGGCGTTTGGTGTGAGCTGTCGCCCGAGCGGCTGGCGCGCTTGATGGAGGAGAAGGCATGAGTCTGCCGGTGGTGCTGCTCATGGGGCCCACGGCCAGCGGCAAGACCGACCTGGCCGTGGCACTCACCGAGCGCCTGCCCATGGACATCGTCAGCGTGGACTCGGCCATGGTGTACCGCGGTATGGACATCGGTACTGCCAAGCCCGATGCCGAGATTCTCGCCCGCGCGCCCCACCGGCTCATCGACATTCTCGACCCCAGCGAAAGCTACTCGGCGGCACAGTTTCGCGCCGATGCGCTGCGCGAGATCCGCGCCATCCACGCGGCCGGTCGCGTTCCGTTGCTGGTGGGCGGGACCATGCTCTACTTCCGCGCCCTGCAGCAGGGACTGGCCGAGCTCCCTTCGGCGGATCCGGCCACCCGCGCCCGCATCGAGGCACAGGCGGCGACCCGGGGCTGGGACGCGCTGCACGCGCGGCTGCACGAGGTTGACCCGGTCGCCGCCGCACGCATTCACCCCAATGATCCGCAACGCCTGCAGCGCGCCCTGGAGGTCTTCGAACTCACCGGCGTACCGCTGAGCGAATTCCTGGCCCGCGGCGCGGAACAGGCCTTTCCCTACCGGGCAGTGGAACTGGTGGTGATGCCGGCCGATCGCGAGGTGCTCCGCCGGCGCATTGCCGAGCGTTTCCAGGCCATGTTGCGGGCCGGGTTTCTGGAGGAGGTGGAGCGGTTGTACCGACGTGGCGACCTGTCCCCGGAGATGCCCTCCATACGCTGCGTGGGCTATCGCCAGGCTTGGGCCTATCTGGCCGGTGAATTCGATGCCGACACCATGGTCGAACGGGCGGTATCGGCCACCCGCCAGCTGGCCAAGCGGCAGCTCACCTGGCTGCGCCAGTGGGCAGAGGCCCGGCGGCTGGACGCCCTGGATCCATTTCTCCAGGACGAGGCGTTGAAATTCCTTGCCGAGAACTCCATAAAGTAAGGCGTTGTCGAACTAGGGCGTTATCTGATTCCAGCAGCAGTTGGTGCGGTGTCGGGCGGGCTTTGGCCAGGGAGGGGTATGCTACACTCCGACGGTAGGAAAGGCCTTGGACGCCGCGTTTTTTCTGACCATTTTGGCTTTTTGGGCACGAATTTTGCCCCCAAGATAATAAAAAGGAGACACCTCGATGAGTAAAGGGCAAGCATTGCAAGACCCCTTCCTGAATGCCCTCCGCAAAGAACGGATCCCCGTTTCCATCTACCTGGTTAACGGCATCAAGCTGCAGGGGCAGGTGGAATCTTTCGATCAATTCGTGGTGCTGCTGAAGAATTCCGTCAGCCAGATGGTCTACAAGCACGCCATTTCGACCGTCGTTCCGTCCCGTCCCGTGCGCTTGAACACGACCGGTGCGGTGGGCGGCTCTTCGACTTCGGATGAACCCGTACCGGCCCAGACGCCGCGCTTCTGAACCTGAACACCGGGCCCTGCGCCCGGTGAAGCTCATCAGCGGAGGTCCGCTTGTTTGAACGACCGAAGAGCGGCGAACGCGCCGTTCTGGTGCATCTCGACCTCCAGCAGGAGAAGGATAGGGAAGACCTCGAGGAAATTCGGGACCTGGCCATCTCTGCAGGCGTTGAGCCGGTGGCGGTGGTGACCGGCGCCCGGCGCGTGCCTGAACCCAAGTATTTTGTCGGCAGCGGCAAGGCCGAGGAGATCCGCGACATCGTGCAGGCGCAGCAGGCGGAGGTGGTTCTGGTCAACCACCCGCTGAGCCCGGCCCAGGAACGTAACCTTGAGAAGCTGGTCCAGTGTCGGGTGCTGGATCGGACTGCGCTGATTCTCGATATCTTCGCGCAGCGCGCCCGCTCCCACGAGGGCAAGCTACAGGTGGAACTGGCGCAGTTGCGACACCTTTCCACGCGACTGGTACGGGGCTGGACCCACCTTGAGCGCCAGCGCGGCGGTATCGGCCTGCGCGGCCCTGGTGAAACCCAGCTGGAAACCGACCGGCGCTTGCTGGGCGAGCGCATCAGGCAGCTCAACAAGCGCCTGGAAAAGGTCGACCGACAACGGGAACAAAGTCGGCGCGCGCGAAACCGCGCGGAGGTTCCTGTTGTCTCATTGGTCGGTTACACCAATGCGGGCAAGTCCACGGTCTTCAATCGGCTGACCGATGCCGCCGTACTGGCGGCCGACCAGCTCTTTGCGACCCTTGACCCGACCATGCGGCGCGTGCCCATTGCCAACGGCGAGGCAATGGTGCTGGCGGATACCGTGGGGTTTATACGGCATCTGCCGCACGACCTGGTGGCGGCGTTTCGCTCGACGCTGCAGGAAACGCGTGATGCCGACCTGCTGCTGCATGTCATCGATGCCCATGATGGGGAGCGAGCAGAAAAAGTCGTCGAAGTGAACAACGTGCTCCACGAGATCGGTGCCGCGCAGGTGCCGCAGATCGAAGTGTTCAACAAGATCGATCTGGTGGACGGCGCCGCGCCGTACATCGAACGTGACCAGGACGGTCGCGTGCGGCGTGTGCATGTCTCGGCCCTGACCGGGGTGGGTTTCGACCTGCTGCTTTCCGCCGTGGCCGAGTTCCTGCGCCCGAATGTGGTGAGGCACGCCTTGCAGCTGCCTCCGAGCGCCGGCCGCCTTCGCGCGCAACTGTACGAAATGGGCGCCGTGCGTACCGAACGTGTCGATGAGAACGGAGACTGGTGTCTCGAGGTCGAACTGAAACCGCATACTTGGTCGCAGTTGCGCAAGAGGCCGGATTTCGCCGCGCTTCTGCCTTCAGCCTGACCAACAATTGCGGTGTCGTTTGCTGATTCCTAAAATTGCGGACTGATTAAAGTTATGAATTCCATCCTCCACCAGCACGAGGGAGACTCCCATGGCCTGGAATGAGCCGGGCGGCTCCAAAGATCCCTGGAGCGGCCGTGGCGGCGAACAAGGGCCGCCTGATCTGGACGAAATGATGCGCAAGCTCCAGGAGCGTTTCGGCGGCCTGTTCGGGCGGCGTCGTGGTGCGGCTCCGGGCGGTTTCAACCTTTCGGGGCTCACCTTCATCCTTGGCGTGGTTTTCCTCGTCTGGGCGGTGTCCGGCATCTACATCGTGAATGAAGGCAAGCGCGGCGTCGTGTTGCAGTTCGGCGCGTATCACGAAACCACGGGCCCGGGACCGCACTGGTACCCGCGCCTGATCCAGTCCGTGACTGTGGTCGACGTGGACAGCGTGCGCAGCGTGGAACTCGGTTACCGCAGTGACGAAGGCCTGATGCTCACCCAGGATGAAAACCTGGTGGACATCAAGTTCGCCGTGCAATACCGGGTGAAGGACGCCAAGGACTACCTGTTCAACGTGCGTGAACCGGATGAAACCCTGCGTTCGGTGACCGAGAGCGCCATTCGCGAGGTGGTCGGCAAGAGCAAGATGGACTTCGTGATCACCGGCGGCCGTTCGGAAATCGTGGCACGCGCGCAGCAGCTCCTGCAGGAAACACTCGATCGCTACAAGACCGGCCTGCATGTCACCAGCCTGAACATGCAGAACGCCCAGGCGCCCGAGCAGGTGCAGGA
This sequence comes from Gammaproteobacteria bacterium, assembly GCA_041687015.1. Lineage (GTDB taxonomy): Bacteria > Pseudomonadota > Gammaproteobacteria > Thiohalomonadales > Thiohalomonadaceae > JALOAT01. The sequence goes on from JAWLCT010000028.1 coordinate 19,906, forward strand.
TGCGTTCGCCGACGCGGTGAAGGCCCGTGAGGACGAGCAGCGCCTGATCAACGAGGCCGAGGCCTATGCCAACGACATCCTGCCGAAGGCACGCGGTGGCGCAGCACGCGTTATCGAGGAGGCGAATGCTTACAGGGAACAGGTGATCGCGGAGGCCGAAGGTGAGACCAGCCGTTTCCTGAACGTGCTTGCCGAATACCAGAAGGCCCCCAGCGTGATGCGTCAACGCCTCTATCTTGACGCCCTCGAGTCGGTGCTCGCGCGCAGCAGCAAGGTGCTCGTGGACACCAAGGGCAACAACAACCTCATCTACCTGCCGCTCGACAAGATCATGCAGGGTCAGCCTGCAGGCAAGCCGACCAACGCGCCGTCACCGGCCTCGGTCGATCAGGTCGCGCCTTCGGCACCGGTGGATGCGCGCAGCCGTGATGCGCTGCGCCGTAGGGAGGTACGCTGATGAACCGCATTCCCATGGTGCCCGTGGTCGGCATCCTTGTACTGCTCTGGCTGGCGTTCCTGTCCGTCTTTACGGTCAACGAGCGCGAACTTGCGATCAAGTTCCGGCTGGGTGAATTCGAACGCGCGGATTACACGCCGGGCATTCATTTCAAAATCCCGGTCATCAACAACATCCGCAAGTTCGATGCGCGTGTGATGACGCTGGACATGGAGCCGGCGCGCTTCCTCACGCTGGAAAAGAAGAACGTCGTGGTCGACGCCTTCGTGAAGTGGCGCATCGAGGACGTCACCGCCTTTTACCGCACCACCGGCGGTGACGAGATGCGCGCCAATCAGCGTCTGGCCCAGGTGGTCATCGAAGGTCTGCGCAACGAGTTCGGCAAGCGCACCATCCAGGAGGCGATCTCCGGTGAGCGTGCCCAGATCATGACCATCATTACCGACCAGTTCGCCGAACAGGCCAGGCAGTTTGGCATCCAGGTGGTGGACGTGCGCATCAAGCGCATCGAACTGCCGCCCGAGGTGAGCAGCTCGGTGTATCAACGTATGGAAGCGGAGCGTGCGCGTGTGGCCAAGGACCTGCGTTCGCGCGGTGCCGAGGCGGCGGAGCGCATCCGCGCCGACGCCGATCGTCAGCGCACCGTGATCCTGGCGGAGGCCTATCGCGATGCCGAACGCACTCGCGGTGAGGGCGATGCGCGCGCGGCCGAGATTTACGCCAAGGCCTTTGGGCGCAACGAGGAGTTCTACAAGATGTACCGTAGCCTCGATGCCTACAAGAACGTGTTCAGCAACCAGAATGACGTTCTGGTGCTCGACCCGGGTTCGGAGTTCTTCCGCTACTTCAAAAATGTCCAGGGTCGTTAAGCGGGAACGCGTGGACCATTAGCAGTACACTAGTCACCGGGCGGCGCGAGCCGCCCGGTTTTCTTTTTCTTGGAGCACAACGTGGAAATTTGGGTCGCGCTCTCCCTGATGCTGGTGCTGGAAGGCCTCCTGCCCGCGCTTTCTCCGGGACTGTTCCGGCAGGCCCTTGTTACCATGGCGCAGATGGACGAGCGCTCGCTGCGAATATCCGGGCTGGCGAGCATGGTCCTGGGTGCCGTGTTGCTTTACCTCATCAGGAACTGATTCATGCGCGAGAACGACCGTTGGCTGCTGCCGGAAGGCATCGAGGAACTGCTGCCGCCCGAGGCGGCTCAACTGGAGCGGCTGCGCCGACGCCTGCTCGACCTGTTCGGGACCTGGGGCTACCAACTGGTCGAAACGCCGCTGATGGAATACCTCGAATCGTTGCTGACAGGTACCGGCAACGACCTCGACCTGCACACCTTCAAGATCACCGATCAGCTGACCGGCCGCCTCATGGGCGTACGCGCCGACATGACCCCTCAGGTGGCCCGCATCGACAGCCACAGCCTCAAGATCGGCGCGCCCACCCGTCTGTGCTATCTCGGCGCCGTGCTGCGCACCCGACCCCAGGAACTGGGCGGCACGCGCAGTCCCTTGCAAGTGGGTGCAGAGCTCTATGGCCACGCGGGCATTGAGAGCGACCTGGAAGTCATGAGCCTGATGGCCGAGGCGCTCCAGTGCGTAGGCATCACCGACCTGCACATGGATCTCGGCCACGTGGGGATTTTCCGCGGGCTTGCCCGTGAGGCGGGTCTGTCACGGGAAACGGAATCGGCCCTGTTCGACGCCCTGCAACGCAAGGCGCGGCCGGAGGTGGAAGCCGTTCTCGGTGAGGCGCCGATTACGGACGACCACCGCGCGCGCCTGGTGGCGCTGACGGACCTCAACGGTGGCCGCGAGGTGCTGGATGAGGCCGCCGTCCTGATGCGCGGCGCGGGGGAGGCGGTGCAGCACGCTTTCGCCAACCTGTCCGCCCTCGCCATGGCGGCGAGCCGGCGTTTGCCGGCCGTGCGCTTCCATTTCGACTTGGCCGAACTGCGCGGTTATCACTATCACACCGGCGCCGTGTTCGCCGCCTTCGTGCCCGGCCGCGGTCAGTCCATCGCCCAGGGTGGCCGTTACGACGACATCGGCCGCATCTACGGCCGCGCCCGGCCGGCTACCGGCTTCAGCATGGACCTGAAGGCCCTGGTCCCTTATGCCACTGACGATACACCGGCGCTTCGTGGTATCTTTGCGCCCGCTGACGAGGACGCCGCGCTCGAGGTGCAGGTGCGCGCGTTGCGCGCGTCCGGCGAACGGGTCGTGCGGGCGTTGCCCGGTCAGCAGGGCGGGGCCGCGGAGATGGGTTGTGACCGCCTTTTGCGGCGCGGCGCCGACGGCTGGCAGGTCGTCGCCGTCGACGGTTGAGGTTGGCATACCAGGCGCGAGGCGCCGTAGAGAGAACAAGCATGGGCAAGAATGTCGTAGTCATCGGCACACAATGGGGCGACGAGGGCAAGGGTAAGGTGGTGGACCTGCTCACGGATCGCGCCCACGTGGTGGTGCGGTTCCAGGGTGGTCACAATGCCGGTCACACGCTGGTCATCGACGGCGTGAAGACGGTGCTGCATCTCATCCCCTCGGGCATCCTGCGCGAGAACGTGATGAACCTCATCGGCAACGGCGTGGTGTTGTCGCCGACGGCGCTGTTCAAGGAACTGCAGGAATTGGAAGAGCGCGGCGTTCCCGCTCGCGACAGGCTGCGCATCAGCGATGCCTGCCCCCTCATTCTTCCCTATCACGTGGCCCTGGACCTGGCGCGCGAGAAGGCGCGCGGCGCCAAGGCCATCGGCACCACCGGCCGCGGCATCGGCCCGGCCTACGAGGACAAGGTGGCCCGTCGCGGCTTGCGCCTGGGTGACCTGTTCCATCGGGAACGCTTCGCCGCCAAGCTGGGCGAAGTGCTCGACTACCACAACTTCAACCTGCAGCATTATTTCAAGGCCGACCCAGTGGACTTCCAGCAGGTGCTGGACGAAAGCCTGGCGCTCGCCGAAGACCTGCGTCCCATGGTGGCCGATGTCACCGAACTGCTGCACCAGGCCTATGCCCGCGGCGACAGCATCATGTTCGAAGGGGCCCAGGGCGCGCTGCTGGACATCGATCACGGCACCTATCCGTTCGTCACGTCGTCGAACACCACCGCCGGCGGCGCCGCCACGGGTACCGGCATGGGGCCCAAGTATTTGGACTACGTGCTCGGCATCACCAAGGCGTACACCACCCGCGTGGGATCCGGGCCGTTCCCCACCGAGCTGTTCGATGACATGGGCGAGCACCTGGCGCGCCGCGGTCACGAGTTCGGTTCCACCACCGGCCGCGCCCGCCGCTGCGGCTGGTTCGACGCGGTGGCCCTGCGCCGCTCCATCCAGATCAACAGCGTTTCCGGCCTGTGCATCACCAAGCTGGACGTGCTGGACGGCCTGGACACCCTCCGTCTGTGCGTGGGTTATCGCTGCGACGGCCAGGAACGCCTTACGCCGCCCGCCGGCGCCGAGGCTTTCGAGGCCTGCGAGCCTATTTACGAGGAAATGCCGGGCTGGAAGGAATCCACCGTGGGTGTAAAGCGCGTCGAAGATCTGCCGGTCAATGCCCGCGCCTACCTCAAGCGCATCGAAGAACGCGTGGGAGTGCCCGTCGACATCGTCTCCACCGGTCCGGACCGCAACGAGACCATCGTCCTCCGCCATCCGTTCGATTGACGGCAAAACGAAAAAGCCCGGGAACATGCCCGGGCTTTTGCTTTGGGGGATGGCGGCAATTTCGTTGGTGCAAAAACGCGGAGATCGCAGAGGCGCGGAGAAAGAAACGCCTCTCAAGCCCGGAAATGAAAAAGGCCGCTTTTTAAGGCGGCCTTTTTTTACAGCTTGGCGGTGTGTGGCACCTGAGTTGGTGCCGAGGAGAGGACTCGAACCTCCACGGAGTTGCCCCCACTAGCACCTGAAGCTAGCGCGTCTACCAATTCCGCCACCTCGGCGATGAGGCGCGCACTTTACCCATCCTCCAGGGCGTTGTCAACGCCTCTCGAAATGTCGTCGGACATCCCTGCGCCGCGACTGATAGAATGAGTTTCAACGAGCTGTTCCTCCAAGGAAAAAACAACCTCAATGGCGAAAGACCTCCCCCCTTCCGACCCGTTCGCCCAGCGTGAGTCCGAAAACTACGAAAACCCCATCCCCAGCCGCGAGTACATCCTCTCGGTCCTGGAAAAGAAGGGCAAACCGCTCGATCGCGAGCAGATTGCCCGTGCCCTGCGCCTGAAAGACCCGGACCAGCTTGAGGCCCTGCGGCGGCGCCTGCGCGCCATGGAGCGCGATGGCCAGATCATCCAGAACCGTCGTGGTGCCTACGGCGTTATCGACAAAATGGACCTGATCCGCGGACGGGTCATCGGCCATCCCGACGGTTTCGGCTTCCTGGTGCCGGATGAGGGCGGCGACGACCTGTTCCTTTCGGCCCGTGAAATGAACGCGGTCATGCACGGGGACCGCATTGTTGCCCGGGTCTCCGGGATCGATCGGCGCGGCCGGCGCGAGGCGGCCGTGGTGGAAGTGCTTGAGCGTGCCAACAAGCAGGTGGTGGGGCGCTACTTCATCGATCAGGGTGTTGGCTTCGTGGAAGCCGAGAACAAGCGCATCAACCAGGACATCATCGTGCCGCCGGACCAGACCTACGGTGCGAAACCAGGTCAGTTCGTGGTGGTGGAAATCATGGAACACCCCACCGCCCGTCGCGAAGCGCTCGGCCGGGTGGTCGAAATCCTGGGCGACCACATGGCGCCGGGCATGGAGATCGACGTGGCCATTCGTTCCCACGGCCTGCCCAAGGAATGGTCGCCGCTGGTCGAGGCCGAGATCGCCGACCTGCCGCTGGAGGTGCCGGAGGAGGCCAAGGCCGGACGTACCGACCTGCGCCACATCCCGCTGGTCACCATCGACGGCGAAGACGCGATGGATTTCGACGACGCGGTTTATGCCGAGCCGCGCGGCAAGGGCTGGCGCCTCATCGTGGCCATCGCCGACGTTTCGCACTACGTGCGCCCGGGCAGCCCGTTGGATGCCGAGGCAGTGAGCCGCGGCAACTCGGTGTACTTCCCCGGCCGCGTCGTGCCCATGCTGCCCGAGGTGCTGTCCAACGGCCTGTGCTCCATCAACCCCAACGTGGACCGGCTGTGCATGGCCTGCGACATGGAAGTGAACAGCCAGGGCAAGCTGGTCAATTATCGTTTTTATCCGGCCGTAATGCGCTCCCATGCGCGCCTGACCTACACCAAGGTCGCGGCCATGCTGGTGGAGGGCGACAAGCCCCTGCGCGAGCAGTACGGCGCAGTGTTGCCGCATCTGGAAACCCTGCACGCGCTGTACAAGGCGCTGCACGCGCGGCGCCAGAAGCGCGGCGCCATCGACTTCGAGACTACCGAAACCAAAATCGTTTTCGGTGCGGGCAAGAAGATCGAAGCCATCGTCCCGGTGGTGCGCAACGATGCCCACAAGCTCATCGAGGAATGCATGTTGCTGGCCAACGTCGCCGCGGCCGATTTCCTCGCCAACGGGGGCGTACCGGTGCTCTATCGCGTGCACGAAGGCCCCACCGAGGCGAAGCTCACCGACCTGCGTGATTTCCTGAAGGAACTCGGGCTCAAGCTCGGCGGCGGGGATAAACCCGAACCGAAGCATTACGCGGCCCTGCTGCAGCAGGTGGGCGAGCGTCCCGATGCGCACCTGATCCAGACCGTGATGCTGCGCAGCCTCTCGCAGGCGGTGTATTCGCCCGAGAATGCCGGCCACTTCGGTCTGGCCTTCGAGGCTTATACCCACTTCACCTCGCCTATCCGTCGTTATCCGGACCTGCTCGTGCATCGCGCCATCAGACACGTACTGGAGGGCGGCGCACCCGAATCCTTCCGCTACGGGACGAGTGAAATGGAGGCCCTCGGCGAACACTGTTCCACCACCGAGCGCCGCGCAGACGAGGCCAGCCGTGACGCAGTGGACTGGCTCAAATGCGAATACATGATGGACCGCGTGGGTGAGGAGTACGACGGTATCATCACCGGCGTCACCGGTTTCGGCATTTTCGTGGAGCTGAAGGATATCTTCGTGGAAGGCCTGGTGCATGTGACCGGCCTCGGAGAGGACTACTTCCACTTCGAACCGGCGGCCCATCGTCTGGTCGGCGATCGCACACGCAAGATCTTCCGACTGGCTGACAAGGTGCGTGTGCGGGTGGCCCGCGTGTCCCTCGATGATCGCAAGATCGACTTCGAACTGGTGAACGGCGGGCGATGAGCAACGAAACGCTCGTCTATGGGTTGCATGCGGTCGAGGCGGTACTGCGTGCCCCGGGACGGGTGCGCGAGGTGTGGCTGGACGTGGCTCGTCGCGACCAGCGTGTGCGGGCTCTGGCCGAGCAACTGCAGAAGGCCGGTGTGGCCCATTCCTGGGTGACGCGCGAGCGCCTGGACGAACTGGCCGGCGGTGCGCGGCATCAGGGTGCCGCGGCCCGCGTGCGCCCCGCCCAGACCCTCAATGAATCGGACCTGGAGGGTCTGCTCATCAGCCTGCAGGAACCGCCGTTTCTACTGATCCTCGATGGCGTACAGGACCCCCATAATCTGGGCGCCTGCCTGCGCAGCGCCGATGCCGCCGGCGTACACGCGGTTATCGCCCCGCGCGATCGCGCCTGCGGTCTGAACGCCACGGTGCGCAAGGTGGCGGTGGGCGCCGCCGAGACCACGCCCTTCGTGCAGGTGACCAACCTGGCCCGCACCCTGCGCCTGCTGCGCGACGCGGGCGTGCGTATCATCGGCGCGGCGGGCGAAACCGAGACCTCCCTGTTCCAGGCCGACCTCACCGGCCCCCTGGCCCTGGTGCTCGGCGCCGAGGAAAAAGGCCTGCGCCGCCTCACCCGAGAACACTGCGACCAACTCGTCCGCATCCCCATGCGCGGCACCGTCGAAAGCCTCAACGTCTCCGTCGCCGCCGGCATCTGCCTCTTCGAAGCCCTGCGCCAGCGGACATAAAGCAAAAAAGCATTAACCACGGAGGCCACGGAGAACACGGAGGCAAGGCATTCTCCCTCTTCTCCGTGGCCTCCGTGGTTCCGGCTTTTTCTTTTTCGGTCCGCCGCTGGCACGACGTGACTTTTCACCGTTTGCGCGGGGCAGACCCGCCGAGTACAATAGCCGGCTTTTCGGGGATGGGCCCCGAGAATACTCCTTGCCTTGGGCAAGAACCCAAGGCTGCCAATCCGTGAGGAGCACACAGTGAATCATTACGAAATCGTGTTCCTGGTCCATCCGGACCAGAGCGAACAGGTTCCCGCCATGATCGAGCGCTACCGCTCGACCATCGAAGCCGGCGAGGGCAAGATCCATCGCCTCGAAGACTGGGGCCGCCGTCAGCTGGCTTACCCCATCAGCAAGATCCACAAGGCACATTACGTGCTGATGAACATCGAGTGCCCCGTCGAGACCATGCGTGAGCTCGAATCGGCGTTCCGCTTCAACGACGCCGTGCTGCGTAACCTGATCATCTCCCGCCCCTGCGCCGACACCGAGCCTTCCCCCATGGCCAAGGCCAAGGAAGAGAAGGAGCGTGAGGAATCCCGCCGTTATCAGTCCGAGCGTGAATCGGCTGAGGAAACCACGTCCGCAGACGCCGGTCAGGCCGAGTAAGGCCGGAAGCCGCACGGGAGCCATCCCCGCGGCCACGAAAGACTTAAAAGATCAGGAGCGTAGAAATGAGCCGCTTTTTCCGTCGCAAGAAGTTTTGCCGCTTCACGGCCGAGGGCGTGAAGGAAATCGACTACAAGGATCTGGCCACGCTGAAGAATTACGTCAGCGAGAACGGCAAGATCGTGCCGAGCCGCATCACGGGCACCAAGGCCAAGTATCAGCGTCAGCTGGCAACCGCCATCAAGCGCGCCCGTTTTCTGGCACTGCTGCCGTACAGCGATCAGCACTGATCCCGGACGCACCGGGGAGACGACGCCATGAACTTCCTGGCGGGCTACATCATGCGCGGCCCGATGCAGGCGGTGCTTGTGGCAGCGGTCTGCGCGGTGCTGTCTCTGGTTCTGCCGCCGCTCAGCTATCTGAGCGGTGCGGCCGTCGCGCTGGTGACCCTGCGTCTGGGAGCGTGGCACGGTGCCAAGGTGGCTTTGGGCGCAGCACTCGCGGTGACGGCATTGTCGTGGCTGCTGGTGCAGAATGTGGTCCCGGGCCCGGCGTTCCTGTTGGCCCTGTGGCTGCCGGTGTGGGCCCTGGCGCTGGAATTGCGGCGTACGGTGTCGCTGAGCCGGGTGCTGATCATGGCGGGTGGATTTGGCGCCCTGTTCGTGGTTGTGCTGTACGGGACGCTGGATGATCCGGCGGCGTTCTGGCGCAAGGTGTTCGAAAGCATCTTCCAGGAAGCCGGCAGCCCGCCCGTGGAGGCCATGGACGACGCCTATGCAGTGATGACCGGCGCTCTGGCTGCCGGCTTCGCGCTCAGCCTGGTGGGCAGCCTGTTCACCGCACGCTGGTGGCAGGCTCAGCTCTATCATGCGGGTGGCTTCCAGCGCGAGTTCCATGCGCTGCGATTTGGTCCCCTGTTGGGCCTGATCACGCTGGCGGTGGCAGGTCTTGCTTTGATGGACGCAGGGCGGTTGGCCGCCTTCGCCTCAGACCTGATCATCGTGCTGGTGCTGCTGCACCTGCTGCATGGCATCGCCGTGGTGCACGGGCTGGTCAAGTGCAAGGGCGCCCACGTGGGCTGGCTGGTGCTGATGTACGTGCTGCTGGTGCTTACGCTGCCGCAGACCGCCATCGTGCTTTCGGCGGTCGGTCTGGCTGACGCATGGTTCGATTTCCGTGGCTTCTTCGGCGCCAAGCGCGAAGAAGGGAATAATGGGTAATCCCCCCTTTGTCCGGGTGCGGGAAGTCAATTGACGAGGTATAAACGATGGAAGTCATTCTGCTCGATAAAGTGCGCAACCTGGGCAACCTGGGTGACAAGGTCAAGGTGCGCAACGGTTACGGCCGTAATTTTCTGATTCCGCAGGGCAAGGCCGTACTGGCCACTGCCGACAATCTGGCCAAGTTCGAGGCCCGTCGTGCGGAGCTCGAGAAAGCCGCCGCCGCCGAGCTGGCCGAGGCCCAGGCCCGCGCCGAGAAGCTCGCCGCACTCGGCGAGGTGACGATCGCCGCGAAGGCCGGTGAGGAAGGCAAGCTGTTCGGTTCCGTGGGCACCGGCGACATCGCCGAAGCCATCACCGGCGCGGGCGTGGAAGTGGCCAAGGCCGAAGTGAAATTGCCGGAAGGCGCACTGCGCCATACCGGCGAGTTCAGCGTCGACGTGGTGCTCCACTCCGACGTAGCTCAGGCGGTCACGGTCAAGATCGTCGCGGCGTAATGCCGTTCTGTGCCCGCCGGCTGTCCGGCGGGCACCGCTTTGCTGCGCAACATCGGTTGCGCTGTTTCACCGCTGCACGGTACAAACGAGGCATGCCGGAAGCTTTCCTACAGAGCCACGATCGCGCGGTGGACGCCCTCAAGGTCCCGCCTCATTCCATTGAAGCCGAACAGTCCGTCCTCGGCGGTCTGATGTTGGACAACGGCGCCTGGGACCGGGTCGCCGATCTGGTCGGCGAAAAGGATTTCTATCGGCGCGACCATGCCTTCATCTTCGGCGCCATCCGTTCTCTCGCCGAACAGAACAGCCCTTTCGATGTCGTCACCCTGGCCGAATGGCTGGACAAGCGCGGCGAACTGGATGACGTGGGCGGTATTGCCTACCTGGGCGCGCTCGCGTCCAACACCCCCAGCGCGGCCAACATCAAGCACTACGCCGCCATTGTGCGCGAACGCTCGGTGTTGCGTCAGCTCATCGGGGTGGCCAACTCCATCGCCGACAGCGCCTACAGCCCCGAAGGGCGCAAAGTCGAGCAACTGCTCGACGAGGCGGAAAAGCGCGTTTACGAAATCGCCGACCAGGGCGCCCGTTCGCGCACCGGTTTCACCAGCATCAAGGATCTGCTGGTCAAGGCGGTGGACAAGATCGAGCAGCTGTTCGAACAGGACAGCCCCATCACCGGCATTCCCACCGGTTTCACCGATTTCGACGAGAAGACCTCGGGCCTGCAGCCTTCGGACCTCATCATCGTCGCGGGCCGCCCGTCGATGGGCAAGACCACCTTCGCCATGAACATGGCAGAGAACGCCGCCATCAAGGCGCGCAAGCCGGTGGCGGTGTTCTCCATGGAAATGCCCGGCGAGCAGCTCGCCATGCGTCTCATCTCCTCGCTCGGACGGATCAATCAGCACAGCTTGCGTACCGGCAAGCTCGACGATGACGACTGGCCGCGCCTGACCTCGGCGGTGCAGTTGCTCGCCGAAGTGCCGCTGTACGTGGACGACACCCCCGCGCTCACGCCTACGGAACTGCGCGCCCGCGCGCGGCGTCTGGCCCGCGAACACGAGCACGGCCTCGGTCTGATTGTCATCGACTACCTGCAGCTGATGCAGGTGGCGGGCTCCGGCAAGGAAAACCGCACCGCGGAGATTTCCGAGATCTCGCGCTCGCTCAAGGCGCTCGCCAAGGAGCTCAACGTGCCGGTGATCGCCCTTTCCCAGCTGAACCGCAGCCTTGAGCAGCGTCCCAACAAACGCCCGGTCATGTCCGACCTGCGTGAATCGGGCGCCATCGAGCAGGATGCGGACGTCATCGTGTTTATCTACCGCGATGAGGTGTACAACGAGGACAGCCCGGACAAGGGTGTGGCCGAAATCATCATCGGTAAGCAGCGTAACGGCCCCATCGGCACGGTGCGCCTGACCTTCCTCGGCCAGTTCACTCGTTTCGAGAATTTTGCGTCCGGCGGTTACAGCGACTCGGAGTACTGACATGCGCGCCACTCGCGTGGAGCTCAAGCTCGCGGCCCTCCAGCACAATCTGGCGGTTGCGCGGCGTGCGGCCCCGGGCAGCCGCATCATGGCCGCCATCAAGGCGGATGCCTACGGCCACGGCATGGTAACTGTGGCCCGCGCCCTCGGCGAAGCGGATGCGCTTGGCGTTGCTTCGATTGGCGAAGCGGTCGCCCTTCGCGAGGCAGGCATCGACGCAACGGTCAACCTGCTGGAAGGGTTCTTTCACGCCGATGAACTGGCGCTGATCCAGCAGCACCGTGTTACCACCGTCGTCCATCATCCCGAACAACTGGCCATGTTGGAGCAGGCCAGGCTCACGACCCCGGTTCAGGTATGGCTCAAGGTGGATTCGGGCATGCACCGGCTCGGCTTCCAGCCCGAACACGTGCAGGCGGCTTGGACGCGCCTCGGAAACATCCCGCAGGTGCAACGCTGCGGCTTCCTCACCCATCTGGCCAACGCCGATGATCGTGGCGACCCGACCACGCGTCGCCAGCTCGAAACCTTCGCCGCGGCGACGGCAGGCCTCGGCGGCGAGCGCTCCGTTGCCAATTCGGCAGGCTTGCTGGGTTGGCCCGCCTCCCACACCGAATGGGCACGTCCCGGCATCATGCTCTACGGGGTATCGCCGTTCATCGGCCGGGTGGGTGCGCAGGATGGCCTTGAGCCGGTGATGACCCTGCGCTCGGAACTCATTGCGGTGAACCGGCTGAAACGGGGCGATCCGGTGGGTTACGGCGGCACCTTTGTGTGCCCCGAGGACATGCCCGTGGGTGTGGTGGCGGCCGGTTACGGCGACGGTTACCCGCGCCACGCCCGTACCGGCACGCCGGTGCTGGTGAACGGCAAGCGCGTGCCCCTCGTCGGCCGGGTCTCTATGGACATGCTCGGTGTGGACCTGCGCACCCAGCCCGATGCCCGCGTGGGCGATCCCGTGGTGTTGTGGGGTGAGGAACTGCCGGTGGAGGAGGTGGCGGAATGCGCCGACACCATCGCCTATACGCTGTTGTGCGGCATCACCCCGCGGGTCACGCGGGTGATCCTCTAAGGTGGAGCGATGGCCGATACGCCCGCTGCACCGGTGCTGGGAACAGGGGCCATCGTGCGCCGTGACGATGCGGTACTGCTGGTCAGGCGCGCCAATCCACCCTATGCCGGCGAATGGGCCATCCCAGGCGGCCGGGTGCAGCTCGGCGAGACGCTTAAAGCGGCGGCGGAACGGGAGATCCTCGAGGAAACCGGGGTCCGCATCCGCGCCGGCGATCCGGCCTACACCTTCGAATACATCGAGCGCGACACGGAGCGGGTGTTGTACCACTACGTGGTGGTGGATCTGTTCGGCACCTTTGTGGAGGGCGAACCCAAGGCGGGCGATGATGCCGCCGAAGCGGCGTGGGTAGCTCTAAATGAAATGGATGCGTTGCCGGTGAACGCCGAAACACGACGGGCGCTCGCCACCGTTTTCCCCGATCTCGCAGGAGGGAAGCAATGAGAATGACATGGAAGCTGTTGTCCATCCCCGCCGCGTCCGTACTACTTAGCGGCTGCGAAGCCCTCAAATCACCCGGTGGTCGCGTGACCCTGTTGGTCCTGGTGCCCGCCGCGTTGATCTTCGGCGCACTGTGGCTGCTGCGTCGGCGTGACGCCGGCAAGACGCAAGGCCGCGGTCCGCGCTATCCCGATTACGACGACCGCGACTGATGGCCAAGGCGAAGAATCTCTACACCTGTACCGAATGTGGTACGCAGGCGCCCAAGTGGGCAGGGCAGTGCGGCGAGTGCGGCGCCTGGAACACCCTGGTGGAAACCGTAGCCACCCCGAGTTCACCGCGCGGCGGGCGCTTCGCAGGCTATGCGGGTTCCGCCGGTGGTGTGGAAGTGCAGGCACTCGCCGCGGTCACGCCCGACGATGTGACTCGCCTGCCCACCCAGCTGGACGAATTCGATCGCGTGCTGGGCGGCGGCCTGGTGCCCGGCTCGGTGGTACTCATCGGCGGCGATCCGGGCATCGGAAAATCCACGCTGCTGTTACAGACCCTCGCCACCCTCTCCGAACGCTGCGGCGTGCTGTACGTGACTGGCGAGGAATCCCCCCAGCAGGTGAGCCTGCGTGCCCATCGGCTTGGCATTGCAGCGCAGCGCGTACGCCTGCTGGCGGAAACGCGCGTGGAGGGCATTCTCGAGGCAGCAGCGCGCGAGCGCCCGCAGGTGCTGGTGGTCGATTCCATCCAGACCGTGTTCACCGAAATGCTGCAATCGGCGCCGGGCTCCGTGGCCCAGGTGCGCGAGAGTGCCGCGCAACTGGTGCGCTACGCCAAGCAAAGCGGCGCGGCCCTGTTCCTGGTGGGGCACGTAACCAAGGAAGGCCAACTCGCCGGTCCGCGCGTGCTCGAGCACATGGTGGATACCGTGCTGTATTTCGAGGGCGACGCGGGTAGCCGTTTCCGTGTGGTGCGTGCCTTCAAGAACCGTTTCGGCGCAGTCAACGAACTGGGCGTGTTCGCCATGACGGAAAAGGGCTTGAAAGAGGTGAGCAATCCCTCGGCCATCTTCCTGTCGCGCCATGAAGAAGAGGTACCGGGCAGCGTGGTGATGGTGACCCTGGAAGGCAGCCGACCGTTGCTGGTGGAAGTGCAGGCGCTGGTGGATGAGAGCCATCTTTCCAATCCGCGCCGCGTGACCTTGGGCCTGGAACAAAACCGCCTGGCCATGTTGCTTGCGGTGCTGCACCGCCACGGTGGCGTCGCCACTTACGATCAGGACGTATTCGTGAACGTGGTGGGCGGCGTGCGTGTCACCGAGACCGGCGCGGATCTTCCGGTGTTGCTGTCCGTGCTCTCCAGCCTGCGCAACCGCGCACCCGGCCAGGGCCTGGTTGCCTTCGGTGAAGTGGGGCTCGCCGGCGAAATCCGCCCCGTGCCCAACGGCCAGGATCGCCTGCGCGAAGCGGCCAAACACGGCTTCACCCGCGCCATCGTGCCCGAAGCCAACGTCCCCAAGCGCCCTCCCGAAGGCCTCGAAGTCATCGGCGTCCGCCGTCTGGCGGATGCGTTGTCTCAGGCGTGATTTGGGAAGAGACAAAAAACACAGAGGCACAGAGGATGTGGACGCACCGCGGTGCTGCGCGCACAGCGCGGAACCGAGGTAGATTTATACTTCTCTGCGCTTTCTGTGTCTCTGCGCCTCTGTGTTGATCCTTTTCTCGGCGCTTCAGCTGGAATGAACCGCGATGAGCTCGCTGAGCTCGCGTTCGAGCTGGGATTCGTCGCCCAGGTTCAGTTCCACCAGGCGTTTGAGGTGGGAAATGCTGGCGAGGTCGATGTGTTCGCAGTGGTAGCCGAGGACGTCGGCTTCGCGGTGTGCCACGCGGCCTTCCATGTTGATGACCACGTCGGAATCGATCAGGCGAATGGCGAGCCTGGCAAAATCGCCTTTGCGGCACGGGCACTCCGGCGGTGTGGTCACCAGCGCGCCGTTCAATGAAATGTCCATGAGCTTGGCGTCGTAGACACCGTGGTCGTTTTCGATGCGCACCCGTGCATCCATGGTGAAACGCAGGAAATGGCGTCTGTCGGACGGGTTCATGGGCCTCACTCGAAGTAGAACTGCATCCGCACGTTGCCGATCTGGATGATGTCGCCGTCGTTGAGCGGCCAGCTCTTGTCACCGATGGTGATGTCACCCACTTTGGGCGATTGCTCACCTTCCAGGTGCGAGAGGAAATAGCCGTCGTTGCGCTTGGCGATCACGGCGGTCTGGATACCCGGCGTACCCAAATTCGTCAGTTTGCGGTTGAGGCTGATGTTCTTGCCTACGTTGTGCCCGCTCATGATCTGCAACCACGCGTTCTTGAGCTTGGCCGGACTGGCGAGTTCCTCGAAGTTGATGTCGGGTTCGGGCTCGGGCGCAAGCGGGGCTGTCACCGCGGCGGGCGCAGGCGCGGCGGGTTCAGGTTGAACGGATGCCGTCTTGTCCAGTGGCGCAAAATGGAAAATGAGGTTGTGCTTGCCGACGCGGATGTCGTCCTTGTCCTTGAGCACGCGCTCGGTGATCCGCTCGTTGTTGACGAAGGTGCCCTCAGGCGAACCCAGGTCGCGCAGCACCGTTTCGTCTTCGCGGCTGGTGACGCTGGCATGACGGGGCTGGACGGCAAGGCTGTCGATGTGAATGGCGCAGACAGGATCGCTACCGATGATCATCTCGCCCGGGGCAAGCGGAATCACCTTCAGCTCCATGCCTTTGAATGACAGTGTCAGGGTCGACACCGGGCCCCTTTCCTCATGTAGAACTCAATGACTGACAAGGCATTATATGCATTGTCTCAGGTAGGTTGTACAACTTGCTCACCCTACCGCCTGCCGGCCCGACGGGGTTTTGGAACCGCGTTCACACTTCCGCCTCGGGCAGCAGGGGCGGTTGGCCCTTGGCCCGGTAGGTGGGATCGATGCGCACCGTCTTCACCGCGTTGTCGCCTGCCTGCACCACTTCGATAGGCCTGCCTTCGAGCAGGAACGTGGTACCGGGCTCCGGGATGGTCTCCAGGTATTCCATGACAAAGCCGTTGAGTGTCTTGGGCCCTTCGGTCGGCAGCGACCAGCCCAGGGCACGGTTGAGCTCGCGGATGCTTACCGAGCAGTCCACCAAGTAGGTGCCGTCCGGCTGGGGATGGATGGCCCGGTTGCTGGTTGCGGGGTCGGTGGTGAACTCGCCGACGATTTCCTCGAGGATGTCGTCCAAGGTGACCAGACCGAGGATGTCACCGTACTCGTCCACCACCAGCCCGGTGCGCTGGCGCTGCTGCTGGAAGTTCACCAGCTGGGTGTTCAGGGGCGTGCCTTCGGGGATGAAGTAGGTCTCGCGCACGATGCCGAGAAAGTCCTCCTTCGTGATTTCCGATTTGCGTTGCAGGGCGAGGAAATTACGGGCATGCACGACCCCGAGGACGTGGTCGATGTCGCCCTTGTAAACGGGAAGACGTGTGTGCTGGGTGCCGGTGAGCTGTTGCAGCACGCGTTCCCAGGGCTGATCGATGTCGATGCCGATGATTTCGTTGCGTGGCACCATGATGTCTTCGACCGTCACCTTTTCCAGGTCGAGGATGCTGATCAGCATCTTCTGATGGCGCACCGGGATCAGCGTACCTGCCTCGTGGACCACGGTACGCAGTTCGTCGGTGGAGAGGTGGTGATGCTGGGCCTTTTCGGGCGACACGCCCATCAGGCGCAGAAGGCTGTTGGCGATGCCGTTGAGCACCCATACCAACGGATGGAACACGCGCAGCATGGCGCCCAGCACATGGCTTGCGGGGAAGGCGATGCGCTCAGGGTTCAGGGCCGCCAGCGTCTTCGGCGTCACCTCACCGAAAATCAGCACCACGATGGTCAGCAGGGCCGCGGCCGCAGCAATGCCCGCATCGCCCAGCAGGCGCATGCCGATGAGGGTGGCCACGGACGAGGCGAGGATGTTGACGAAGTTGTTGCCCAGCAGAATCACACCGATGAGCCGGTCCGGCCGCTCGAGCAGGCGCTGGGTGCGCCTTGCGCCGCGATGGCCGGTCTTGGCCAGGTGGCGGAGGCGGTAGCGGTTGAGGCTGAAAATGCCGGTTTCCGAGCCCGAGAAAAAGGCGGACAACAACAGCAGGAACAACAGGGCGGCCACCAGGGCGCCAGTAGGTATTTCGCTTATCAACGCGGAATCGACTGTGTTAAGGAAGGGCTATTTGAAAGGCAGGAGCCCTGCAGAGTCAACCGAGAACCAGTTCCAGCACGAATTTACTGCCGAAATAGGCGAGCATGAGGACGAGAAAACCGCCCAGGGTCCAGCGGATGGCCGTGCGGCCGCGCCAGCCGAAGTAGTGCCGGCCCCACAGCAACACCGAGAACAGCACCCAGGCAAAAATGGACAGCGCGGTCTTGTGCACCAGGTGCTGGGCGAAGATGTCGTGCAGGTAATGCACGCCGCTGACCAGCGCCAGGGTGAGCAGCACGTAGCCCACAGCGATCATCTGGAACAGCAGTTGTTCCATGGTGTCCAGCGGCGGCAGGGCGCGGATGAAGCCGCCCGGGTGACGATTACGCAGGTGCCGGTTCTGGATGGCCAACAAGATCGCCTGTACCGCGGCAATGGCGAACAGGCTGTAGGCGAGGATGGAAAGCAGGATGTGGGCCTGCAGGCCCGGCTCACCAAAGCCGACGACACCTCCATCCACCGGCGCGAAGGTGCGCACCAGCGCCGCCAACGCAGCCATGGGGAGTACGAAGACACCCAGGCTCTCCACCGGACGCACCACCGCCGTGGCCAGCAGCACCAGCGCGATCACGTCCATCACCAGCGAAACCATGTTGAAGAACGCCAGGTGCAGCCCTGACGGCGTGAGGATGTCTGCGTACAGGCTGGGCAGATGCACCGCCAGGGCGGCGAACCACAGCACCAGGGGCGCCGCCCGCGAGGTCATCCTGGCTTCGGCGCCCTTTTGCAGGCGAAGCCCCAGCAACACAGCGGCACTGAGGTAAAGGAGGGCGGCGATGAGGGGGAGACTCGCGTTCATGGCGTTTGTCCGTTCTGGCCGCGCATGATGGCATACTTCGGCACGCCCGTTAAACTCCGTCTATTGGTGGGAACGGATTCCCGGAAATCGTGTCAATTCGGTGATGAAATGTGTTTGCCCGCCGGAGACGGGCCGTTGCCGGGTGTTTGTGACAACGATATCGATGACATGCTAAAAATGTCATGCAAACACGTGAGCGGCCCCGCCGCTCAATGAAAACCACAGAGGCTGCGCCGCTGAAGCGGCATGGAGAGTCGGGTTAGTATGGAGCTTCGCGTTCTGGGGTGCAGCGGCGGCATCGGGGCCGGCCACCGAACCACATCTTTTCTCGTAGACCGCGAATCGCTCATCGATGCGGGCAGCGGCGTGGGAAGCCTTACGCTGGAGGAAATGGCGCGTATCCGGCGTATTTTCCTCACCCACTCCCATCTCGACCACGTGCATTGCATACCGCTGATGGTCGACAGCATCTTCGACGCCATCCGTGAACCCATCGAGGTTTACGCCCAGCCCGACACCCTGCGGGCGCTGGAAAAGCATCTATTCAACGGCGTCATCTGGCCTGACTTTACCCGTCTGCCCCATCCGGAACGTCCGGTCCTGCGCTTCGTGCCCATGGAGCCGACGCAACCGGTACGGGTGGGCAAACTCGAATTCCGCATGATTCCCGTGAACCATATCGTGCCTACCGTGGGTTATTTCGTGACCAGCCCCACGGGGGCCTTCGCCTTCAGCGGCGACACCACTACCAACGACTCGTTCTGGCAAGCGCTCAATGCGGAACCGCGCCTGGACTTGCTGGTCGTGGAGGCGGCGTTTTCCAACGAGGAAATGGAACTCTGCCGTATGGCCCGGCACTATTGTCCCAGTCTGTTGGCAGATGACCTGCGCAAGCTCAGGCACCATCCCAAGGTGTACCTCACCCACGCCAAACCCGGTGAAGAAGAAACCATCGTCGAGGAGTGCCGCGAGCTCATCCGCGACCGCGAAGTGGTCCAGCTCTCCGGCGGGGAAGTGTTCACGCTATAATTCCGCGCTTGTCGGCGCAGGCATGCGCCGGGCTTTCCGAAGCCCGTACTCCCTATCTCCCGAGGTTTTCCATGTTCGACGGCCTGACCGAGCGACTCACCCGAACCCTTCGCGACCTGCGCGGCGCCGGCCGCCTCACCGAGGACAACATCAAGGAGACCCTGCGCGAAGTGCGCATGGCCCTGATCGAGGCCGACGTGGCCCTGCCGGTGATCCGCGAGCTCATCGACCACGTACGCGAACGCGCCGTGGGCCAGGAAGTGCTGCAGAGCCTCACCCCTGGCCAGACCCTGGTGAAGATCGTCCATGAAGAGCTGGTGCGCATCATGGGCGCGGAAACGGCCGAGCTGAACCTCAATGCCCGCCCGCCCGTCACCATTCTTATGGCCGGTCTGCAGGGCTCCGGTAAGACCACCACGGTGGCCAAGCTGGCGCGCTGGCTGAAGGAGACCCGCAAGAAATCCGTGGTGGTGGCCAGCGGCGACGTCTATCGCCCCGCGGCCATCGATCAGCTGCAGACCCTGGCGGGCGAGATCGGTGTGGACTTCTTCCCCTCCGATCCCAAGCAGGACCCGGTGGCCATCGCCAAGGCGGCGACCGACTACGCCGCCAAGCACCACCGTGACGTGCTGATCTTCGATACCGCCGGCCGTCTGCACGTGGACGAGGCCATGATGGGCGAGATCCAGCGCCTGCATGCCGCGTTGGAGCCCACCGAGACCCTGTTCGTGGTGGACAGCATGACCGGCCAGGACGCGGCCAACACCGCCAAGGCCTTCAACGACGCCCTGCCGCTCACCGGCGTGGTACTCACCAAGACCGACGGCGACGCCCGCGGCGGCGCGGCCCTGTCGGTGCGCCACATCACCGGCAAGCCCATCAAGTTCATGGGCGTGGGCGAGAAGACCGCCGCCCTGGAGACCTTCCACCCCGACCGCGTGGCCTCGCGCATCCTGGGCATGGGCGACGTGCTCACCCTGGTGGAAGAGGTGCAGCGCAAAGTCGATCAGGAACAGGCCGCCAAGCTGGCCAAGAAGATCACCAAGGGCAAGGGCTTCGACCTCGAGGACTTCCGCGACCAACTCCAGCAACTGGGCAAGATGGGCGGCGTCATGAGCATCATGGACAAGCTGCCCGGCATGTCCCAAGTGCCCGAACACGTGCGCAACCAGGTCAACGACAAGGAATTCGGCCGCGTCGTCGCCATCATCAACTCCATGACCCCCCGCGAGCGCCGCCACCCCGACCTCATCAAAGGCTCCCGCAAGCGCCGCATTGCCATGGGCTCCGGCACCCAGGTGCAGGACGTCAACCGCCTGCTCAAGCAGTTCACCCAGATGCAGAAGATGATGAAGTCCATGCAAAAGGGCGGCATGGCCAAAATGCTCCGCGGCCTCAAGGGGCGCATGCCCGGGATGCCTTTCTAAGAGAAAAGCCCTAACCACGGGGAACACGGGGGTTGCATTTCTGCTGTGGGAGCGGCCTCAGGCCGCGATTCGCTGTCGAAGCGGGCATCGCGGCCTGAGGCCGCTCCCACAGAAAAAACAGCCCCCGAAGCCCGTAACGATTTCCTTGCCTCGCGCGGTTGAGTTGAAGTGACCGGGCCAGACCCGTACCGAATTTGGCTTTCCCCCGTGTCCCCCGGGGCCCCCGTGGTTAAATCTTTTCCCCGCAGCCGTTTGCCAGAGGGAAAACGCTTGCGTACAATACCCGGCTTTCGTTTAGCCCGGGTCGCCGTGTGCGGCCCGGTTCGTTTGTACGACGAGGAACAGAAACACCATGGTGACCATTCGTCTCGCCCGCGGCGGTGCCAAGAAGCGCCCCTTCTACAACATCGTCGTGACCGACAGCCGCAACCGTCGCGACGGCCGCTTCATTGAGCGCCTGGGTTTCTTCAACCCGGTGGCCCGGGGCGCCGAGCAGCCGTTCGCCATCAACGGCGAGCGCCTGGCCTACTGGCAGGGTAACGGCGCGCAGGTCTCCGACCGCGTTGCCAGCCTCCTGAAGAAGCAGGCGGCGGCCTAAGCAACCTGGCGTCGACCGCGTCCGCGGCCACACAACCCGCATGACGCAGGAAGACGAATACATCGAAATGGGCCGGATTTCCGGCCTTTACGGTGTGCGCGGGTGGGTGAAGGTCTATTCCTACACCGACCCGCGCGAGAATATTCTGAACTACGCCACCTGGCACCTGCGCAGGCAGGACCGCTGGGTGCCCGTGAAACTCGCCGATGGACGCGGGCAGGGCAAAGGCGTGGTGGCGCACCTCGAGGGCTATGACGATCGCGATGCGGCTGCGGCCTTGGTGGGGACCACCATCGCCGTGTTGCGGAGTGAGCTGCCTGCCACCGGGGAAGGCGAATACTACTGGTCCGATCTCATCGGCCTGCGGGTGATCAACCGACAGGGCGTGGAGCTCGGGACCGTGGCGGATCTGATGGAAACCGGCGCCAATGACGTGCTGGTGGTGAAGGGTGAGCGTGAACGCCTCATTCCCTACACCCCGGGCGAGGCGGTGCAGTCCGTGGACCTTGCGGCCGGACTGCTGACGGTGGACTGGGACGCCGATTTTGAATGAGTGCCAGTACCTGACCATGCGCATCGACGTGGTGACCCTGTTCCCCGAGATGTTCGAGGCGGTCACCGGCCACGGCATCACAGGCAGGGCGTATCGCAGCGGTCTTTTCGAATTCGGGCTGTGGAATCCGCGGGATTACACGGCCGACAAGCACCGGCGCGTGGACGACCGGCCCTACGGTGGCGGCCCCGGCATGGTGATGCAGGTGGAACCGCTGCGCGAAGCCATCCGTGCGGCGCGTGGCGACGGCGGCGATGCCCGGGTGGTGTACCTGTCCCCGCAGGGCAGGCTGCTGAACCAGGAAAAGGTGCGCGAGCTGGCGGAAAGACCGCGGCTCATCATGCTGGCGGGACGCTACGAGGGCGTGGACGAGCGCCTCATCGAAAGCGAGGTGGACGAAGAACTGTCCATTGGCGATTACGTGCTTTCGGGCGGTGAGCTGGCGGCGATGGTGGTGATCGACGCAGTGGTGCGGCTGTTGCCGGGTGCCCTCGGCCACGACCAGTCGGCGGAGCAGGATTCGTTCAGCGACGGCCTGCTGGATTACCCGCACTACACGCGCCCCGAGGTGATCGATGGGCGGGCCGTGCCGACGGTGCTGCAAAGCGGTGATCATGCGGCCATCCGTCGCTGGCGCCTGAAGCAGGCGCTGGGACGGACCTGGCTGCGGCGGCCCGATCTGCTGGCCGCGACACAGTTGGATGACGAGCAGCACAGGCTGCTCCAGGAATTTATTCGGGAACACGAACAGGACTGAATCGGATACAATCCGCGCAGCCTTTTGGGAGCGAGCAGCAATGAGCAACATCATCGAACAACTTGAGAAAGAACAAATGACCCGCGAGGTCCCCGCCTTCGGCCCGGGCGACACCGTGATCGTGCAGGTGAAGGTGAAGGAAGGCGA
>JAWLCT010000029.1:0-41093 GCA_041687015.1 Gammaproteobacteria bacterium
GCCGGGGCAACCATTCGTCCCGTAGCCGCGCGATGGCCTGCTCCTTGGCCTTCGCTTCCACTTCGATCCAGGGCACCCGGGCATAGGCGCTGGGCACGCGTGTGACCTCGTCGGCATGGCGCCGGTCCGTGAAGCTGTCGCGCCCATTGGAAATATGCACCAGTTGCCATGCCGGGTCGGGCCAGGTGGTCGCGGCGGCGGCCGTCAGCGCGGCGATGCTGGGATCTTCATAACTTTCCAGCGCTTCAAAGCACACGTGGTGATGGGCATCGAACACCATGGGCACGCCACTTTGCCGACACACATCGAGAATATCGCCCGCGCTGTAATGACTTTCGTCGTTTTCCAGAGCGAGGCGGCGACGCACCGGGACGGGGAGTCGCCGTACCGCGTCGATCAAGGCCTGTTTGCGGCCACGCTTTCCGCCATGGATTTCGATGGTGGCCCATGGCGAGCGGGGTTGTTTCAGCGCATCCAGGACGCGCGCATGGGCAGCGAGGATTTTGAGGCTGTTGACGATGACGTGGGGCTGTTCAGAGTTGAGCACCACAAACTGATCCGGGTGCATCACCAGGCGCAAACCCATGTGTGTCGCCTCGCGGCCAAGGGCGGCGAGCACCTTACCCATCCCGGCCAGCAATGCGATGCCGAGCGGTTCATCGCTGAACGGGAAAATCTTCGAGGGGATTCGGTAAAGCCCGATGCGCTGCTCGCGGCAGAACTGAAGTGCGTGGCGCAGCGTCGCCAGGTTGGCTGTGTAGAGCTCCACAAGCCGATCCCTCTGTGCAGGGGCGGGAAGCGCCAGCAGGCGTGTGCGCGTGATTGTACGGTAACGTATCTCTTCGCTGCGGGTGATGCAGACAAGTCCCAGATTGGGAAGCATGGTTCACGGCCGTGATGAGACCTCACTTTCAAGCGTATTTCCCACTCCGGGTTATGCCAGTCGGGACGGCTGCGCGCTTTGGTTTAGGCTTTTTCTGATGCCGTGGAGGAATACGCATGTACGCCATCGTGGTGCATGGAGGGGCCGGGGTTTGCCACGGTTCGCATGAGGGTCCGGCTCGGCTGGGCGTGCGGCAGGCTGCCGAGGCGGGCCGGGCGGTGCTGGCCGGTGGGGGCTCCGCGCTGGATGCCGCCGTCGCGGCTGTGGTGGTGCTGGAAGACGATCCTGCCTTCAACGCCGGTACCGGTTCGGTGCTGAACCTGGATGGGGAGGCAGAGATGGATGCAGGCGTGATGGTGTCCGAAGGTCTGCGCACGGGCAATGTGGCGGCGGTGCGGCGGGTGAGAAATCCCATCGCGGTGGCGCGTGCCGTGCTGGATGAAACCGATCATGCGCTGCTGGGCGGCGAGGGCGCGGTGCGGTTTGCGCGGGCACTCGGCTTTGCCGATTACGACCCCGTCACACCCGAACGCCTGGCCGGCTGGAAGCGTGCCCGTGCGGCCATGGAGCGCAGGGGGGACAGCTACTTGCCGCGCCTGCACGAATTGCTGGCGCGACACCCGGAACTGCCCGCCGGAACGGTGGGCGCGGTGGCGCGGGATCGTCAGGGGCACATCGCCGCAGCCACCTCCACCGGCGGCGTGACACTCAAATTGCCTGGTCGGATCGGTGATACACCCTTGCCGGGCGCGGGCAACTACGCCTCACCGGATGCCGGTGTCTCCGCCACAGGCAAGGGCGAGCTCATGATGCGTTTCGTGTCGGCCAAGGCCGTTTGTGATGCGGCCCGATCCCGCGATATCCAGGCGGCGGTGGAGCAAGTGCTGGCGGACATGGCGCATAGCGTGGGTGTCGACGTGGGCATCATCGCACTCGACCGGCATGGCCGTGTTGGCGTGGGGCACCGTACCCCCGCCATGCCGCACGCGTGGTGTACGGAAAACACCGAAATCGTCGAGCGCATCGCCGTCCATTGACGCAACCGGCGTGCACGCGCGCGCAGCGGCGCGTCAATCCTGAGAGCGTGCCCGTGGCGAACGGGGGGCGTGTACCGGACGGCCCAGGGTAAAGAAGAAGGTGGCGCCCTTGCCAGGATCGGACTCCGCACGTACCGTGCCGTCGTGATGCTCGATAACGCGCTTGACGATCGCCAGCCCGATGCCACAGCCCTCCACGTGCGGCACGTCGCCAAGACGGGAAAACGGCTTGAAAAGCCTTGAACGGGCATCCTCTGCGGCGAAACCCACACCGTTGTCCGCGATATAAAATTCACGCGCACCCCTGGCTTCATTTTCACCGAAGGTGATTGCCAGAGGGCGCTCCCGGGAACGGTATTTAAGGGCGTTCTCCAGCAGGTTGGTCAAGGCGATACGCAGGAGGTCACGATCGGCGTGCACCCAGGCATCCGTGGTGCATTTGAAGGTCACAGCCAGATCACTTCGCTCGATAATCTCGCTCGCACATTCGTCGACCAGAGCGGTCAGATCGAACAACGTGGTTTGCGGACGTTTGCGCGCAATGACCGTCAGGTTGAGGACGGCATCGAGGATATTCGCCATGCGCAAACCGCTCTGGCGGATGCGTTCGAGCAGGACCTCCGGTTCACCTGAGAAGTTTTGTGGGTAGTCGTCCTGCAGGATTTCCGCATAGCTGATCACTGCGCGCAGCGGGCCGCGCAGGTCGTGGGCGAGGGAGTAGGAGAAACTCTCGATGTCGCCCACCAGATTCGAAAGTTCCCGGGTGCGTCGCGCCAGTTCGCGCTCGGCCCGCTTCAGTTCCGTGACGTCACGGGTGATGATCACGGCGCGATCGAGTACGCCGTCCTTCATGACGTAGGTTCCGCTGTAACTGCCGTACCAGTCGCGACCGCTGCGTTCGTCCACGATATGCAATTCCAAGCCAACGAATTCTTCGCCGCGCAGCGCGCGGTACATCGGCAGATGTTCCTGTGCGACAGGCATGCCATCGAGATCGTAGACGTGAATCCGTTGACGCAACTCTTCACTGCGGGACAGCAATTCGTCCTTGCTGTTCAAACCGAACTGTGCGAGCGCGGCGCGGTTTACGAAAACCACCTGGCCGGCCGCGTCGAAAACCATGAATCCTTCCGCAAGGGAATCCAGAATCTCATGGAAGCCGACAGCGCCGGAGATTTTGAATAGGCTCAGCATCGTCAGGTGAATTCTTGTCAGCCGTGTCGTGGTGTTATACCACCGCAGTTAGGCGCACGCGAATACGTGTAAGACGCGATAACGCACGTCGATATTCCAATCACCGGGTTTTGGGGCGCCTCAGTTTCAGCGGGTGGCTGTCGCTACGGTGATTAGTTGCGTTTGGCGAGAGCGCACACGTTGCGGCCGAGCTCCAATTCGGTGGCTTTGCGCTCATCCACCGGCACCAATCCTGCATTCACGCGCTTGATTTCCACGTAAGTGGGAGGGAAGTTGGGCAAGCTTTCCAGGATGTAACGAGTGAATTCCTGCTCGCTGCGTGTGGCCATTACAAGCCCTTCATTGGCGCCGCGCAGATGGCCGAGGGTGGCGGTGAAACGGCCGTCGGGGCCACCCTCACGGGCACGGCTGAAATGCGCGGGTAACAGCATGGTCTCATCCGGCAGCGCGAGCAGACGTTGCAGGGATTGCTGGAACAGAGGCGTCCATTGCTCGGGATGACCGCCCAGATCGGGTCGAGCCACTGATTCGACGAAGATGCTGTCACCGCCGAGCAGGCAGTGCCCGTTTACCAGAAAGGCCACTTCACCGAGGGTGTGCCCAGGAATGTGGATCACCTGCACGTCCGTGCGTCCGACGTGCAGTCGTTGCGCATCTTCGAGGAAGCGGAAAGGAAAGCGCGCGGGCAGCAAGTCCATGGGATGAATGGCGTCGTAAGGGTGAAGGTGATAATCCACCGCGTTGCTGTTCGCGAGTGGCACGCCGCCGCTCAAGTGATCCGCATGCATGTGCGTATCGAGCACGTGGGTGATACGTACGTTGTGCTGTGTCGCGAGATCCTCGTAGACCTGAAGGTGACGGAGCGGGTCGATGACCGCGGCGACGCCGTCACTGATCAGCATGTGACTGAGACACCCGCGCGCCGGTCGGCTGATCTGGGCGATCACCAGACCTTCTTCGTGGGCGATGGTTTCCACGTGATAGTGGTTGCCCCATGCCGCCATGCCGCCTGCCAGGTTGACCGCGTCACGCCCGAGTCGGCGCAAGCCTTCTGCAACGTAGGCCGATGTGTGGCCGTGTGGACAGACGGCGAGCACGGGAAGCCGGGCATCCAGGCGGGGAAGCAGTGCATCGGGTGCGCTTTGCATCACGGCCCGTGTGACGTCCTCGTCGGCCTCCAGGTCGAGGAACTCGAAATAGGGGACGTTCACGCTGGGTACCGGTTCGCGTCCTTCGATGCGCCAGGCCGCGTATTCATCGGCAGAGCGCACATCGAGGATTTGGAAGGCCGGACCGTTGAGCAGGCGTTGATACAGCGTCTCGGGTTGCCAGGTGGTCATTGTCATCGCGGTGGGGGACGTGAATGGGTTACCCGGTCGAGGAAGGCGCCCAGGTCATCGAACACGGCTTCCAGGCCGTTCCAAAGATCCGTGCGTTCCCAACCCTCGGCTTGCTGCAGGCGCAACTCGGCCATGAGTTCTCGCGCATGGCGGCGCTTGTCGGCGGCCTCGTACACCCGTGCCTGGTAGGTCTCGCGCAGCTTGGGGTCGGCATTTTCCATGGCGCGTTCCAGGGCGGCGATGCGCGCTTCCAGACTGTCGAGCCGGGCTTGCAGAAGCTGCATATCGTGGGTTCGCACGGTCGGGGGCCTCCCATGGAACGAGCTATACCAAGTATAGGAACAGGGCGGTCAGGGACCGCCCCCGAACTTGCTGTCAATCGACAGCCCGCGAGGTCGACCATGGATGACACGAGCGTCAGTGAACAGATACCGGCCTGGTATCGCACCTTGCGCACCCGTCACGACGGCTACCTGCGCGCCATGGAGCAGCTGGGTGAAGCCGTGCGCAGTGCCGGTCCGCTGGATGAGAAAACCGGCCAGCTCATTCAGCTGGTGGCCGCGGCGGCCATGCGATCCGAAGGCGCGGTGCACAGCCATGTGCGGCGCGCCATCAGCTGTGGAGCAGGCCCTGCTGAGATCCGCCATGCATTGATCCTTGCCACCAGCATCATCGGTTTTCCCACGGTCTCCGCGGCGCTGCGTTGGGCCGAGGACATACTGGAACTGCAGCAGGATTTCCATCTGGTAGGTGAATAGGGGGCCCTCCCAGGGCGTTCCTATACTTTGGAAGACGCGCAGCTGGTATGGTTAATCCGTTCAAAATGGCAGGGCATTCGCCCGGGGAGGAAGTCGATGGACATGGTGTTGGATGCGGTCAAGGACATGCAGGCGACCATCGCCGCACTGGTGGTATCCGGGAAGGGAATACTCGCGGCTGACGAGAGTATTCCTACCATTACCAAGCGTTTTGAGGCAGTGGGTATTCCGTCCAATGCGGATACCCGGCGCGCCTATCGCGAACTGCTCATTGGCACGCCCCAAATCGGCGATTATCTGTCAGGCATCATCCTGTTCGAAGAGACATTGGATCAGAAAGCGTCCGACGGCACGCCGTTGCCGGAGCTGGCAGCAAAACAGGGCATCGTGCCCGGCATCAAGGTGGACAAGGGCCTGGTGGAGCTTCCGTTTACCGATGGCGACAAAGTCAGCCAGGGCCTCGACAATCTCGAGGAAAGGCTCGCAAGCTACAAGCTGAAGGGCGCACGATTCGCCAAGTGGCGTTCCGTGTACAAGATCAGCGCCCGCCATCCCACACGCCTGGCCATCGAGGCCAATGCCGAAGTGCTGGCCCGCTATGCGGCCGCGTGCCAGAACCAGGGCATCGTTCCCATCGTTGAACCGGAGGTCCTCATCGACGGCGATCACTCCATCGACCAGTGTGCGGAGGTGAGTGAGGTTGCGTTCCATGAAGTGTTCCATGCGCTGCATCGCCATGGTGTACGCCTGGAGCTCATGGTGCTCAAACCCAACATGGTGATTGCGGGCAAGACCCATGCGCGCCAGTCCACGCCCGAGGAAGTGGCTGATCGCACGGTGGAAGTGCTGCGTCGCACTGTGCCCGGCGCGGTGCCGACCATCAATTTCCTGTCGGGGGGCCAGACACCCGAGCAGGCCAGCGCAAATCTCAATGCCATGAATGCCCGCCACCCGAAGCTGCCGTGGAATCTCAGCTTCTCTTATGCGCGCGCGCTGCAAGATCCGGTGATGAAGGGCTGGAAGGGCGATCCGAAAAAAGTGGACGAGGCACGCAAGGCCTTCTTCCACCGCGCCAAGCTGAATGGTGCGGCACAAAAGGGACAGTATCAGGCCGCCATGGAGAAAGCCGGCTGAACCTGAGGCGCTCTTCCGCGGAACCTGGATTCCGGCTTTCGCCGGGTTGACGAAGTCGTGCTCGGGATTCCCAAGTCACACCGTCACCCCGGCGAAAGCCGGGGCCGGCTTCGGCGGGATGGTGGATTGCGTTTTTCCAAACGACAGGGGCAAAAAGTATCATCCTGCGCCTGCCATAGCACGAAGGAGCCTGAGATTTTTTCACCCGGAAGCGGGCGTCGTGCCCCGTATGGCGTATTTTTATAAGGGCGCGTCGAACCGTCCTTACGGATTTCGCTGCGGAGCCCGAAAGCTCTGCGTCTGCGCGTCGGTCCCGTTTGCTTTGACTTGGAACCGCGACCAGGAGGCAGGCCAATGAACCCGCTGCGGCAGCTGAGCGATTACGGGCAGAGCTGGTGGATCGATAACCTCACGCGCGACATGCTCCGCAATGGCGAGCTGGAGCGGCGCTGGCGCCAAGATGGATTGCGCGGCGTCACCTCGAATCCCTCCATCTTCCACAAGGCGATTTCCGCCGGACATGCCTATGACGAACAGATGCGCGTACTGTTCGCCCAGGGCAAATCGGTGCACGAGATCTACGAGGAGGTGGTCACCACCGACGTGCGTGATGCCTGTGACGTGCTTCGGCCCCTTTATGATCGGTCGGAGGGCAGGGACGGCTTCGTGAGCCTGGAGGTCTCGCCTCACCTGGCTTATGACGCAGAGGCTTCCATGCGCGAGGCGCACCACCTGCACGGGAAGGTCGATCGCCCCAACCTTTACATCAAGATCCCCGGAACGGCCGCAGGCGTCGGCGCCATCGAGGAACTGCTGTTTGACGGCATCTCGATCAACGTGACACTGCTGTTCTCGCTCGAGGCCTATGGCGCCGTCAGCGAGGCTTACCTGCGTGCCATGGAGCGCAGGTTGGCGGCCGGTCGCCCGCTGGGTGACGTGTCGTCGGTGGCCAGCTTTTTCCTGTCGCGCATCGATACCCTGGTGGACAAGGCACTGCAGGCGAAAATCCAGACCGAGAATGGTGTGGGCGCCGAACCGAGGCCACAGGACCTGCTGGGTAGAACCGGTATTGCCAGCGCCAGGCTCGCCTATCAGCACTATCTGCACACCACGGGCAGTGAACGTTGGCGCAAACTCGCGGAGCAGGGCGCCCGACCGCAGCGTCTGGTCTGGGCCAGCACGAGCACCAAAAATCCCAAGTACAGCGATGTGATGTACGTGGAACCGCTCATTGGCCGCGACACCATAAACACGCTGCCGGATGTGACCATTGCCGCCTTTGCGGAGCACGGTAAGGCGCGGCCGGACACCGTACTCGAAGACGTCGATGAGGCGAACACCGTGTTGGCGGACTTGCAGCGGCTCGATCTCGATCTGAAAGCCATCACCGACCAGCTGGAGCGCGAGGGCGTGCAGAAATTCATCGAGCCCTACGACGCCTTGCTCGATCTCATTGCTGCGAAGCGTGGCTGATTCCTCATCTGTCGAAGCCACCGGCACCACCATCGACCGCACGCGGTTCGATGCCGTCGTGTTCACGCTTGACGCGGTGCTGGTGGACAGTGATCGACTGCTCGCGGCGGTATGGAAGCAAGCCTTCGACGGGTTTCTCGCCGTGCGCCACTGGCAGGTGGGTAAGCAGGCGTTCGATACCGACCTGGATTACGGCGAACATGTGCGCGGCCATCCGCGCGACGTCGCCGCGGCACGGCTGCTCGTGTCACGTGGCCTGACGCTACCCCGTGGTAAGCCGACGGACGGACCGCAGGCGGCCACGGCGTGGGGACTGGCGAAAACCGTCGAGCAAGTGCTGCAGGCGCGGCTACGTACCGAACGGCCGAGCGTTCGCGAACCGGCGGCGCGCCTTGCCCGGACCCTGCGGGGGTGTGGGTTTCAGCTCGGCGTGGTGAGCCCGGAGCCCGATGCAGGGCTGTTGTTGCGCAGTGCCGGTCTCGGCCAATTGTTTCACGCCCGGGTGGACGGCCGTGACGTGATGCGCTTTCGCCTGCGGCCCTGGCCGACAGCGGAGTTCTGGAGCGAAGTGCTGCGCCGCAGCCAGGTTTCTCACCGGCGGGCCGCCGCCTTCGTCAACGGTCCGGCGGAAGCCGCCGCCGCGACGCAGGCGGGGATCGCCACGGTGTGGAACGTGGATGGCATGAGGACGCCGGAAGGACAGGACGTGTTCGAGCTGTTTTCCGTGGTGCTTCCTGCCACTGCCAAGGGATTGCCTTCCGCGCTGGCACACCTTGAAACTATCGCGCCGACGGGAACACCGATGGCCCTTTTCCTGGATTTCGACGGCACCCTCACGGGCATCACCGGCACACCGCGCGAAGCGGTCCTGGCCGATGTCGTGCGGGAAACCCTGGCCACGATCTCGGCGCGCGGTGTGCCGGTGGCCATCGTGAGCGGGCGCGACCTGGAAAACCTGCAGGCAAGAGTGAACTTGCCCACGCTGTACTATGCGGGCAGCCACGGCTTCGACCTCGCCGGTCCCGACGGTTTGCGTTACGAGCATCCCGAGGCGCTGGCGCAGTTATCCGCGCTGGACACGGCGGAACAATTTCTGCACGCGCAACTGGATGGGCTGACGGGTGCGCTGGTGGAGCGCAAGCGCTTCGCGCTGGCGGCGCATTACCGCCGGGTTGCGCCTGCAGAAGTCCATCGTGTGGAAAAGGCGGTGGAGCAGGCCCTGGCCATGCACAGTGGTTTGCGCGCTGCGCGCGGCAAGAAGGTGATTGAGTTGCTGCCCGGGGTGGACTGGCACAAGGGCCGTGCGATGGAGTGGTTGCGCGCACGCATGATGCCTGACGCCTGGACCCTTTACATCGGTGACGACCAGACGGACGAGGATGCATTGGCGCTGCTGGGCGAGGAAGGCGCCGGTATCGCCGTACAGGAGGAACCGACGCCGACCACGGCGCGCTATGCCCTTGCGAACCCCGACGAGGTGCTGGTGTTTCTCAAACGCTTCGCCGAACGACTCACCGCCGCTGCGGCGGAGTGATCACACGGGGTGTGGCTGGCTGACCATCCCCGTCCTGGCTCAGCCAGTGAATCACCCCCTGCTGCTCCAGGAACGCCCGCGCGCCTGCGCCGTGAAGGATGGCGAAGGTGGCGAGCATGCCGGCTTCGATGCAGGTGGGCGCGGCAACGGTCACGGAGCGGGGCGCGTCGGGCACGGGCCAGCCGGTGCGCGGGTCGAGGATGTGGCTGTAGCGTTTTCCCTCCTTCAGCAAATACCGGCGCGCATCACCGCTGGTGGCGAGTCCGCCACCCAGACTGGCCAGGGTGCGGTGAGCCTTGCCCGGCCGGCCTGGATCCTCCACGCCGACATGCCAGGGGCGACCGTCCGCACGCGGACCACGCACGAACAGATCGCCGCCGAAATTCACCACGAAACTCGCGTCCGTATGCTGCGCCAGCAACTGCGCCGTGCTGTCCACGGCGTACTCCTTGCCGATGCCGCCCAGATCGATTTCCATGCCCTCGGGGAGTTGCAGAAAGGGCCGCTCCCAGCGCACCCGGTGCCAGCCGACCGAAGCCATGAACACGGCCACGGCCGCCGGCGAGGGGACATTGGACGAGCCGTCGAACTGCCACACATTGCGCAATACGCCGCAGGTGATGTCGAAGCGCCCTTCACTCAATCGGTGGCAGGTGTCGGCGTAATCGAGCAGATTCGCCGTCTCGGTATCCACTTCCACCCGGGCACCGCAACTGCGGTTGATGGCATGCACGATGTTGTCGTTGCGATAGCGGCTGAATTTCGCTTCCACGCGGTGCGCCTCGCGTTGGGCGAGGGCACCGAGACGCGCCGTGAGGGCGAGGTCCCGGGTTTCCACCAGGACCTCGCAGGGACTCGCCATCGCCCGAAAGCGCACCACCACGTGGTCACCGGCGGCGTGAACGGCGAGCGTCTCGCTTACCATGGGGTGGAAAACCCGACGGTGTAGAAGGTCGCGTTCAGGGTCGGGTAAAGATCCTGATCCCTGAGCACGCCGAAGGCCTCAGCCGGCCGGCTTTCCCCTTCCTGCTGCATGCTCGCCGCGCGGAAGTTCAGCTCGCTTTCGCCGATGCGGAATCCCACCTTGAGGGCCACCGTGTTGCTGGTCATCTCGCCCAGACGCAGGTCCGCACTCGCTTCACTGACCGATTCCCCCTGCACCAGGAAATAGCGGAAGAAGTCCGCCGCGGTTTGCTGATACCAGCGGTATTGGGGCTCGATGTAAAGCCGCTCCGTCGGCTGCCAGCGATACGTCAGATCGATGGTCTGTGAATCGATGCCCCAGTCATCGGTGAAGTAGCGGTACGACAGGTGTGCCACGTCGCGTTCGAAGTGATGCGCGAGTTTCACGAACACCACGTCTGCGGTGCGTTCCGACGGCCGTTTCTCATACACGTAGTCGAGCGTCTGTCCTGTGTCGGGATCCACCAGGCTCAGGATTTTGTACGGGTCGTTGAGATAACCCGTGCTCTGACTGCGGCTCAGGTTCAGCTGCAGCAGGGTGCGACGACTGAGGACCTGGGTGATGCCCACGAGTACGTCGTACACGCGCTTGCTCTCGCCGCTGAAGAGATCGTCGTCATCATCGTCATCGTGATCGTCGTCATCGTCGTCATCATCATCATCATCGTCGTCACGGACCCGGGCATCGCCACTCGCGGCCGAAAGGGTGGCCGCCTCGGTGAAGGTCATCAGTTCCGGGGGCGTGCCGCCGCTCGGTTGCACCTGATCGACGCTGATCCCGGCGCCGAAGACCACGGTGGTGAGCTTTTGATTGAAATCGCGGGCGAAGCTGAGATTGCCGCCCAGGGAGAGATAGTCCTCCTCACGGGAAAAATTCACGCTGGTGGCACGGCGCAAGGTGGGCGACAGACGTCGGTCCCAGTCCACACCCACGGCAACGCGTGTGTCGCTGAAGTCACGCAGGGGCTGTTCATTGGCCGGGGTCGTGTAACCGCTGCCGCCTGAGGCGCCGGTGAAGGTCTGGGTGGTGGACGTGGCCACGGCACCGTTGGGCGACGCGCCGCTCAGGGAATCGTAAACCAGGCGTACCGTGGTGACGTCATCGGCGCCATCCCCGGTCGTGTAGAACACCACCGGTTCGACCACATTCACCCGATCCTCTTCCGAATAGAAAAGCACCGAACCGTCGACGCGCGTTTCGCTCGCGGCCGCCGGGCCGCCGAGCAGTGCGCAGGTGGCCAGGGCGAGCGCCTGGCGCACCGGTTTTTCCTTCAGTTGCATCCACAACCTCCACCGCCGAGACCTTGACCACCGAATGAACTTTCCTTCGAGAAATCGATGTGTTCATCGAGGTAATGCTCGAGCGGGTCCGGCACGAGCTGCATTTCGGGCTTGGCCAACAGATCGCGCTCCCAGGGCCGCACCGGTTCGAAGGTGCAGCCGCTGGTGAACACCGCCAGCACCAGGGCAAGACGCGTCATCATGGGTGCGCTCCGTCGTTCAGCAGGTCACGCAGGGTCCGCTCCAGTGCGGCGCGGTCCTTGTCACGAAAACCGACGTGGCGCGCGTGCAACCGGCCCTCACGATCGATGACATAGGAACTGGGCATGCCCTGAACCTGATAGCGCTCGGCCACGGCGCCCTCGGCGTCGTAGGCGATGGTGAATTCGGGCTTGGTGTGGTCGATGAAACGCGCTGCCAACTCGGGCTCCTGGTCGAGGTTGACTGCGACGATGGCGAGGCCCTGGTCACCGTAACGACGCTGTACTTCATTCATCCAAGGGAAGGATTGACGGCAGGGGCCACACCAGGACGCCCAGAAGTCCAGGTAGACGACCTTGCCGCGCAGGTCGGCCAGTGTCACGGGACCGCTCTGGCCGGGCAGGGTGAAGTCAGGGGCGGCTTCGTCGGCGCCGACAACCGGGGCGACCAACAGCATCAGGGAGAGCAGCGCGGTTCTTATGTGCATGGCTTACCTCGCAGGGAGTGGTGGTTGAAGTCGCTTCAAAGCGTACATGAAGCCGTGGAAAATGGGAATAAATTACCAAAAACAATCCGGCAGCGATCATCAGGGGGCTGGCCTGGGCTGAGAACGGGAGCACGAAATATGGCGCAACACATTGAAGTGAAAAGAGTTTACGAGCAGGTGTCGGCGCGGGACGGGCAGCGGGTGCTGGTCGACCGGGTGTGGCCACGGGGGCTACGCAAGGAGGCCCTGCGTCTGGACGCCTGGCGCAAGGATCTGGCGCCCAGTCCGGGGTTGCGCGCCTGGTTCGGCCACGATCCGACCCGTTGGGAGGAGTTTCGACGGCGCTATTTCGCGGAACTGGACGCACGTCCCGAGGCGCTGGCCGAGCTGCGCGCCATGGCACGGCGGGGGCGCCTCACGCTGCTCTACGGGGCACGGGATACGGAACACAACAATGCGGTGGCGCTGCGCGACTATCTCGAGCGCCGGCGCGCCACACGCCATTAGCAGACGAAGGGCAGGCGTGGATCGAAGGTCGGAAACGCCGCTCTACGCGATGTAAGGAATAGGGGCTCGACGCTTGGAGCGTGCGTTTTGGCGGTGCGGTTATCACCGGTTGCTTAGCACGAGGTACGAGCTATGGTTTCATCCGTACCATCGGTTTCGCGGGGTCGGCGTGCTGCGTTTCTTTAGGAAATGGATGGAACGCCCGACAGAGCCGGAGCACCGCAGTGGCCTGTTCGAGGCATCGGCGCCCGAGCCGCGTGGTTATCTCGCGGCTGCGACCGTGCTCGCCGCCCATTTGGCGGGTTGCGACGGCGAAACCAACGGGGAGGAAGCAGAGGGTTTCGAACGCCTGTTCCGGCTTGGCCCCACGGAACGTGCCCGCTATACGGCGTTGTTTGCCCAGTACCGCTGCGATCCGGGCGCCTACCGACCCATCGCCACGCAGTTGGTCCACACCCAGGGCCGGGGCAGTGCGGCCCTGGAAGACCTGTTGGAGCGGCTTTACCACCTGGCGCTGGTGGACGGCAGTCTCACCTCGGCGGAATGCGCGTTTCTGGAAGAATTGTGCGGGGTCTTCGGGTTGCCGGGGTATTGGCGGCGCCTGGATGCGCAACAAGCGCGTCAAGACGATCCCTACCGCGTGCTGGGCATTCACCGCGATGCCACTGACCAGGAAGTGCGTGCCGCATTCCGCCGCTTGACCCGTCAGCACCATCCGGACGCCGTGGTAGCGCGGGGCGAGGTGGTCACCGATACCTCACCCATGGCCAACATCAATGCGGCCTACCGGCGCGTCATGCGCGCACGCCGGCGCAAGGGCTGATCCGGCTGACACGCCGCTGCTCAGGTTTCCGTGGCACGCGCCGCCGCCACCCGGTTGCCACCGTTGGCCTTGGCGTGCGCCAGAGCCCCCAGGGCGCGCTCGGTGAAAGCGTCGAGGGGTTCGCCGGGGCTGAATTCCGTGACCCCGAAGCTGCCGGAAATCAATCCACTGCCGTTGTGCCGGTACTCCGCCATCAGACGGCGCAGTTTCACTGCGAAGCCGGTGGCCTCGTGCAGGTCCACCGCCGGGGCGAGCACCGCGAACCGTGGCCCGGTCCAGTGGGCGAGCACATCGCTGGCGCGCACGTGACGGGAAAGCAGCGCGGCGAGATGTTGGAGCAGGGTGTCGCTGCCTTCATGGCCGAGGCGGCGGATCAGCTCGGGGTAATTGTCCACCTCGAACATCACCAGCCCCAGGGACCCGCCATAGCGGTTCACCTGCGCCGTCGACGCCCGCATCAGGCGTTCGAATTCGCGCCAGGTGTACAGGCCCGTGAGGGCATCGATCGACTGTCGAGATGGGGGTGAATGTTCCATTGCGTCTCCCTGATGGAGGAGTTTAGCCGTCTATTTCACCGGAACGCACCGAACGCGTCTTACGGGGCGGCCTACACTCCGTGCATGATCAGCACGCGGGCTCGCGTGAGCAAACGGCCGAGGTGCGTGAACATGCACGTGGGCGCTGCCCGTGGGTGCCCGTGTCGCTGCGCCAACGGGTGCTGATGGAGACGCTGGACGTCATTACCCGAACACTGCGAGGCGACACCGACCGCGATGCCGTGCTCGCCTTTACCCGTGAAGGCGTGACGCAATGGAGTCGCGCACGGCTGCTGCACGCTGTGGGTGGGGTGGCTGCCCAACTGGCCGGGCAGGGCATCGAGGCGGGCGATCGGGTGGCGCTGTATGCGGAACTGCGGCCGAACTGGATAGCCGCGGCCCTGGCGGCGTTGCAAATGCGCGCCGTGCTGGTGCCGCTGGATGCGCAGTTTACCGGCGACACCCTGGCCCACGTGCTGCGCGACAGCGGCGCGCGCTGTGTATTGACCGATGCGGCGCATACCGACGCCCTGCCGCAGGGCGTGTCGGTGTTACGGCTGGATGAGGATATCGCGCCCATCACCGTGCCGCCGGAGGCGCCGCCGGCCCATCCTGATACCGTTGCCGCGATCCTCTATACCTCCGGCACCACGGGATTTCCGAAAGGGGTTCCGCTCACGCACCGCAATCTCAGCTTCCAGGCCGAGACCCTTCGGGCCATTGATCTGGTGCACGAGGGCGATCGCGTCCTGTTGCCACTGCCTGCCCATCATGTCTACCCGTTCGCCATCGGCGTCCTTGCGGTGCTGGCGCTCGGGCTTCCTTTGGTGATCCCGGCCGGTCTCACGGGACCGCAGATCGCCCGCGCCCTGCGCGAGAGCGGAGCCACCGTCGTCATCGCCGTGCCGCGCCTGTATGCCGCCGTGTTCGACGCCCTGGAAGCGCGCATCCGTGCCGTCGGCCGTCCTGCTGTAGCCGCATTTCATGGCGTGCTCGCCGTCAGCGGCGCGCTGCGGCGTCTCATCGGC
Organism: Gammaproteobacteria bacterium; assembly: GCA_041687015.1. GTDB lineage: Bacteria > Pseudomonadota > Gammaproteobacteria > Thiohalomonadales > Thiohalomonadaceae > JALOAT01. The sequence goes on from JAWLCT010000029.1 coordinate 15,180, forward strand.
GCCAATGTCGGTCGCACCGTGTTTGCGCGCCTGCATCGACGCCTGGCGCCGCAACTGCGCCTGGTGGCCTGCGGCGGCGCCGCGCTCGATGCCGGGCTCGCGCGCAAGCTGGAGGCCTTCGGTTGGGCGCTGGCGGTAGGCTATGGACTGACGGAAACCTCTCCGTTGCTCACGCTGGACCGGACACCGGTGCGTCCGGGCAGTGTCGGCCGGGCCATCGAGGGTGTGCGGCTTCGGGTTCAGGACGGCGAAATCCAGGCACGTGGCCCCGGCGTCTTTGAAGGCTATTTGAACCGCCCGGAGAAAACCGAAGAGGTGTTCACCGCGGATGGCTGGTTCCGGACCGGCGATCGCGGTGCCCTGGATGCGGATGGCTATCTGTTCGTGCAGGGGCGGATCAGCGAAATCATCGTCACGGCCGGCGGCGTAAACGTGCAGCCGGACGAGGTGGAAGCGGTGTTCACCGCCAGCCCCTTCATTCGCGAAGCGGCACTGTTACCCACGGAAAAAGGCCTCGCATTGCTGGTGGTACCGGACACGGCCGAGGCGTTGCGCGCAGAGAGGCCTGAGGAAGACGCCGCTCACGAAGCCGTCGCGGACGCCTCCCGCCGCCTGGCCAGCTACCAGCGGCCCGCGGCCTTCGCGCTGACCCACGACCCGCTGCCGCGCACACGGCTCGGCAAACTACAGCGCCACCTGCTGCGCGAGCGCTACGACCTCGCGCGCGCGGCCGGACCTGGGGCACAGGCACGGCCCTTGCCGCCGGAGCAATGGACAGGTGCCGATCGGGCGCTGCTGGATGCGGAGGCGGCACAGGCGGCCTGGATATGGCTGACGTCACGCTATCCCGATCGCCGCCTTACCCCGGACAGCCACATGGAACTGGAATTGGGGCTGGATTCCCTGGGCTGGATCGACCTGACCCTGGAGCTTGGCACCCGCGCCGGCGTGGAACTGGACGACACGGCCATTGCCGGCATCGAGACCGTACGCGATTTGCTGAATGCCGCCGGTGAGGCGCAACAGGCAGGAGAGCGCGGCGGTTGGCTGGCCCATCCCGAACGGGTACTGGGCGAGCGTGAACGGGTATACCTCGCCCCGCTCGCCGCGCCGCTCGAGAGGTTGGCGCGCTGGCTCACCGTGCTCAACCGCACGCTCATGCGCCGGATGTTCCGTGTGCGCGCGCAGGGTATCGAACACCTGCCGCGTCAGGGGCCTTACCTGCTCGTGCCCAACCACGGCAGCCTGCTCGATCCGTTTGCGCTGGCGGCGGTTTTCCCCAAAGGGCTTGCCCGCGAGGTGCACTGGGCGGGCATCAGCGAGATGGCCTTCGCCAATGCCGTGTTGCGCGGTTTCAGCCGTCTCGCCCATGTGCTGCCGGTGGACCCGCGCCGCGGCGCCGTATCGAGTCTGGCGCTGGCCGCCGCCGTGCTCGATGCGGGCAAGCCCCTGGTGTGGTTTCCCGAAGGCCAGCGCTCCGTCGACGGCCGCCTGCTGCCGTTCAAGCGCGGCATCGGCCTGGTGCTCGAAACCCGCAACGTGCCGGTGGTGCCGGTGGTGATCCGCGGGGCCAACGACGCCATGCCGCCGGGGAAACGCCTGCCGCGGCGCAGCGAAATCACCGTCGAATTGGGCGCACCGGTGTTACCCGACGAACTGGCGCACCAGGGAAAGGGCATGCGCAACGACGAACGCATCACCAATGGCCTGCATGCCCGGATCTGGGCGATGTGCGAGGGAAGAGACGGTGGACATGACGCGTCAGAGTGACACGTGACGTGAAGAGGTGACGCGTTGGAGGCGATGTCGTTACGCATCACGCTCCAACCATTCAGACAATCCGCTCCACCACCTTTTTCCCCATTCGCCGTGTCATGCGCGAGCCGGAAAGGGCGGCCCACAGGCGGGGAATGCCGCCAAGCACGAATCCACCCACGATGGCGACCAGCACCGCATCCAACGGTTGGCGGCGCACCCACGGCACCAACCCGGTTTCCTGGGCGATGATGCGCAATCGGGCTTTGGCTTGTTCAGGGGTTATTGATTCAGTCTTTTTGCTGCCCATGCAATCAGCCCCGCAACCAGCAACGTCACCAGGCCGGTGGCGAGTGCGGCGGCGTCGGCGGGCAGGTATCGGGCGGAATACAGGTAAAGACTCCAGACCCAGAGGGCAAGACCGGCAAACGCAAACAGCACTGCAGCGACCACGAGCGCCAGCGCACCCGCAAAGCGGGCAATGGATTGGCGCATCGCCCTTGCCTCCGCCTCGAAGAGATCGGCAAGGGCGATGACGAACTCAGCAAGGTTATTCAGCGGCGGGTCCCCAGGTCCATCAGTTTGGCAATCAGGAAACCGACGCCCACGGCCGTGGCGATACTGCCGATGGGATGCTGACCGATGGTCTCTTCCACATCGTCGATCGCCTTACCGCTGCGCTCGCGGGCTTCCTGAAGCTTGCGGCGAACCTGCTCGCGGGTCGCGTTGATGCGTTCCTGCATTTGCGCTTTCATTTCGTCCGCCCCTCTGCTGGTGGTTCCACGAATCGCATTGGTGAGATCCGCCACGTCGGATCGAAGATGTGAAATATCGGATTTCAGCGATTCCAGTTCTTCTTCGAACGGTCTGTCGGCCATGGCGCTCTCCTTGTTGTCGCGATACCTTCCTGCGACAAGAAGCCTAGGCCACAGCAGCGCGCTCCGCTATGCAAATGCGGTGAGGAAAATCACCACGGGAGCAGGGGCCGTCCCGCTGTGATGGGTCTCAATGGCGGGTGCGTTCGATGTCGCTCACCTGTTCTTCAGCCGCCTCCCGGGGATGCCGTAGGCTTTCTGGATAGGGCCGATGAGCTCGTCCCCGACCACGTTCGGATCGTCGTCCGAAAGCCTGCCTCAGCGCGCTTTGGCCTTGCCCTGAAGCACGTGCCAGTTGCCTTCGAACTGTTGCCAGTTGATGGCACCCTCCTGGACGCTTTGTGGGCCGCAGCTCATGCCCCTGAGGATAAGGCGTAGTGCGAAAACGGCACGCGTCAATAACGAAAACCTGCGAGCTGTAAACCTTCTTCGGGTCCATAGTTTCATGAGTCACCGGGGAGCTGGGCAATGAACCGCACCGCCACCACACCCATTGATGTGGAATCACTTGCGCGCATGGCGCAGAAGCTGCGCCGACACGCCATCGAGATGACCACCGAAGCCGGTTCCGGACATCCGACGTCGGCACTGTCCTGTGCCGAAATCGTGGCCACCTTGTTCTTTCAGCAGATGCGCTGGGACCCTGCGGATCCCTATGCGCGCGATGTGGACACGTTCGTCCTGTCGAAAGGTCATGCGGCGCCCATTCTTTGGTCAGCCTTGTGGGAAGCCGGCGCCATTACAGAGGACCTGCGTACGCTCAGGCGTATCGACAGTACCCTGGAAGGGCATCCCACACCGCGCAATCCATGGGTGAAGGTCGCGACGGGCTCACTGGGGCAGGGACTGTCCGCGGCCAACGGTATCGCGGCAGCCAACCGTCTCGACGGCATCGACGCGCTCGTCTATTGCCTGCTCGGCGACGGCGAATGTTCGGAAGGCTCCGTGTGGGAGGCCGCGCAGTTCGCCAGCCTGCAGGGCCTCACCCGCGTGGTGGCCATCGTGGACGTGAACGGTCTGGCCCAGAGCGGGCCCGCACCCTATGGACACGCCACCGACGTATTCGCCGCGCGTTTCAAGGCCTTCGGCTGGAATGCCATCGAAGTGGATGGTCACGACATTGCCCAGCTGAGCGAGGCTTTGGAACGAGCGGCCAAGGAAGGTCTCACGGCGATCATCGCGCGCACCGTGAAAGGCAAGGGGGTTTCCTTTCTCGAAGGCAAGGACGACATGCACGGCAAGCCGGTGAAGCCGGCACAGCGTGACGCGGCCCTGGCGGAGTTGCAGCAAGCCGACATCAGTCTGCGCGTCGTTCCACAACACCTGGGCGCGCGCCCGTTGACATCGCTTGCACCGGCGCCGCTTGCACCGGCTTACACCCTGGGTCAGGACGTGGCCACCCGCGAGGCCTTCGGGCGTGCACTGCGCAAGATCGGTGAACGCAATTTGCGGCTGGTGGTACTCGATGGCGACGTCAGCAATTCCACCCGCACCGACCTGTTTGCGGAGCGCTATCCCGAGCGGTTTTTCCAAAGCTACATCGCCGAACAGAACATGGCGGGCACGGCCTTGGGCCTGGCCGCCAGCGACTTCGTGCCGTGTGCAGCCACCTTCGCCTGTTTTCTCACCCGTGCCTATGACTTCATCCGCATGGCGGGCCATAGCCGGCCCGGGCACCTCGTGTTCTGCGGCAGCCATGCGGGCGTTTCCATCGGCGAAGACGGTCCATCGCAGATGGGGCTCGAGGACATCGCCATGTTCCGGGCCGTGCTCGACAGCACTGTGTTGTACCCGTGCGATGCAGTGAGTGCGGAGCGCCTTACCGAGTGTGCGGTGGACAAGGAAGGCATCGTCTATCTGCGCACCACCCGCGGCAAGACTCCGGTGATTTACGGCAACGACGAAGCCTTCGAAGTGGGTGGGAGCAAGGTGTTACGTCGCTCGGATCAAGACCTGGCCACATTGGTGGCCGCGGGCATCACCGTGCATGAGGCCCTGGCCGCCTGCGAGGTATTGGCTGCACGCGGCGTGCGCATGCGGGTTATCGACGCCTATTCGATCAAGCCGCTGGACGAAGCCACCTTGATGGAAGCGGCGCGCGATACCGGACTGGTTATTACCGTGGAGGATCACTGGCGCGAAGGTGGTCTGGGCGAGGCCGTGGCCACCGTCCTGTGTTCCCACGCGCCGGTGCATTCGTTGGCGGTGAGTCGGGAGCCACGTTCCGGCAAGCCCGGGGAATTGCTCGAACACCACGGTATTGGCCGCGAGGCGATTGTGCGCGCCGTGGAAACGCTGCTCGGTTGAAAGTACGGGGACGATGGGAGCCGGAAAGGCACGCAGCGTCGCCGTCACCCCATGCGCGTATCGACCATCGGCGGATGTTCGAGGGTGCGGTGCAAGATGCAGGACGCCGCAGCCCGTCGCGCCGCCTCCCGCCGCGAGGCGGGGAGCGCCGGCCATTCGATGTCCATGGCGATCTGGTCGATGTTGCCGCGCTCGGGGTGGTACGACCAGCGCACGCGAATGCCGATGTCGTCGGGCTGCACGCCGATGGTTTCCGCATAGGCGTAGAGCACGGAAAAACTGCACAACGCCAGCGACGTGGCGAACATCTGCAGGGCACTGTAGGCCGCATCCGGATCATGGCTTTCCACGGTCATTTCCGGCGCCATGAACTGGGAAATGTCCAGGTCTTCCTCGGAATGCATGAGGATGTGCATGATTCCAATCACTAGCTCACCGATGCCGCTTCGGCAATGTCGCCCATGACGGCCCCGCAGCGACTGCTCGCGCGTACGGCCGGTCTGGCGGATGCCGCCCGCCTGGCGGATCGGCTCGGCATCGGTTTGATGACCGAATCGCCGCCGCGCCCATTCAACACGGTGATGACGGCGCTGGCGGATCGGTTCGGTCTGGACGCATTCACCCTTCCGGGCACGGCAGACGTCACCGATGGCGAGGGCCAGCGCCAGCGCGTACGCATCGTGCGCGTGCGGCTTGCCGAAGCGACGGTACTCGCCGTCATGCCGTTGCAACAGAATGTGGCATTGCCATCGGGCGGCAGGCATCCTTTTCTGCGTCTGGATCGAGAGGGTCATATCGAATTCACCAATGCTGCCGGTCGCGAACTCCTGGACTATGCCGGCGCGCCGGGTATGGAGGCCCGGCTGCGCGCGACCGTCCCGCAAGCCATTGCGCACGGGGAGTGGACCGTGGAATTGGCGCTCGGACCGCGGCTGTTTTCCTTTGCGCTGGTGGACGTGGATGGGCGCAGCCTGCACGCGTATGGGCGCGAAGTGAGCGAGCGACGCTTCATGGAGGCCTCCCTGCGTGCCAGCGAGGCTCGCCTCCGAGCCCTCATCGAAGCCGCGCCGGACGCCATCGTCATCAGCACCACGCGGGGGCGCATCGAATACGTCAATCCCCTGGCGGAAACCATGTTCGGCTTCGGGCGCGGTGAACTCATCGGTCGCGACATGGAAACCCTGATTCCGGAATGGTTCACTTCGCGCATCTCGGTACTGCTCGCCAACGGTGAAACCCACGCACGTTCCGCACCGGCCGCCACGGAGGAACATCTTTCCGGGCGCCGCAGGGACGGCGCGATATTTCCGGTGGAGGTGAGCGCCAGTCCGCTGGAGCAGAACGGCCGACGCTATATCACCAGCATCATTCGTGACGTGACCGAACGGGAACGTGCCGCACGGCAAATCCGTCGCCTCAACGAACATCTGGCCAAGCACGTGGAACAGCTGACCACCCTTAATCAGGAGCTGGAATCCTTCAGCTATTCCGTATCCCACGATTTGCGCGGGCCACTGCGCAGCATTGACGGCTTCAGTATCTTGCTGTCCGAGGACTACGCCGACCAGCTGGACGAGCAAGGCCAGGACTACCTGCGCCGCATCCATGTCGCCGCCGGTCGCATGGCCGATCTGATTGACGGGCTGCTGCGCCTGTCGCGCATCACGCGCGCGGAACTGGTGCGCGAAGAGGTGGACCTTTCCGCCTTGGCTCACACGGTGATTGACAACCTGCGCCAGACAGAGCCGGCGCGCAGTGTGGATGTGTTCATTCAACCGGACTTGCGCGCCGAGGTTGATCGCGCCCTGGTGACCGTACTGTTGGAAAACCTGCTCGGCAATGCCTGGAAGTTCACCGCGGGCCGGAATGGGGCGCGGATTTGCTTCGAAAGCGAAACCCGGCATGACCGCAGGGTCTTTGTGGTGCGTGACAACGGCGCCGGTTTTGACATGCGTTACTCGGGAAAACTGTTCAAACCCTTCGAGCGTCTGCACGACCGCGACTATCCGGGCACCGGGATCGGCCTGGCCACGGTGAAGCGCATCGTCCAGCGCCATGGTGGTGAGATCGGGGCAGAGGGCAGGGAAGGCGAGGGCGCCCGTTTTTGGTTCACGCTGTGACCCAGGCACGGCAGTCGCACATTTGCGCTCCCGATGCCATCGGGCGTAAGTTAAACGCAGACCGCCGTGAATTCGGATTGCTGTGTGGACACTGTTGATCTCAAACAACCTGAACGCTATCTCAACCGTGAACTGAGCCTGCTGGAATTCAATCGCCGGGTACTGGAGCAGGCCAAAGACGAAAAAACGCCGCTGCTGGAGCGCCTGCGTTTCCTCTGCATCTCCAGCACCAATCTGGATGAATTCTTCGAAATCCGCGTTGCCGGCCTGAAACAGAAGGCCGAACTGGGATCCGTGCAGGCCGGGCCCGACAACATGAGCGCGACGGAAATCCTCAAGGCCATCCACAGCCAGGCGCAGGCCCTGGTGGACGAACAATACCGCGTGCTCAATGAAGTGCTGTTCCCGACGTTTGCCGAACACGGCATCCGTTTCGTGCGCCGCAGCGACTGGACGCCCGCCCAGGAACAATGGTTGCGGCGCTATTTCGAGGATGACCTGTTGCCGGTGCTGAGCCCACTGGGCCTGGATCCCGCCCATCCCTTTCCGCGGCTGCTCAACAAGAGCCTCAACTTCATCGTCGCCCTCAAGGGCAAGGACGCCTTCGGCCGCAACAGCGGCGTGGCCGTGGTGCAGGCGCCCCGGTCTCTGCCGCGTCTGATCCCGCTGCCGAAGGAGGCGGGCGGTGGTCCCCATGATTTCGTGTTCCTATCCTCGGTCATCCACGCCCACATGGAAGATCTGTTTCCGGGCATGAAGGTGCTCGGCAGCTGGCAGTTCCGTGTGACGCGAAACAGCGAACTTTTCGTGGACGAGGAGGAGGTGGACGACCTGCTGCGCGCGTTGGAGGGCGAATTGGCCTCGCGTCGCTATGGGGCGGTGGTGCGCCTGGAGTTGGCCAACGACTGTCCGGATGAAATCCGCCAATTTCTCGAAAAAACCATCCACCTGGGGCCGGAAGACGTCTATCTGGCCAATGGGCCCGTGAATCTGAACCGCCTCGCGGCCGTGGCGGATCTGGTGGACCGACCGGAACTTAAATACCCGGCGTTCACTCCCGGGTTGCCGGCGCCGCTGGCGGGCAGCACGGATGTCTTCGAGATGATCGCCGAACAGGACCTGCTGCTCCATCATCCCTTCGAATCCTTCCTGCCGGTGATTGATTTTCTGCGTCAGGCGGCAAGCGATCCCCGTGTCGTGGCGATCAAGCAGACCCTGTATCGCACCGGCCCGGACTCGGCCGTGGTGGACGCCCTGGTGGACGCGGCCAACAAGGGCAAGGAAGTGACGGTCGTCATCGAGCTGCGCGCGCGTTTTGACGAAGCGGCGAACATCGCCTTGGCCACGCGCCTGCAGGAGGCCGGCGCGCACGTGGTTTACGGCGTCGTGGGTTACAAGACCCACGCCAAGGCCATTATGGTGGTGCGGCGTGAAGGCCGACAGTTGCGGCGCTATGTGCATCTTGGCACGGGCAACTATCACCCGCGCACCGCGCGCCTCTACACCGATTACGGGCTATTCACTGCCGACCGGCTCATCGGTGAAGACGTGCATCAGATCTTCCTGCAACTGACCAGCCTGGGACGGGTGTCCAAGTTGCACAAGCTTTGGCAGTCGCCGTTCACGCTGCATGAAAACCTGCTCCAGCGCATCGAAAAAGAGGCCGAGGCCGCTGCGCGAGGCAAACCGGCACGGATCATCGCCAAAATGAATTCACTGGTGGAGCCGCAGATCATCCAGGCCCTGTATAAGGCCTCCCAAGCCGGCGTGAAGATCGATCTGATCGTGCGCGGCATGTGCTGTCTGCGTCCCGGCGTACCGCAGGTGTCCGAGAACGTTCACGTGCGTTCCATCGTGGGGCGTTTTCTGGAGCACACGCGCGTGTATTGTTTCGAGAATGAGGGTGAACCGGAAATCTACTGTGCCAGTGCCGACTGGATGGAGCGGAACTTTTTCCGCCGTGTGGAGCTGTGTTTCCCCATCACTGAGAAAAAACACAAGGAACGCCTGTTGGAAGACCTGGCGCTGTATCTGTCGGACAACGTACAGGCTTGGGAGCTGCAATCCGACGGCAGCTATCGCCGCCTGAGCCCCGACGGAAACCCGCCGTGCAATGCCCAGCAGGCGATGCTCGCGCGCCTGTCGGAAGGTGGGCGGGGTTGAGTGTCTACCGCGGCAAGCGGGGGCAAGCGGGGGCAAGCGGGCGGCTTCAGGTACGGGCAACCACGGGCTGGGCTCCTACGGAAAAATGCCGCGACAGCGTTTTCGATATCTCGGCATCGTTCGGCCGGGGACGCTACGGTAATCAGAGCCGGCGTTTCAGGCCCGCCTGGAGGATGATGGAAGCAGCGATCTCTTCCACCGACATGGTGGTGGTGTTGAGGAAACGCACGTGTTCCTTCGCGTAGATGGCTTCCACCGCTTCCACCTCCAATTTGCACTGCGCCAGGGTGGCGTAGCGGCTGTCGGGGCGGCGTTCACTGCGGATCTGCTGCAAGCGTTCGGGATCGATGGTCAGGCCGAACAGTTTGTCGCGATAGGGTTGCAACGCCTGCGGCAGGCGCGAGCTGTCCAGATCCTCTTCCGTGATCGGATAATTCGCGGCATGGATGCCGTACTGCAGTGCCAGGTACAGGGAGGTGGGCGTTTTGCCGCACCGGGACACGCCGGTGATGATCACATCAGCCATGGCGTAGTTGCGCGTCGTGGCGCCGTCGTCGTTGTTCAGGGCGAAATTCAGGGCGCCGATGCGAGCGGTATAGGCATCGTAGCTGCCCATGCCATGGGAGCGCCCGGCCACCCGTGAGGGCGATATGCCCAGTTCCTTCTCCAGCGGTCCGGTAAAGGTGTCAAAGAACTCGAACACCAACCCATTGCTGCGCGCGACGATATCGCGCACTTCCCGATTGATGAGCGTCGAGAACACCAGCGGCCGGCAACCGTCAGCCTGCTCGGCCAGGTTGATACGCTCCACCGCCATGGACGCCTTTTCCACGTTATCGACGAAGGGCAGCCGTGTCTTTTGAAAGGCGATGCCTTCGAACTGCGTAAGCAGACTGCGCCCGAGCGTCTCGGCCGTGATGCCGGTCCCGTCGGAAACGAAAAACACGGAACGTTTGGTACAGCAGGGAGTGGTGCCGTTCATGGCCGCAGTATCGAAAAGTTCAGAAATGAAGGCAAGGGGAAGAAAAAGCATTAACCACGGGGACACGGGGAATGGATTTCTCTGTAGGGCGACCATCACCGCGATGGCGCGGTATCCGACGGCAATCACGGCCTGGGGCCGCTCCTACAGGCAGGGTGACCATCAATGGGTTTCCCCCGTGTTCCCCGTGTCCCCCGTGGTTAATGCTTTTCTCCTCGTCCGCTAATGCGTAGGCACAAAAAGGAAGGGCGGCTTGCGCCGCCCTTCGGGCCCTGCGGGTCAGGCCGATTTGCCGGCCAGCTTCAGCCAGGTGTCCACGACCGTGTCGGGGTTCAGGGAGATGCTGCTGATGCCCTGTTCCATGAGCCACTGGGCAAGGTCGGGGTAGTCGGAGGGGCCCTGACCGCAGATGCCGACGTACTTGCCCTGCTTGCGGCAGGCCTCGATGGCCATGCGCAGCATCTTCTTCACAGCAGGATCGCGCTCGTCGAAGGAACCTGCCACCAGACCGGAGTCGCGGTCCAGGCCCAGGGTGAGCTGGGTCAGGTCGTTGGAGCCGATGGAGAAGCCGTCGAAGTACTCAAGGAACTCGTCGGCAAGTACGGCATTGGACGGCAGCTCGCACATCATGATGACGCGCAGGTCGTTTTCGCCCCGCTTGAGCCCGTTCTCCGCGAGCAATGCGATCACCTGCTCGGCTTCCTTGAGGGTGCGGCAGAAGGGCACCATCACCTGCACGTTGGTGAGGCCCATTTCTTCGCGAACCTTGCGGATGGCGCGGCATTCCAGCTCGAAGCAGGGACGGAACGCCTCGGAGAGGTAACGCGCCGTACCGCGGAAGCCGAGCATGGGGTTCTCTTCATGCGGCTCGTAGTTGGGACCGGCCAGCAGGTTGGCGTACTCGTTGGACTTGAAGTCCGACAGGCGCACGATCACCGGGCCGGGCGCGAAGCTGGCCGCCAGGGTGCTGATGCCTTCCACCAGCTTCTCCACGTAGAAGCTCACCGGGTCGGCGTAGCCGGCCATCTTGCGACGAATGGCATCCTGGATCTCCGGTGTCTGCTGGTCGAACTCGAGCAGGGCACGGGGATGCACGCCGATCATGGTGTTGATGATGAATTCGAGACGCGCCAGGCCCACACCCGCATTCGGGATGTTGGCGAACTGGAAGGCGCGGGTGGGATTGCCCACGTTCATCATCACCTTCACGTCCAGCTTGGGCATTTCCTTGGCGTTGGTGCGCACCACGTCGAAGGCGAGCTTGCCTTCGTAGACACGGCCGGTGTCGCCCTCGGCACAGGACACGGTCACGTCCTGACCGTCCTTCAGCCGTTCGGTGGCGTCACCGCAACCCACCACGGCGGGGATGCCCATCTCGCGCGCGATGATGGCGGCGTGACAGGTGCGGCCGCCGCGGTTGGTGACAATGGCGGAGGCGCGTTTCATGATCGGTTCCCAGTCCGGGTCGGTCATGTCGGTGACCAGCACGTCGCCGGGCTGCACGCGTTCCATCTGGCTCGGATCGGTGATCAGGCGCACCGGGCCGGCGCCCATGCGCTGGCCGATGGCGCGGCCGGTAACCAGCACCTTGCCGGTTTCCTTCAGCTTGAAGCGATCGATGGTCTGGCCCTCGGTGCGGCTTTCCACCGTTTCCGGGCGGGCCTGCACGATGTAGAGCTGACCGTCGTTCCCGTCCATGGCCCATTCGATGTCCATGGGACGACCATAATGGCCTTCGATGATCATGGCCTGACGCGCCAGGTCCTGCACCTGTTCATCGGTGATGCAGAACTTCATGCGCTCGGCCTCCGCCACGTCGACGGTCAGCGTGGTGCGGCCGTGTGCGGTGTCGTCGCTGTAGATCATCTTGATCGCCTTCTCACCCAGATGACGGCGCAGAATGGCCGGGCGATTGGCGCTGATGTTGGGTTTGTACACGTAGAACTCGTCCGGATTTACCGCGCCCTGTACCACGGTTTCACCGAGGCCGTAGGAGCCGGTGATGAACACGGCATCGCGGTAGCCGGATTCGGTGTCGAGGGTGAACATCACGCCGCTGGCGCCGATATCGCTGCGCACCATGCGCTGCACACCGGCAGACAGGGCCACTTCGCTGTGATCGAAATTCTTGTGCACGCGATAGGAGATGGCGCGATCGTTGTACAGCGAGGCGAATACGTGGTGCACGGCGGTGAGCACGTTGTCGAGGCCGCGCACGTTCAGATAGGTTTCCTGCTGACCCGCGAAGGAGGCATCGGGCAGGTCTTCGGCGGTCGCCGAGGAGCGCACTGCAAACGCGATTTCGCCGCCGCTTTCCTGTTCGAGCTTGCGATAGGCGCTGGTGATGGCCTGCTGCAGCTCGTCGGGGAACGGCGTTTCGATGATCCATTGGCGGATGGTGGCGCCTGCTTCCTTGAGCGCGTTGATGTTATCGACATCGAGACGCGCAAGCAGGCTGTTGATGCGTTCAGCCAGCGAGTTGTGACGCAGAAACTCGCGGAATGCGAATGCGGTGGTTGCGAATCCATTGGGGACGCGCACACCCGCCGACGACAGTCCGCTGATCATCTCGCCGAGAGATGCATTCTTGCCACCGACCCGGTTTACGTCTTCCATGCCGAGAGAGTCGAACCAGATTACATACTCGCCCACGATTACACCTCTTCCTCGTTAGGTAATACTCGAAATGTTCAATAAAAGCTGGATGTGTTGTTCATCCACCACGGGTACTGCAGCTGCCTTTCGAACAGCTGCACGAGGAGCCGCAGCCGAGCCCGTCGCGCACTGGACCGAATTCCGGATGACGTCGCGCGAACAGTTGCGCGACGTGCTGCATGGCCACCCAGCCGAGCATCAGCATGAACAGCAGGGCGATGGCGATGAGGTATTTCATGTCAGCCCCCCAAACCCGCGAAGCCCATGAAGGCGAGCGACAGGATGCCTGCGAGCATGAGGCTCATGCCGGCGCCTTGCGCAATGCGCGGCACCGTGGAGAGCTCGAGTTTTTCCCGCAGACCGGCCATCAGCACCAGGGCGAGCGTGAAACCCGCGCCGGCGCCAAGGCTGTAGACCATGGCTTGATAAAAATCGTATTCCTTGGCTGTCTGGAACAGCGCCACGCCGAGAATGGCGCAGTTGGTGGTGATGAGCGGCAGGAAGATCCCCAACGCCCGGAACAGGGGCGGGCTGAACTTCTTCATGCTCATTTCCACCAACTGCACAGCCGAGGCGATGACGGCGATGTAGCTGATGAGCCGCAGGAATTCGATCTCGAAGTTGGCCAGCAGTACGTTGAGGCCATAGGCGCTCACCGAGCTGATGAACATCACCAGCGTGGTGGCCGCACCCATGGAGCTGGACGTTTTCAACTTGCCCGAAACGCCGAGGAACGGGCAGATGCCGAGAAACATGGCGAGCACGAAGTTGTTGATGATCGCCGCGTTCAGGAAAACGAACGTCAAGGACTCACCCTGCATGGACGGGTTCCTCCACAATAGCCTTGCGCGCCTTGCGTTCACGCCACCAGGCAAACAGCAGCAACCAGCCGCCCATCACGAAGAAGCCGCCGGGCGGAAGAATCATGACCAGCCAGGGCTGGAAGCTTTCACCGAACAGGGAAACGCCGAACAGGCTGCCCATACCGAGCAGCTCACGCACGCTCCCAAGCATGAGCAGGGCGATGGTGAAACCGATGCCCATGCCGGCGGAATTCACGGCCGTGGACAGCACTGGATGCTTGGACGCGTAGGCTTCGGCGCGTCCGAGGATGATGCAGTTCACCACGATGAGCTGAATGAATGCGCCCAGCGCTGCATATACCGTCGGACTGAAGGCCTGCAGGATGTAGTCCACCATGGTCACGAAGGTGGCGATGATGACGATGTACGTGGCGATGCGTACCTGTTTTGGAATGTAATTCCTCAACATGGAGATGAGCACGTTGGAGCCGATGAGCACGAACAGCGTGGACACGCCCATGGCCAGCGAATTGGTGGCCGTGTTGGTCACGGCAAGCACCGGACACATGCCGAGCAGGGCGACGAACACGGGGTTTTCCCGCCAGATACCGCGCAGGAAGGTGTCCATGGTGATGGGTTGATTCACATTGGGTCGCATCAGAGTTTGCCCTCCTGTTCAGACAGGCGGCGATGCAGGTGCGGCAGCACCTGCTGTGCGCTCTCGTTGATGGCCTTGCCGACGGCCTTGGACGACACGGTGGCACCCGAGATGGCGTCGATCTGCCAGGGCTGTTTCTTGCTGCCGTGCCGCACGGTGACGATGGCATTGGCAAGCGCCGAGCCCTCTGCATTCAGCCGCGCATCCAGTGCCTCGAAATTCGCCAGGAAGGGGGCATCGGTGGCGAGTTTGTCACCAAAGCCCGGCGTTTCGCGGCTGTAGACGATCCGAATACCCGTGATGCACTGACAAGCAGGGGAGTAGCCGTAGAGCAGGCGCACCGCGTCGGCATAACCCTGCGCCGCGCCTTCCGCGGCAATACCGACCAGCGCTCCCGCGGCGTCATAGCCCGCATACACGGCGCGGCCGCTCTGACCGCTGGCGGCCGCATGCAATCCGCTGTCGTTCGCCACGAAGGCGTCCAGGCGGGTGGCGCCCGGAATCACCTGGAACACCGCCTGCTCCAGCGCCTGTCGGCGCTGCTCCGTGATGACAGGCAAAGTCCACTGGTAAACCAGCACCAGCAGCAGGCCGGACATCATGGCGACCAGCCCGAGCACGCGGATGAGCGCGAAGCTGGACGGGGTCCGCTGGCTGGCAAACACGATGGGCTGTTCGTTCATCGTCCGCCCTCCCGCTTGCGTTCGCCGTAAATGCGAGGCTGCGTTATCGACTCGATCAACGGTGACACCGCATTGCCGAGCAGGATGGCGTACATCACGCCTTCATTGAGGCCGCCGAAATAGCGGATGATGACCGTGAGCACGCCCATGAACAGCCCATAGATCCACACGCCCCGCGGCGTCACCGGGGAGGCCACCATGTCGCTGGCCATGAACACGGCGCCGAGCATCAGGCCGCCGGAAAACAGCACGAACAGCGGTGTCGGATACTTGTCCCCGTCCAACAGGAAAAAAAAGCCGGCAGTGACGAACGCGCCCAGCAGCATGGCTGCGGGAATACGCCAGTCCATCATCCGCCGGAGGGCTAAATAGAGGCCACAGAGGAGGATCAACAAAGCGGAGGTCTCGCCCGCGGAACCCGCGGACATACCGGTGAACAGGCTGCCGGCATCCGTGAACACGCCTTCGAACTTCCACTGCCCCATGGGCGTGGCGCTGGTGAAGCCGTCGAGTCCCTGGGTTGCGAACCACTCCGTCAGTGACGGCGGCACCTGCAGCGGCGGCGTCAGCGTGGTGGGGATGAATTCAACAAAGCGGTTGGGGGCAAAAGCCGGTGTGAAGGTGGTGATCGCCACGGGGAAGGCCGCCTGCACGAAGGCTCGGCCCACCAGCGCCGGATTGAACACGTTGAACCCGAGGCCGCCGAACAGCGCCTTGCCGAGGGCGATGGCGACAAAGCCGCCGACCGCGCCCATCCACAAGGGGAAACCCGGGGGCAGGGTGAGGGCGAGCAGCAGGCCGGTGATGGTGGCGCTCCAATCGGACAGCGTGTTGGGGCGATCGCCGAGCCAGTTGAACAGGCGTTCGGTGGCCAAACACGCGGCGGTGACCGTGAGGATGAGCGCCAGGGCGCTGATGCCGAACTGCCAGACGGAAAAGGCGCAGATGGGCATGAGCGCGTACACCACGTTGCGCATGATCTGCGCGACGGTGGTGGGCGATTTCACGTGCGGTGAGGTACGCAGTTCAATCCTGGGCGTCATGCGGCACGCTCCCGGTTGATGGCCTTGGCAATACGGAAGTACTGCACCAGCGGGATGTTCGAAGGACACACGAAGCTGCAGCAACCGCATTCGAAGCAGTCGTTGAGATGGTATTTCTGCTGCATTTCCGTGTATTGGCGCTTCGCCGCCAGACGACCCAGCTGAGACGGGTTGAGGTGTACCGGGCAGGCATCGAGACAACGTCCGCAGCGGATGCACGGATAAATGGTCTGGGCTGCCGGTTTTTTCTCTTCATCGGGCATTACAAGGATGCCGGTGACACCCTTGGTGACGGGGACGTCCAGCGACGCGACAGTGTTGCCCATCATGGGGCCGCCAAGAATGATGTGGCTCGCATCCCCGTGGTAACCCACGTAATCCAGCGCAAAACGTAACGGTGTTCCAAGCGGGATGATGTAGTTGCCGGGCTTTTTGATGCCGGGGCCGGCCAGGGTCACCACGCGTTCAATGAGCCCCTGGCTGTCCGGCAGCAACATGCCGAGCTGGGCAAGGGTACCCACGTTATTCACCACCACGCCGATCTGATATGGGAATCCGCCGGACGGTACTTCGCGGCCAAGCAGCACCTGCACCAGCAGCTTCTCTGAACCCTGCGGGTACTTGGTTTTGACGGCTTGTACCGTGATGCTGCCGTCTTCGGGAAGCTTGCGCTCGATCGCCTCGATGGCATCGGGCTTGTTGTCCTCCACGCCGATGACCGCGCGCGCGGCACCGCTCACGCGCATGGCGATGCGGATGCCGCGCAACAGTTCGTCGGTGTATTCCAGCATCACGCGATGATCGGTGGTCAGGTACGGCTCGCATTCACAGCCGTTGACCACCAGCGTGTCGATGGGGTGGTCCTTGGGCGGTTTCAGCTTCACGTGAGTGGGGAAGGCCGCACCGCCGAGACCCACCATGCCGGTATCCTGCACCGCCTGAACGATTTCGTCCGGCGTCATGGCATCGACGTCACGGGGCGCACCGTAGAGCACGCGTTGTTCCGCCGCGGGATGCACCCTGATGACAATGGCCTCGGTCTTGGGGCCACGCGCCGTCGGCATGAGCTGAATGGATTCGATCACACCCGTGGCGGGTGCGTGCATGGGTACGGACATGAAGCCGTCGGCACGGGCGATGGGTTCGCCGCGCACGACCTCCTGACCCACGTGCACGACCGGCACCGCCGGCGCACCGAAGTGCTGCGACAGCGGGATGATCATGCGCGGAGCAAACGGCATCCGCCGGATCGGCAGATGTGCGGTTTCGTCCTTGTGCTCCGGCGGATGCACGCCATGAGCAAAGGTTTTTCGCCTGAACAGGTTGAGCAAGCCCATCCTCAGTCACTCGGAAAAAAAGAACGTAGGAGCGGAGTGCACGCGCCACATGCCATGAAAACCGCGAACACCGGGTCCGCCCCTACGAAACATATGGAAACGCTCTCATTCCGTCGAAGCGTTCCATACCCAAACCGTGACACCGTTGGGGAGGTTGGACGTCAGACGCTAAACGTTAAGCGTCACCTGTCACGCGTCACTTCCTCACGCGTGACCTGTCAACGCCCACCTTCCCCTACGGCATTTCAATGGAACTTTTCAGCTCGCTTCTTCAACTTCTCCAGATCCGGTTCCGACGGGTTGAAGGGCGTGCCGGGGTGGATGCATCCCGCCGTGCACTTCTCCGCCGCGCGAACCAGGTCCTTGAACGTGCCACCCTTGGGATTCACCACCACGGCCTTCTTCTGGTCGTTGTAGGCGAATACCGAAGGGGCAATCTTGATGCACTCATCACAGGTGGTGCATTCGGGGGTGTCGATCCACACGGCCTCATAGTCGGCCGGTGCGGCGGCACCGTTGCCCGTTGCAGCGGTACCCGCTGCCGGTGCGGCCAGGGCATTGGCGAAGCTGCCGACGCCTTCACCACCCGCCAGGGCCAGCAGGCCCGCGGTGAGCTTCTGTGCCATTTCGAGTCGAGCCTGCTCGGCAATCTGATCGGCATCGGCCACCGTGGCGTCGAGACCGACGATGGACTTGAGCAAGCGCCAGAAGTCACGACGTTCGATGGTGGAAAGCACCAGTTCCTGGCTGACCAGCACACGGCCCAGACGCTGCTTCTGATCGACCATCCAGATGTACGGGAACTTGCCCTCGCGCTCGTCCTCGTCCAACTCGATGAACTCGTGCAGGGGCAGCATGTTTTCGTTCCAGGTTTCCACCGGCGCCTTCTTGAAGTGCTTGCGGAAACGGCCCTCGGTGACGGCGAAGTCGGCGAAGGTCATGGGCACTTCCAGCTTGGCCTTCTCACCGTTCTCGTTCACATAGTCGAGGGTGTACATGGGCCAGTCGGTATCCAGGGACGGATTGCCTTCCAGGTCCGTGCATTCACGCCAGGTGTTGCCCTTGTCCGGGTTGAAGCGCAGCAGCGGATAGGCGCGCGACTCCTGGGCGAGTTTGCTCTGATCGAAGGAGGCGTCGTCGCCCACACCGTGCTCGGGCTGGCATACCGCGTACACGTTGAACAGGGCCGGACGGCGGCTGTTCAGGCCTTCGATGTAGCTTTCCAGCAAGTGCGTCACGTTGGCCACCGTGCCCTGCATCACATAGCTGGTGCGATGAGCCATGGCGATGAGCGACATCTCCTTGCGGATCTCCATCTTGCCCTTCCAGTGCTTGCCGTAGGGCGCCATGTCGGCCACTTGGCCCACGTAGCCGGAGGTGCAGCTTTGGCCGCCGGTGTTGGAATACACCTGGGTATCGAGCACCAGCACCTTCACAGGCACACCGGACATCAGTGCGCGCGACAGGTTCTGAAACCCGATGTCGTACATGGCGCCGTCGCCGCCCACGGAAACCACCGGCGGGCACAGCAGCCATTCCTCGTCACTGAACTGCTTCCAGTCGAAATAGGTGAAGAAATCCTTGTGCTTCTCGGCATTGAATTCGCCGGCCAGTTCCAGCTCGGCCATGCGGATTGCCTTGAAGCCTTCCGCCATCTTCGCCATGTGGCCTTCGAACAAACCCATGGCCATGGACGGCGAATCCTGGAACAGGTGCGACGCCCACGGGAACGGGTAGGGGCTGAACGGGAAGGTGGAACCCCACACCGAGGTGCAGCCGGTGGAATTGACGATACCCATGTCGGCGCGGCCGCGGCCGGTCACACCGTGGGTGTAACGCCACTTCAGATCTTTCAAGCGCGCCAGCAGCTGGGTGGCCCACTTGAGCCATTCCGGATCCAGCGCCCTGGCGATGCGGCCCTCGTCCAGCTTGGCGGTGAGCCGTGCCAGGGTGAGGTCGGCATCCTCGTGGGCCTCGACCACCTTGCTTACCGCGTCGGAGTCGGAGAGATCCATGGTCTCTGCCAGCTTGAGGCGGATGTGGCGATCCAGGCCGTTGATGAGCTGGTCGAGCTTGGCCAGGTGTGCCTTGACACGGGGCTGCATGAGGGCCGTGACGGTGGCCGTGAACAGGTGGATCACGGTCTTCTCGCCGCAGCCGAGGCAGGCGCCGTCGCCGCACACCATGGAGCCGTAGGCGCGCTTGTCCAGCAGCAGGGTCTCCAGGGCGCCGATGCGCTCGTCGAGGTCTTCGATGCGGATGTAGTCGGGCGAGGTGGTCGGTAGGTCCAGCCACAGGCCCCATTCCTTGCGCAGGCGCTCGATGCTCTCGGGCGTCTGCTTTTCGATGGCAAGGGCGTCGTCACCGCACACCGTCACGCACTCCATGCAGCCTTTGCAGGTGTACGGATTGACGGTGATGGAGAACAGGCCGCCGCTGCCCTTGGCCTGCTTCTCCTTGTTCAGGTAGTACGGCTTGGTGACCGCGAACTTGAAGTCACCCAGTTCGTTCTTGAACCACTCGAACTCGGTGTTCAGGCGCTCCAGGGCTTCGCCGTCCACGTCGGTGTCCACGATGGTCTCGACGATGGCTTGGGCGAGCAGGGCATGCACGTCAGCCTTTTCGCCGGCGGCATCGAGCAGCGCACGCAGCTTCTTTTCCAGCGTACGCGTGGCACGGCGCAGGTAGCGGGTCGGGTTGCCGGCGGTCTCGATGCGACGGATGGCGGTCTCGAACACCTCGGTCATGGAGTTGACCAGGCCCGGGATGGCGCTGTCCGGGCAGACGGTGTAGCAGTCGCCGCAGGCGGTGCAATTGGCCGGATTCCAGGTGGGATGTTCGAAACGCACCTGCGTCATGTCACGGAACACGCCGGTGGCGGCGGGCATCAGGGACAGGCCGATGAACGGGTCCACCAGATTGTCGTTGCCCTGGCCGGAGATGTAGAAGTTGCCGGTCTGCTCCCAGAAACGGTGCACGTCCGACAGGCTCATGTCGCTCTCGGGCGCGCGCTTGAGCATGATGGGCAAGTGCGATTCCTTGCGCAGCATGGCCGGGGTGTACTGGCTGACGGTCTTGTCGGTGATTTCGGTGATCTGATCGAAACCGCGGCGCACCACACGCAGGTTGTCTTCCACCACGCGCGCGCCCTTGGAACCAAACTTGGACTCCAGCTGATCCTTGATGGCCTTGAACAGCTTGTGTTCGTCCAGGCTGGCCTGTTCCATCACGCCGGAGGCCTTGAAGAAGGCGCCCTGGAAGGCGATGCCCTGCATACGGAACTGCAGTTCCGGATTGGAGGCCTCTTCACGGGCGATCTTGAAGGCGTCCACGTAGAACACGCGGATGTCGTTTTCGGCGATGAAGCGCTGGGCCGTGATGGGGAACGACTTCCACACCTCTTCCGGCGTTTCCAGGTGCGACTGGATGATGAACACGCCGCCCTTCTTCAGGCCGGAAAGCGCGTTGGAATGTTCGAACACGTTCGGGTCGGGCGACAGCACCACGTCCACGAACTTGTATTCCGCGTTGATGCGGATCGGGGTCGGCGCGGCCGACAGGTAATAGGTGGTCGGCTGACCCTTCTTCTCGGAACCGTACTTGGGGTTGGCCTTGATGTCGTAATCGAGCAGGTCGAACAACGTCATGGCCAGGTTCTTGCCGGTGGTTACCGCACCCCAGCCGCCCACGGAGTGCATGCGCACGGTGATGGCACCCTTGGGCATGAGGTTCGGGTTTTCGCTGCCGTGGATGGCCATGTCGCGGATCTTCGGATAGGCCTCGAGCAGATCCTGCTGATAGATCTCCTGCTTGGGGGACTCGGGCTTTTCGCGCACGAAATCCACGCCCAGGTAGAAGAACTTCTTGCGCTTGCCCTCGGGCAGCATGTTCTCGATGGCGCCGATGATGCCCTCGGGCTGCAGGTCGCGGGAGCCGAGGCCGAAAGAACCGGAATAGATGACCGGAATGTCCTTGGTACCGAACACGGCGTAGTCGGGGTAGGGGAGTTCACCGCTGCCCGCGACACCGTTTTCCACGCA
This sequence comes from Gammaproteobacteria bacterium, assembly GCA_041687015.1. Lineage (GTDB taxonomy): Bacteria > Pseudomonadota > Gammaproteobacteria > Thiohalomonadales > Thiohalomonadaceae > JALOAT01. The sequence goes on from JAWLCT010000029.1 coordinate 36,601, forward strand.
CTTGCTCACCGTGGCGCGGGTCTCGCGCGCCAGCGGCAGGTCTTCTGCGAGCGGCTGGTCGGTACGCTCGAGCACCGCCACACCCTTCTTGCCCTTCAGCACATGACCGAGCAGGTCGCCGGGGAAGGGACGGAACATGGTGAGGTTGACCACGCCCACCTTGAGCTTGCGGGTCTCGCGCAGATAGTCGGCCACGGCCTCCGCGGTACCCACCACGCTGCCCTGGCCGAGGATCAGGTAATCGGCGTCTTCGGTCTTGTAGGTGCCGATGCGGCCGTAACGGCGGCCGGTGAGCTGATGGAACTCATCCATCGCCTGGTCGGTGAGCGACTTGATGTGTTCGAAGAAATAGGGACGCTGGGCGGCGACGGCTTGCATGAAGGCGTCCTGGTTCTGCACGGAACCGGACACCATCGGGTTGTCCACATCCCAGATGGCGGGAATACGGCGGCGCTTCGGGCCATAGATCAGGCGCTGTGCCGGCGTCGGGGTGTCGATGAGGTCGTCGGGCTTGCCGAGGAATTCGGCAATCAGCGCGCGCTCCGGCACACGCATGGATTCAATGAGGTGCGTGGTGAGGAAGCCGTCCTGGGCGATGATGCCCGGTGTGAGCGCGAGCTCGGCCACCTTGTGGGCGATCATGTTCAGGTCGGCGGCTTCCTGGGCGCTCTTGGCCATCATCTGGAAGAAACCGGTGTCGTCCACGCAGTGGTAGTCGTCGTGACCGGCGTGCACGTTCAGCGACGCCTTGGTGATGGCGCGGCAGCCGATGTTGAGCACATAGGTAAGACGCTTGCCGACCGCCGAGTACAGGGACTCGTGCATGAAGGCCACGCCCTGTGCGGATGAGAAGTTGGTGGCGCGCAGACCGGTCATGGACAGGCCGGCGGTCACCGCCGCGGCGGCGTGCTCGGATTCCGGCTCGATGAAGATCAGCGGACGGTCGGAAACGTTGAGGTGTCCCTTGGAGACCTCTTCGGCCCAGTATTCGCCCATGTTGGTCGAGGGCGTGATCGGATAGGCGCCCGCCGCATCCGACGACTCACGTTCGCACATGATGACAGCGGTATTGCCATCCATGGCGCGGCGCTTGCCGGGATACTTGAATGTCGTGGCCTCTTTCTTCATCACCAAATCACCCTATCTCTGGCCGGCTTGCGCCGAGTCGGATTTTTTTCAAGAAAACAGTATTCCTGCCGTCGCGAGGACGGTACGTGTCAGGCGTCGCGGAATGTCAAACGCGCGGAAGTGGTTCGATGCGCGGAAGGGGCTCTTTGCGAGTGACGCGACGTGCGTCGGCCCCTTTGACCGCCCCTTTTTCGCGGTCGAACCAGACGATCGCGCCGGTAGGGCAGCGCTCGATGGCGACGCGGGAGGCGAGTCCGTTTTTGCTGTAGTCGATCACAGCAAGATTGTTGCGGATCTGGATCAGGCCCTCGGGTGCATCGGCGGAGCAGCGTCCGCAGGCCGTGCACACCAGTTCACAATGGGCCTCACCTTCATCAGCCAGATCCTGGTTCTTGCAGGCGACCCACAACTGGTGGCTGACGGGCTGGAGGGAAAACAAATCTTTCGGGCACACGTCCACGCAATCGCCGCAGGCGGTGCAGCGGTCGGCATCGACCACGGGCAGGCCGTATTTGTTCATGTGCAGGGCGTTGAAGTCGCACACCGAGGCGCAGTCGCCCAGGCCGATGCAACCCCAGGCGCAGCCCTTGCCGCCGCCGGCCACCACGGCCGCCGCACGACAGGTCTGCAGGCCCTGGTAACGGGCACGGGTGTAGGCCACGTGGGAACCACCGGCACAGGCCAGGCGGGCGACCTGCTTTTCCACGTGACCGGCGTCCACACCGAGATAACCGGCAATGGCTTCGGTCATTTCAGGCGAGTTCACGGTACACTTGCCCGGCGTGACCTGCCCCGCAACGACGGCTTCCGCGAAGGGACGGCAGCCCGCAATGCCGCAGGCACCACAGTTGGCCTTGGGCAGCATTTCCTCGACTTCGTCGATGCGCGGGTCTTCCTCCACATGGAGGCGGCGGTTGGCCACGGCCAGTACGGTTGCCAGGGCGACCCCGAGACCGGCCATGAAGGCGCCTGCGACAGCGATGTTAGTCAACGAGTCCACGGACTTCGTTACCCCCAAGTTTCGTTTTCCGACCACGCCTATCGGAAACCGCAAAAGGCGTGTGTGAACGAAGTCTATGTTCTGATGGATTATTTGGCCCGATAATTATTTCAATCCTTAATATTGGCGAAACCAATACAAACCCGATGGATAACGCCCCGAACCTCTACTACAAGCAAAACCGGCTCAAGCAGCTACGTGCTTTCTGTCACACGGCACGACACGGGAGCATCTCCCTCGCGGCAGAAACGCTGTTCCTGAGTCAGCCTTCCGTTTCCTTGCAGATTCAAGCGCTTGAGCGTGAATTTGAAACCACTTTGTTCGAAAGGCGCGGCCCGAGCATCAAGCTCACACCGGAAGGCGAACTGCTCTACAAGCTGGCCGAGCCGCTGGTGGAAGGCATCGACAAGCTGCACGAGACCTTCGCCGCACACCTGGGCAAAGTGGAGCACGGTGTCCTGAACATTGCTGCGGGCGAATCGACGATCCTCTACATCCTCCCCGAGGTGATGAAGCGCTTTGCACAGCTTCATGCCAACATCCGTCTCAAGCTGCACAACGTGACCGGCCGCGACGGACTGGCCATGCTGCGCAAAGACGAGGTGGATTTCGCCGTCGGGTCCATGCTCGAAGTGCCGGACGATCTCGTCTATCGCCCCGTGGTGACGTACAAACCGGCGCTCATCGTGCCCAAGGATCATCCGCTGGCCAAAAAGAAGGCCATCCGCCTCGACGACATCAGTCCCTATGGGCTGATCCTGCCCCCGCGGCACCTGTCCACCTGGCGCATCGTCGACCTGGTGTTCCGTCAAAACGGGGTGAGCTATCAGGTGGCCCTGGAGGCGGGCGGCTGGGAAGTGATCAAGAAGTATGTGGAACTGGGCCTGGGCATTTCCATCGTCACGGATGTGTGCCTGACGGGCGAAGAACAACTGGCCGCCATCCCGCTGGATCAGTATTTCCCGCGACGCAGCTACGGGCTGGTGCTGCGCCAGGGCCGTTATCTGTCGCCGCAGGCGAAGCGCTTCATCGACATCATGGAATCCGTCTACCTGTCCGAGAAGGACATGGCCAACGCCGAGGCACACGGCTCCATCGCTTTCGATGCCTTGCCCGGTGAGGATCTCGAAGAGGACGCCAATCCCTTCTGAACGGCTGGCGCGGCCATGGGCCCGCTTCTAAGCTGTTGAAGCATCAGCCCGCCGTTGGGCGCGGGGCGCCCGGCATCCATGTCTCCGGAACAGACGTCATGAAAATCGTGCTCACGCCGAATCTCAGCCCCGAGCGCTTCAGCCGCTTGGCGCGCAACTGGAACGACGAGGTATTCGCACGCGTCGAATTGGCCGGGGATCTCTCGGAAGCCGATCTGGCCCGGTTGACGGCCCAGGCGATCGCTCAGAAGCCGGACGATTTCGCCGACGTGGTACTGGAATTGATTGCCGGCGCGCCGGCCGCCAGCCCCGCGGTGCTGTACGAGATCGTCAGGCACGGGGACGACGGCGCCCGCGATGCCGTGTGTCAGCGGGATGATCTGGACGGGGATTTGCGCAAGCTGTGCGGTCTGCCGGATTCCCGGTTCGCCTGACGACTTTCAATAGCGCCGCATCTGGCCCACCAACACACCCTGGATGGCAACCCGCTCCGGCGCGTAGCGCAGGGGCGCCATGGCCGCATTGGCCGGGTGTAGACGCACCTCGCCTGAGGCGCGTTCGAGGCGCTTCAGGGTCGCTTCGCTGCCGTCGATGAGCGCCACCACGATCTCACCGTCGCGCGCATGCTCGCGCGCCTCGATGATCACGTAGTCGCCATCGAGAATGCCCTCGTCCACCATGGAATCGCCGCGCACCCGCAACACATAACAGGGCGCACGCCGCTGTAACACGGGTGGGATTTCGATGCTTTCCGGTTGCGCGATGGTTTCGATCGGCCGCCCGGCCGCGATGGTGCCGAGCAGGGGCAAGGCGTTTTCCGCACCGACCGCCGCTGCGCTCAGCCGGATTCCGCGCTGCTTGCCGTGGAGCGGTTCCAGATAGCCCGCCTCCACCAGGGCGCTGACGTGCTTGTGCAGCGAGCCGCGGGAGCGCAGGCCCAAGGCCGCGCATATCTCGTCCAGGGTCGGGGGATAGGCCTGCTGCCGCGCGTGCTCGCGCAGGAAATCCAGAATGGCTTGCTGACGCCGTGTCAGATCCATGGGCGTGTTCCTGATTGTCCGTTCTCTATCGGTTCTATATTATCGGCGGCCTGACGCCTGGAGAACCCCATGAGCCGGCCCGCCGAGAAAATCAGCACCACACACGATCCGGTGGCCCGCCTGGCCGAACGCCTGTCGTCCAAGTACCGCAGCCGCATCACGGGCGAACTGGTG
>JAWLCT010000030.1:0-14725 GCA_041687015.1 Gammaproteobacteria bacterium
CAAAAAGAGCCACATCCTATACGAAGGGGCGCTGCTCGACCACGCCGACGACGGCCTGTTCGCGCCGGCACGTACGGAAACCGCCGCTGCGGGCCGTGGTACCACCCTGTTTTTCGAGCAGGCCGGCATGGGACTGGTCCTGCGTCACTATCGTCGTGGCGGTTTGCCGGGGCGTTTCATCGCCGATCGTTATCTGTGGACGGGCCTGGCGCGCAGCCGTCCGTGGCGTGAATGGCACCTGCTCGCGACGCTTTACGACCGTGGCCTGCCGGTGCCGCGCCCGGTGGCGGCCCGGGTGGTGCAGTATGGATTGTTCTACCGCGGCGATTTGATCACCGAGCGGCTGCCTGCCGTGCCGCTCTCGTCGCGCCTGCACGACGGGCCGCTGCCCACTGAAACCTGGCGCGCCATCGGCGCCTGCATTCGCCATTTCCATGCGGCTGGCGCCTTTCATGCCGACCTCAACGCCCACAACGTCCTCATCGGCGCAAACGGTGCGGTGTTCGTGATCGATTTCGATCGCGGAGAAATGCGTGCGCCGGGTCGCTGGTGTGACGAAAACCTGCGGCGGCTACAGCGTTCCCTGGTGAAACTGCGCGGAACAAACCCGGCTTTCGCATTCGAGCCGAACGCCTGGCAGGCCCTGCTGGCCGGCTATGCCAAAGCGCCCGACGTCGCCCGGGTGTAGCGCAGCGGAACCCGGGTTTTCCGTCGTTAGCGAAGCTCCGGATTCCGCTGCGCCGCATTCGGGCTACAGGGTACCAAGGGCGTCGAGCGCATCCACGTAGCGTACCGCGATGTCCGCACGCGCGGCGACGGCGGTGCGCGCGCGCTGACCCATGGCCTCGCGCCGCGCTGGGGCGGCGAGTAATTCGCTCAGTGTGCCGGCGAGTTGCGAATCGTCCACCTGCATCGCCGCGCCCTGCTGCAGCAGCAGACGTGCCTCTTCCGCGAAATTTTCCATGTGTGGCCCGAATACCACGGCCTTGCCCAGGCGCGCCGGCTCCAGCACATTGTGCCCGCCCTTCGGCACCAGCGAGCCGCCCATGAACACCAGCTCGGCACCCGCCATGAAGGCTTCCAGCTCGCCAAAGGTGTCTGCCACGTAAACCCGCGTGTCCTGGCTGACGGCTTCACCCCGGCTGCGCACCGCGATGGGCCCGAACGGCTTCACGTCCGCAAGCACCGCGTCCAGGCGCTTGGGATGGCGCGGTGCGATGACCAGCAAGTGTTCGTTGCCCGCTTGCCGCCACGCCTTCAGAAACAGCGCCTCTTCGCCTTCGCGCGTCGACGCGGCGAGCACGTAGGGCCTGCCCAGCGACATCGGCGCCGTCCCGGCACGCCCCGGGGCAGCGAACTTCAGGTTGCCGAGCACCTCGACCGTCGAGGGCGGTGCCCCAAGCGCCAGGAAGCCGTCGCGGTCTTCGGGCGAACGTGCCAGCACCTTGCAAACCCCGGCCAGGCAGGCGGTGTAGAGATCGCGCAGCCACACCGACGCCTTCAAGGTGCGGGCCGACACCCGGCCGTTGACGATGACCAGCGGCACGTCGGCCGCAGCGCAGGCCCCGTACAGGTTGGGCCAGAGCTCGGTTTCCACCACCAGGCCGCAACGCGGGCGGTGCCGGGCCAAAAAGCGCCGCACGCCGCCGCTGCGGTCGAAGGGCAAATACGCGTGGTGAATGCCATCGTGTGCGTGGCGGCGGGCCAGGGCACCGCCCGTGGGCGTCGACGTGGTCAGGAGAACGCGGGCGGCCGGGTGGCGACGCCGCACTTCGGCAATGAGCGGCAGCGCCGCATTCACCTCGCCCACCGATGCCGCATGCACCCACACGGCATTGCGATCGGCGGGACGGTACGGCCAGCCCAGGCGCTCGCGCACGAACCTGCCGTCGCGGTGCTTCCAACCGAGCCAAACGGTCCAGGCCGCCACCAGAGGAAACAGGCTCGCCGCCAGCAACCGGTATTCGAACAGCAACGAGGAGCGCGTCGCTTTGCTCATTTCGGGTAGATGCGTGGCTCACCACGCGGGCGTGTCTTGAAGCGTTTGTGCAGCCACAGGTATTGCTCCGGCGTGCGCCGCACCTGTTCCTCGATGGCATGGTTGATGGCGGTGGCATCGACCACATCATCACCGCTGGGGAAGTTTTCCAGGGGCCTGCCGATGCGGACCCGGTAACCCTGTTCGCCCGGCAGTCGTTCGGAATAGAACGGCAGCACCGGTGCGCCCGACAACCGCGCCAGACGCCCCGTGGTGGTCAGCGTTGCGGTGGTCACGCCGAAAAACGGTGCGAACACCGAGCGGCGGCGACCGAAATCCTGATCGGGTGCGTACCAGATGACCTTGCCCGCCTTCAGGCTGCGCACGATCGCCCGCATGTCGCTGTTGTCGAGCAGGTCGTCAAACAGGCGCTTGCGTGCATGGGCCATCACGGCTTCGTAAAGCGCGTTATGGGCGGGCTTGTAGATGGGCTGGATGCTGTCGGTGTGAAACGCCAGCAAACGGCCGCTGATTTCCAGTGTGGTGTAGTGCCCGCCCAGCAGGATCACGCCCTTGCCCAGGGCGCGTGCCGCATGCAGGTTTTCCAGGCCTTCGATGCGGTGGAGCTTGCGCAGCCGCTGCGCATCGCCCCACCAGGACAGCGCGATTTCGAACAGGGCGATGGCGGAGGATTCGAAATTCCGGCGTACCAGCGTCTTGCGCTCCTCGGAAGAAAGCTCGGGGAAGCACAGGCGCAGATTGATGTCGACAATTCCCCGGCGGCCCCTTGCCACAGCATGGACCAGGCGCCCCAGGCCTCGACCCAGCGCCAGCTGCCACGCATGGGGCAATCCTGCGGCGAGGCGCATCAGCGCGAGGCCCAACCAGGTTGGCCAGTAGCGCGGCGAAAGGAAATGGCTGGATCGGAACGGTTCGCTCATGGGAGGGCCGGTACAAAGAGCGCCATTCTACCAAGCGCGGTCGCGAACGGCTTGTGAACAAGCCGGGCAAGATGGGCCTGGCCGTGCATCATTTCCGATGCATCGATGGTGCGATGCGTTTTTTAGCGCCGCGAAGGGCTAATCGCCGACGGCGTTGGCGACGGCAAAAGACCGCGCCGTCAGGCCAGCTTTACACCACGACGCGTCGCCATGCGCGCGCCAAGTTCCTTCAGAAAATCGGTCGACAACACCTGCCCGGCCCGGGGCAGCAAGTGCAGGTTTTCCTTCTCGGCATGTGCGCGGTAAGCGCTGACGAACCCGGCAACCACGCCGGCGAAACGCGCCGGGTCGGCGGTGGCCTGTTCGGGGGCCGCCAGCAGCGGCGCGAGTGCGGCCCAATGGGCAGAGAGGGTCGTGTGTTCGGTCGCCAACTCGGCAATCAGCGCGTGCAGCTCCAGCGCGACCGTCATCAACTGCGGGAACAGGTCCTGCTCTTCATCTGCGTGGTGGTGTTGCGCCGCAGTGGAGAAATAGCGGTGCACTCGCGCCATGGCCTCGCATGCCTCGGCGTCTGCGCCATGGGCCGCCAGATGGGGCAGCAGGCGTTCCAGGGTGTCGCAATGACCGAGGATGCGCCCGTGGCAGGCACGCAACAGGCCCAGCGGGTCGCTGAAATCCGGGGCGGCGGAAGGAAAGGGCGAAGTGTTCATTTGATGAGTGCGCTCACGGCTTTGAACTGTGGGTGGCTGGCGTCGCGCAACCACTCGAACAGCACCGACTCGGTGTTGGTTACCACCACGCCGGCCTGACGCAGGCGCTCCATGGCGTTTTGCTGGTGGCTGGGGTTGCGGCTGCTCACGGCGTCTTCCGCCACGAACACCTGGTAACCTTCGGCGTGCAATTCCATGGCCGTTTGCAGGACGCAGACATGGGCCTCCATGCCAGCAAGCACCAGTTGTCGGCGTGGCTGTGCAGCGAGCACCTGGCGAAAACCCGCTTCGCCGGTACAAGCGAAGCACATTTTTTCGACCATGGACGTCTGGGCCGGCATCGCCTCGCGCAGGGCCGGCTCGGTCCCTCCGAGTCCCTTCGGGTATTGTTCGGTGGCGATGACCGGCACGCCCAACAGCCCGGCGGCCTGGCTCAGGGCCGCACCGTAGCGCAGCACGCGGGCCCGATCGGCATCGGGCATGGCCGCGGCCAGGCGCAACTGGACGTCAATGAGCAGCAGCTGGCTGTCGGCCGCGGAAAGCAGTAGCGGGTTGGATGGGCGCATGACGATTTCGCAACGGCAAAACCGCATTATGCACAATCAGGGGCCGGAGGGGGCTGGACCCTGGGTGTCGCCCCGCGGTGAATGCATCGGCGTTTCCGCCGGGCAATAAAAAAGGGCGGACCGCAAGGTCCGCCCTTTGGGGCCGGGAGGGGGAGTCCGGCGTGCCTTACTGTTGCGGGATCGGCGAGGCCTTGGCGGGTTGCAGCCAGGCATTCACCAGTCGCACATCCTCGGGCGCCAGGGTGCCCGCCGCCTGCTTGAGCTGCAGGGTGGAGAGCACGTAGTTGTAACGGGCGCTCGCATACTCGCTCTGGGCGGAATACAGCTGTTGCTGGGCGTCCAGTACGTCCACGGCGGTGCGGGTACCCACTTCGTAGCCGGCCTGGGTGGCGTCGAGGGCGGTCTGGGCCGACACCACCGCCTGGCGCAGGGCCTCCACCTGGCTGATGCCCGCCTGCACGCCGTTGTAGGCATCGCGGGTCTGGCGCACGGTGGCGCGGCGTTGCTGATCCAACTGGGCCAGGGCCTGCTGGTACAGGTATTCGGCCTGGCGGCTGCGGGCGCTGATGAGCCCGCCCTGGTAGAAGGGGAAGTTCAGGTTGATCCCCACCACGCTGTTGTCCACTTCCGTACTGAAATCGGTTTCCCTCTCCGTGCGCCCGACGCTGGCGGTGAGGTCGAGGGTGGGGTAACGCGCCGCGCGTTGACGGCTGATTTCCTCACGGGCGAAGCGGCTGGCGGCCTCGGTGGCGAGCAGTTGCAGATTCTGGTCCATGGCGGTGCTGACCCAACGCTCCACGTCCGCCGGCTCCGGGACCACCAGCGGCACCTCGCCCAGTTTTTCCAGGTATTCGTAATCCTCGCCGGTGAGCTCGCGCAGCTGCTCACCGGCGGTGGTCAGCTGGTTGCGGGCGGTGATCTCCTGGGACACGGCCAGGTCATAGCGGGCCTGGGCCTCGCGCACGTCGGTGATGGCAGTCAGACCCACCTCGAAGCGTTGCCGGGTCTGGCGCAGCTGCTGCTCGAAGGCGGTGCGCTGGGACTCGGCGAAGCGCAGGTTGTCCTCGGCGGCGAGCACGCCGAAGTAGGCGCTTGCCGTACGTACGATGAGGTCCTGCCGGGCCGCCGTGTAGTTGGCGTCCGCCTGGGCGATGCTGGCGTCGGCCTGGCGCAGCTGCACGTAATAATCGTGGTGATAAATGGGCTGGATGAGGTTCAGGTTGTAATCGGTGGTGTCCGTGTCCACCTCACCCGACTGGGCCCCCGGGACATCCGTGTCGGTGTCCGTGGAGGCCTGGCTGTAGGTCCCGCCGATGCTCAGCTTGGGCATCAGCAGCGCGCGCGCCTGCGGGCGGGCCTGGAGGGCGGCGCCATGGGCGGCAGCGGCCGCGGCAATCTGGGGATCGGCGACCTGGGCGCGTTGGTAGACGTCCAGCAGGTCGGCGGCCACGGCAGGCCCCCCGAACGCCAGCATGAGCGCGGTAGCAAGCAGGGTTCTACGCATTTCGATGTCCTTCCCGGTCGTACCTGACCGATCGGTCAGTAAATTAATGAACGCTAATATACGGCCCGACCGGACAGCTTTCAATGCCGCGGCTAGGTTCCCGTAATGACCGTCTTGCCCTGGGGGCAGTTCAAAAAACGAAGCGTTGCGGCCGTACGGCGTGCTCAAGGGCGGGCAATACGGTCTCGAACAGACCCTCCGAACGCCACTCGGACTCGCCCGTGCGAGTGATGAGGATAGCCTCCATGGAGGGGGCCTCGCCCACGACAACGAACAGTCGGCCGCCGACGGCCAGGCTGTCGCGGAAACGCTGGAAGCCGTCCGCAAGCACGGGCAGGGAGCCGGTGATGGCGATGGCGTCATAGGGCTCGTGGGCGTCCCAGCCATTCACCGCGTTGCCGGTTTCCAGGGTCGCGTTGCTGATGCCGTGGCTGGCCAGACGCTGGCGCGCGGCGGTGGTGAAATCCGCGTGGATGTCCACCGAGTACACATGGCCCTGGTCGGCGAGCCGGGCCAGCAGCGCGGCGGTGTAGCCGGTGCCGGTACCCACCTCAAGCACCCGATTCGTCGGCTGGACGTTCAGTGCCTGGAGCATGCGACCGGCCAGCTTGGGGGCCATCATCACCTGGTCATGGCCGATGGGCAGTTCCAGATCGGTGAAGGCGAGATTGCGGTAGCGGGACGGGACGAAGTCTTCGCGCGGGACGTGCTGCATGGCTTCCAGGACGCGGTCGTCCAATACGCCCCAGGGACGGACTTGCTGGGCGAGCATGTTGCGTCGCGCCAGTTCGAAATTTACGTCGGGCATGAGTGTCTGCATGCGTCTTAAACCCCGTTAGGTGGGCCAAGCGTAAGCGCTTTGGCCGTGTCAGGCAAGGCATGACAATGGGGTCCAGAGGGCGGGCTTCCAGTGGTTAATGCCTGTTTTTCAGGTGTTTTCGGGGGTTGCTGCCGCTTGCGTGCCCGAGCGTCGTACTATACTTTAGCGCCAGACCAGCTAGGGGTGCCTGAGGCCGTCGGCCTCGGCTGAGACAGACCCTTCGAACCTGAACCGGTTAGTACCGGCGTAGGGAAGCGGTGCCGCACCCTGCGTTGCGCGCCTCTTTTCGCCGCCTCTGACCGAACCCAAGAGGTGTGCCATGAGCGCCGTTCCTGAACAATTCCTGAGCGAGACCGCACAAGTCGACGCGGGCTCCATCCAGCCCTTCCCCAACTCGCGCAAGATCTACGTGCAGGGTTCGCGCCCGGACATCCGCGTGCCCATGCGCGAAATCACCTTGACCGATACCGTTACGGAAATGAGCCGCGAGCCGAACCTGCCGCTGACCGTTTACGACACCTCGGGACCCTACACCGATCCTGCCGTCAGCATCGATATCCGCAAGGGCCTGCCCGACATCCGCTCGGGTTGGATCGAAGAGCGCGCAGACACGGAAGTGCTGACAGGACTTACGTCCGAGTACGGGCGCCTGCGTGAGGCGGACGCCGCCCTCGACAGCCTGCGTTTTGCCGGTCACAAGCGCCAGCCGCGCCGCGCCCGCGCGGGCATGAACGTGACCCAGATGCACTACGCGAAGAAGGGCATCATCACGCCCGAGATGGAATACATCGCGATCCGCGAAAACCTGCGTCTGGAGATGTACCGCGATGTCCTCAAGGAGCAGCACCCGGGTGAGAGCTTCGGCGCCAATCTGCCTTCGGCAATCACCCCCGAATTCGTGCGCAGTGAAGTGGCCCGCGGCCGCGCCGTCATCCCGGCCAACATCAATCACGTGGAACTGGAACCGGCCATCATCGGCCGCAACTTCCTGGTGAAGATCAACGGCAATCTGGGCAATTCCGCGCTGGGCTCCTCCATCGAGGAGGAGGTCGCGAAAATGACCTGGGGCATCCGCTGGGGCGCGGATACCATCATGGACCTGTCCACGGGCAAGAACATCCACGAGACCCGCGAGTGGATCATCCGCAACGCCCCCGTGCCCATCGGCACCGTGCCCATCTATCAGGCGCTTGAAAAGGTCGGTGGCAAGGCCGAAGACCTCACCTGGGAGATCATGCGCGACACGCTCATCGAACAGGCCGAGCAGGGCGTGGACTACTTCACCATTCACGCAGGCGTGCTGCTGCGCTACATACCGCTGACCGCCAAGCGCCTCACCGGCATCGTCTCCCGCGGCGGCTCCATCATGGCCAAGTGGTGCCTGGCCCATCACCAGGAGAATTTCCTCTACACCCATTTTGAGGAAATCTGCGAAATCATGAAGGCCTACGACGTGACCTTCTCCCTGGGCGACGGCCTGCGCCCCGGCTCGCTCTACGACGCCAACGACGCGGCCCAGTTCGGCGAACTGGAAACCCTCGGCGAGCTCACCAAGATCGCCTGGAAGCACGACGTGCAGACCATGATCGAAGGGCCGGGCCACGTGCCCATGCACATGATCAAGGAGAACATGGATAAGCAGCTGCGCGAATGCGGCGAGGCCCCGTTCTATACGCTCGGCCCCCTCACCACCGACATCGCGCCGGGCTACGACCACATCACTTCCGCCATCGGCGCGGCCATGATCGGCTGGTACGGCACCGCCATGCTCTGCTACGTCACGCCCAAAGAGCACCTGGGCCTGCCCAACCGCGACGATGTGAAGGAAGGCATCATCACCTACAAGATCGCCGCCCATGCGGCCGACCTGGCCAAAGGCCACCCGGGCGCCCAGATCCGCGACAATGCCATGAGCAAGGCGCGCTTCGAATTCCGTTGGGAGGACCAGTTCAACATCGGTCTCGACCCGGATCGCGCGCGTGAATACCATGACGCCACCCTGCCCAAGGAAGCGCACAAGGTGGCGCATTTCTGCTCCATGTGCGGTCCAAGCTTCTGTTCGATGAAGATCACGCAGGACGTGCGCGACTACGCCAAGGCCCATGGCCTGGAAACCGAAGAGGCTCTGCAGAAGGGCATGCAGGAGAAAGCGGTAGAATTCGTCAACAGCGGCGCCGAGGTTTACCGCAAGGCGTAAAACACCCGTAGGAGCGGCTTTATGCCCGGAGGGTGCTAAGGCCGCGATTCTTCCGGCCTGGGTCATCGCGGCCTTAGGCCGCTCCTACAAGGGTCGGCGAGAGGTGAGTGCAATGGCTGACAAAAAGAAACCCATGGACACCAGCCGTCTCGACCGCGTGGTCGCCGAGGCGCGCCGCGAGGCGGACAAGCGCATGGCGGGCTATCGCGAGCAGTCGCTGCGCATCCATCCGTGGGTCTGCGGGCGCTGCGGACGGGAGTTCACGCGCCAGAACCTGCACGAGTTGACGGTCCATCACAAGGACCACAACCACGACAACAACCCGCCCGACGGCAGCAACTGGGAAAACCTCTGCCTGTACTGTCACGACAACGAACACCAGCGTTACGTGGACCAGGTGCGGGGTTACGGCGGTGGCACCGCATCCGCTGAAAGCGCGCCAGCCACCCACAACCCTTTCGCGAATCTCAAGGACCTGCTCTCCAGGAAAGACCCGTAGCGATGAAGCGAAGCGGAATCCGGGATCAGCGGATGAAACGCCGCAGATCCGGGGAAAAGAAAGGAACCACGGAGGCCACGGAGAAACCCATGCTGTGGGCGGCGGCATGAACCCGGGAAAGCGATACCACGCCTCCGGGATGTGACTCCGAGTCCGCTGCCGGTGCACGAAAACGGTCTGTCTTGATCCCTTTTCTCTTCTCCGTGGCCCTCCGTGGCCTCCGTGGTTCCTGCTTTTTCTCAGCCTGATCCCCCGGATTCCGCTTCACTTAACGCGGGCTACGTGGCCTCCGTGTTCTCTGCGCCTCTGCGTTTCTCCTTCAGCCTTGAGGATTGCGTCCGCCCGCACGCTCGCGTACAGTCGCCGCGCACCCACGGGTGCAGGCGTTTCTCCCTCCTCGGTCTCCCGGTGGGTGATGTATGCGCCACACCGGCGCTTCGGACCCACGACTCCACGCCATCCCTTTGCTTTTGCGGCACGCCCATGGCGGCGCGCCGAGAGGATTCTCCATGTCTTTCGCATCCCTTGGTCTTGCGCCCGACATCGTGCGCGCCGTTGCCGAGCACGGTTACACCACGCCCACGCCCATCCAGGCCCAGGCCATTCCTTTGGTACTCGCCGGCAAAGACGTGCTGGCCGGCGCCCAGACCGGCACCGGCAAGACCGCCGGTTTCACCCTGCCCATGCTGCAACGCCTGCACGGCGGCCCGCGGCGCAAGCTGCGCGCGTTGGTGCTCACGCCCACCCGCGAACTGGCCGCGCAGGTGGAGGAGAGCGTGCGCACCTATGGCAAGCACCTGCCGCTGCGCTCGGCGGTGGTGTTCGGCGGCGTCGGCATCAATCCGCAGATCGAAAAACTCCGCCAGGGCGTGGACATCCTGGTGGCCACGCCCGGCCGCCTGCTGGATCTCGCCGGGCAGAAGGCGGCGGATTTGAGCGGCATCGAAATCCTGGTGCTGGACGAGGCCGATCGCATGCTGGACATGGGCTTTATCCATGATCTGCGCCGCATCCTCGCACTGCTGCCCAAGCGCCGCCAGAACCTGTTGTTCTCGGCGACCTATTCCGACGACATCAAGAAGTTGGCCGAACAGTTCCTGCACCATCCGGAATACGTGGAAGTGGCGCGCCGCAACACCGCCGCCGAAACCGTGCTACAGCAGGTGTACGCGGTGGATCAGAAGCGGAAGCGCGAATTGCTGTCCTACCTCATCGGCAGCAACGACTGGCGCCAGGTGCTGGTGTTCACGCGCACCAAGCACGGGGCGAACCGTTTGGCCGAACAGCTCGGCAAGGACGGTCTCCCCAGTGCCGCCATCCACGGCAACAAGAGTCAGGGTGCACGTACGCGTGCATTGGCCGATTTCAAGAGCGGTGCCGTGCGCGTCCTGGTGGCCACCGACATTGCGGCACGCGGCATCGATATCGATCAGCTGCCGCACGTGGTGAACTTCGAACTGCCCAATGTGCCGGAAGACTACGTGCACCGCATCGGTCGCACGGGACGTGCCGGGGCGGAAGGCCTTGCGATCTCGCTGGTCTGCGCCGATGAGCGTGACTACCTCAAGTCCATCGAGCGCCTGATTCGCCGCAGCCTGCCGCAAACCCAGGTCGCGGGCTTCGAGCCTGGAACGGCGAGCAACGCACCTGCCGAACCGGACGACCGTCGTCCACCACGGCCTCAACGTGGCGCGCCGCGTCGGCACAATGCGCCTTCGAAGGCACCGGCCAAGCAAGGTAACCGCGGCAATGCCGGCCGACGCGAAGGCGGGGTACGCGACGTCAACGGCAATCGCGCCGTGCCTGACACGCGTGGCGCGCGGCAGCACAAACGCCGCCCGTCACAGGCGTAGAGGAGCGACAGGGATCGATGGGGTATTCGGCGCATCATGCGCCGAAATAGGAAGCGGCTGGCAACCCCGCTACCTTAGGAAACGAAACCCGAAGGAGACGATCCCGTAGGCCGGAGGCTTTGCGCCCTTACTTTTCAGTAAGTTTGCTTTTTGCAGCCTTGAGCAAACAGTAGGCGAGGCCCGCGGCATTCGCCCATAACACAACCCGTTGGATTCGCATGACGAATCCTTCGGGTGAACGCCCGTGATCTTACGCTTCTGCGTTAGTGGGCCCTCCGTGCGCCAACCCCTTCGCGTGATGGCCTACCCTTGCACAATAAGGCGGTGCAACGGGAGGCATTCCCATGGCAGACACAAGCGCTTCAGGGCGGCAGGCCGAGAAGCCCACCCAGTTCGGCGGCAAAGCCTGGCGCGATGTCGGAAAACGTACGGCGGGCGAGGTTAAAAAGGACCGCCTCTCCATGGTGGCTGCAGGCGTGGCGTTTTACGCCTTCCTGGCCCTTTTTCCGGCCATCGCTGCCATGGTTTCCATCTACGGCATGGTGGCCAATCCGGCGGATATCCAGCAGGCGGTGGAAGGCATGCGCGGCGTGCTGCCGTCGGAGGTCGTCAACATCGTCAGTCAGCAGATGTCGTCCATCGCCGGCAGTTCCGGCGCCGCGCTGGGACTGGGCGCAGCGATCAGCATCCTGCTGGCCATCTGGAGTGCCAACAAAGGCACCAAGGCGCTCATGGAGGCGCTGAACATCGCCTACGGCGAAAGGGAAGCGCGCGGATTCCTGCGCCTGAACGGCGTCGCCTTGCTGTTGACCATCGGCGGTATTATCGGCCTCATCCTCGCCGCCGCCATGGTGGTGGCATTGCCCGCGATCATCGGCATGATCGGACTGCCCGAGACCCTCTCGAACGTGCTGCAATGGGGCCGTTGGCCGGTGCTTGCGATCGTCGTCATCGCGGGGCTCGCCATCTTGTACCGTTACGGGCCCAGCCGTGCGGCACCCCGCTTCCAGTGGGTCAGTATCGGCGCGGTGGCAGCGACCGTCCTGTGGCTCCTCGCCTCCGGGCTGTTCTCGTTTTACGTAGCGAACTTCGGCTCCTACAACGAGACCTACGGGTCTATCGCGGCCATCGTGATCCTGTTGCTGTGGTTCTACATTTCCGCCTTCGTCATCCTGATAGGTGCGGAAATGAACGCAGAGATGGAGCACCAGACCGAACGTGATACCACCACCGGGGAGCCGGTGCCCATGGGCGCACGTCAGGCGGCCATGGCCGATTCCGACGCCGGTGAGGCTGGCAAGGAGAGAGGGGCCGGCGCGCCACCGGGCCGACGTGCACCGCCTGCGGGTGAAGAAAAACCGCGGGCGGCAGCACCCGCTCGCGGTACTGCGGAGGCTGCGCGTTCACCGGAAATGTCTGCACTGGAAGAGGATGCGCACCGGGCCCGTGCGGCACTGGGTGCCACCCTGGGCGATCTTGGTGCCCGCCTCACCCCGCGCAGCGCCGCCGACACGGTGCTTGGCAAGGTCCACGCAACCCGTGAAGCGGGCGTGTCCGGACGGGGAACCTACGATTATCTGCGCCAGCAACGACCGCTGCTCATGGGCGCGCTGGGCATCGCCGTGGGCGCGGCGCTGGCACGGAATGCTGAACGAAAGGCGCCGCCGCCGACGCGCGGTGCGGGTGTTCCGCCGCCGCCCTGAGGCTGCTGTTTACGCGGCGGAGCGCGCCAGAACCACCCGGTTGCGGCCCGCGGCCTTGGCTTCGTAGACCGCCTCGTCGGCGGCACGCAGCAGGGCCGCGGCCATGTGATCGGGCACGGGGAGCGGCGGGGTGACTGCGGCCACGCCGATGGAAAGGGATAGCGACACAGGACGGCCATCCCCCAACCTGACCGCGCGTGCGACGGCAAGACGGATGCGTTCGGCGATTTCCCGGGCGGATTCCAGTGATGTGCGCGGCAACAACGCCACGAATTCCTCGCCGCCATAGCGGCACAGTACGTCGCTGCGGCGCAATTCCGCCCGCATGCGCTGTGCCGCTTCACGCAGCACATCGTCACCTGCCGCATGGCCGTAGTCATCGTTGAAACGCTTGAAGTGGTCCACGTCGAGAAACATGCAGGCGAGCGGTTGGGCTTCGCGTGCTGCGCCGGCCACCGCTTCGCCGAGGCGTTCGTCCAGGTAACGGCGGTTGTTCACGCCGGTGAGCGGATCGGTGAAACCCAGCCGTCGCACGCGTTCGTTGTTCATGCCGTTCTCAATGCAGATGGCCACCACCGCCGCCAGGCGCTCGAGGAAATCCGTACGACTGCCGGGCGTGTAGCGGCGCGGGTCCGTGCTGCCGAGATTGAGACTGCCGATGCATTCGTCACCGCGCCGCAGCGGGAGCAAGGCTACGGACGCAAGCGGCTGGGCTGCCGGAAAATAAGAGGTGTGCCGCTGTGCAAACCCCTCGAGCGCAGGCATTTTCCGCCCACCCAGAAGCGCCAGCTGATCGTCGCCCAGCAGCAGGACATGTCGTGCAACGCCCGCCGCCATGTTGGCTTCAAGCAGGTCGGCCAGCTCGCGTTTGGGGTCCGCCAATGCCAGGGTGACCTGCTCGAGCCCGAAGGCGGCCGGGAAATCGCGCACCACGCGGGTCACTACCTCGCTCAGGGAGGTGGTGGCCATGAGGCGAAGTTCCTGTTCGTTGAAGCGCCGCAGCTTTTCCTCGTTGTCACGCGCCATGGCGAGCAGGCGACGGAGTTGGGCGCGTGCGGCTAAATCGGAGTGGCCATCCATTAGCTCAATTCCTCGTTTTGCCTGCGCATGATCCTCGCCATGCGCCACATAGGCAAGCCTTCAACGGTCCTGGGCTGCCAGGGGTAAACTGCATCCCGCAATCACTGACGCGCAGACTGGAAAGCCCCATGGGTAGTGCAGGAATGGCCTTGCTGGACGACTTCGGACTGGGCGCGCTGTTCACCAGCGCCTTCGTCTCGTCCACGCTATTGCCCGGTGGCTCGGAGGCGCTGTTCATCACCTTGCTGTGGCAGGGTGGGCATGGGGTGGGTCCACTGCTGGCCACCGCCACCGCCGGAAATACCCTGGGCGGGATGACTTCGTGGCTGCTCGGCTGGCTCATCGCCCGACGCTATCCGGCGCAAGCGATGGCGAAGCCGGCCCATCGCACTGCCGTTCAGCGGGTGCAACGCTACGGCGTTGCTGCCTTGCTGTTTTCGTGGCTCCCGGTGATCGGCGATCCCTTGTGCGTTGCCGCCGGCTGGCTGCGGTTGCCCTGGCTGGCGTCGCTTCTGTTCATTGCCATCGGCAAGGGGGCACGCTATGCCACCCTGGTGCTCTTCGCGTAGCAAGCTTGCGCGGCAGCTCGAAGGCGGAGTAGGCAACCTCGGCAACGGAACAGATATATAGTCTTTGCATCAAGCACAGCCTCGGGATCGGATTCATGTATCCGCTTCTCTGGATCGGCGTTGCGATCGGTGTGGGGATGGTTGCAGGGTCGCGCAGCATGGTTGGCCCCGCCGTGGCGAGCCGCACGCTGTCGCGCCAAGCACCGCGGGAAGACGCCGGCGCCGCCGAACAGGTCTTGGCTTCCCCGCGCACGGCCAGGGTGCTCACCGCGCTGGCCATCGGTGAACAGATCGTCGACAAGCTG
>JAWLCT010000030.1:14825-26185 GCA_041687015.1 Gammaproteobacteria bacterium
CCGCGTGCTGTGGCCGTTGGCTTGCCGGCGAACACGCCCCCACCGCTGAACAACTGATGCGGGCCCGCTACAGCGCGTATGTGCTCGGCGAGACCGCCTTTCTGCTCGCCAGCTGGCATCCATCCACGCGCCCGGCAGACCTCCAACCGGTCGCGGGCCCAGCTTGGTGCGGCTTGCAGGTGCTTTCCACAACGGCGGGGCAGGCGAGCGACAGCGAGGGTACGGTGGAATTCGTGGCGCGCTATCGTGAAGGCGCACGCCTTGGTGCACTGCACGAGACCAGCCGTTTCGTGCGCGAGAAAGGGCGCTGGTATTACCTGGACGGCCAACTGCACCCGACGGCCCCGACCAAGACCGGTCGCAACGATCCTTGCCCCTGCGGCAGCGGCCGCAAGTTCAAGCACTGCTGCGCGTGACAGTGTCGAAAGCGGCGCAACGCGAGGGCTCCTCCCGTTGCGCTCTCAGACGTCACGGAAGTAGCTGCCGACCTTCCTCCAACAGACGTTCCCGCTGTTCCTCAATGGCGCGTCCGGCTTCTTCCTCCAGCTGTTTGCGCTGTTTTTCCACTTCCTGGCGCGCCTCGCCTTCAAGGTTCTGCACCCGCCCCAGGGCGCTGCCCAATTGTTCCTGGAGATCGCCCGGCAACATGCCGCTGTTCACGACCTGATCGAGCACTTCCTTCGCCACGATGCCGGCAAGCTGGGCCATGGTCACGCCCCCTGAGTCGGCACCAATAGCGTCAAGCGCAATGGCAGGCACCTGCACACGGGTGCGTCCGCGTTCGCCGAGCTCGGGGGCGAAAATCGCTTTCGCCTGCACGCCTTCGATGCGCAGTTCGTCCACAATGAAACGCTTCTGCGGTTCTGCCTGTGGATCCTTGGGCTCATCACCGAGCCGCCGCACGTTGTCGAGGATTTCATTGAAATTCGAGCGCCGCCCCGCGCGCTCCAGATTCAACTGCACGCCGTCGATGGTCAGCCGTGGCACGCGCACCACCGGTTCGAGCAGCGAGCGCGGATGCACACCCACGTCGAGCGCCTGGAGTGCGAGGAAGTGATCCGCCTCGTACCCCTCCGGATTGGCGATGCGCATGTCCTGCAGTGCGAGCTCGCCCGAGATGAGCCCCAGCTGAAGATCCCCCACCCGGGTCGGCACGCCCGTGGCATAGGTCGTACCGCGCTCGACGGCGCGCTTTGCGATCCCGTCGAGGGAAAGCCACAGCACGACCGCAGCGACCACCAGAACCAGCAGCACGGCAATCCAGCGCATTTTCACCGCACCTCCTTTTGCGGCCGAGGCCACATAGGCCTATTCGAAAACTAGTTCCGATGGCCAATCCTGCAAACACAGCTCCTCATCGACCCGTGAACTCCATGATGATTTGTCCAGGTCAAACCTAAAGAATCATTGCTTCCCCATTCCCATCGCGGGTACACTGCGCGCCTCCCCGATATCGGGGTTCTACGTTCCTGACCTCTCTTCCCACATCGCGTGCGGTTTCCCGGTTAGCGACGTAAGCGCCACACTGGCGCAACGAACCGGCCGTTGGCAGCCACCGCAGCACGCCTCTTCGGTTCTCCATTTCATCATCGTGTCCGTCCCTGTGGCAGGGAGCGGCGAGGACTTCCTTTTGTCATTTTCTGCACTCAACCTGGGTGCGCCGTTGCTGCGCGCCATCGAAACCCTGGGGTTCACCGAACCCACCGAAATTCAGCGCCAGGCCATCCCCGTGTTGCTCGATGGCCGCGATCTCATGGCTTCGGCCCAGACCGGCACCGGCAAGACCGCTGCCTTCGTTCTGCCTGCACTGCAACGTTTGCTTGCCCCGAGTGACGCGCGCGGCATCGGCCCGCGCGTCCTGGTGCTGACACCTACCCGCGAGCTGGCCACCCAGGTGGAGCAGAACATCCGTGAATTCGGCAAGGTTTCACGCCCGGTGACCGTCAGCCTGGTGGGTGGCGTGCCCTATCCGCCGCAGATCCGCGCCCTGGCCCGTCCCGTGGACATGCTGGTAGCCACTCCGGGCCGCTTGATGGATCACATGGATCGCGGCCGTATCGATTTCTCGCGCCTGGAAATGCTGGTGCTCGACGAGGCCGATCGCATGCTCGACATGGGTTTCCTCGACGACGTCCGTCGTATCGCCGCCGCCCTGCCGGACACGCGCCAGACGGCGCTGTTCTCCGCCACACTCGAAGGCACCGTGCTGTCCGTCGCCAACGAACTGCTCAATGAGCCCGTGCGTTTGCAACTGGCGGCTGCCGCCATGCGCCATGAGCGCATCACCCAACGTGCGCACCGTGCCGACGATCTGGCTCACAAGCACGCTCTGCTGTCGCATATCCTGGATGCGGAAGAACTGGACCAGGCGGTGGTTTTCACGGCGACGAAGATCGGCGCCGAAAACCTCGCTCAGGCGCTCAGCGAACAGGGTCACGCCTGCGCTGCACTGCACGGCGACATGGGGCAGCGCGATCGCAAGCGCACGGTGGACCGCATGCGCCGGCGTGAAGTACGCCTGTTGGTGGCCACCGATGTGGCGGCACGCGGTCTCGACATTGCAGGCATCAGCCACGTGATCAACTTCGATCTGCCCATGGTGGCCGAAGATTACATTCATCGGATCGGCCGCACCGGTCGTGGCGGCGCAAGCGGTACTGCCATCACGTTCGTCGGCCCGGCCGATCGCCCGAAGCTCGGACGCATTGAACGCCTCACGGGCAATCGGCTCGACTATGTGGTGATTGCCGGTCTTGAGCCGCGCGTCGAGCCGGTGCGCCGCCGACCGTCCGGGCAACGTCCCAACGGCCGCCGTTTCTCGGACCGCCCGCATGGCAACCGCGCCGGCTACGGCCAGCGCCGCGGCGACGGCTTCCGACGCGCCTGATGTGGCATGCGGCGGCGACAAGCCGCCGCATCCGGGGTGCAGGTGCCCTGGTCCGCTTTGCAAGCGTGCCATTCGACGGTATAAGACACCGCTTGGGCATAAGCCGTGCGCGCGGCTGACCAAGCGGTGTCAAGCGGTACTACAATCGCTGCGGCTTTGCGCCATGTCATAACCGACGCGAAAGGCGAACATGGATTGGATTCTTCTCTTCAAGGCGTTTTTGCTCGGCCTGGTGGAAGGTGCCACCGAGTTTCTCCCCGTCTCCAGCACCGGCCACCTCATCATCGTCGGTGATTTTCTCGGCTTCAACGACGAGCGCGCCAAGGTCTTCGACATCGCCATCCAGCTCGGTGCCATTTTGGCCGTGTGCTGGGAATACCGCGAGCGCATCGCCCGTGTGCTGGGCGGGCTGCGCACTGATCCTGTCGCACAGCGCTTTACCATCAATCTCATCGTGGCCTTTTTGCCGGCGATGGTCTTCGGCTTGTTGCTGCACCGGATCATCAAGGATCACTTGTTCAACCCCTTCAATGTGGCAGTGATGCTCGTGGCGGGTGGTTTCGTGATCCTGTATATCGAGCATTTCTACAACCGCAAGCATCACATCGAAACCGTCGATGACATGCGTTGGACGGATGCTCTGAAGGTCGGCTTTGCCCAGTCAGTGGCCATGGTGCCGGGTGTCTCCCGATCGGGTGCCACCATCATGGGCGGGCTCATTTTCGGGCTTTCGCGCAAGGCGGCCACCGAGTTTTCGTTTTTCCTTGCCATCCCGACCATGTTCGCCGCCACCACGTACGACGTGTACAAGAACCGGGCGTTGCTTGAGGTCGGTGATGTGCCGTTGTTTGCGGTCGGATTCATCACGGCATTCATTGCCGCATTGATTGCCGTGAAGAGTCTGCTGCGCTTCGTCTCCAATCACACCTACGTCGGCTTCGCCTGGTATCGCATTTTGTTTGGCGGCGTGTTGCTCGCCTATTACTACTGAGCCGGTGTGCGGGGGCCTCGGTCACCCTCACGACGCGAAGTCTGCCTGAATGCCGTGCGCAGCCAGTGAGCCACGGTCGTATAAACCTGATCCGCAGCCTCGTCGAGCACATGACCCGCGCCGGGGATGAACACCAGCTGCCTGGGTTCCCGTGCCATGGCGTAGACGGCCTGTGACGAAGATGCGGGCAGGATGTCGTCGGCGGTTCCGTGGACGAGCAACAGCGAGCAGCGGGGCCCGAGCCGGCGTGCTGCTTCGGCGCCAACGCTCTGGGTGGCAAGGGCGACAACGGTGCGTGCCTCGGCAATGCCGTCTGCCGCCCGGATGACGGCGGCACCGCCCAGGGAGTGACCGACGAACCCGAGGGCGCGTGTGTGGCGCTGTCGCAGGAACGCGGCGCCGACACGCACATCGAAGGTGGCTTCCTCCAGGTTGCGCGGATTGCGGTAGCGCACCCGCAAGACGGCAATGTGCGCAGCGGACAGCTCTCTGGCGAGCCGCGGATAAAGACCGCGCGCCGGCGTATCCCAGCCACCACCCACGCCACCGACCATGATCACGGCCCCGCGTGGCTGCTCGGCGGGGTAGAGGCGCACCTCGATGCTGCCGCGTTCGGTGTGCAGGCGGAGCGTGTTGAAGCCCTTCGCGAGTGACGTCTTCTCTTCGACCGAGACCACAAGCTCCTGCGGCATCATGGCGCAAGCGTGAGCCTTTCCCGCGCAACCCATTGGTGGCAAGTCTGGCAGGCCACAGGAAAACAGTCTGCCGTGTGGTTGGAGGGCGGGTGCAACAGGCGCGAAGGTTCCCTCGGGTAGCCGCAGAATCAGGCTAAATGCGTGCGGGGGTAGCTTGCTGTGTTTTCCCGTCGGACCGCTCAGGCGAGTTTCAAATCGCGCAGCAATTCCTCGGCACTTCGGCGAACCCGCCTGCAAAGCGCCTCCCTTGTTTCGGCCGGCATGTGCTGTGCCTCGACGGCTCGCAAGCAGCGCGCCAGGTGGGCTTCGATGGCCGTGGCCACGCCAGCCGCTTTCAGCACTGCCGCGGGTTCGGGGGTGGGCGGGTTGCCATCCAGCGATTGCAACACGGCGGCCCGCGGCACCATGCGTTGAGCGCCGGTGGCTTCATTCACCGCGAGCAACGGGCTTACCTTGCGGTACATCTGGTCTTCCCAGCGAAAGCGCTGGCCGATAGCAAGCATATGGAATTTGGACATAAGTACGAGGACGGTGGGGGCGATGCCACACGGTCGTGCAGGGCGGTGTGTGGCGCAAGGCTCACAAGAAAAAAGGCCGCCTTTATGCGGCGGCCTTCGGTGTGCGAATGCGTTACTTCTTCGTGCAAAAGCCCACCAGGGGATACAGCGGACAGAAGCCCATGAGACCAGTGGCGAGAGGCACCACGCCGATCCAACCCCATGCCGGGAGCAGGCCTACGAGGGTCAGGCCGATGAGGGCCGCGCCGCCCACGATACGCAGGACCTTGTCGATACCGCCTACATTCTGCTTCATTGAGTGCACCTCCGTTTGAGACGTGGCAACATTCTGCGCCGCCAGATGACGGCAAACAGTGACTAAATCACAATGACCGTGCGACTCGATCGCTTCCTCGTCAATCATGCCGGGCTGTCGCGTAGCCAGGCCCAACGCGCGGTGCGCACCGGCATGGTCTGCGTGGATGGCCAGCCGGTGCGTGATCCCTCCAGACACCTGCACGAGGGGCAGACCGTCACCCTGTCCGGTCAGCCGGTGCTGGCGCGAGGGCTCCGCTATTTCATGCTCCACAAGCCGGCCGGCTATGTGTCGGTGACCGAGGACGGTATGCATCCCACCGTGCTCGATCTGGTTCACGAGCCGCGCCGTGACGCCCTGCACGCCGCCGGCCGACTTGACCTGGACAGCACGGGTCTGGTGCTGTTGACCGACGACGGCGCCTGGTCCCATCGCGTGACCAGCCCGCGACGCAAATGCGCCAAGCGCTATCGCGTGACCCTGGCCGAGCCATTGTCTGCGGATGCCGCAAAGCGCATCGAAGCGGGCGTACTGTTGCGTGGCGAGGAGCGCCCCACGCGCCCCGCGCAGCTCGAACCCATCAGTGCCACCGAAGTCTGGCTCACTATCAGTGAAGGCCGCTATCACCAGGTCAAGCGCATGTTTGCGGCCATAGGCAATCACGTGCTTGCACTGCACCGGGATCGCATCGGCAGTGTCGAACTGGACCCTGCGCTGACGCCGGGGGACTACCGTCCACTCACGGCGGAGGAAATTTCGGCCCTGGCTGACTGCCGTTGATCCAAAGCAGGCCGCAAGCTACACAAGCGGGATGTACCGCCCCTCTTTACGTCGATTGAACGCTGCGACATGATGGCTTGCATAACAAGAAACACGTTGTTTGCCGTTTTTTCGCATGATCGGGGGGAGCATGACACTCCAGCAACTACGTTGCGTACTCGAGGTCGCCCGTAAACATCTCAATATCACGGCGGCCGCCCGCGCCCTGCACACCTCCCAGCCCGGGGTGAGCCGGCACATCCGGATGCTTGAAGAAGAACTCGGCATCCGCATCTTCGGGCGTAGCGGCCCCAGCCTCACGCACGTCACGCGAGAAGGCGCCGCTATCGTGGCATTGGCGGAAAACCTGCTTGCCACGGCGGAAAAGATCCGCGCCACGGCGGCCGAATTCCGCGACCCCGATACCGGCACGCTGACCATCGGTACCACTCACACCCAGGCACGTTACCTGCTTCCCCCGGTGGTGTCCCGTTTCGCCGCGCGCTATCCGAAAGTGCGCCTGTGCCTGCACCAGGGCACCCCTTTGCGTGTCGCGGAGATGGCGCATCGCGGTGACGTGGATCTGGTGATCGCCACCGAGGCTATCAACGAGTTCGATGATTTGGTGGCATTGCCCTGTTACTCGTGGGACCACTACGTGCTGGTTCCCTGCGATCACCCGCTGCGCGACGAGGCTTCACTGACACTTGATATGCTGGTGGAGTATCCCATCGTCACCTATACGACCGGATTCACCGGCCGTTCCCAGTTGGACGAGGTATTCGCCGCCCGTGGTCTGGTGCCGAACATCGTATTTACCGCCTCGGATGCGGATGTGATCAAGACCTACGTGCGTCGTGGTATCGGTCTCGGCATCGTGGCGGCCATGGCTTACGATGCAGCCCTGGATGGCGATCTCTGCGCCATCGATGCCGCCCATCTGTTTCCCTCCAACGTCACCCGCATCGGGTTGCGTCGGGACGGTTTTTTGCGCCGATACGGTTACGATTTCATCGAATGGTTCGCTCCCCACCTCAAGCGCGAGACAATCCAGCAGGCCGTCGAACTGGATGATCGCGCGGAGGTCGACGCGCTATTCGGCGCCTTGCCGCGTTTCACGCTGCGGCGCAACGGCCGTGAATTGCCGCGGGCGCGTTCGTCGTGATGGGCAAAAAAAATCGCCTCGGGCGTGGGTCTCCTGCAGGGGGCCTGTCGCAAAGGAGAGCACGCCGTCGGCGATGCGACGGAACAATAAAACGCAGTCAGGATTCGTGCACCTGCAGTTTGTTGTCGGTGCCGAACTCTCTCAAAAAATCGTAGAGTGACGGATCCGTGGTGGCGAGGTCCCGGTGGACGACCAGCGACGGCACGCCATCGCTAATGACCACACGCACCATGGGATGGAATCGGCACCGGCCGCTCGGCCGGCACGCGCCGGCGGCGGTGGCAAGGCGCTGTGCCCAATCGCTGGGTCGGAACAATTGGCCGCCTTGCGTGATTCCCTTGATCACCAGAGATGCAGGACCTGCAGTGTTATCCGAGGGGCATGTTTTTTTCGCCACGCACGAATCGCTCACAACTGCTCCTTTATCGCCGTCCAAGTAAAAACACATGGCCGCGGGCACCTTCGTGCCCCTGGCCAAGCAGGTGTACCAGTGACGACTGTGCCGCCCATGCACGGACCTCCGCCGGTGCACTCGTGCAGTCGGTACGCAATTTCAACACCTCACCGGCTTTCATTCTTTGCACCCGCCGGCGTGCTTCGATGACGGGAATCGGACAGCGCAAACCAAGCAGATCCAGTTCCCGCGGGGCCGTACCCAGCGTGGCACGGCGCACCACCAGTCCCCGTTGGCCGTGATGCTTGCAGACGGCGATCACGGAGCCGCCGCAGCACCGCACCAATTGGGAATAGGTTTCGCGATCTGCGTCAGGGTGCAGCAGCAACAGCAGCTCCTGACCCGGTTTGAGGTGGCCCAGATACCAGCTGATGAGGGCACGCGGTTGCCGGCGGTGGAATCCGCCCAGGTCCACGATGACCGACGGGATGAACGTCGAAAGATGCGGCATGGTGTTCCTCCCTGTGCTTGCAGGGACAGAAAGCTACCAGCGCCGCCGGCAACGCCAAAATCAATTGTTCGCCTAGAACCAGACAATCGTGTTATGACAGCCGCTATCCCTCTCGCCAAGGCGCGTACGCCAGGCTTCCGCACCTCGCGCGCGTTTCCGACACAGCTTCGCCTTCCCACGCCCTTGGCGTGGGTTGCGGGAACGGAAGTCGGTTCGAACATCATCGCCTGGGAAGATGCAAACTGTTTCGCGTGCCTTCAGGCGGAAACGCCCACGTGCACGCCGGCACTGTGCAGCCTTGCCAGGGCATCGCGTCCGCCCTCGGGGCTGACCGGGCGCGTCGCATCGGGGATGAGCACCACCTCGAAGCCTTCGCGGCGGCCGTCCAGGGCGGTGGCGGCGACGCAGACGTCCTGGGCCAGTCCCCCCAGCCACACGCGTCGGATGTTGCGCAGGCGCATGTCCGAAGCCAGACCCGTCTGATCGAAGGTGGAGTTCTGATCCTGATCGAAGCGCACGCCCTTGGTGATTTTGATAGTGTCCGGGGGCAACTGCAGGTCCGGGTGAAAACGCGCGCCGTCGCTGTCCTGGAGACAATGGGGCGGCCACAGCCCGCCGCGCTCGTGAAAGCTCGGATGGCCGATGGGATGCCAGTCGCGGGAGGCATAAACAGGAATGCCGTGCACGAGGGCGGCGGCGATCCAGCGATTGAGTACCGGCACCACCGCGTCACCTTCCGGGATGGGCAGTGCACCCCCGGGGCAGAAATCGATCTGCACGTCCACGATGAGCAGCGCGTCACCTGCCTGAAACGGGAATTCCAACGCCGTCATGGCTTCCTCCTTTATGACCTGGGTGAGCGCTCCACGGCTGCGGTAACGTCGGCCTGGTAATGTTGCAGCGCCGGACTCACGCTAACCGGGTAAGGTGGATCCGCAGGCGCGAGGGCGCGTACCCGCGCCGGCAGTCGTGCCATGCTTTCGCGCGCGCCGTCGCGCAGGATCGCGAGTGGGGCCGCGCCGCGCAGGCGCCGGCCGCCCTCCATCACCTTCTCCAGCAGTGGTCGGCCCGGCAGTCGTTCGTCCCAACGGGCAATAGTGTCCGCCACGTCCTCATCGCCGTCGGTATGTCGGAAGATCTGCTTGCGCCCGGGCAGGATCGGTTTGCCGCTGGAGAGTTTGAGGCGACCCTTGCCCGCGTACTCGGCCAGTTTGTAGGCGATGTCCAGGTCCGGCACATCGTCCGACACGCCCATGCTGGTGCCCACGCCGAAGCCGTCAATAGGCGCGCCGTCGGCGAGCAAACCGTTGATGATGTCTTCGTTCAGGCCGCCGCTGGCGAACACCGCCACATCCTGCAGACCGGCCGCGTCCAGCAGCCGGCGGCTGCCGTGGGCGAGGGCGGCGAGATCGCCGGAATCCAGACGCACGGCACTCACGTTGAAACGCGGCCCGAGGCGTTCGGCCAAAGCGGTCACCTTGCGCACGCCTTCCAGGGTGTCGTAGGTATCCACGAGCAGCACCGTGCCTGGATAGCGGCGCGCGAAGGCGGCGAAGGCGGCGTCTTCGTCCGCATGGGCCTGGATATAGCTATGGGCCATGGTGCCGGCCACCTGCAGCCCGTATTCGCGTCCCGCCATCACATTGGAAGTGGCCACCACGCCGGCGATGGCGAAGGCGCGCGCCGCTTTCAGGCCGGCGTCGATGCCGTGCATGCGCCGCAGCCCGAAATCGATCACCGGGCGGCCCGCGGCCGCCGTCACCACGCGCGCCGCCTTGGAGGCGAGCAGGGTCTGCAGATGGATCTGGTTCATCACCAGGGTCTCGATCCACTGCGCCTCCGGCAGCGGCGCGATCACTTCCAGGATGGGCTCGTTGGCGAACACCGGCGTACCCTCGGGCACCGCGTAGACGTCGCCTGTGAAGCGCATGTCGGCCAAACGATCGATGAATCCGGGAGAGAACTTGCCCAGGGAGGCCAGGTAGCGGCGGTCATGCTCACCAACGTGCAGCCGCTCGAGTTGCGCCAACACCGTGTCCAGGCCGCAGGCAAGCAGATAGTTGCGCCGTCGCGGCAGGCGCCGCACGAACAGGCTGAACACCGCCTGCTGGTTCATGCCCTCTTCGAGGTACGCCTGGAGCATGGTCAGCTCATAGAGATCGGTGAACAGCGCCAGATCCGTTTCGGTCTGTGCGATATCCATGCTTCCCCATCCGGCGCGGGGGCGGCTATGCGGTCAGCCCGTCGAGCACCCGCGCGTAGCGTTGTTCGTCATCCTGAGTGTGGAGCACAAAACGGATGTGGCGGACGGCGGAAAGGCGCGGCACCGCTTCCAGCACGGTTCGCACAGCGATGCGCGCGGCCGGTTCCTTGGGAAAACCGAAGGCGCCGGTGGAAAGGGCGGGAAACGCAATGGCGGCGACGGCGTTCTGTTCTGCAAGATTCAGGGCGTTGCGATAACACGCGGCGAGCAGTTCATCGGCAGGTTGGTCGCGGTCGTACACCGGGCCCAGACAATGGATCACGTAGCGATTGGGCAGCCGATGCGCGCCGGTGATCACCGCCTGCCCGGGCGCGATGGGTGCCAGTGGCCGGCATTCCTCTTCCAAACCCGGACCTGCGGCACGATGCAGCGCGCCGGCCACGCCGCCGCCGCTGCGCAGCATGGCATTGGCGGCATTCACCACCGCATCCATGTCGGGCTGATTGGCGATGTCGCCGGTCACCGCTTCGATGATCACGCTGCCAATGGTTTTGTGACGCATGCGGGAACCGTCCCCTGCAAGGTTCGGCGCGACTCCCGAGAACCATAGAACACCGTCGCCTACCCGCGGCCCCTGGCGTGCGCGCGCAATGCCCACGCGCCGACGCCGAGGCAGGCCGTGAAGGCGAGCAGGGACCCGTTGGCCAGAGAAAGCCCCAGAATCACCAGTTCGGTGTCGCCGCAATAGCCCGTCGCCAGGAACAGCGAGGGGGCCTGCTGGCCGAGCCAGTCCACCAACAATTCGATGGGGCT
The DNA here is from genome assembly GCA_041687015.1 of Gammaproteobacteria bacterium. Taxonomy (GTDB): domain Bacteria; phylum Pseudomonadota; class Gammaproteobacteria; order Thiohalomonadales; family Thiohalomonadaceae; genus JALOAT01. Next base: position 26,057 of record JAWLCT010000030.1, read on the forward strand.
CGGATCGGCGGCCACGCAGGACGCCGCGGCGGGCGGCTGCGCCTGCAGCCAGCTCTGGTAGCCGGCCGTGACGGCACCGATGACCGCGAGCGGCATCACCAGAGGCCCCGCCCAGTGGCGGGCGCGCTC
>JAWLCT010000030.1:26285-40288 GCA_041687015.1 Gammaproteobacteria bacterium
GTGCAATGGGGTCGCGCCTGCCATGAATGACGCACCTCGGCTTTGGACCATCGGGCACTCCACACACAGCGCCGAAGAATTCGTCGCCATTTTGCGCGCCCATGCCATTGCACTGCTGGCAGACGTACGCAGCTTTCCCTCTTCCCGGCGCCACCCGCACTTCAACCGCGATGCCCTGCGCGACACCCTCGCGGCAGCAGGCATCGAGTATGTGCACCTGCCGGCACTGGGCGGCCGCCGCACGCCCCGGCAGGACTCGCACAACACCGCCTGGCGTAACGCAGGCTTCCGCGGCTATGCGGATTACATGGAAACGCCGGCATTCGAAGCGGCCTTGGCGGACCTGATAGACCGGGCTCGCGCCCGGCGCACCGCCATCATGTGCGCCGAGTCGTTGTGGTGGCACTGCCACCGTTCACTGATTGCCGACGGGCTCAAGGTACGCGGTTGGGATGTGGTGCACATCCACAATGCCGAGGAGGTGACACATCATCCCTACACCCGGGCGGCCCGGGTGGAACACGGGAAGCTCTGCTACGTTGCAGCCACGCCATCGCCGCGCGGATGAGGGCCAGAAAACGCGCGTCGACGCATCGCCCAAGGCGGAACGTGGCCCGGTCTCGCGGCAACATTCCCGTTTTCAGAGTCACCTGCACGGTCCATGCTCTAGGCATGGAGTATGACCTCGCCATCGTCGGCGGCGGCATTGCCGGACTGTCCATGGCCTACGGCGCCGCGCGCCGGGGTTGGCGGGTGGTGCTCATCGAGGCCGAGCCGCGGCTTGGCGGGGCCTTGCGCACCCATCGCCACGAGGATTTCTGGCTGGAACTCGGCGCACACACGCTGTTCAATTCGTACGGCAGCGTGCTTCAGATGATGGATGCCGGCGGCCTGACCAGGCGGGTGTTGCGGCGTCGGCGCCTGCCGTATCGCCTTTGGACCGGTGTTCGCCATGAATCCATCGGCGCGAGCCTGAGCTATCCCGAACTGCTGGCCCACGTCTGGCGTGCACCGCTGCTGGAACGCCGCCATCACAGCGCGGCCGAATACTTCGGCGCCCTGGTTGGTCCGCGCAATTTCGCCCGTGTGGTCGGTCCCGCACTGGATGCGGTGATTTGCCAGCCTGCCCGCGACTTTCCCGCCGACGCACTGTTCCAGCGCAAGCCGCGCCGGCGCGACGTGCCGCGCAGCTTCGCGCTGCCCGACGGCATCAGCACCCTGGTGCAAACCCTTGCATCCCGGCCAGGTGTCGAAACCGTCACCGGCGTGCGGGTCACGCGGGTGACGAGCGAAGGAGAGGGATTCCACCTGTACGCGAACCAGGGCGACTGGCGGGCCGACCGTATCGCCCTCGCGGTGCCGGCCCACGAGGCCGTACCGCTCCTGATCCGGGCACGGCCGGGGTTATGCGACCAGCTGCGCCACATCGGCGTGGCGCGGGTCGAATCCCTGGGCGTGGTGGTACGGGCGCGCGATACCCGGTTGCCGCCGTTGGCCGGGCTCATCGGCCTGGGCCAACCCTTCTATTCGATGGTCTCGCGCGACGTGGTGCCGGGTGGGGAGTGGCGCGGTTTTACCTTCCACTTCCGACCGGGTGCGCTCGGTCGCGAAGACAAGCTGTCCGCGGCCGCGCGGGTGATCGGCGTGGCGCCGGAGGGTTTCGACGACGTGGCCTGGGCGGATCACGTGCTGCCCGCGCTGCGCAAGGGCCATGGTGCGCTAAGGCGGCGCATCGACGCCCTGCTGGCCCGCTCCCCGGTGTTGTTGACCGGCAACTACTTTGCCGGCGTGTCCATCGAGGCCTGCGCAACGCGTTCCCTGCTGGAGCTGAGCCGCCCCCACGCTTGAGCGCTGGTCACTCCCGTCACCGTGAACCCGTTCCGCTTTTGGTGGCGAAACGTGTCGTGCGTCGCGGCGGCGGGTTACAGTTCCGGCGGGAACGAAGGGAAAGGAACACACGGTGGCATTCCTCTGGCAACGGTTGACGGTGACCCTGGCTGTGCTCGCGGCACTGACCTTCGCCACACTCGGTACACTCGATCGCACCGGCTTTGAGTACACCGAGCAGGGCCTGCGCCGCGCGCTGGTGACGTTCGCCGTGGCACGCGGCCTCAACGGCGTGATCTCAGTGGCGCAGGGTACCGAAGTGGCGGTACAGCCCGCCGGCGTCGGTGTGAACTTCGCGCCCGGACAGGTGCTCGACCCGGTCAACGACCTGGTGGAGCAGTTTTCCTGGGTGATGCTGGCGAGCGCCACGTCGCTGGGAGTGCAACGCCTGCTCATCGAGGTCTTCGCCACGCCCGTGTTTACCGTGGCGCTGGCGCTGCTCGGTGTCGCGTTGCTGGTGTGTGTCTGGGCACCTCGACTGCGTGGCTCGCCCTGGCGTGGCCGGCTCCTGCGGCTGACCGTCGTGGTGGCGCTGGTGCGCTTCGCCGTGCCCGTCGTCGCCCTGGCGAGCGAAGGGATCTATGCGCTTTTTCTGGAGGAACGCTACCAGGCCTCCACGCAGGTCATCGAGCAGGCGACCGAAACCATCGGCCAAATCAACAGTGCCACTGCCGAGGACATGGAGCCGCCGCCGGAGGAATCGGTGATCGAGCGCGCCAAACGCTGGTATGAGTCGGCGGTGGCCGTGGTGGATATGCGGGCTTACGTGGATCGCTATCAGGCGGCAGCGGCCCAGGTCAGTGAACAGGTGGTGAACCTGACGGTGGTGTTTCTGGTGCAGACAGTAGCGTTGCCGCTGCTGTTCCTGTGGGGACTTCTGAAAGCGATCAAACAGGTGTTGCGGCTGCGGCCACCGGGTCAGCCCGGGCGTGACACGAGATAATGCACCACGTCCCGCACGTCGGCATTGCCCGGCAGCTTGGTGCGCAGCACTTCCTCGAGCAAGGTATCGAACGTGTCATCGGCGGGGCGTCCCACCCTGCGCTGGCGCAGGTAGTGACGCAGGCTCGACCAGTCGGCCAGCCAGGTTTCAACCATATCGTCGAACAGCGACGGATTTTTCTCGGTTCGCTTGTCCATGTTTTCCTCGTTTCTCTTTCCTTTCTTCTAATTGAATGATAGGTCGTTCCACGGCCGTTGGTAGTGAAGACGGTCACGATCGAGAACGATTCTAAAGCCGTATCTGTTGCCGCCATGTGACAGCAACCCGCGGGTTGCGCGATTGCAGTCCATCCTCGTTATCGTCCAGGTTGGTGATCACCAGGCTGAACGGTTCTTTCACCACCCCGAGGGCCGTATCACCCAGCCAATAGGCATGGTCGTCGATGGCGCGACTGTAGGTCAGGCCGAAGTGGGCCACGAGGTAAACATCCTCGCCCACCGGATGCCGGTAGTGGAGTTCGTAATACCGTGATACCTCGCCCGTGCCGAAATAGTCTTCACTATATGAATAACGGAATTGCGTGTTGGCGCGCATGAGGCCCAGATAAATTTCGGGGAAATCCTGTTCGTTGGCGGTGCCGGGCTGCAACGCATTGGTACTGGCCTGGTACTGATCGCCTCGGAGGAATTCGTAATAAACGACACCCAGATCGAAGCGCCAGTCATCAACAGGAATGCGGTGTCCGATCCGGGCAATGAGTTGTTGTTCGGATTCGCCTTCCATCCGGACCCCCGCGACCAACAGCGAGGCGTGGGTGCGGGTGTCCTCCTGGTCGCGATACGCAACGCCGCCGATGACCGACGGTGCGTCATCGCTCAGCGTAATGCCGCGGAACACGTAATTGGTCGTCACCCGCAATTCGCCGGTGATTTCCGCGGTCGCGGTGCAGGTGACGCTACAGAGGAGTGCCAACGGCAGGGCGCGGAGTGCCATGCTGAAAGACTAGCCGTCGCGCGCGTGCGCCGGATGATGGGTTCGCGCGCTTCCATTCGCACACCTGAGGAGAAGCGTCGTGATCCCGATGCCCACCGGTGACGAAATACGACAGGTTCTGCGCCGGGTCCAGGAGCCCACGTTGGGGGCTGACGTGGTGGAACTCGGTCTGGTGTTCGAGGTATGGATTGGTGATGCCGGTTATGTTCACGTGAACATGACCAGTCCGCGCCCCGGCTCTACGCAGGCCGTTTACCTGGCGGAGCGCGTGCGCGAAGCCTTGCTGATGGCCATGCCGGAACTGCATCAGGTGGAAGTGTCAGTGCTCGCCGAGCCGCGCTGGGAACCTGCCATGATGAGTGACGAGGCTCGTCGACGTCTTCTTGACGACACCGATGGTTGAATTCTCCACTGTATCCATCGTTGTATCGAGCTGCGCTCATCGGGCGGCACGAACGACGGTCGTTGTATAGAGTTACCGAACAGGATCCAAGAACAGCAACCGGAGGCTGCACCATGTCCCGCAAGTTCATGCGTTCCCTGTGCGTACTGGTTTCCCTGGCCTTGGGCGGAATGAGTCTGCCCATGGGTGTTGCCCATGCCGCGTGGGTCGGCACCCCGGCCGTGTTGGCGGATCAGCAGGTCCAGTTCGATCGAGAACGATTGCTTTCCGCCCTGGCGCGCGGTGAAGTGCAGGAGCAACTCAAAGCCCTCGGCGTCGACCCGGCGCAGGCCGCCGAACGTGTCGCGGCGCTCACGCCCGAAGAAATCCAGGCCTTGAATGCACGGATGGCGGAGATGCCCGCCGGTGGCATCGATGCGCTGGGTGCGGTGGTGTTCATCTTTCTCGTGCTGCTGGTCACCGACATTCTCGGTTTCACCAACATCTTCCCCTTCGTGAACAGCCGTTGATGCTGCGCAGGTTGATTATCAGGCTCGCCCGCGCTGCGGGCGGGTCTTTCTTGTTGCTCGCCCTGCTTGCCGGATGCGCTTCTGCGCCCCAGACGAGACAGTTGTTGGACTCGCCGCCTGCCCGGCTACCGGCGCGCGTTGAAATCCTTGCAGCACCGTTTTTCCCCCAGGAGGATTACCAGTGCGGCCCGGCGGCACTGGCTACGGTGCTCAGTCATTCGGGCGTGCCGGTTCACCCCGATGCGCTTGCACCGCAGGTGTTCATTCCTGAACGGCAGGGCAGTCTGCAGCTGGAGCTCATTGCAGCCACCCGCCGCCATGGGCGGGTACCCTATGTGTTAGCGCCGCGACTTGAGGATGTGCTCAGGGAAGTGAGTGCAGGGAATCCGGTGCTGGTGCTGCAAAACCTGGCGCTCAATTGGTACCCGCGCTGGCACTATGCGGTGATCGTGGGCTTCGACGTGAGTGACGGCAGCCTGGTGATGCGTTCCGGAAGGCGCCAACGCCACGTGGTCGATCTGTCCGTGTTCGAGCGGACCTGGGCCCGCGGCGGGCGCTGGGCGCTGGTGATCTTGCCGCCCGACCGCGTTCCGGTGACCGCGGAACCCCTGCCGTTCCTGCGCAGTGCAGCGTCCTTCGAGCAACTCGGCCAGCTCGCCACGGCCCGCGTGGCCTATCGCACCGCCGTGGCACACTGGCCGGATGACACCATCGCCTGGATGGCCCTGGGCAATGCCGCCTATGCGTTGCAGGACGCGTCCGAGGCCGAACGCGCCTACCGCCGCGCCCTCGACCTTTCGCCCGATTACGCGCCGGCGCTCAACAATCTCGCCCAGTTACTGGCCGACCAGGGCCGCACCGACGAGGCACTGCCCCTGGCCAGAAAAGCGGTCGCCCTGGACGCCACCCGGGAGGCGTATCGCGATACCCTGGAAACGCTCCGCAAGTCACTGGGTTCGACGGAAAATCTGGCCAAAACGCCAGGATCGCCAAAGAACAAGTAGGTCGAAATCCAGCCTTGGCGAGCGGCTCATTTCAGGGTTCGCAACCCGTCACGTCCCCACACACAGCGGCGAGGCATCGTCAGGCAGCCCGCCTGCCCACGGCTCGGTCTGGATGTTTCGCGGGTGGTCGCGCAGGAAAGGCCACACGACCGCGAAAGGGTCGGGCGGGAGGAAGTGGCCGTAGTCGCCCACGCAGTTCACCACGAAATGCCCGTCGGCGCGCAGCCTGGACGTGAGCGCCTCGCTCGCCCTCGCGAAGGAGAACACTTCCGGATCACCATCGTTGTAGACGAACGACTGCCCCGGTACCCGGAACACGTCACTCTCGCCGCCCCAGGCAAGCAGCACGGGCAGGGCGCGGTCGGGGGTGCGGTAGGGCGGGGCGAGGCTCGGGTCCGGCTCGCCGCCGGAGAGCAGGACGGCGGCGGCAAGGAAGTCGCTGCGGTACTGCAGAAGATAGGCACTCCACAGGGCGCCAGCACTCATGCCCAGGGTCCAGATGCGGTTGCGGTCCACCGTGAACTGCTGGTCGATGCAGGCGAGCAGATCATCGAACAGCACCAGATCGGGATTGTTTTGCGGTGGCGCGGTCGTGTTCCAGGCGAACGGTGCGTCGCCCGAGGCGAAGGGGGCCACCAGGATCACGTCGCTGAGATTGCTGAGCCCGGTGGTCAGAAGCAGCGCCAGCGGACCGCCCTCCAGCCAGTGCCAGGCGAAGATCACCGGTGCGCCCTGGGGTTCGCCGTTCACGGCCAGAATGAAGCGGCGCGTGTCGCCGCCCGAGGTGATGGTGTTCTCACCCACGCTGAAGGTGGGGCACACACCGCCGGAGAAGCGCGGCACGAGCGGAGCACCGAGCGTGTTGCCGTCCCCGCCGTCGCTGCTGCAGGCAGGGAGCACAACAGCACTTACGACCAGCACCAACGCGACGATGCGCATCACTGCCTCCTGGGCGATTCCCGCCCGTGGATCAGCGTTTGCCCAATCGCTCCTCCAGAAAGTGCCGCGCTGCGGCCCAGGAGCGCCTGTCCGCTTGCTCGTCGTACTTCAGGTTTTCAATACCGTGTTGGTCGGCATCCGGATTGGTAAAGGCATGGCGGGCGCCGCCCAGAACCAACATGTGCCAGTCCACCTCGGCGGCGTCGAGGGCCGCCTGGAAGGCCTGCACCTGCGCCGGCGTAACGTTGGCGTCCTGGCTGCCGTGGGCGGCGAAAATAGCACCGCGAATGGCCTTTGCCTGGTCCGGCGTGGGCGTCGGCAGAGGCCCATGGAAGCTGATTACCGCCGGGAGTTCGGCACCGGCATAGGCAAGCTGCATGACCGTGCCGCCGCCGAAGCAATACCCCACGGCCGCAATCCGGGACCCATCGGTCAATCGATGATTGCGCAGCACGTTCAATCCGGCCTGGGCGCGGCGGCGCCAGGCTTCGGCGTCGGCCGTGACCTGCTCCATCCACTCCTTGGCCTGTGTTGGATGCCCGGTGGACTGGCCTTCACCGTACAGGTCCAGGGCGAAGGCCACATAGCCGAGTTCGGCGAACTGACGGGCGCGCTCGCGGATATAGTCGTTCAGGCCCCACCACTCGTGGGCAATCAGCACGCCCGGGCGGCGGCCAGTGACGGCGTCGTCCCAGGTGAGATAGCCCTCCAGCGTCACCCCGCCGTCGCGGTAACTGACCCGCTCGCTGCGTAGTTCGGCCTGGGCAGCGAGAGGAAGCCACGCGGCCATGAGCAGTGCGGCCATCAGGTGGAACCTGCGCATCGGTGCCTCCCTGGCATGAAGCCGTCCCGGTGCAAGCTTAGTCGCGCCCGGCGCCGCCGGTGGACCAAACCCATCGGGACATCTCAGTCGCGAAAGCGGAACTTGAGGATGAGCACCGCGAGGGCCAGCACCAGTGTGATGCCGTTGGCAATGATCACCGGCGCCGCGCCGAGGGCAATACCGTACAGCAGCCACAGCAGCACGCCGGTGCTGAACAGCAGGAACATGATGATGGAGATGTCCCGGGCGGAACGGGTTTTCCAGATCTTGATGACCTGGGGGATGAAGGCGATGGTGGTGAGACTCCCGGCCATCAGGCCGAGGATGTTGACGGCGTCCATGGGCGCAACCCGGTGAAAACGAAAGGCTACACCAGATCCGGCGACAGGCGACTCAATGGAGCGTGTGATCGGATTCCTTCTTGGTCCCTTCCACTTCCTTCATTTTGCTTTCCCACACCCGGAATGCGTTGACGAACATGATGGCCGCCTGGAAGGGATCGGCGAAATGCTTCGGGCTGTACATGGACCAAAAACGTTGACCCAGTTCGAATTCGCCCACACCGTGGGCAATGCTGCCGTCCGCCGGTTCGAAATGAAATTCGCCCGGGGCATCCTCGTGCAGCTCGACGAGGAAATTACAGGCACTGCTCACCAGGTATTCGAGCGCTACCAGTTCTTGCCGTCTCGGCTTTCTGTCCATCATGCCCTCCGGGGTGGAGGGGCATGCTAGGGACCTTGCCCTGGTGCGTCCCTGCACTGTCTCACAATTTGAGGGGCTAACCGGCGGATTCATGTACCGCGCGTGAGCGGCGTCGCCTTGTCGCTGCCAGGTTGAGCGCCTCCACGCCGGCGGAGAAGGCTATCGCGAAATAGAGGTAGCCCTTGGGCACGTGGAAGCCCACACCCTCGGCCACCAGGGCCATGCCCACCAGGATCAGGAAGCTGAGTGCGAGCATCTTTATGGACACGTGCTCGTTGATGAAACGGCTGAGCGGCTCCGCGGCGAAGATCATGATCAGCACGGCGATGATGATGGCCGCGGCCATCACCGGCAGGTGCTGGGCCATGCCAACCGCGGTGATGACGCTGTCCAGGGAAAACACGATATCCAGGATGGCGATCTGCACGATGACCCATCCGAAGCTGCTCACACGCACCTGGCACATTTCGTCTTCCACACCTTCCACGGTGGCGTGGATCTCCGTCGTGCCCTTGGCGAGCAGGAACAGCCCACCGGCGAGCAGCACCATGTCGCGCAGCGAAACGGGGTGGTCCCCGAGGCTGAGCAGGGGGGCGGTGACGCCGGCCAGCCAGGCGATGGTGGCGAGCAGCAGCAGCCGCGTCACCACGGCCAGCGCCAAGCCTCCACGCCGGGCGGCGGCCTGCTGATGCTTCGGCAGGCGCGACGAAATAATGGAGATGAAAACCAGGTTATCAATGCCGAGCACGATCTCCAGCGCGGTCAGCGTCAGGAGACTGGCCCACATCTGTGGGTCGAGCAGGATTTCCATGGGAGTGAGGGAGGAAAGGGGCGGGCGCCCGGGCGGCGGCATTATGCCACCATGCCTCAGTCGGCGAAACGCTCCCCCGGGCGGGCCGCCAGCATCCAGCGGGCGAAGGCGGGTACGGCGGGATCATCCTCACGGGGCGCCCACGGGGCGAAATCCTTGTCCACCGTCGGTTGGTAAGGACCCGCTTTCGTCTCCAGCAGCACCGTGCCAGGCGTGAGCGCCGCCACGGTGTGCCACATGCCGGCAGGAATCTCGAGGCCCCGCAACGGGCCTTGCGTGCTCACCTCCTCGCGGGCGATCAAGCGCCCCTGCGCGTCGAAGAGCATCACGGCGGCAGCACCCGTGAGCGCGACGAACAGCTCCCATTTGGGCGGCGCCGTATGGCGGTGCGGACACACGTAGCTGCCCGGTTCGAGGGCGTTCAAAAAGCGTTGCACCGGATCGTCCGGCCCTGCATGCAGGTTCTCGTTGGTGCGGCCGCGGCGGGTCTCGCGTGCCCGTGACGTGAGGCTGTCGAAGAGGTGGTGATCGAGGCGTTTCAGCATGGGGGGCAAGCATAGCATCGGCTTGACACCTCCCCCGGTTGGCGGGCCAAATGTAGGGTCTTTACCGAGTCTGTTTTGCAGGAAGCACACATGCCACAACGTCCCGCCCGCGCGAGCACTCCCTGGCTCGCCCTGTTTCTCTTCGTTCCCGGTGCGGCTGATGCCGCGGGTTTCGTCCTCAGCGACAAGAGCGTGAGCTCACTCGGCTACGCCTTTGCAGGCAATGCCGCCTTCGCAGAGGACGCCTCCACGCTTTACAACAATCCGGCAGGCATGGCGCATCTGGATGCGCGCGTACTGTCTTTGGGGATGCACGTGATCCGCAGCCAGGCGACCTTCCGCGATGAAGGCTCCAACGTGTCGGGCGACGACAGCTCGGATTTGGACAGCACCACTCTGGCACCCAACGTCTATTTCGTGGATGCGTCCCGCCCCAACCTGCGTCTGGGCTTCGGCATCTACGCACCTTTCGGTACTCGTAGCGAATACGATGACGACTGGCGGGGTCGCTATCACTCCATCTCGACCGACCTGAAAACCGTGAACCTGAGTCCGGCCATTGCCCTGCAGGTGAACGAGCGCTTCGCCGTGGGCGCCAGCCTGGACGTGCAGTACCTGGATGCGCACCTGAAGCAGGCGGTGGACTTCGGCACCATTTGCGTGGCGCAATTGGGGTTTGCCACCTGCGGTGCACTGGGGCTACAGCCTGGACAGAGCGATGGTTCGCAAAAATTGACAGGTGACAGCCTGGCTTATGGCTACAGCCTGGGCTTGACCTGGGACATCACCGCCGCCACCCGCCTCGGTGCGGTCTACCACTCGGATGTGTCTCACGATATCGAGGGCGATTCGGATTTTTCCGATGTCCCCGCGCCCTTTGCCGGAGTGTTCACGGACAGCGGCGGCACGGTGGCCTTGCATTTGCCCGAGGTGGTGAGCCTCAGTCTCGCCCACCAGGCAAGCCCGTCACTGACACTGCTGGCCGATGCCACCTGGACACGCTGGAGCCGCTTCGACGAACTGCGGGCGGAATTCGATAACAGCTTGCCCGATGCCGTCACCGAGCAGAACTGGAACGATGTCTGGCGTTATGCGCTAGGCGCGGCCTGGGACGTAAACAGTCGTTGGCGCGTGCGCCTCGGCGTGTCCGACGAGGAGAGCGCCGTGCCTGACAAGCAGCACCGCTCACCGCGCTCGCCGGATGGAGCGCGGCGGGTGTATGCGCTTGGCCTCAACTACGCGCCGTCGTCGCACTTCTCGGTGGATGTGGCCTATGCGCACGTGGTGCTGCCGAAGATGGATATCTCGGCGGTGGATGCGCAGGGCCATAAGCTCGAAGGGCGGTACGAGACCTCGGGACAGCTCGCCAGCGTGCAGGGCAACTGGCGCTTCTGACGTCACGTCTTTTTTTGCGTGCAGCGCTGCGAAACGTGCACCGGCGACCATAATTGTTTCAGGGGGAACGGTAAGCAATTTCCGCTTGCGGAGTGATGATCGTGGATTCCCGCCTTCGTGACATTCCGGCCTTGAAAGTGATGGACTCGGTGGTCGCCGCCAAGCACTACAACCGCGTCCGTCTCGCCCTCACGCGCCTGGATAATCCGCTGCGTTTTCCGTTGCCGCACCTGCGCGGCCTCGACATGGTGCTTACCGATCATGCATGGGTGTGTGTGGACCGCACCCTCAACGATCTGCCGGTACTCGCCTGGACCGATTTTCAGGTGCAGGGGCGCCTGGCCCTGCACGCGCCCGTGTCCTGCCGCCTGCGGTTTTTCCACGCCTACGCCGGTCTCATCGTCGGTACACTGTTGCAGGACGTGGCGGTGATCCTCGCCGAACGCCTGATCCAGGCCCAACCGCCTCTCAAGCGGCGCGTCACTCCCCTCCCGCACTTCCGCCACTGAGGCAAACCGGGCGTTTGACCGCGCCGCGCCCCCGGGCTATGCGTTACCCAAACCGGGGCGCGCATCATGATCCGACTACCCGATGCACCCATCCTGTCCACCCAGAGCGCCTCGGTCGATGCGTTCGAGTACAACCTCATCCATCTGTCGCTGGTGCGCTTCGGCGCGCCTCAATTGGTGCGCCTCGGTGCCCGTGATATCGATTTGCTGTTGAGCCGTGACGTCTGGCTGTGCAGCGACAGACGCCTTGATGACATGCCCCTCATGGCCTGGACCCGCTTCGCCCGCGGCGAGCGCAGCGGCCCCTATGCGCCGGTACGCTGCCAGGCCATTTACTACCATGCCTACGCCCGGGTGGTCGGCCGCCAGGCCCTGACCGAAGTGGCCCGGCGCCTCGACGAAGCCCTGCGCGAAGACGCCCGCGGCCGCACCCAGGTGCTGCGTTGGCGGGTGAGAGGTGATGCGTGAGTGCTGCGTGAGAGGTGACAAGTAACAAGTACGGCTCCCACAAACACACCCCTCACCCGTCAGCCATCACACATAACAGTCCCTTATCGTCCCAATCAAAAAGCGTGACTTCACGTTATGCACGTCCTGTCCAATACTTCGTGCCAAGCCCGAGGGGAATAGTCTGGCTTATAGAAACCATACAGATTTCAAGCACTAAGTGAGGACACGCGCATGGCGAAGACCTACAACGCGGGCGTCAAGGAATACCGCGAGACCTACTGGATGCCGAACTACACCCCGGCGGATACGGACCTCCTGGCCTGCTTCAAGATCACGCCCCAACCCGGCGTGCCCCGCGAGGAGGCCGCCGCCGCGGTGGCCGCCGAGTCGTCCACCGGTACCTGGACCACGGTGTGGACCGACCTGCTCACCGACCTCGACTACTACAAGGGCCGCGCCTATGCCATCGAGGACGTGCCGGGCGACGACGAGTCCTTCTACGCCTTCATCGCCTATCCCATCGATCTGTTCGAGGAGGGTTCGGTGGTGAACGTGTTCACCTCGCTGGTGGGCAACGTGTTCGGCTTCAAGGCCGTGCGCCACCTGCGCCTGGAAGACGTGCGCTTCCCCATCGCCTACGTGATGACCTGCGGCGGCCCGCCCCACGGCATCCAGGTGGAGCGCGACAAGATGAACAAGTACGGCCGTCCGCTGCTGGGCTGCACCATCAAGCCCAAGCTGGGGCTGTCCGCCAAGAACTACGGGCGCGCCGTGTACGAGTGCCTGCGCGGCGGCCTTGACTTCACCAAGGACGACGAGAACGTGAATTCCCAGCCATTCATGCGCTGGCGCCAGCGTTTCGAATTCGTCATGGAGGCGGTGCACAAGGCGGAGAAGGAGACCGGCGAACGCAAGGGCCATTACCTGAACGTCACCGCGCCCACGCCCGAAGAGATGTACAAGCGCGCGGCGTTCGCCAAGGAGCTGGGTGCGCCCATCATCATGCATGACTACATCACCGGCGGCTTCTGCGCCAACACGGGCCTCGCCAACTGGTGCCGCGACAACGGCGTGCTGCTGCACATCCACCGCGCCATGCACGCGGTGCTCGACCGTCATCCCAAGCACGGCATCCACTTCCGCGTGCTCGCCAAGATCCTGCGCCTGTCCGGCGGCGATCACCTGCACTCCGGCACCGTGGTGGGCAAGCTCGAAGGTGATCGGCACGCGACCCTCGGCTGGATCGATCTCATGCGCGATCGCTACATCAAGGAAGACCGCGCCCGCGGCATCTTCTTCGATCAGAACTGGGGCTCCATGCCCGGCGTGATGCCGGTGGCCTCCGGCGGCATCCACGTGTGGCACATGCCCGCGCTGGTGAACATCTTCGGCGACGACTCCGTGCTGCAGTTCGGCGGCGGCACCCTGGGCCACCCGTGGGGCAACGCCGCCGGCGCCGCCGCCAACCGCGTCGCCCTCGAGGCCTGTGTAGAGGCGCGCAACAGCGGCCGCGAGCTGGAGAAGGAAGGCAAGGAAATCCTCACCACCGCCGCCAAGGAAAGCCCCGAGCTGAAGATGGCCATGGAGACCTGGAAGGAAATCAAATTCGAATTCGATACCGTGGACAAGCTGGACGTGGCGCACAAGTGAAGAAGACCACGGGGGAAGAAATGGTTCACTCGCATGGACTCCCGTTCTCTGCGTCCCTCATGGCTCCGACGCCTTTGTGAGCTATGGCCAAAAGCAATGCGATGACACGCCAATGGCGAAGAAAGCAATCACGTGCGGAGACCTGACACACGGAATTCCCCGTGTTCCCCGTGTCCCCCGTGGTTAATCCCCGACAATGCCGAGGAAGATGGAATGAGCGAGATGAAAGATTACGAAAGCAGCCTGAGCGATCCGGCGAGCCGGAAGTTCGAGACCTTTTCCTACCTGCCGGCCATGGACGCCAGGCAGATCCGTACTCAGGTGGAATACATCGTTAAGAACGGCTGGAACCCGGCGGTGGAGCACACCGAACCGGAGAACGCCTTCGATCACTACTGGTACATGTGGAAGCTGCCCATGTTCGGCGAAACCGACGTGGA
>JAWLCT010000031.1:0-39473 GCA_041687015.1 Gammaproteobacteria bacterium
CGCATCAACGGGGCGTGCGTGCCGCCGCCTCGATGATTTGGCCGTAACTGATGCCGCCGTCATTTCCGGGTATGCGCCCGGGCAGATGGCAGATGAAACCGGCGCCGCTGAGCGATGCATGGGCCAGCTCGCCGAGGCGGCGGTTCTGGAACACACCGCCGGTGAGGCCCACGTCGGTGAAGGACGTTTGGGCGGCGACGGTGCGGGCCACGTGCTGGATGGCCTCGGCCAGACTCGCGTGGAAGATCGCGGAGCGCTCCGGCAAGGGGCGTGCTGCGTCGCGCAGCATGGGAACGAGCGGCGCCCAGTCGATTTCGAGCAGACCCTCCGAGGGCGTCACCGGCAGAGGCAGCGCAGGGGCATGCTTTGCCGCCGCCGCTTCCAGCAGCATGGGGCCCTGGCCTTCGAAGCTGGCGGTGTGCAGCACACCGGTCAACGCTGCCGCGGCGTCGAACAGGCGGCCCACGGCGGTGGTGAGCGGGCTTTGATGCCCGCGAGCCCAGGCGTCGTGGAGCAGCGCAGTCACGTGGTCGGGCGGTTCGTAGTCCAGGCCCAGCTCCCAGCAAACGCCCGCCGCGCTGCGCCACGGTTCCCGGCCTGCGCGTTCACCGCCGGGTAGCCGGAACGGGCGCAGCCGGGCCACGCGCCGCCAGCGTCCGGGCGCGCCCAGCAGGGCCTCGCCGCCCCACAGGGTGCCGTCCTCACCCAGACCCACCCCGTCCCAGGCGAACACCAGCCAGTCGCCCGTGCCGTCGTGTTCGCCGTACAGGGCGGAGGCGTGGGCATGGTGGTGAAACACGGACGTGATGGGGAGGTCCCGGGTGCGTGCCCAGCGGGTGCTGGCGTAATGCGGATGGGCATCGCACACCAGGCGCGCGGCGCGCACGCCGTAGAAGGTCTGCAGGTCCTCGACGACCCGCGCGAACACCTCGCGCGCCCGCGGTGCGTCCAAATCCCCGATGTGGGGCGAAACGATGGCGCGATCGCCAACGGCCAGCGCGACGGTGTTTTTGGTGTGCCCGCCCAGTGCAATGATCGGTTCGGGGACGGCGCAGGGCAGTTTCAATTCGCTCGGTGCCAACCCGCGGCCCACACGCACGGGCCGTGGCTTGCCTGCGATGAAGCGGAACACGGAGTCGTCGGCGGGGCGCAGAATGGGACGGTTGTGATGCAGAAAGGCATCGGCGATGTGCGCCAGGCGTGTGGCGGCCGACACCTCGTCGGTGAGCACGGGTTCGCCACCCAGATTGCCGGAGGTGGCCACGAGCGGTGCGTCGAAGGCATCGAGCAGCAAATGATGCAGGGGCGAGTAGGGCAGCATGGCGCCTACCTCGTCCAGCCCCGGTGCCACGTTGTCGGCCAGGGTGCTCCGGGGGCTTTTGGTGCACAACACGATGGGGCGTTCCGGCGCCAAAACGAGTGCGGCCTGCTCCGGCGTGGGAGAAAGATCGGCACGCAGCGCGGTGAGGCCATCCTCGCCCGTCTGCGGGAACATCACCGCGAGCGGCTTGTGCGGGCGGGGTTTGCGCAGGCGCAGGCGCGCGATGGTCGCCGCGTCCCGTGCGTCGCACAGCAGGTGATAGCCGCCCACGCCCTTCACGGCCACGATGGCGCCGGCACGCAGCGCGGCCACAGCGGCGTCCAGGGCCGCGTCGGCATCGGCGCTGGCGTTGCCCTGCACGAAATGCAGTTGCGGCCCGCACACCGGACAGGCGAGCGGCTGGGCATGGAAGCGCCGGTCCAGCGGGTTTTCGTATTCGCTGCGGCATGCGGGGCAAAGCGGGAAAGCATCCATGGCCGTGTTGGGACGGTCATAGGGAAGGCGGCGGATGAGGGTGTAGCGGGGACCGCACTGAGTGCAGTTGATGAAGGGATAGCGATGGCGCCGTGCCGCGGGGTCGCGCATTTCCGCCAGGCAGTCATCACAGGTGAACAGGTCTGGCGGCACGCTGGCGTGCGCCGAACGCTCACCGGTACTTTGCAGAATCACGAAGGCATCGTGGTTTTCGCGCGCAACGGTTTCGCTGTGAACCAGACGCGGGCGGGCGAGAGGGGGGGCGCCGGCGAGTAGCCCATGCACGAAGGCATCCAGCCGCTCGGGCGGACCCTCCACCCGGATTTCCACCGCGCCGTCACGGTTGCGCACCCAGCCCGTCAGTTGGGCCGCCCTGGCGATGCGGTAGACGAAGGGGCGGAAACCCACGCCCTGCACCCGCCCTTCCAGGCGCAGCAGGCGTGCTTGGGTGTGTGCCATGGTGTCCATCGGGCCACCTTAGCAAAAGCGGTAAGCGTTCATGGCGACGGATGTTATCGCACGCGAGGTGACGACATCCGGGCCAGGCAGGTAGGTGTACTCAGGCTGGAACGTGCTGATCGATGAACTCGCGCACAAACGGGGCCGGCTTGCTGCCGGAGAAACGGCCCACTTCCTCACCGTCGATGAACATGATCACGGTGGGAAAGCCGCGCAGGCCGTAGTGGCCGCAAAGCTTCATGTTTTCGTCGGCATCGACCTTGGCCAGACGCACACTGCCCGCGTACTCTTCGATGACGCGATGGAGAATGGGCCCGAGTGAAAGACAGGGACCACACCAATCGGCCCAGAAGTCCACGAGTACAGGCACATCGTGGGAGGCTTCCAGGACCGTCTGGTCGAAATCTTCCACGGTGGCATCGAAAATGAGCGCGTTATCTTTCATGGAACAGCTGTCGTTGAATGGCCGTTCAATTCTGGTTCGCTGTCGACCGGGGTGCAATTACCCTGATGGGCTAGTGTGCTGTTTCACATTTCGCGGGTTCAGAGCCCCCCAAAGGCGCCGATGCAGCGTTGCACTCCTTGACGAGGGCTCGCACTGCCTGCAGGTGGTCGGCGCATCGGCAATGGCTGACTGATGCCCTTGCATCCGGTCTTCTCCCACCCCTGGACACTGACCCCACGCGAGGCCATGGACCTGCAGCGCACGCTGGCGCCACGCGTGATCGCCGAAGATCGGCTGGGCGACGTGCGCCGCGTTGCCGGTGTGGACGTGGGCTACGAGGCGGGCGGGCAGGTGACCCGGGCGGCGGTCGCGGTGCTGGATTTTCCGGGGCTGGGCCTGCGCGAGCAGGCGGTGGCGCGGGTGCCCACAAGGTTTCCCTACGTCCCCGGGCTGCTGTCGTTTCGCGAAATCCCCGCGGTGCTGGAGGCCTTTGCTTCCTTGCAGAGCAGGCCGGACCTGATCCTGTGCGACGGTCAGGGCTACGCCCACCCGCGCCGTTTTGGCCTTGCCTGCCATATGGGGGTGCTGCTGGACGTGCCCACCATCGGCGCGGCCAAGTCGCGCCTGATCGGCGGGCACAGTGAGCCGCCCCTGGCGCGCGGCGGCTGGGTGCCGCTCACCGACGATGGCGAGGTGATCGGCGCGGTACTCCGCACCCGGGCGCGTACCCGGCCGCTGTACATCTCCATCGGCCACCGCATCAGCCTGGAAACCGCCATTCGTTGGACCCTCGCCTGCAGCCCCCGCTACCGGCTCCCCGAAACCACGCGCGCGGCGCATCGGTTGGCGTCGGGGGATTGAACGGGGTGAACGCGGAGATCGCGGAGCAGATAAGAAACGCCGTGTTCCCTTCGGCCAGATTTTACGCGGTGCGTTGCGCCCGTACGCCGCCGGCCCACCAGATGCGGCAGGCGCCTTCGTCGGAAACCATGCAGGGGCCGACGGGTTGGCGCGGGGTGCAGGCGGTGCCGTAGAGCTTGCAGGCGTTGGGGGGGATTTTGCCCAGCACCACGCGGGCGCAGTCACAGCCCGGGGGCATGGCGCCGGCGCGGCGGCGGTTTTCTGCGGCGTAATCGGGGAAGTGGTTGCGGGCGTCGTGGCCGGCATACGCGTCGGTGAGGGCAAAGCCGGAACGCGGGATGACGCCGATGCCGCGCCAGTTGGCGTCCACCACGCGCAGCGTCGTGTCCATCAACGCGCGCGCGCCCGGATTGCCGCCGGGCCGCGCCACGTTGACATAGCAGTTATCCAGGAAGCGCCGTCCATCAATGAGCTGGCGCAGCACCGAATAGGTCGCAGCAAGCAGGCTTTCGGGGCTGAATCCGGCCACCGCGGCGGGCAGGCCGTGGCGCTCCACCACGAACGTCCATTCCTCGGGGCCCATCACTGTCGATACATGGCCCGGTGCCACCAATGCGTCGAAACCCGGGGCATCACTCTCCAGCAGCATGGCCACCGCCGGCCAGGTGAGTCGCGCGGAAAGCAGGATCTGCAGATTGGCGGGCGCCCCTTCGGCGAGCAGCGCGGCGACCGGTGCGGTGGTGGTCTCGAAGCCGGCGGCAAAGAACACCACGGTACGCGTCGGATCGGCGCGGGCGATGGCCGCCGCTTCCATGGGCGAAGCGATAGGGCGCACGTCGGCGCCGGCGGCGCGGGCCTGTTCCAGGGAACGCACCTCGCCCTTGGGCAGGTTTACCGGCACACGCAGCATGTCGCCGAAGGCCACCAGGGTGACGGGGTGATCAAGCGCGATGCGAATGGCGGCGTAGATGTCCTCTTCCGGACACACACACACCGGGCAGCCGGGACCGGGGATGAGTTCGATGGCTTTGGGCAACGCACTGCGCAGACCGGCCAGGGTGATGGAGCGCTCGTGCCCGCCGCACACGTTCATGATGCGCACCCTCTCCGGCAAGGGCAGGGCGCGGATTTTCTCCAGCCAGTCGCGGGCGCTCAGGGCCATGGATTCACTTCGCCTTGTGGGCGGGGAGGTGGCTATGAGTATGGCCGTGCAGCAGCAGGCCTTCCGGCTGAATGGCCGGGCGCACGAAACGTTTCTGGCGACGGGCCTGCACCTCATCGCGCAGCCAGGCCAGCCACCCGTCCAGGCCTTCGCCGGTTTTGGCCGACAGCCGCAATACCGGGGCGGGGTTGGCCAGCGCCCGCACGCAAGCCTCGGCCCGTTCGGGTTTGAAGTCATCCAGGTGAGGCAGCAGGTCGGCCTTGGTGATGAGCACCCGATCGGCGCCGCGGAAGATGACGGGGTACTTGGCGGGCTTGTCGTCGCCCTCCGTGACGGACAGCAGGGTCACGTTGCGATGATGGCCCAGGTCGAAGCTGGCCGGGCACACCAGGTTGCCCACGTTCTCGATGAACAGCAGGTCGATGCCGTCCAGTGACAGGGCGTGCAAGGCATCGTGCACCAGGTGTGCGTCGAGATGACAGGCTGAGCCGGTGGTGATCTGTATCGCCGGCACGCCTTTGGCGCGAATGCGCGAGGCGTCGTTTTCCGTTTCCAGATCCCCTTCGATGACGGCGATACCGAATTCGCCTTTGAGCGCCTCGATGGTGGCTTCCAGCAACAGGGTTTTGCCGGAGCCCGGCGAGGACATGAGGTTGATGGCAAGCACGCCGTGCGCATCGAAGTGGGCACGGTTGTGCGCGGCCTGACGGTCGTTGGCGGAAAGCAGGTTTTGCAGCACGTCGACCGCGGCGCGGCCATCAGCGGTCTTTGCCAGGGCGCCGTCGTCGCGCAGCAGGTGTTCGTTGCCGGAAGTGATGTTACAGCCGCAGGTATCACACACGGTGGTGTCCCTTCCCTTCAGCGATGGTTCAGTGATGGGTGGCCAGTTGCGGCGTGCCGGAAAGCTGCACGGAAACCAGCAGCAACTCGTCGCCGCTCACCAGCTGGGTACGAAAATCCCCGCAACTTCCGCACACCAGGCGGTTGGCCGTGGTTTCGGTCTGAGCGCCGCAGGTGAGGCAGCGCACTTTTACGTTTTCCATTTCGATCACCAGCTCGGCGCCTTCCGCGACGGTCCCGGCACTGGCGAAGGGGAAGGCGTCGGCCAGCAGGCTGGGCTCCACGCCCGAAAGCGGGCCAACGCGCAATACCACCTGTTCGACGCGTTCGGCGCGATGTTCCCGGGCGATTTCCAGCACCTGGCGCATCAGCCCCTGGCACACGGAAAGTTCATGCATGGCCAGGGTCCGCCGCGAGCATTTCGTCGAGCAGTTCCCAGGTGGTGCGGGCGTCCTCGGGGGCGATTTTCTGGATGGCGTAGCCCACATGCACCATAACGTAATCGCCTACGGCGACCGGGTCGCCTTGCAACATGAACAGGTTGACTTCGCGCTCCACGCCTTTGGCGTTGCACCGGGCGATGAAGCCGTCAATCTCGATCACCTGCATGGGGATGCCGAGGCACATGTTGCGTCCTTTGCTGCGACGGGCGGGGCGGAATCGTTGAGGGGCATACTAAGCCATCCTCAATCCACCCTCAATGTGTCTTTCCTTGCGCATACCATCATCACCTCTCACTTATTTCAAAGCATTCAACTATTGCGAACACCCCCGGATTGGGTTTAGGTTGGGTCCAGCTTCGTGCCTGAAAGGCTGTCATGAAGACGCTGGTCCTGGGTATTGGCAATGACCTTCTCGCGGATGAAGGCATCGGTGTCCATGCAGTGCGCGGTCTCCTCGAGGAGACCGGCGGACTCGATGACGTGGCGTTCGTCGATGGCGGTACCCTCAGTTTCACCTTAGCCGGTCCCATCGCGGATGCCGATGCACTGATTGTCATCGACGCCGCGCAACTGGACGCGGAGCCCGGCAGCGTACGCCTGTTTGCCGGGGCTGAAATGGATCATTTCCTCCAGCACGGCAAACGTCGCAGTGTCCACGAGGTCGGTTTGCTCGACCTGCTCACCATCGCCCGTCTCACCGACTCGCTGCCGGCGCAGCGCGCCCTCATCGGGGTGCAGCCCAGCCGGGTCGATTGGGGCGACACGCCCACGGAGCCGGTCGCCCGCGCCCTGCCGCGTGTCCGCGAACTCACCCTGACATTGATAAAGGAATGGAACCATGGGGCTCGATGACATCGGCGTGCACGTGGTACACGGCGGAGGCAATGGCAACGGCCGCGCCCTGCTGAACGAAGTCGCCAGGCTGTTGGAGAAACTGCTTCAGACCGGCGAAGGCGGCAGCATCGATCTCGCCGGCATGCCGCTTTCGGGCGAGGACTACGACCTGCTCGACGATGTGCTCGGTGAGGGCGAGGTGCATGCCGAAGTGACCGCCCTTGGCGCGACCGAGGTGATCGAGGCGGGGGTGCCCGGCGTGTGGTGGATCACCCACTACAACGCCGCCGAAGAAGTGATGGCGGAATTCATCGAAGTCGCCTTTTGTCCGGAGATCCTCCAAAGCCCGCCGGAAGACGTGAAGGAAGGCCTCGAGGCCTTGCGCGCGCGCCTGTTGGAGGAACACCTGAGCGGTTGAGTGGCAAGCGACTGAACCCCCGGCGTGCCGTGAAAATCCCAGAGCCCCTTCAGTGACGTAGAAGGAATCAACATGTCCCGCGACGAAAGTCTGCTCGAATTCCTGAAGCAACGCGGCATTACCCGCCGCGGCTTTCTCAAGTTCTGTGCCGCCACCGCTTCGCTCATGGCCTTGCCGCCGTCCATGGCCCAGGGCGTGGCGGCGGCCCTCGCGCAGGCCAGACGTCCGTCGGTCATCTGGCTGTCTTTCCAGGAGTGCACGGGCTGCACCGAGGCGCTCACGCGCTCACATGCGCCCAGCATCGAAGACCTGATTTTCGAAGCCATCTCGCTGGACTATCACCACACCCTGCAGGCGGCCTCGGGCCAGGGCGCGGAGCGCGCCCGCGAGCAGGCCATGCGGGAATTCCACGGTCGCTACCTGTTGCTGGTGGATGGTTCCATTCCGGTCAAAGACGGCGGTGTGTACTCCACCATCGCCGGGATGAGCAATCTCGACATGCTGCGCGAGGCGGCGCAGGGTGCCGCCGCGGTGGTGTCCATCGGTACCTGCGCGGCTTACGGCGGCCTGCCCCATGCCGCCCCCAATCCCACCGGCGCGGCGGCCGTCGCGGACATCATCACCGACCGGCCCGTCGTCAACATCCCCGGTTGCCCACCCATCCCGACGGTGATCACGGGCGTACTCGCCCATTACCTTACCTTCGGCCGCCTACCCGAACTGGATGCGCTGGGACGCCCCAAGGTGTTCTATGGCGACACCATTCACGACCGTTGTTACCGCCGACCGTTCTACGACCAGGGCAAGTTCGCCCACAGCTTCGACGACGAAGGCGCGCGCAACGGCTGGTGTCTGTACGAACTGGGTTGCAAGGGACCGACCACTTACAACGCCTGCGCCACGACCAAATGGAATGCCGGCACCAGCTTCCCCATTCAGTCGGGGCACGGCTGTATCGGCTGTTCGGAACCGAATTTCTGGGACGCCGGTGGGCTGTACAAGCCGCTCTCCACACCCTACGCCGGGGTCGGTCCGGCGGCGGCCGGGGCCATTGCCGCCGGCGCGGTAACCGGTGCGGCGATTTCCCTGCACAACCGCCGCAAACGGACCCGGGCGCGTGCCGAGCACCAGCGCGCCACCGTGAAAGACCTGGAGAAGTGACATGTGGTTCGACCCCAATGATCTGTTGGCCTTCGCGCGCGGGACGGGTTTTCAGCTCGCTCTGATCGTGTTTCTCCTGGGCGTGACCTTGCGCTTCGTGGAGGTGTACGCCCTAGGCCGTCCGCGCGACCTGTCCACGCCACGCCCACGCGTCGGATCCGGTTGGCGCACGCTGTTCCGGCGTTCCGTGCCCGACGCCATGACCTTCCGCCGCAGTGGCGTTACGTTCACCGTCGGTTACGTGTTTCACATCGGCCTGTTTGCCACGTTGTTCCTGTTCCGCCCGCACATCCTGCTGTTCCAGGACGTGACCGGCCTGTGGTGGCCGGGGCTGCCCAGTCCGCTGATCGATGCCATCGCCGTGGCGACGCTCATCGCTCTGGCCATCACCGCCCTGTCGCGATTGCTCCATCCCGTGAAGCGGTTCCTGTCCGGGTTTGGTGACTGGTTGGCGCTGGCCGCAACCGCGTTGCCCGTGCTTACCGGATATCTCGCCTATCACCATCTGGCGCTGCCCTACACACTCATGCTGGCGCTGCACATCCTCAGTGTGGAATTCCTCTTGGTCGTGTTGCCCTTCACCAAGCTGATGCACATGTTCACCCTGTTCATCTCGCGCTGGTTGAATGGCGAGACCTTTGCGCGCCGCGGGGTGGCGTCATGAACCGCCGGGAAAAGCACGCGCCCGACGCGGAGCAGTTCGCCGTGGCCTTGGTGGTTAAATGGGTTCTCTGTAAAGAGGTGCAGCCATGAGTGCTTCCCTGCAGCGTGGTCTGGAGGTCTGGCGCGAGGTGCTCGACGCCAATATGGCCAGCTATTTCACCAGTTGCGTGCATTGCGGCGTGTGTGCAGAGGCCTGCCTGTTCTACACGGAGACCGGCGACCCGCAGTACACACCCATTCACAAGCTCGCGCCCATGCGGCGTTTCTGGAAGCAGGAATTCACCCTGCTCGGGCGGCTGCAAAAAATGCTCGGGCTTTCCCGGCCGGTGACGGACGAAGAACTGGCGCAATGGGGCCCGCTGGTTTACGACAGCTGCAGCCTGTGTGGCCGGTGTTCGCTGGTGTGCCCGGTGGGTAACGATCTCACGGCCATGATTCGCAAGATGCGCGAAGGCATGGCCGTAGCGGGCCACGCGCCGGAAGGCCTCATCGGCGCCACCGAACGCACGCTCGAGAAGGGCAGCCCCATGGGCGCGACCTGGAAAACCGTGCAGGCGCAGATCCGCCACGTGGAAGCCGACACCGGACTCACCGTGCCCGTGGACCTGGAGGGGGCGGAATACCTGGTCATCATGTCGGCCATGGAGATCGTCAACTACCCGGAGTACCTGGAGGCGTTGGCGCGCATTTTCCATCAGGCCGGTGTGACGTGGACGCTTTCACCGGATGCTTTCGAGGCCACCAACGCGGGCATCCAGATCGGCGTATCCGATCTGGCTCGTCAGATCCTGGCGCGTGTGGTGAACGCCGCCGAACGTTTGAAAGTGAAGGCGGTGATCAGTCCCGAGTGTGGCCATGCCTTCACGGCCTTGCGTTTCGAGGGTCCCAACCTGATCGGCCGCCCCTTCGGCTTCGAAGTGGTCCACGTCACCGAAGTGCTGGATCGGCTGCGTGCAGAAGGCCGTCTCAACACCGACGGCAGCAAGGAGGCCCAGCCACTCACCTATCACGACCCCTGTCAAATTGCGCGTCGCGGCGGCGTCATCGAGGCGCCACGCCGTTTGCTCGACATGGTCGCCGGCGAGGTGCGGGAAATGACGGAGCACGGGGCCATGAACTGGTGTTGCGGCGGCGGTGGTGGCGTGAGCGCCAACGAGCGTGCCGACGGGCTGCGCATTGCATCCTTCCGGCGCAAGAAAAACCAGCTGGAGGAAACCGGTGTGAAGACCCTGGTCACTGCCTGCGCCAATTGCCGCGTCACCCTGGAAGAGGGCCTCGAACACTACGGCATGGACGTGGAAGTCAAGGGCCTCACGGAATTGGTCGCGGAGCACCTTCCGGTGGAAGAAAAATCGGACTAACGCAAAGGCGTGGAGTATTCAGATCACGCAAATGCATCCGCACAGCCGTTCATTAGACGTAGGCGTGCTCTGCACCTCTGAGTCTAACCCTCTTCAGCAGTCAGGAGTTGAGACATGAGTCAGCGGGTTGTCGTTGATCCCATTACGCGCATCGAGGGTCATCTGCGCATCGAGGCGGAAACCGATGCCGCCGGTGTCATCACCCGTGCGTCCAGCGCCGGGACCATGGTGCGCGGGTTGGAGATCATCCTGCGCGGCCGCGACCCACGCGAGGCGTGGGCCTTCGCGCAACGTATCTGTGGCGTGTGCACGCTGGTGCACGGCATCGCGTCGGTGCGAGCCGTGGAAAATGCCTTGGCCTACGACATTCCGGCCAACGCACAGATCATCCGCAACCTGATGATCGCTGCGCAATTCGTGCACGACCATGTCATGCATTTTTACCACCTGCACGCCCTGGACTGGGTCGATGTGGTGGCGGCGCTCAAGGCCGATCCGAGGCGAACCTCGGAACTGGCACAGTCCATCAGTCGCCATCCCAAGTCTTCGCCGGGTTATTTCGCCGACGTGCAGAAGAAGGTGAAGACCTTCGTGGAGCAGGGGCAGCTGGGCATTTTTGCCAACGGCTATTGGGGCCATCCGGCATACAAATTGCCGCCTGAGGCGAATCTCATGGCCTTGGCTCATTACCTTGAGGCACTGGCCTGGCAGCGTGACGTGGTCAAGCTGCATGCCATTTTTGGTGGCAAGAACCCACACCCCAACTTCGTGGTCGGCGGCGTGCCCTGCGCCATTTCCCTCGATGGTGACGCGCGGGGCGGCACGGCTCTGAACATGGACGGCCTGGCCCAGGTGAAAAACGTCATCACGCAGATGCAGCGTTTCGTGGATGACGTGTACCTGCCCGACACCCTCGCCATTGCCTCATTCTACAAAGACTGGGCAACGCAGGGCGAAGGCGTGGGCAATTTCCTCACCTACGGCGACTTCCCGGAAAGTGGCTCGCACGAGGTGGCCGATTTCCTGGTGCCGCGCGGCGTGATTCTGGATCGCGATCTCTCCACCGTGCATGACATCGACATGAACGCGGCAGATCAGATCCAGGAATACGTGGCCCACTCCTGGTACGACTATGCAGGTGGCAAGGACAAGGGCCTGCACCCCTATGACGGTGAGACGACGCTCAATTACACCGGTCCCAAACCACCTTACGAGCATTTGGACGTGGATCAGAGCTATTCCTGGCTCAAGTCGCCGCGCTGGCGCGGCAAGGCCATGGAGGTGGGGCCGCTGGCGCGCGTGCTCATGCTCTACGCCAAAGGTCATGAGCCCACCCGAGCCCTGGTGCAGCATGCACTCGGCACCCTCGATCTCCCGGTGGAGGCGCTCTATTCAACGCTGGGTCGCACCGCTGCGCGCACCCTCGAAACAAAAATTTTCGCCGATGCCATGGCGGGTTGGTATGACCGGCTCATCGCCAACATCCGCGCCGGTGATGTCCGCACGTTCAACGAGCAGAAATGGGATCCCGCCACCTGGCCGGCCACAGCCAAGGGTGTGGGTTTCATGGAAGCCCCGCGCGGTGCGCTCGGGCATTGGATTGTCATCAAGGACGGGCGCATCGACAACTACCAGGCGGTGGTGCCGAGCACCTGGAATGCCGGACCGCGTGATGCCGCCGGGCAGTCGGGACCCTATGAGGCCGCGCTGCAGGGCCATGCCCTGCACGACCCGCAGCAGCCCATTGAGATCCTGCGCACCATCCACAGTTTCGACCCGTGCATCGCCTGTGCCGTGCACGTGGCCGACCCGGACGGCGAGGAACTGGTCAGGGTGAAGGTGCGTTGAGCCGTGCGCCGGCCACTGGCCGGCTCATGGATGAACGTGGGAATCGACCGTCAGGTGACAAAACGCTGATCTGCCGTGGCAAGGTCCCGTAGGAAAAGCCGGAGTTCCGCTTCGGCATCTTCCTTGCTCTCGAAGGGGCCTTGATCGGTGCCTTCCCGGGTGGCGAAGTACCATTTGTCGCCAACACTGAACAGCCGGCCCGAACGAAACGGGACCGGACCGGACTCGCCTTTCCTGTGTTGCTGCATACGCCCCTTCCTTGTCTAACGACCATTGACTCTCCTATTACTGACGCGCGCCCGACGTCTGTCAAGCCAACCGCAGAAATCTGTGTTGGGCTGAAAAGTGTGAACCATGCACGGTTTTGCGCCGGCCGGGCAAATTTGCCGATTGTCTCGTCCCCGGGTGACTGTTAATTTGCCGCGCTATCTGAGGCGCTCGAGACGCCCCATCCGGATGCAAAGGAGACTGAATCGATGTCGCAGGTGGACAAGGCAGAACTGCTGGGGTTGATCCGGCGTGCCAAGTCGTCGCACATCCGCTGGCGTGCCTATGCGCAGAGCCTCGTCGAGGGCGTGTCCGTGGACGAGGACAAAGCCCCGGTGCGGCACACCGATTGCCGTTTTGGTCAGTGGTACTTCGGGGAAGGCGCCCGATTGCTCCGTGATCTCGCGGTATTCAAGCGTATCCAGGCGCCCCACGAGAACCTGCACAGCATTTACGAGGAAATCCACGGCCTGGTGGCCCGTGGGGATTTCGAAAAGGCCAACAGCAAACTGCAGGAACTGGTGAACGTCTCACGAACATTACTCGACCAGATCGACCGTCTCGAAGAGGAAGTGAGCGCACGCTACTGAACGGGGGGCGTAAGTGATACGCTTCGAAAAAGGGCGTCGACGCAGAGGCGACACTATCTCCTCGCGGCAGGCGCCAAGCGCAGCACAATCAGCGAGCGATGCCTCACCTCATGTACGCCGGTCGTGTCTTTAGTCCTTCAGAGCCTACCAGCGCGTCCCCAAACTCAAGCCCAGAAACTCCCCGCCCAGTTGGGCATCATCAATGCCAAAGTCGCGAAACTCGCCTTCGGTGAACCAGCGGCGGTAGTCGATGCCGAACGAATCCCGCCCGGAAATCCATTCCAGGCCGATGCCCACCTGGGCGGTGGCCGTGATGATTTCTTCCTCAACGGTTTCCGCAGTGCCCGCGGCGGTACCGCGGGTGCGCAGGCGACTGCCCTGGAAGCCGAGACCTGTCATGGCGTAGGGCCTGAGCCGACCGCTTGCCGGTTGCAGCCGAAGCCCATAGGTGAGCGCTACCGCCGTGAAGGTCATGGTCTTGCTCGCGGAATCGAGCGCAGGCGGGGTCACCTCGGTGTCGTAGGCGCGTTCGGTGAGCCAGATCTCCAGGTTGGCAGCCAGCAGCCCGTCCAGGGCGATGGGCGAAAACGCCCCCATGCCGATGGTGTAACGAGCACTGTCACTGCGCAGGCCTGCGCTGTTTTCCTCACCGTCAAGCGAACCCAACAGTAACCGGAAGCCGTACTCGGGGTCTTGCCACGGGTCCCGCTGCGCAAGGGAATCCGTCGAAACGAGGCCGAGGAGCGCCAACAAAATGGGCGTGAGGGATGAACGTCGCATGTGTCCTCCGCTGGCGACTTTAGGGCAAGCGAATGCCGCTGCCAAGCGGAGCGGCCGTCCATCCCCCTTGGACGGCCGGTCATCCGACGGATGAGGTCAGCCCATCGCCATGGCGGTTTCCAGGTTGACTGGCGAAACCACGACACCTTCCAGCAGTGTCGGGCGCGCCCGCATGTTGGCGGATTCCTCTTCCACCCAGCACACGGCATAGCGCATGAGTTCATTGGCGTTCTTCAGAGCGAGCTTTTTCTTGATGTTTTCGCGATGGGCATCCACGGTTTTCACGGAACGATGCAGGCGCAGCGCGATCTCTGATGACGACAAGCCCAGACCGAGCAGGCGCAGGACCTCGATTTCGCGGTTGGTCAGGGGGACGCGCGCCGGTTGTGCCGATCCCTCGCCGGACCCGGCGACCGTCATGCGTGCGAGTAATTCCTCCGATGCATACAGCCCGCCCGCGGCTACCTTGCGAATGGCCGAGAGCAGGACCGCCGGTGCCTCGCTTTTCATCACGAAGCCGCGGGCGCCCGCGGCAAGCGCCCGGTCGCCGTAACGCAATTCGTCGTGCATGGTCGTGACCAGCACCGGGATGTGCGGATAGCGCACCGTCAGGAGCTTGATGAACTGCAGCCCGTCCACGTCGGGCAGGGTCAGATCGAGCAGAATCACGTCGATGGCGGTTTTGCTCAGCAGGCTGAGCGCCCCATGGGCATCACCCGCCTCGGCGGTCACGATGATGTCCTCTTCGCGGCTGAGCAGTGTGACCACCCCAAAGCGCATTACGTCATGATCCTCGACAACTAGGGTTCTAATTGTTTTCACATCATCCTCCGTAGTTCCTTTTCCCTGCACAAAACATATTGCAGCATCTTTCAGCGACAACGGTATGACGGATTGTCAAGTATGTTGACGGCCCGGATCCGGAATTCCTTTGTGCATCATCTCCCAAAGCCGAATGAATAGGAAATATCCTGAGAGTTACCGATTATAAAGGCGTTCAGAATCAGGTCGACACCTAACTTCAAAAAAGGATCCGGTACCGCTCTCATGCCTGCGCGTTCTGTGCCGATGTCTGATCATGAAGTGCGTTTCCTGCTTTGGCTATTTCCCTTCCTCGTCGCTTTGGTGCTGGCCGGTGTCTGGCTCGGTGATTTCGCTTCGCTGAATCCGCTCATTCTCATCGGCGCAGTGCTGCTTACCTGGGTCCCGCCCTTCCTCGCCATACGCGCACTGCACACTACACTTCCCCGACTTTGGATCTACTTGGGCTTTGGCTACGGGTTGCTTGGGATTTGCGCCCTCTGGCATTTGGCCCAGGCCGTAGCGACGGATCAAGTCATGTGTGACCTGCCGCGCTGGAGCCGAATTCGCCTCACGGAGGCCTTGCTCATCACCAGTGCTCTACTGCTGTCCAGGGGACCGCGGCCCGTGCTTGCCTGGCCCGCAGCCATGGGGGGCAGCATCCTGCTTGCCGCTGTATTGCCGACGCTCCTGTTTCCTGAGGCGGGTGCACTCGCCTCGCTGGCCGGGGCGGCCCTGCTACTGGCCGCGGGTCTGCGCTTGCTGCAACGGGAAAGCGAACTCCCCGAGGCGCGCTGGTTGGGCTACGGCATTTTTCTTCAACTTACGTCCGTCCTTATCCTGTTGGCGGATCATCCGGTGCAGATAGACGGACGGGTATTCACCGCGGCGGCAGGGCTGAGTGTCTCAGGGTACATCGCCACGCTCACGGGGCTGTTCCGCGCCACCAAGGCACGGCACGATACAGAGGTTCCTCCTGCGCCCACCTCCCGCATTGCAAACGTCGATACCCTTTGTGAACTGTTTCTAGATGATGTCTGCTGCGCCTTGGTGGACACTCGTCTGCACATTTTGGGGACCAATTCGGCATTTGCTTCGGCCGTCGGCCAAGAATCCGGCTTACTGGTGCGGCGCAACCTTGCCGAGCTCGACCTTGGGATCGCACTTGAAACGTGGTGCCGTCGCACGGTGCGGCAGGCACGTACACAACTGTTTCGTGACGGTAATGCGGACGGTTCGGCTCGAGCCGCGTGGCTCGGCTGCGTGCAACCGGTGCCAGGGCCGGACGGGAAAATCGAACAACTCTTGATCAGCCTGGTGGATGTGACCGCTCGCGGCCGCGAGTTGCCCAACTGGGATTCCGAGCAGCGCTACCGCGCGATCCTCGAACACGTAAGCGATGCCATCATCATCTGTGATCTACAGGGTCGCATCTGCGAAGTGAATGGTGTGACCGAAAGGCTCACCGGTTACGACCAGGGGCGTTTGCTCGGAATGCACGTCCACAAACTGCATCGTGAGGAGTCGCACGGACTCGTCAGTGCGGCGTTCGAAAAACTGGCACATGACATCGCGGTCAGACTGGAACTTCCACTAGTTCGCAGCGACGGAGTCATCGGCTACGTGGAAGTGGTCGCGGATACTTTCTGGGCGGGCGAGTCGCGCGTGGTGCTAGCCAGCCTGCGGGACATCACCGACCGCAAGCTGTCCGAAGAGCGCCTTCGCCAAGGTGAGGCCCGCTGGCGAGCCATCTTCGAACATGGAGGCATGGGTATTGCCATGCTGGATGCCGAGGGCCGAATCCTCAGGGCGAACACCGCCCTCAACCTGCTGTGCGGCTTTGGTGTGTTGGACGACCTGACGGGACGCATGTGGGACTCGCTTTTCACCGATGCCCCGCCGATGAAGCAACTCGCTGGTGGGCGTATGCCTTACACAGGACGTCACCGGCTGCACTGCAGGTGTGGAACCATCCGCTGGGTGGATCTGACCCTCACTGTGGTACGCCAGTCGGATGATCACGCCGCCTTCATCATTGCCATGCTTACGGACGTGACCGACGCTCACCAGGCGGAACTCGAGCGGGATCGGCATCAGCGGGAACTCGAGCGGGCCAACCGGCATAAATCGCGCTTCATTGCGTCGGCCAGCCATGACATTCGTCAGCCTTTGCAGGCCATGACGATACTCAGCCACCTGCTCGACGAAAACAGTTTGGATACCCACAACCGCGAGATCGTCACGCGCATACGTGAAGCCATTCTTAACCTTGGTGACATGGTGGGTTCGTTGCTGGACCTGTCGAAATTGGACGCCGGCCTCGTGGTGCCCGAAATGACCACGGTGAGTCTCGACCGCGTGGTCAAGGTCGTTGAAGAGGAATTTCTTCCTGTTGCTCAAGTCAAGGGCTTATGCCTCAAGGTCAAAATTGATGGTGGCATCTGCGTGCACACCGACCGGCATTTGCTCATGCGTGTCCTCCGCAATCTGGTGGCCAACGCCGTACGCTACACCGAGCGGGGTGAAATACAGGTGTTGGTGCGCAGGGAGGGGGCCATGGCGGCCATCGAAGTGGCCGACACCGGAATCGGAATACCGGAGTCCGAGTTCCGGCGCATTTTTGAGGAATTCCAGCAGGTGAATGGCCGGGCACGAAAAAACACCGAAGGACTCGGGTTGGGGCTTGCCATTGTAGACCATCTGGTGCACCTGCTTGGCATACGCATCGCTGTCGACTCGCAACTGGATATCGGCACCGCATTTACCCTGTGGGTACCACTGGCCGAGGCGCCGTCCCGCGGGGCCTCCCCCGTGGGCGGCGACGAAGAGTGGGTGTTGCCCGGCAAGGGGCAGGCCCTGGTGCTCGACGACGACGAAGACGTACGCGAGGGGCTGGTGATGATGTTGCGGCGTCAGGGTTACCGGGTAGTTGAGGCGGGCTGCTGCGATGAGGCACGCGCGGCGATTCGCGCACCGGGCGGGATGCCGGATCTGGTCATTGCGGATTACCGATTGCCGGACGGAACCGGTCTTGATGTGATCCGCGAGCTGCGCAGCCGCGTCGGGCAAATACCCTGCATCGTGCTCACTGGTGACATGCAGGACGATGTCCAGCGGGAGGTGCGCGCCGAGTCGTGTGGATTCCTTACCAAGCCGGCCACCACGATGGCGCTGCAGCGGAGCATCGCTTCGGTGCTGGACCAGACGCCACAGTGAACACTGGATGGCTGATGGTCGCAGATGGAGGGTCCCCGCTCCGCTGCGTCCCACCAGCCGTGTTGACGTCGTAAGGAAGAAACCCTGAATCCACTCGGTTTAGAGCCTCACATCAGCACCCAGTCCGATGAGCACGTCCCGTCAACGGGCGGGCCGAAGGAACCTCCGCAGTACACGTTGTTCGGCGCACCGCTGTCGCTGTGTCGGCGCTGGACGCTGCGAATCCGGGTCAGCGAGGCGACGAAGGCATTGACGACATCCGGATCGAACTGGCTTCCGCTGCCCCGTTTGATATAGAGCAACGCATCCTTGTGGGCCCACCGCTTCTTGTAGGGACGATCTGAGGTGAGTGCGTCATACACATCGCACACCGACGCAATCCGGCCACACAGCGGGATATCGTCGCCGGCAAGCCCGGCAGGGTAACCTTCCCCGTCCCATCGTTCGTGATGCGTCAGGGCGATGACGCGTGCCATTTCCAGGAGTTCGTCGTCGGTGCCACTGAGGATCTCCGCACCGATGACCGTGTGCTGCTTCATGATCTGCCATTCCTCGGGTGACAACGGTCCGGCCTTGAGAAGAATGGCATCCGCCACACCGATTTTTCCGATGTCGTGCAACGGGCTGGCGTGACGCAGAAGCTGCACCTGTCGCCGAGGCATGGCAAGATGCTTGCCGATAATCTCGCAAAACAGCCCGACCCGTACGACGTGCTGCCCGGTTTCATTGTCGCGGTACTCGGCCGCGCGTCCCAGTCGGTGCACCATCTCCAGCCGTGTGCAATCCAGCAACCGGTTCTTGTCCGACATGCGCTTGCGCAAGGTAGCGTGCACGCAGCGGGCATGCGTGTATCGCATGTGGTTCGCGAGCAACTTTACGATCCGCGCGATCAGCTCCACGCGCGACCAGCGAGTGGACATGACGTCGGCCGCGCCGAGTGTCAGCGCACGAACGCGATCATCAGGGTCATCGTCGGAGAACACTACGCAGAACGGGATACAGAGTTCCTTGCTGAAAGTGCTCAAGCCTTCCATGACTGTGAACGCGCCAGCGCGTGCATGGATTACCACGAGGTCGCAATCACCGGCAATGCGGCTCCAATCCGGAACGGAAGTACCGGCACGTCTTTTCACGATGACACCGTGGCGTTCCAGCGCCGTATTGAGCTCGCGCGTTGCTTCGGTATCACTCCACACCAGAACACGTGTTCCCCGTGCTCGTCGGAGATCGCTTGATTCGATTAACGGAGAATGTCCAAACATCTCCACGGCCTCTCGTTCTGGGAACCTTGTGGCCATGGTCGTTTTGCGCGTCTGTATGGGAAATAGGACGGTTACCGATTGAGCGTCCCTTGGGCGGATTCGTAGCCTGCACGTCCGGCTCGCAAAAAGCGCGCATTCCACGCCGGAAACAACAATGCAACGGAGGTGTAACGTGCAACAGGTTATCAGAGCATCCATCGTTTCGGAAGATCCTGTGAGCAGTGCGGTGTTGTCTCGCGTCATCAAGGAGTGGTCCCGAACCGGCGTGCATTGCCGTACGTTCCCCTCCGTGAACGACGCACTGGCATCGGAATGGCTCGACACGTCGGATGTGGTGTTCGTGTCGGAGCTTCCGGAAAGTGAAGATCTCTCACGTGCGGTAAAGGCGATCCGCAATAGAGCGGCCAGCCCCGTGTGCTTTGTTGTCTCGGCCAAGCGAGGCCAACCCGCCCTGGCGGCTGCGCTGCGTGCCGGCGCGCGCGATTACATCAATCGCTATGTGATCGACGAAGACGACGTGCATCGGTGTTTGTGGGGTGTGCTGAGGGCCCAGACGTTGGCACTGCGTCATCAAGCGGCTTCCGGCAGCCAACCGGTCCGTTCATGACGGGACGCACCGATCGTGAATTCCGTCGCTTCACATCGCCAGAACGCGCGCACCGCGTTGCGCGTTTGGGTCGCCGCCACCGCCGGCGTGATGTTTCTTGCCACTTTGTGGTTGCTAAGCCCCGGTGTCGGGATGATGGCAGCCATCATTGCGGGTGTGCTGGGTGTCGTCGGCGTCGCGGGCCTGAATCGTGTCGCCAAGGATCGCAACGACTACATGGCCCGCGTCGCGACATTGCAAGCCGAGTTGGCGACGAGATCGGCCGCCGATCAAACGCCAACCATGATTGCGCTCGCTTCGTTAATCGGGATCTGGCGTAACCATGTGGCCAACGCGCGGCGCCAGACGCAGCAGGCGGTCGAATCACTCGCACAACGATTTGCCGATCTGGTGAGTCAAATCGAAAGCGGCCTCGCCGCCGGACGCAATGCGAACGACACGGATGATGGACCGGGTCTCGATCAAGTGTTTGGTGAGAGCAAGGATGCTCTTGTGCAGGTGGTGGACATCATCAACGGTGAACTCGAAGCGAAGCAGCAGACCTACCTGAAAGTGGGGGAGCTGAGGCGGTTGGTCGAGGAAATGTCCGCCATGGCGGACGAGGTCGGACGGGTTGCATCGCAGACCAACTTACTGGCGCTCAATGCCGCTATCGAGGCCGCCAGGGCGGGTGAAGCCGGCCGTGGTTTCGCGGTGGTCGCCGACCAGGTGCGTGAACTTTCGACCACGTCCGCCGACGCGGGAAGGCGAATTGCCGACCGGAGCCGCCGAGCCGGCGACACCATCGGTGCGACGGTTGCCGCCATCGAAGCTGTGGAAGCGCAGGATGCGGCCGTGTCACGCAGTGCGCTCGACACCATCAGTGGGGTTCTTGAGCGGCTGCAGGCCGCCACCCACGAACTGAGTGAAGCGGAATCGGGCATGCGCATCGTGAGTCGACGTATCCAGGAGGAGATCTCATCGATTCTGGTTTCGCTGCAATATCAGGACCGCATCAACCAAATGCTCGTTGCTGTCGAGTCGGCCATGGAGGACTGTGCGCGAGCGCTGGAGTCCGGGAGTGTGGAACCGGCCCAAATCAACGGCCTGCTGGAACGCATGCAGCATTTGTACACCATGCAGGACCAGCGTGATGCGCACCATGGTGTCGAACCGTCGGCCGAAACCACGGCAATTACGTTCTTCTGAGGAGCACAGCCATGTCAAAGACCGTTCTCGTTGTGGATGACTCGGCGTCGATGCGACAAGTGGTGTCCATTGCGCTGAAAAGCGCGAGTTTCGACGTTGTTGAAGCAGCGAGTGGCGAAGAGGCGTTGGCGTTTCTCGACGGTCGCCGTGTAAACCTGATTATCAGCGACGTGAACATGCCCGGAATCGATGGGATCACCCTGGTAAAGGAAGTTAAAAAACGCCCCGCATACAAATTCACCCCGGTGATGATGTTGACCACGGAATCACAACCGGATGCCATTGAACGGGGGCGCCAGGCGGGTGCCAAGGCGTGGATGATCAAACCGTTCAAGCCCGAAGAGATGCTCAACGCCATCAGTCGGATCGTCACGCCGTAGGAGGAGATTGTCATGTCGTTGCATTGCAGGCAAACGCCGCAGGGAAGTTTCGCGCTCAGTGGTGAGCTTGATATTTACAACGCCCAGGAGGCGAAAAACGCCATGCGGGACATCATTGAAAGCCACCAGACGGACGTCGACTTGTCGGAAATCACCGAAATCGATTTCGTAGGTATTCAGGTGCTGCTTGCCGCCCAACGCGAGGCGGCGACCCTGAACGGCGGCTTGCGTTTCCAAGAGCCGAGCGCGGTGGTGAGTGAAGCATTCGAGCTGCTTGGGGTGGAGGCGGCATTTTCGCTGCCGCCCCAAGGGGGGGACGTGTCATGAACCTGGAGGAGGCCCGCAAAACGTATTTCATCGAGGCCGATGAACTGCTGAGCGAGATGGAGCATGGGCTGCTCGATCTCGAACAGCAGAGCGAACCCCAGGAACAGATAAACAGCCTGTTTCGCGCGGCCCATACCATCAAGGGCAGCAGCGGTGTATTCGGCTTCGAACACATCGGTGCATTCACCCATCGGGTGGAAGGCGTGTTGGACGCCCTGCGCAATGGTCGGCTCAAGGTAACGAGCGGGTTGGTTGGCGAACTGTTGCGTGCCCGTGACCACATGGCGGAGTTGGTAGGCCTTGCGGCCGAAGGCCGCGACCCCGAAGCCGCGCTGTTGCAACGAGGAGAAGCCATCAGCCGGGAACTCGATGCACTGGGCGCAGGTTCTGCGCAACAACATCAGCCCGCGTCGCAGGTACAGCAGAAACCGGAGGAGGAACGGCGCTGGCATATCGAATGGACGATGGGGCCGGACATGCTTGGGCATGGCCTGGATCCCCTGTCTTTGTTGCGCTATCTGCGCGGAAATGGGCGAATCGAGTCACCTCAGTTGATCGGCGCATTGCCGAAACTCACCGAGCTGGAACCGGAAAAGTGCTACCAGTCCATACGCTTCGACTATGTGTCCGCGCTTTCTCTGGATGCCATTCGCGAGGCGTTCGAGTTTTTCCTTGACGAGTCGGAGCTGACCATCACACCGGCACCACCGGAACCTCTGGAAAAGCTCTCTGACGCTCAAACAGAGACCGCCATGGTCGAGGTCGCGCGGGAAGGTGTGGTGGAAAGGGGCAGTGTCGAGGCGCCCGCTGACAAGCCGCGTGCCCGCATCTCCGCCGGGGCGGCCATCAGGGTGGATGCCGCCAAGCTCGATCAGCTTATCAATTTGGTAGGTGAGCTGGTTATTGCAGGCGCTACCAGTCATTTGCTGGCAAGCCAGGTCGGCAATGAGCAACTGATGGAAGCCAATTCCGCCATGACACGCCTGGTGGAGGACATACGCGATGCCGCACTTAATCTACGCATGGTGCAGATCGCCGACACGTTTGCCCGATTCCAACGCGTCGTGCGCGACGTGAGCCAGGACCTTGGCAAGGAGATTGAGCTGACCATTTCCGGCGGGGAGACGGAACTCGACAAAACCGTGGTGGAAAAAATTGGTGACCCACTCATGCACCTGGTGCGTAACGCCATGGATCACGGTATTGAGTCCCCCGAACAGCGTCAGGTGGCGGGAAAGCCACGCAAAGGCACGCTCGCACTGAATGCATTTCACGACTCCGGCAGCATTGTCATACAGGTGGCCGATGATGGTGGTGGCATCGACGCAGACAAGCTGCTCGCCAAAGCACGCGACTCGGGCGTGGTGGGTCCAAACCAGGCACTGAGTCACCAGGA
The DNA here is from genome assembly GCA_041687015.1 of Gammaproteobacteria bacterium. GTDB lineage: Bacteria > Pseudomonadota > Gammaproteobacteria > Thiohalomonadales > Thiohalomonadaceae > JALOAT01. The sequence continues at coordinate 23,105 of JAWLCT010000031.1, forward strand.
GATTCTCAGACTCGCATTTGAACCAGGGATCAGCACCGCGGGAAAGGTCACCAATCTTTCCGGGCGCGGCGTTGGGCTGGATGTCGTCAAGCGGAATATCGAGGCGTTGCGCGGCACGGTGGATGTGGAGTCCGAGAAGGGGCGCGGGACGCGCATATCGATTCGCCTGCCGTTGACGCTCGCAATTATCGACGGCTTTCGGGTCGGCGTGGCGGGGAGCTCCTATGTCATTCCCCTCGATACAGTGATCGAGTGCATCGAAATCGAGGAACGTGCCGAAGCCCGTCGCGGGCAGGCACATTACATCAACTTGCGCGGAGAAGTATTACCGTTTCTGCGCCTCAGGGAACTGTTCAATGAGAGCCAGACCTCGGAGGATAACCGCGAAAACATCGTGGTTGTGTCCTATGCGGGTCAAAAGGCCGGGTTGGTGGTCGACGAGTTGTTGGGCGAGTACCAGACCGTTATCAAACCACTTGGACGGTTGTTTCGCGGTGTCAAAGGTCTCAGCGGCGCCACCATCCTCGGTAGTGGCGACGTGGCCGTGATCCTGGACGTACCGCAGTTGATTCAGACCGCCACACAGGCCGCTGCCAACAGTCAGCGCCAAGCCGTGGGCATGTAGTTTCGAAAAGAGGAGCGATCAAATGTTCAGTCATATGCGGATCGGTATGCGCTTGGGTCTTGGTTTTGGTGCCCTCATGGCGCTGCTCGTCACTGTTGCAGTGATAGGTATCACCCGCCTGGGGGCTTTGGATGATCAGATCGCCAAGCTGGTCGAGGACCGCTATCCAAAAACGGTGTGGGCGAACAGCATCATCGATCAGGTTAACGTCACGGCGCGTGCCGTTCGTAACATGCTGCTGCTTACCAACCCTGACGAAATCAAGGCAGAGGCAGCGCGGACCGTGCATGCCAAGGAGGTCATCGATGAAGAGCTGAGCCGGCTTTCAGCGAGCATCGCCAGTGAGGAGGGCAAACGTCGGCTCAAGGCCGTGACGGACGCGCGAGCGGATTACGTGGCGGATCAGGCGACATTGTTAAAGCTCATCGAGAACCACCAGCGCGACGACGCCGGCGTGTTCATGGTCGCTAATCTACGGAAGACGCAGGCAGCCTATCTGGATGCGCTGAACCGCCTCATCGAATTTCAGGGCAAGCTGATGGAGCAAGGCGGCGCCGAGGCAGCGGCGGAGTATCGCATGGCGCTGAATACGACGCTCGCGATTACCGGCGCAGCCGTATTACTGGCGCTTGGCATCGCGTTCTGGATAACCCGCAGCATCACGCGACCGCTCAACGAAGCCGTGCACGTCGCGAACCAATTGGCAGAAGGTAACCTCGCCATTCATGTGGAGGCCAAATCGCGCGATGAGACCGGCCAATTGCTGCAGGCAATGGCGCAAATGGTCACCAAGCTGTCGGAAGTCATCGGCGAAATAAATACGGCGACGGATGCCCTTTCGAGTGCCTCGGAAGAGGTCGCGGCGACCGCCCAGTCCTTGAGCCAGGGTGCCACGGAACAAGCGGCAAGTGTCGAAGAAACCAGCGCCTCGCTCGAGCAGATGGGCGCCTCTGTCAAGCAGAATGCGGAGAATGCCAAGGTTACCGATGGCATCGCCACCACCTCTGCACAGCTTGGCCAGGAAGGCGGCAACGCGGTGCACGAAACCGTCGCAGCGATGAAGCAGATCGCGGACAAAATCGGGATCATCGAAGACATTGCCTACAAGACCAATCTGCTGGCGCTCAATGCAGCCATCGAAGCGGCGCGTGCGGGTGAACACGGCAAGGGCTTCGCGGTGGTGGCCGACGAGGTTCGCAAGCTGGCGGAACGCAGCCAGGTGTCTGCGCAGGAAATCTCGGGGCTTGCTGGTGACAGCGTGAAAATCGCCGAGCGCGCGGGCAAGCTGCTCGAAGAGATCGTGCCCAATATCAAGAAAACCGCTGAACTGGTTCAGGAGATCACGGCCGCGTCGGAGGAGCAGGCGACGGGCGTGGCACAGGTAAATACCGCGGTGTCGCAGCTCGACAAAGTGTCACAGCAGAGCGCCTCGAGTTCCGAAGAACTGGCCTCCACGGCGGAGGAGATGAGTTCCCAAGCCCAGCAACTGGCGCAGACCGTCTCGTTCTTCCGGCTTTCGGATGAAGCCCGCATCTCCCCTGTGAAAATGCCGGCAAAGAAACAGCGTAAGCCGGCCGATACGCAACCCACCCACGATGAAAAACATTTCTCGGGTGACTTCGAACGCTTCGGGCTGGAGGGTGCGTGATGGCTGGCGGGACGGCGGTGGTTGCCCCGTCCGGCGCGGGACCGGGCGGCGTGGGCATGGGCCACACGGATAAGTACCTGACGGTCAGCCTGGGTGACGCACGCTTCGGCATCCCTGTGTCGCGGGTGAAAGAGATCATCGAATGCGACGCCATCACCCCGCTGCCCATGGCTCCGGCGGCCGTGCGCGGCACTATCAACCTGCGCGGCCGGGTCGTGCCGGTGGTGGACCTGGCCGTACGCTTCGGCCAGGGACCCATGACCATCGGCCGGCGCACCTGCATCGTGATTGCGGAGGTCGAAGGGAGCCGACGGGATCGTTCGTTCGATTTCGGGCTCCTTATCGATGCCGTCAATGAGGTGGTGGATATTGCGCCGGGCGACATCGAACCGGCGCCCACCATGGATGGCTCGATACGCACCGACTTCGCCCTCGGCATGGGCAAGGTGCGTGGTGCGTTCGTGCTGCTGCTGAAGATTGAAGCACTGGTGGCAGTGGCGGAAATCGAGGGGTTGACCTCTTCCATGCCACTGCCGCCACCGGAAACCGGAGGAGGAAGCCATGGATGAACGGGTACCGGTATCCGCCGCGAGCGAACGCACGCAGTTCGTGGGCGGCAAGGTCCTCACGTTTTCGGTCGGAGGGGACGTCTACGCCATCGGAATTCAGGACATCAAGGAAATCATCGAGTACGGGGGTGTCACTCGGGTTCCCATGGTGAACCGTCAGATAGGCGGTGTTCTCAACCTGCGCGGACGTATCGTGCCGGTGGTGGATCTCGCCGAACGTCTGCAGCTGCCCAGCGATGGCGCGGGCCGGCGGTCGTGTGTCGTGGTTCTCGACGTGAAAAACGGCGACGACGCGATGGAGTTGGGAATGATGGTCAGCGCCGTCAACCAGGTGATCACGGTCGAAGAAACCGACCTGCAGCCTGCGCCGAGCTTCGGCACTCGCATCCGTGATGACTTCATCCTGTCCATGGCCAGGATCGGGGGCGAATTTGTGGTGATCCTTGACCACCCCACAGTGCTGTCCATTGACGAAATGGCAGAGGCGGTGCCATGCATCTGATAACGCGCAAGCAGCCGTCGCCGGAACCCGCCTGGGTGCCGCCGCCACTGCACGAAAAGGAGTTCGAGCGGATACGCGGCCTGTTGTTCGAGTGGGCCGGGATCAGTATGAACGACTCGAAAAAGGCCTTGGTCAGTTCGCGCCTGGAAAGTCGGTTGCGCCAACTCGGCCTGCGCAGTTTCAGTGATTATTGCCGCCTCGTCGAGCATGACCAGGGCAACGAGCGACAGGTCATGGTGGACCTGCTGACCACTAACGAAACCCATTTTTTCCGAGAGCCGCGCCATTTCGAATATCTGGCGGCGCATATCCTGCCGTCGATGAAACGAGCCGGAAACCTGCGTATCTGGAGCGCTGCCTGTTCGACGGGGGAGGAAGTCTACAGCCTGGCCATGACGCTGGCGGAACACCACGATGGGGATAACTGGAAGGTATTCGGTTCCGATATCAGCCGCCGTGTTCTCGATGTGGCAAAGAAGGCTGTTTACCCCATGAGCTCGGCCAACGAAATCCCGCACCGCTATCTCTCGCGTTTTTGCCTGAAGGGTGTGCGCAGCCAGCATGGCTCGTTCACTGTCGACCCAAATTTGCGGCGGCGCACGGAATTCTTTCCCATCAATTTGAACGGCAGCTGGCCGGACATGGATTCCTTCCATGTCATTTTTCTGAGAAACGTCATGATCTATTTCGATACGGATACGCGTCGCAAGCTGGTGGCGCGCTTGCGGCAGAAGCTGGTGCCCGGTGGTTTTCTCATTGTCGGCCATGCCGAGAGCATGACCGTGCTCGACGGCGGGTTTTCATGTATCCGGCCCTCGATCTACCAGCTGCGGTGAGGCGCCATGGGTGAACAGCGCACCTCTGTCCTGGTGGTCGACGATTCGGCCGTGATCCGCCGTGTGCTCACCGACGTTCTGTCGTCCGACCCTGACATCGACGTGATAGGGGCGGCGTCGGACCCGATATTCGCGATGAACCATATGCGACGGCATTGGCCCGACGTGATTGTGCTCGATGTGGAAATGCCGCGTATGGATGGGATTACGTTCCTGCGCAAAATCATGGCGGAGCGGCCCACGCCGGTGATCATCTGCTCCTCACTGACTGAGCAGGGGGCGGAAACCACCATCCAGGCCCTCAGCGCCGGTGCGGTGGAAATCGTCACCAAACCGAAGCTCGGGGTGAAGGGTTTTCTGCAGAGCGAGGGGGCGCATCTTGCGCGGTTGGTGAAGTCAGCTGCACGGATCCGCAGCGACCGTCTCGCCTTGCATGTCTCGCGCTCCGTTTCGGCGCCGATCCCCGCCAACCCGATGGCGGAGACCACGGACCGCGTCGTGGCCATCGGGACATCCACCGGAGGCACCCAGGCACTCGAAGTCGTGTTGACGGCCCTGCCTGCGGTGGTGCCCGGTATCGTGGTCGTGCAGCATATGCCGGAAAAATTCACCTCGGCATTTGCGCAGCGCCTGGACAACCTGTGCAACATCGAGGTCCGTGAGGCCCGCGACCATGATCGGGTGATTCCCGGGTTCGCCTACATCGCGCCAGGCGGGCGCCATATGCTCATGCGCAGGAGCGGCGCGCAGTACTACGTGGAAGTGCGCGACGGCCCGGTGGTCAACCACCATCGGCCTTCGGTGGACGTGCTTTTCCAGTCGGTCGCCAAAGCAGCCGGGGCAAACGCACTTGGCATCATCATGACGGGTATGGGCGATGACGGTGCGGAAGGCATACGCCAAATGCATTCGGCCGGCGCGCATACCATCGCCCAGGACGAACAGAGCTGCGTGGTGTTCGGAATGCCCAAAGAGGCGATAAAGAGAGGCGGCATTTCGTCCGTGCAGCCGCTGGACAGCATCGCCGGCGAAATCGTGCGCTACGGTGCGGCAGCCAGGGAGAAAGCGCGTGCCTAGCCCCGCACTCCTGTTAGTCGATGACGACCCGTACATCCTGCATTCCCTCGTGCGCATGACCAAAAAACGTGGTTATGCGGTGCGTACCGCCACGCACGGAAAAGAAGCACTCAACATGCTCGATGGTGTCGGTGTCGTGTTGTCAGATTTCAATATGCCCGGCATCAATGGCATCGAATTGCTGAACACGGTGCGTGACCGCTGCCCAGGGGTGATCCGTTACTTGCTTACCGGGTCACTGGATTTTCCGTCGGTGCATAAAGCCGTTGCGAAAGGTGTGGCCTGCGCAGCCTTTGCCAAGCCATGGGACGAAGGACTGCTGCTCTTCGCGATAAGGCGGGGTCTCGAACAGTCTGCGGAACGCTGGACAATCCAGCCGACGGCACAGGAGGGCCTGGCGCTGAGCACCGCTCCATTCGTGTAACGACGAGGGGAGAGCTTAAAAAGCGTACATACCAACAGGTGATGGAAAGGGCTCAGGCCCAAGGAGGTAGGATCATGCGGAAGCAACTGAAAATCGGGACGAGGCTGGCTTCGGGCTTCGGGACCGTGATGGGGTTGACCCTGCTGATGGGGGTTATCGTGTTCTGGAAGGTCAATCAAGTTCAAGTCCTCTGGAATGAATTTTCCGGGACAGGGTTGGCCAAGCAGCGAGCTATCACCGAAGCACAAATTCACCTTGGTGACGGAATTCATCATTTCAAGAACTATGTCCTGCGCGGCGGTAAGTACGCCCAGACCTTCGATAGCGATATGGGTGGCCTGGAAAAGGCAGTGGTGTTGTATGAGAACGCGCACCCATCCCCCGAGGAAAAGGAACTGCTTTCCGCCGTTCGGGCGGGAATCCAGGAATATCGCCAGGCCATGGCAAGTCTCACGGACATGCGGGCCCGCGGTGCCGGTATCGAGGACATGGACCGGTCCATCAAAGGCGCCGACAAAGGCATCGCTCAGGCACTGGCCGGCCTGCAGACACTCAGCAGTGAGGCATCGGAACGGGACGAAGCTATCTTCGGCGACTTGATCCGCGAGGTGAAGTCGTGGGTGTCCGGGGTTTCCGGCGTCATCGTGATCCTCGCTATGGCCATTGCCTACTTCATTACCATCAGCATCACACGCCCATTGCGGGAGGCCGTCGGTATCTCTCGACGCATTGCGGAAGGCGACCTGACGGTGCGTGTGCCCGACGCGGGCACCGACGAGACCGGCCAGTTGCTGGGCGCGATGGCAGATATGGTCGCCCGTCTGTCGGGTGTCGCCCAGGAGATCGGCACCGCAGCGCAGGCATTGTCCAGTGCGTCCGAACAGGTATCAGCGACTGCGCAATCCCTCAGCCAGGGCGCCACGGAACAGGCGGCCAGCGTGGAAGAGACGAGCGCCTCGCTCGAGCAGATGAGCGCTTCGGTGAAGCAGAATGCAGAAAATGCCAAGGTCACCGATTCCATCGCCACCACCTCGGCTGACATCGGCGCAGAAGGCGGTAATGCGGTGCACGAGACGGTCGCAGCGATGAAGCAGATTGCCGACAAGATCGGCATCATCGAAGACATCGCCTATAAGACCAATCTCCTGGCGCTGAACGCAGCCATCGAAGCGGCACGCGCGGGCGAACACGGCAAAGGTTTCGCAGTCGTGGCCGACGAGGTGCGCAAGCTGGCCGAGCGCAGCCAGGTATCGGCCCAGGAGATTTCCGGGCTCGCCGGTGACAGTGTGAAGATCGCCGAGCGCGCCGGCAAGTTGCTCGAAGAAATCGTTCCCAACATCAAAAAGACCGCCGAACTGGTTCAGGAGATCACGGCGGCGTCGGAGGAACAGGCCACCGGCGTGGCCCAGGTCAACAATGCGGTATCTCAGCTCGACAAGGTGTCTCAGCAGAGTGCTTCAAGTTCCGAAGAACTGGCCGCCACGGCGGAGGAAATGAGTTCTCAGGCCCAGCAGCTGTCCCGTACTGTCGCCTTCTTCCGGCTGTCGGATGTCGCCCACGGTGCGCTTGTGGAAGCGGCCGCGGGAATGCGCAGAATGACACGGGCTGGTTCAGCGTCGGAGGAAGAACATGCCGCCGGTGTGCTGGGCGATGCACCTCTGGGCTTGAAAGGGGCCACCGCATGATCCCGCATGGCACCAACGCAAAGGCGCCAGCCGGACTGTTGATCCCTGCACTGATCATGGCCGTGGGATGGTTGCTGCTATGGCTGGTGGGCGACGGCTGGGCGGCAACCGGGGATGGCACCGTCGGGCTGTTGCTCCTGATGTTCCTGTCGCTGTTATTGGGGTTGGCTCTCGACCGCTGGCCAAGTCCCAGCTCAGGCGCCCGCGCAACCCGGCCTGCCTGTGTCACCAGGGCGGAACAGGCGGACGAGTCCGAAGGTTCGCCTTCCATTTCAGTGGATGAGCCACGCGCCCCGGCATACACCTCGGAACGCCTCGCGGTGTGCGGCCTTTTCTGCGCAGGCAACCCGACCCGCGACGAGTGCAAGTCCCAGGCGTCGGACCGCCACCCCAGTCGGGAACAGCGGGGCGGCTGCACCACGGAAGGCTCTCAAAACACCACCGGTTTCGGCGGAGGTAGGTCTGACGAGGTTTGGCTCGCGGAGGGCATCGCCCACGAAACCAACTGGCGCCCGTTGCCGCCTGCTCGCCCACACTTTGATGCTCGCTCGGGCAGTTGATGTGAATGTCATCGTCTGGCCACATCGGAGCGACCGGCACTCAGGGAGGGTCAACATGAAAATCGGCACACGGCTCGGCGGGGGCATTGGCTTGATTCTGCTGCCCCTGGTGGTTGCTTCGGTCGTGACCTTGGTGGTGTTCCAGCGGGTGAGTCAGGCCAACCGCGACGCTACGGCCACGATGGAGCAGGCGATCTTCCAAGTGAAAAAGGAAGTGGATCATCTCGCCTGGACCAACCAGCTGAGCAACAGTTTCTTGCTCCAAACGGAATTTACCGGACAGCTCGACTGGACACGCTGTGACTTCGGTCAGTGGTACTACAGTTTTCGTGCCAGTGAAGCATACCGACAGTCGAACCAAGCGTTTCGTTCCAGCTTCGAGGCAGTGGAGGGACCTCACCGGGCCTTGCATGAGTCCGCGAAATACATCGTGGCGCTGGTACGCGACGGCGATTCGTCGGCTGCGCGCACGATCTACCATAAGCAAACCCTGCCACTGCTGACACAACTTCGCCACTTACTCAAGGATCTCGATGAGGCGTTGACCGATGAACGCAACAAGAAAGTCGCGACAGCCGAGCGCATGGCCGACATTGCACGCGCGTTGGTGGTCGCCGCGCTTATAGTGGCTTTGGTTATTGCGGTGCCGTTTGCCTTGCTGCTTACCCGCAGTGTCACTCGGCCGCTCCGCCACGCAGTCGAGGTGGCGAACCGGCTCGCACGTGGCGATCTAACCGTCCGTGTCGACGAAGGCAGGTGTGATGAGACCGGTGAACTCCTCGCGGCCCTCAGGTCCATGCTTGCCGCGCTGGCCGGGGTGGTTGCCGAGGTGAACCAGGCCGCCGGCGCCCTGTCCAGTGCGTCGGAACAGGTGAACGGCACGGCGCAGTCGCTGAGCGCCGGAGCGACGGAGTTGGCGGCGAACGTGGTGCAGACCGGGGCGGCCTTGACGCAGCTGACCGGCGCGGTGGAACAGAACACGGAAAACGCCAAGGCTACCGACGCGATAGCGGCTTCGTCATCCTTCCAGGCGGTCGAAGGCGGGCGTGCCGTGCGTGACACGGTGACGGCTATGCGCGGCATAAGCGAAAAGATCACGCTCATCGAGGATATCGCCTACAAGACCAACCTGCTGGCCCTCAACGCCGCCATCGAAGCCGCGCGCGCCGGCGGGCACGGCAAGGGTTTTTCTGTAGTGGCGGGTGAGGTTCGCAGCCTGGCCGAGCGCAGTCAGGCGGCGGCGCATGAGATTCGGCGCATGGCCAGTGACAGCGTGAAGGTGGCAGAGGAGGCCGGACGTCTGCTGGAAGAAGTCGTCCCCGGGATCCGACGCACGGCAGAGCTGGTGCAACAAATTTCAGCGGCTTCGGGAGAACAGTCCACCGGGATTGGCCAATTGGGCGGTGGCATGCGGCAGCTGGATGGCGTGTCCCAGCAAACCGCGGCTGCCTCGGAGGAACTGGCAGCGGCAGCGGAAGAAGTGAACGAGCAGGCGCAACACCTGGCTAGCACCGTGTCCTTCTTCAAGTTGACGGGTGACGCGCCGGTGCTTGCGGCGCCGAAGGCATGACGAATCAATGACGGCAATGCTTGAACGCTGCCAGGGATGTCAGCACGCGTGCGTGTTCAGAACTTTATGGTATAACGAGCGCATATTTCGCGCACACAAGAGGGACACCAGTCGTGGTTGAGCCGAGATTTTTAGCCCGCGAATCCCTGGACGAACTGCTTGGCACCCTGGCTGACGCGGGTTATGTAATCACCGGCCCCCGGCAGCAGGACGGCGCCATTGTTTTTGGCCCCATCGCGACGCGAGACGATCTCCCAAGCGGTGTGCAGGACCGGCAGCAACCCGGCCACTACCGGTTGGCGCAGACGGCATCACCGCGTTGCTTCGACTTTGCCAACGGTCCGCAGACCCTCAAGCCGGTGTTCTTTGCCGCCCACGAACCCCTTTGGGAGGCGCGTGTCACCGACGAGCGCCTGCGCTTTGCTGCTATCGAAGCTCCCCGGCAGCGGCATGCCGTCATCGGAGTGCGCGCCTGCGATCTGGCCGCGCTCGCAATACACGATGCCCACTTCAAGGATGATCCGCATTACATGGCGCGACGCGCCGGGGTGTTCCTGATTGCTGTCAATTGCGCCCGCCCGGCGCCGACGTGCTTTTGTGCATCCACCGGTGACGGTCCGGCGGCAAGCGACGGTTACGATCTGCTGCTCGACGAACTCGATGAAGGCTATCTGATACAGGCGGGCAGCGATGCGGGGCAGGCGCTGCTGGCGCGTTTGAGCACCGACACTGCCACCGAGGTGCAGTGTGCGTTGGCTGCAGAACAATTGCGCATGGCTGCGGCGGATCAGCAGCGCCGTTTGCCATCAGGTGATCTCCCTTCGGTCTTGTTTTCCCGGCTAGAACACCCACGCTGGACCGAAACAGCGATGCGCTGTCTTTCGTGCGGAAACTGTACGTCGGTGTGCCCCACCTGTTTCTGCAATACCCAGGTGGAAGATGCCGCGCTGGACGGCACGCACACGCGGCGTGTGCGTGTCTGGGATTCGTGTTTCACAGAAGGACACAGTTACATCCACGGTATCGTGATACGCGACGACACCCGTAAACGTTACCGGCAATGGCTCACCCACAAGCTGGGTAGTTGGCACGCACAGTACGGTCGATCGGGATGCGTGGGCTGCGGCCGCTGTATTACCTGGTGCCCCGTAGGGATCGACCTGACCGAGGAAGTGGCCGCAATCGTGGGAGAAAAAGCATGAGCGCCGTCCCTGCCGACAACATCGTCAACCTGCCGTACGAGGCGGAAATCGTTGAACGCATCCAGGAATCGCCGAGCATATTCACCCTGCGCTTGCGCTTTACCGATCCGGCGGTGCATGGCGCCTACCGGTTCGCCCCGGGCCAATTCAACATGCTGTACCTTTATGGCGTGGGCGAAGTGCCCATCTCCATCGTTTCGGATCCCGAAGACGACAACCTGTTCGATCACACGATACGCAGCGTGGGCCGTGTCACGCGAGCGCTCGCCGCGTTGCAATCCGGCGACCGCCTGGGTGTGCGCGGCGCGTTCGGTCGCGGCTGGCCCATTGCACAGGCCGAAGGGCGCGACGTCATCATCGTCACCGGCGGACTCGGCTGCGCTCCGGTGGTTTCCGTCATCAACTATGTGCTGCGTCGACGCGAACAGTTCGCACGGCTGGTGATCATCCAGGGCGTCAAGCACTCAGCCGATCTCATCTGGCGCGAGCGCTACCAACAGTGGTCGACCTTACCTGATACGCAGGTCTACGTGGCGGCGGATCAGGCGGGACCGGGCTGGCCATTCCGCGAGGGCCAGGTGACCAGCCTGCTCGGCGAAGCGGCGCTGGACCCACGCAACAGTACGGTGATGATGTGCGGTCCCCAGGGGATGATGCAGGCCGTCGCGCGTGACTTGCTGGCGCGAGGATTCGCGGAACAGGACCTCTGGCTTTCCATGGAGCGCAACATGCAATGCGGACAGGGACTCTGCGGCCACTGTCAAATGGGCGAGAAATTCGTGTGCAAGGACGGGCCCGTGTTCTCCTATGACGAAATCAAACACCTCCTCTCAGCGCGCCTCTAAGCGATTGTCTGCTCTCGCAAAGACGCTAAGAACGCCAAGGAAAAGGCAGATGACAGAGAACGAAATCGGGGCACAGGTAGTGGATGCCGCAGTACAGATTCACCAGGAAGTCGGTCCAGGGTTGTTGGAAACGGTTTACAAGGTGATTCTTGCTCAAGAGCTTCGCCAAAGGAATTTGCGGGTCGAAAGACAGGTTCGATCCCCGTCAAGTACAGAAACTTGCGGTTCGACGAGAGCTTTCGGGCCGACCTTATCGTCGAAAATAAGGTCATCGTCGGGCTTAAATGCGTCGAAAAGCTTAGCACTGCGCATAAGAAGCAACTGCTTACGTATCTGCGCGTTTCGGGTATTTCAGAGAAGCGCTAATAAAAAATGGGATTAGTCGCACGGTCAATAGGCTTCATCAAGATCGCGGATGAATCCTTGGCGCACTTGGCGCCTTGGCGAGATCCAATCTCAAAATGTCGCCGGTTCCGCTATGAGGGTCCACGCCGTGGCCTCCGTGGTTAACGCTGTTTTCTTCAAAGAGAAAAACAATGAAACCGAAAGTTGCTGTCCACAAGTTCAGTTCCTGTGATGGCTGCCAGTTGGCTTTTCTGAACATGGGCGAGGGGCTCATTACACTGGCGAACATGGTCGAACTGGTGCACTTCGCAGAGGCCGGTCTGGTGAACGAGGATGCGCCAGTGGATATCGCTTTCGTGGAAGGCAGTGTCAGTACACCCCATGAAGTCGAGCGTATCCGCCGGGTACGTGAGCACAGCCGCCTGGTGGTCACCATCGGCGCGTGTGCCACGGCCGGCGGCATTCAGGCGCTGCGCAACATGGCGGCGGCGGACCGCTGGATGGCGGGTGTTTATGCCAAACCCGAGGTCATCGACATTCTGCCGCAGTCAACGCCCGTTCGCGACCACATTCGGGTCGACCTGGAATTGTGGGGCTGTCCCATCAACAGCCATCAGATCATCGAAGCGGTGCGTTCGCTGTTGTTCGGTGCCACGCCCGTGGATCATCGTGACAAGATTTGCCTCGAGTGCAAGCGGAAGAATCAGGTCTGTGTGCTGGTGGCAAAGGGTGAACCCTGCATGGGACCGGTGACCCGTACGGGCTGCGGTGCGCTTTGCCCCGGCGTTGGGCGGGACTGCTTTGGCTGCTACGGTCCCGCCGAAAATGCCAACACTGGCGCTTTGGGGCGGCGCTTCGCCGGGCTGGGTTTCGTGCCTGAGGAAGTTGCACAGCGTTTCCTGTTCATCAACAACGGCGTGGAACCGTTTCACGGTGAAGGATTGCGTTGGCAGGGAGTCGAACAATGAGCAAACGCGAAATTGCCATCAATGTCCCTGTGCTCGCCCGCGTGGAAGGCGAAGGCGCGCTCGACCTGCATATCAGTGGCGATCGCATCGACCAACTGTGCCTGCGCATCTACGAACCGCCGCGTCTGTTTGAGAAATTCCTCGAAGGGCGCAGCTACCGCGACATTCCGGACATGGTTGCGCGCATTTGCGGCATCTGCCCCGTGGCCTACCAGATGAGCGCCGTGCATGCCATCGAGCAGGCCTTCGACATGGATCCGGGTCCCTGGGTGCGTGACATGCGGCGTCTGTTTTACTGCGGCGAATGGCTGGAAAGCCATGCACTGCACGTACATTTGTTGGCGGCCCCGGATTTTCTCGGTTTCGCCACAGCCATCGCCATGGCGGAAAAATTCCCGGACGAGGTACGCCGTGGATTGGCGCTGCAGGAATTGGGCAACGCCATCGTGCGCCTGCTGGGGGGACGTTCGGTACACCCGGTGGGTGCGCGCGTCGGCGGCTTTTCTTATGCACCGCGGCCCGAGGCGGTGGCCGCACTGTTGGAAAAACTTCGCGCCGCGCTGCCCGATGCCGAGGCGCTGGTCCACTGGGTCGCCAAACTGCCGGTGCCGGATGATCCGCAGGAATTCACCTGTGTCAGCCTGCGGCACCCTGACGAATACCCCATGAACGAAGGCCGACTGGTGTCGAACCATGGATTGGACCTGGGGATCCGCAGCTACCGCGAGCGCTTCAGCGAATTCCACGTGCCCCACTCCACGGCGTTGCACTCGACGCTGGACGGCAAACCTTACCTGGTCGGGCCGCTTGCACGTTTGAATCTCAACATGGACCGGCTGCCGGCGCCGGTGACCCGCAACCTCGCGGAGACAGGCGTGCACTTTCCCAGCGCCAACATGTTCCACAGTGCCCTCGCCCGGGCCGTGGAAATCCACATCGCGCTGTTGGAGGCGATCCGTTTGCTGGAAAACTATCGGCCGGCGGAACCCGGCATCGCGCCCACGCCGCGTGCAGGTGTGGGCTTTGGCTGCACCGAGGCGCCGCGGGGCATCCTCTGGCACCGTTTCGAAATGGACGAGCGTGGGCGGGTGGTCAGCACAGAGATTGTCCCGCCCACGGCACAGAATCAGGCCCGTATCGAAGAAGACCTGCACCGTTCCCTGCTGGCCTTCGGCCTCGACCATCCCGAGGACGCGTTGCGGTCACATGCGGAAACCGTGATTCGCAACTACGATCCGTGCATATCCTGCTCTACGCATTTCCTGCGTTTGAACCTGGAACGGTAATGAAAACCCTGGTGCTCGGGGTGGGTTCGCCCTTCGGGGCGGACCGCCTGGGCTGGCTTGCCATCGATGCGCTCCGGTCGCGCCTGGATGGCGCTTTCGACCTCGAGGCGTGCGATCGCCCGGGGGCGCGTCTGCTGGCGCTCATGCGGGGACGCGAGCGGGTTGTCATCATCGACGCGGTGATGGGTGACATCGGTGCGGGGAGCCTGCATTGCCTCCGGCCCGAACAGCTGAGCTCGTCGACGGCGCCTGCCGTGCATGGCTTCGGGGTCGCCGAGGCGGTTGCCCTGGCAGGTGTGCTTGGCGAACTGCCGCCGGAGTTGACGCTCATCGGCATCGGTGCGGGCAGGGGCGATGCTGTTCCCAACGTGGATTGGGATGCCCTGGCGGCGCTGGTGCAGGACCAACCAACAGGGGCAAACCCGCCGGGTACGGACTATAGTTAGACGATGGACGCCAGGACCACCTTCATCCAGGAAGAGGACATCGCTGCGGCACAGGCGCTGCTCCCTGCGTGGTTCGTGCCACGCATGATGCGCGAGGATTGGGTGTACGGATTCATCATGGCCTACGGTTCCATCATTGCCGTGGAGCGCGTTGAATCGGTGCGTCAGGCGGCCGACGGCAGTCTCTGGCTGGACGTGCGATTAGCGCCGGCCGATGACTATTGGAGCGGGAACTACGATCCGAGTGTGTTCGGTGCCCCCAGCGCCCGGCGCCATGCTTCCATCAACTGCACCCACATCGCAGGGGCGTTCGAGCTGGTCGATCATCTCGAGCCGCCGGCGCATGTCGCGCCGCCCACTCACTCCACGTAAATCATCTTGCGGGTCATGCCGCCATCCACGACGAAGTCCTGGCCGGTGATGAAACCTGCTTCTTCCCCCGCCAGGAAAAGCACCAGGGCCGCCACATCTTCGGGGCGACCGACACGGCCTGCCGGATGTTGCCGGTGATCCTGTTCACCAAGCTGCACCGCGTGCCGCGCGCTGCTCTTCTTCCACTCACTCACGTCGATCCAGCCCGGGCTCACGCAATTCACGCGAACCTCCGGCCCGAGGCTCACGGCCAGGGCATGGGTCAGCGCCAGTAGACCACCCTTGGTGGCGGCATACGCTTCGGTATTCGGTTCGGACATGAGGGCACGCGTGGAGGCGATGTTGACGATGGTGCCGTGGCTCTGGCTCAGGTACGGCGCTGCCGCCCGGGCACACAGGAACGCACCCGTCAGGTTCACATCGAGGATACGTTGCCAACCCTCCGGTGAGAGTTCTGCCAAAGGCGTCACCTCGAAAATCCCGGCATTGTTCACCAGCACATCGAGCTGCCCGAACCGTTGCACGGTTTCGTTTACGCAAGCGGACACCTGCGTGGACTTGCCCACATCCGCCGCGACGAAGGCGAGTGGGCCTTTATGTCGGTATTCCTCCAGGGTCTCATGTCCGGCTTCCGCATCCACGTCGGTGATGGTGACCGCGTAACCCGCCCGCAGAAACGCCCGCGCGGTTGCCTTGCCGATGCCCTGCGCACCGCCTGTGATCAGTGCTGTTTTCATATGCGTTGTCCGTGCTTGCGTCCTCGCCGAGTATACCGGTCCGCAACGCTTATCGTTGAGATGCATGCGCTTGGCCAATTTCTCGAAAGCGGCACCTCGCATCCGCTACAACGATTGGTGAAAGCTTGGCTGTCGCCTGGCGGCGCGTGTTCTACGCTCTAAGCGGACTTGCAAACGCCAGCGAGGGAGACACGCATGGAATTGAACAAGCTCACGACGGTGATGTTCGCGGCCCTGTTCGCCTTGGGCATTGCCGGCTGCGATGGCGGACAGACAGGTGGTGAGCAGCCGGGTGGTACCGCAGAACGTGCGCCCACACCTCCCGCAGGTGGCGATGCCACCAGCCCGGAGCAGCAGCCCGGTGGCGAACAGCCCGGCGGCATGGGCGGTGGTGCGGGTCAACCGTAACACGCCGCGCGCGTCCCGGTGCTGCCGGGGCGCGCGCAGGCAAGGAGTCGTGTCATGCAATGGAAACAAGCTGTGATTTCCGCATTTGCCGTAGCGGTGCTGAGCGGCACCCTGATCGGTTGCGAACGCGAAGGGCCCGCGGAACGTGCAGGCGAATCGGTGGACGAAACCGTGGAGCGCGCCGGCGAAGAGGTTGAAGGCGCCACCGAACGCTGATTCGCCCGCGACGCGCGATCGTCCATAGCATCATGCCGCACGCGCTCC
>JAWLCT010000032.1:0-36091 GCA_041687015.1 Gammaproteobacteria bacterium
CAGGGAATGCAGCTGTTCCGCGGCAAGGCCAAGTGCGCCAACTGCCATACCATGAGCCGCAACCGCAGCGGTCAGCCGTCGCTGTTCACCGATTTCACTTATGACAATCTTGGTATACCGCGCAATCCTGAAAATCCGTGGTACACCATGCCCGCCGAATTCAATCCCGACGGTGACCGTTGGCTCGATAAAGGCTTGGGTGCGTTCTTGAATACCCGGCTCGATTATCAACAGTTCGCCGCGGAGAATTACGGAAAGCACAAGGTGCCGACCTTGCGTAATGTCGACAAACGGCCCTGGCCCGGTTTCATCAAGGCCTACGGGCACAACGGATACTTCAAGACATTAAAAGGTATCGTGCACTTTTATAACACCCGCGACGCAAAGCCCCGTTGCCTCGACCCGAACACGTCGGAGGCGGATGCCCTGGCTCAGGATTGCTGGCCGGCGCCGGAAATCGCGGTGAACGTGAATACCCGTGAAATGGGCAATCTGCACCTCACCGACGAACAGGAGGATGCGATTGTCGCCTTCCTGAAAACGCTCACGGACGGTTATACGCCGGAGATGCCGTGACCGGCACGGTGCGCTTCGCGGCGGTGTTCATCCGTTTCGGCCAACGGCCGTACGCCCGGCTGACTCCGCCGGGTGGTGCCGGTCAGGCGCTGCACGCGCCTGACCGGCGCCAACTCTCCCATGCAAATGTGGGCGCTCAGACCCGGAATGCCCGCACTTGGCGCCGGAACGCATTGACGTCACTGCGCGAAGGCGGTGGTCCGTAGCGCAGCGCCGTGTAACGGCTCGCCAGTTCACCGAACCGCGCGCCCAACGCCGGATCGGTCACTTGCACCCGCATCGCGAAGGCCTGCGCCCCCTCGCTCGGGCCCTTCACCACGCCCCGGCGGGCCAGTCGCGCCAGGATTCGGTCGAACCCACGCACCACCGGGTCCTGGGCCCGCCGCCGACGCCACGCGAGATGGGCCGCCGCGCCCATCAGCACCAGCAGTCCACCGGCACCGAGTAATGCCACCAGGCCGTGCCAGCCAGCCCACGCCAGACCCAATCGCTCTAACAGCCCGCGCTGCTTGTCAGCCCCGTAGCCCAGCACCCATTGATTCCAGCCGTGGTTGGTGGCGTCCACCAGCTGACGGGCACTTCGCAATGCGCGCCCCAGCCATGACACCTCGAGACGGGTCCGTGCGCCGTCCTCCGCCCGCGTGCGATTGGCCCCGGCGGCCACCCGCTCGGGAGGGATCACCGTGGTCGGGTCCACGCGCAGCCAGCCCTGTCCTTCGACGAAAACCTCGGCCCAGGCATGGGCATCGGACTGCCGCACCACCAGGTGGCCCCCGATGGGATTGAGTTCGCCCCCGTAATAACCCGTGACCACCCGCGCCGGCACACCGGCCGCGCGCATCAGTACCACGAAGGCCGCGGCATAGTGCTCGCAAAAGCCCGTTCGGCTGTCGAACAGGAATTCGTCCACCGCATCACCCCGCAACAGAGGCGGCTCGTGGGAATAGAAGAACGGCTGTTCCCGGAAATGGCGCAGCGCGCGTTGCACCTTCTGGAGTTCACCGCTTTCCTCCGCCGCCCAGTCGGCGGCCAGGGCACGGGCGAGGGGATGGCCGGCCTCGGGCAGTGCAAGCGCGAGGTCCCGTTGCCGGGGATCGAGATTGGTGACACGGGCATGAGGGTACGAACGCGCCTGGTAGCGCAGCAACTGGCTCACCGGGCGCGTCGCCAGCATCTGAAGGTCAGGGGTGAGCACCGCGCGTTCCGATATTTCGCCGGGTACATCGAGCATGAACAACCAGTGGTGCTCATGCGGCTGCAGAATCACGCTGTAATCCACCGGCGCACCCAGCACTTGCAGCCTGGGCGTCGCGAGCTGCCGACCCTCGTGGGGGGAGAGGGCGGTCCAGCGCCGCCCGTCCGTGTGCCACAGCACGGGGCCGCGCCAGTAAAGCTGGTCCCGCCCGGGCGGATCGCCGGCGAACTCCACCCGGAACGCAACCTCGTTGGACTCGGAGAGCCGGTTCACGTCGCCGATGCTCATGGACTCGGACAACCCGGTACGGGCACCGCTGTTCTGGATTGCGATGCCCCACAGCGAGCCCGAAACGCGCGGGAACAGGATGAACAGGATGACCATGAGCGGCACGGCCTGCACCAGGAGGTCGACGGAGCGTCGCAGGTATTGCCCGGATAGCCTGGCGTCGGCGCCGGGGTGGTTGAGCACCACCAGGGCCGCGGTGAGCACCACCACCGCAAGGAAGAGATACACGCCGCTGGCGATGGACTGGCTGAACAGAAAGCCCGTGGCTACCAGGAAATAGGCCAGCAGGATCACCACCGTGGCATCGCGCAGACCGCGCATCTCCACCAGCTTCAGGCTCAGCATCACCGCCAGCAGCGCCACACCGGCATCGGGCCCGAGCAGCGTCCCGTAGGAGCCCAGGACCGCGCCCATGCCCGCCAGGGCGAGCACCATGCGCAGCCAGGGACCGGGCAGGGCCCAGCCGCGCAGATCGCGCAGCACGCGCCAACCCATGGCACTCACGCAGAGCAGGCCCAGCCAGGGCGGCAGGCGCAGCAGGTGGGGTGCGACCACGAAGGCGAGCCCGCCCACCAACCACAGCCAGGCCAGCCGGGTGACCTCAGGCGTCGGCGCCTTCATCGGCCCCTCCGAAGAAAGTGAGTGCTTCCAGACAACGTTGCTGGTGGGCGGCACCCGCGCCCGACGGAATACTGCCGCCCGGCAGGGCAAGGCCGTAACGCAGCCCGGCCTGTTCTGCGTCCAGCACCCAGCGGCACAGTCGCGACAACCGGGCCTCACTGGAAAGGCCGGTCAGGCCGGCGTACTCGAACAGGAGTTCGCCGCCGCCGCCCCCGGCATACTGCTTGCTGAGCAGGCCCTGCTCGCGCGCGAGGGCCTTCCAGTGCACCTGGCGCAGGGAGTCGCCGGGCTGGTAGGCCCGCAGGCTCGCAAAATCGTCCACACCCTGGCTGCCCGCGCCGCTGTCGCCCCTTCCACCGCTGGGTGCGGGCAGGGGGGCATCGGGTTCCGGGCGCGGATACACCAGGCAGTGCTGGCGCAGGTGAACCTGACTCCAGGCGCGCAGCAGGCCCAGGGGGAAGCGGGTGCTGATGGTCAGTCGTCCCAACGGGCGCCGCCCGCGCCGTTCCGTCGGCAGGCGTACATCCACCCAGGCGGTGCTGTGCGGGGGGACATCCATCACGATGGCGTCTCCGCCGGTGGGGATGAACTCCAGGGCGAAGCGGTCCTGGGCATCGGCGTTGGTCACGCCGATGGGAAATACCGCGGTGTCCCCGGCGAACACCGGGCGGCAGTGACCGGCTCGCACACCCAGGCCGCCGAGATTGCGGTAGGTGTGCAGGATCGAAACGATGCCCACGCTGGCCAGCAGGAAGGTGAGCGCGTAGGCAAGATTGTTCTCGTAGTTGATGGCGCCCACCAGCATGGCCAGCAGCACCAGGGCGAACAGCCAGCCGTTACGCGTGGGCAGGATGTAGACCCGGCGTCGGGTCAAGGTCTGGGCGGGCTGGGGAATGGGATGGCGACGCTGCTCCCAGGCCTGCCGCAGACGCCGCGCCAAGGCAGAGATCATGGCGCTCAGGGGATGGCCACCTCGTCGAAGTGGCGCACGCCGGTCCCGCTGCCCTCGGTGGAGGTGAGCCGGTGCCCCACCACGTAGGGCAGTACCTCGCGCACGTCCTCCGGAATCACGTAGTCACGGCCTTCCAGGAGCGCCCAGGCGCGGGCACTCTGGACCAGGGCCAGGCCGGCCCGCGGCGACAGTCCCGCCACGAAATAGGGTGCGCTGCGGCTGAACCCGAGCAGGGCCTGCACATAGTCGAGCAGGGCAGGGGACACGTGCACCCGGTCCACTGTCGTCTGGGCGATCAGCAGTTCCTCGGGGGTCATGCTCGGACCCATGGCCGCCACCAGGCGGCGACGATCGCTGCCTGCCAGCAGTTCCCTCTCTGCCGTGGCGTCGGGATAACCCAGACTGATGCGCATGAGGAAGCGGTCGAGCTGGGATTCGGGCAGCGGAAAGGTGCCCACCTGGTGCGCCGGGTTTTGGGTGGCGATGACGAAAAAGGGCTCGGGCAGGGCGCGGGTCTCGCCCTCCACGGTGACCTGGTGCTCCTCCATGGCCTCGAGCAGCGCGCTTTGGGTCTTGGGCGTGGCCCGGTTCACCTCGTCAGCCAGAATCACCTGGGCGAACACCGGGCCCGGTACGAATTTGAAGCTGGCCTTTTCCCGGTCGTACACCGACACACCCAGGATGTCCCCCGGCAGCAGATCGCTGGTGAACTGGATGCGGTTGAAGCGCAGCCCCAGGCTCACGGCCAGGGCATGGGCCAGGGTGGTCTTGCCCACGCCGGGCAGGTCCTCGATGAGCAGGTGGCCGCGGGCCAGCAGGCAGGCGAGGGCCAGGCGGATGGGATGGGACTTGCCGAGGATGATTTCACCGCAGCGGGCGGCCACCTCGTCGAGCTTTTTCTTCATCGTGGGGATCCGTGGGCAAAGGCAGTTACATCATACCAATGCCTGGCGCGCGCTTCCGTTATGCCTGCTAAGTTTGCGAAGAGCGACGCCGCAGGCCGTTATGAGCGCGAACACCTTTACCTACGTCAACGCCCGTGATGCCGCCGACCGTCTGTTGGACGCGGTGGGCTTGGAGGCGTACCTGTTCGAAGTGGAGCCCGACGGCAGCGCCTGGCACCTGAAGGTGGAGTGCGCCACCGAGGAGGGCTGGCAGTCCCTGGCGTTGGATGTGGATGGTGCCGAACTGCTGGCCAGCTGTACCGATCACGCGGCCTTTGGCCGCCTGCAGGACCGCCTGCGGTCTCGCCTGCAGGCCTGCCGCCGCACGCTGTGAGAACGCGGCGGACTCAATCCTCCTCGCGCCAGTCCTCGCGCTTTCCCTCCTCTTCTTCTTCGAGCCCCTCAATTTCCTCCAGATCATCCGGGCGCTTGCGGCCGGTGCGGCGCGGTCGCTCCAGTTCACCCAGCGGGGCCTCCCAGTCCTCCTCGTCCATATCGGTTTCGGTGTAGTCCAGGGTCGCCTGGTCGAAGTCATCCACCGGTCCGCTCCAATCCTCCGGGGCTTCCGTCGGCTCGATGTCCAGTTCATACCAGGTGTCGATATCCAGGGCTTCCAGGTCGCCGTCGAAGTGTTGAATTTCCACCGTGCCTTCGTCCTCGTCCACGGCGACCACTTCGAAGCGATAGCCCTTGTCCAGGTGCCGGTACCAGTTCCCCACCAGCGGATCTGCGTCCGTGGCCATGATGCGCCTCCCGAAAACACGCACTGATCGAAGCTTAGAGAGTTTGCTCCAGGGCGCTACGGCGCCGCCGTTTGGTGCGCGGGGCTGCGGCGGCGTAAAATACCCGGCTCCCTACAGCACACCGCCCCATGACCTATCAGGATCGCTTCGACGTCATCGTCATCGGTGGCGGCCACGCCGGCACCGAGGCCGCGCTCGCCAGTGCGCGCATGGGCGCACGCACGCTGCTGCTGACGCACAACATCGAGACCCTGGGTCAGATGAGCTGCAATCCGGCCATCGGCGGCATCGGCAAGGGGCACCTGGTCAAGGAAGTCGACGCCCTGGGGGGCGCCATGGCCCATGCGGCCGACCGCGCCGGCATCCAGTTCCGCGTTCTCAACGCCAGCAAGGGCCCGGCGGTGCGCGCCACCCGTGCCCAGGCCGACCGTGCCCTTTACAAGCAGGCTATCCGCACCCTGCTGGAGAACCAGCCCAATCTCAGCCTGTTCCAACAGGCTGTCGAAGACCTCACGGTGGAAGACGGTCACGTCACCGGCGTGGTCACCCGCATGGGGCTGCGCTTTGCGGCCACCAGTGTGGTGCTGACCGTGGGGACTTTTCTTGCCGGGCGTATCCACATCGGCGAAGCCAATTACGAAGGCGGCCGCGCCGGCGATCCGCCCGCCAACGCCCTGGCGCAGCGCCTGCGCGAGCTCATGCCGCGGGTCGCGCGGCTCAAGACCGGCACCCCGCCGCGCCTGGATGCGCGCAGCATCGACTTCAGCGTTCTCGAGGCCCAGCCCGGGGACGATCCGGCGCCGGTATTTTCCTTCCTGGGCGACGTCATCGAGCACCCGCGCCAAGTGCCCTGTTTCATCACCCACACCAACGAACGCACACACGACATCATTCGCGGTGGCCTGGACCGTTCGCCCATGTACGCGGGGCGCATCGAAGGCGTGGGCCCGCGTTACTGTCCCTCCATCGAGGACAAGGTGGTGCGCTTTGCCGAGCGTAGCGGCCACCAGATCTTCCTGGAGCCCGAAGGCCTGGAGACCCACGAGATCTATCCCAACGGCATTTCCACCAGCCTGCCCTTCGACGTGCAGTACGCCCTGGTGCGCTCCATCCGTGGCCTGGAAAACGCCCACATCGTGCGCCCCGGCTATGCCATCGAATACGACTATTTCGACCCGCGCGATCTCAAGCCGAGCCTGGAGACCCGTGCCCTCGACGGCCTGTTCTTCGCCGGCCAGATCAACGGCACCACCGGCTACGAGGAGGCCGCGGCCCAGGGCCTGCTGGCAGGCGTCAATGCCGCCCGGCGTGTGTTCGAGCGCGACCCCTGGAGCCCGCGCCGCGACCAGGCCTATCTGGGTGTGCTGGTGGACGACCTCATCACCTGCGGCACCAGCGAGCCCTACCGCATGTTTACCAGTCGTGCCGAGTACCGTTTGCTGTTGCGCGAGGACAACGCCGATCTCCGCCTGACCTCCATCGGCCGCGAGCTGGGCGTGGTGAGCGATGCACGCTGGGCCCGCTTCGAGCAGAAGCGCGAGGCCATCGTCCGCGAACAGCAGCGCCTGCGCGACACCTGGGTGCGCCCGGGCCAGCCCGCGGCTGCCGCCGCGGCCGAGCTCACCGGCCAACCGCTGGCCCGCGAATACCGCTTGTCCGAACTGCTGGCGCGGCCTGAAGTCACCTACACGGCGCTGATCGCGCTGCCCGGTGCCGGCCCGGCCGCGGCCGACCCGCAGGTGGCCGAGCAGGTGGAGATCCAGGCCAAGTACGCCGGCTATATCGAACGCCAGGAGCTCGAGATCGCCCGCCAGCGCCGCCACGAGGATATGCCGCTGCCTGCCGACCTCGACTACACCCAGGTGCTCGGTCTGTCCACCGAGGTGCGCGAGAAGCTGGCCTGCCAACAGCCCCTTACCCTCGGTCAGGCGGGCCGGATCCCGGGCGTGACGCCGGCGGCCGTGTCGCTGTTGCTGGTGCATTTGAAAAAGACGGAGCCGCGCAGCGCATGAGCGACCACCGCACACGCCTCGCCGCAGGTGCAAAAGCCCTCGGCCTGGACCTCGATCCGGCCACCCTGGACCGGCTCATGGCCTATGTAGCCCTGCTGGGGAAATGGAATCGCGCCTACAACCTCACCGCGGTGCGCGACCCGGGGGAAATGATTGAGAAACATCTGCTCGACAGTCTTTCCGTGGCCCCGCACCTCCACGGCGAGCGCATTTGCGACGTGGGCACCGGTGCGGGCCTGCCCGGCATTCCGCTGGCCATGCTTTTTCCCGAACGCCGTTTCACCCTGCTCGACAGCAACGGCAAGAAGACGCGCTTTCTGGTGCAGGCCAAGGCGGAACTGGGCCTGGCCAATGTGGACGTGGTGAATGCACGCGCCGAGCAGCACCGCGACCAGGAAGGTTACGACACAGTGGTCACTCGCGCGTTCGCCACGCTTGCTGATATGCTCGCCGCCTCCGGGCACCTGCTCGCCCCCGGCGGCCGCTTTTTGGCCATGAAGGGTGCTTACCCGCGCGACGAACTGGCGGCTGTACCGCCGGCGTTTCGTGTGCTGGACGTGGTGGAACTGCACGTGCCCGGCCTGGAAGGCGCCCGTCACCTGGTGCGCATCGCACCTGCAGGCGAAGAGGTCTGAATCCATGGGCAAGGTCATCGCAGTCACCAATCAGAAAGGCGGCGTCGGCAAGACGACCACCTGCATCAATCTCGGCGCCTCGCTGGCCGCCACCAAGTCGCGTGTCCTGGTGGTGGACATGGACCCGCAGGCCAATGCCACCGCCGGCAGCGGTATCGATCGCCGCAATCTGGAGGTTTCCAGTTACGACCTGCTGCTGGGCCACGCCTCCGCCCAGGAGGTCATCGTGCGCGCCGAGAAGGCGGGCTACGACATGGTGCCCACCACCGCCGATCTCACCGCCGCCGAAGTGGAGATGCTGCAACTCCCCCAGCGCGAGCGCCGCTTGCGCGAGGCCCTGCAGCCGGTGCGCGACGATTACGACTTCATCCTCATCGATTGTCCGCCATCCCTGAACATGCTCACCGTGAACGCGCTGGTGGCGGCGGATTCGGTGCTCATTCCCATGCAGTGCGAGTATTACGCCCTGGAGGGCCTGAGTGCGCTGCTCGACACGGTCAACCAGATCCGCAACTCGGTCAATCCGAAGCTGGAGCTGGAGGGCCTGCTGCGCACCATGTACGACCCACGCAACAATTTGGCCAACGACGTCTCGGCACAGTTGCTCGATCACTTCGGCGACAAGGTGTATCGCACCATTGTGCCGCGCAACGTGCGCCTCGCCGAGGCGCCCAGTCACGGCCTGCCCGTCATTACCTACGACCGCACCTCGCGCGGCGCCATCAGCTATCTCGCCCTGGCCGGCGAGATCCTGCGGCGCGACGGCGCCCGTGCGGCCGTGGCGGTCTGAGGAACATCATGGCAGTAGGAAAGAAACGCGGTCTTGGACGCGGCCTCGATGCCTTGCTCGGCCCTGGTGCCGATGCGGCCGGCGACGCGTCGGTGGAAGGCGATTTGCGCAACCTGCCCGTGGACGTGATCCAGCGCGGACGTTACCAGCCGCGCGTGGACATGCACCCGGAAAGTCTGGAAGACCTGGCCAATTCCATCCGCGCCCAGGGCGTGGTGCAGCCCATTGTGGTGCGTCCCATCGCTGCGGGCCGTTACGAGATCATCGCCGGCGAGCGCCGCTGGCGCGCCACCCAGATGGCGGGCTTGCACGAAATCCCGGCCGTGGTACGCGACGTGCCCGATCACGCCGCCATGGCCATGGCACTCATCGAGAACATTCAGCGCGAAGCCCTCAACCCCATGGAAGAGGCCCACGCCCTGCACCGGCTCATCGAAGAGTTTCAGATGACGCACCAGGCGGTGTCCGAGGCGGTGGGACGTTCGCGCGCGGCGGTCTCCAACCTGCTGCGCCTGCTCAGTCTCAACGAAGACGTAAAGCGGTTGCTGGAAAACGGTGATCTGGAAATGGGTCACGCCCGTGCCCTGCTCGGACTGGAGGGCGAACGGCAAAGCGAAGCGGCGCGCACGGTCACCGGCAAGGGCCTGTCGGTGCGCGAAACGGAACGGCTGGTGCGTCAGCTCCAGTCCGGCCCCAAACCCGCGCCTGCGCCCAAAGTGGATCCGGACGTGCGTCGCCTCGAGCAGGACTTGTCCGAGCGGCTGGGCGCCAAGGTGGCGATCCAGGATGCCAAAGGCAAAGGCAAGCTGGTGATCCACTACAACAGTTTGGACGAGCTGGACGGCATCCTGTCGCACATCCGCACTGACGATTGATCGTCGTATTCATGCGAGGCGGTTCCCATGCACCGCCACGGTGCGTGGGGCTTTGCGCGCGCAATGTGAGCAGCGCGCCATTACCCCGCCCTCACAAAGATTACTTTATCAGGATATTCGTAACTTCCTTGACCCCCGGTATGGGCGTCTATATACTCCGCGCCGCTCGAAAGGCTATACCCCCGGTCGTTTTCCGACCCGAGTCCGAATGTTTGCCGCCGCATGGTTCCAGTGAACCCGACAGGATGCGCATGAGCATCAAGCATGCACAGCTGCGGCAATACACTCGCAGACTGCTCCTAATCCAGGTGTTGATGCTGTCGGTCGCAGCCGGCATCACCTTTTTCCGGTACGGATCAGCGGCCTCAGGGGCGCTCCTTTACGGCGGTTTCATCGCGATAGCCGGGACGTTGATTCTGATCCGTTCCACGCGTCGCGCCGAGCGGACGGGATCGAATCCCGCCGCCAACGCCGGACTGATTTATGGAACGGCGATTTCCCGCCTGGCGACGGCTATCGGCCTGTTCGCTGTGGGATTCGCTGTTCTGCGCCTGCCGCCACTGCCCCTTCTGCTGGGGTTCGTTGTGGGCCAGGTGGCGCAACTGGTTTCTACGGCATTTGTTTCTGGGAAGACGAGATGGCGAGCGACACGCTGACTTCATCAGAGTACATCAAGCATCACCTTACCAACCTCACGTACGGGCGTTTTCCTGACGGTCACTGGGGCCTCGCCCACAGCGCCGAGGAAGCGAAGGAGATGGGCTTCTGGGCCATTCACGTGGACTCCATGGCCTGGTCTTTGGTGCTTGGTCTGATTTTCTTTTTCGTATTCCGCGCGGCGGCCAAGAAAGCCAGCGCCGGCATCCCGGGCGGGCTGCAAAACTTCGTCGAATGGATCATCGAGTTCATCGACCACAGCGTGCGCGGTTCCTTCACCGGCAAGAACGACATCGTGGCGCCCATCGCGCTGACCGTGTTTGCCTGGATCTTCCTCATGAACCTCATGGACCTGGTCGCCATCGACTGGATCCCGCACGTCGCTGCGCTGCTGGGCGTGCACTACATGAAGATCGTGCCCAGCACCGATCCCAACATCACCTTCGGCATGGCCATTGCCGTGTTCTGGCTGATCCTCTACTACAGCGTGAAGAACAAGGGCCTCGGTGGCTTCGCCGCGGAGCTCGCGTTCCAGCCGTTCCCCAAGTGGCTCGCGCCGGTGAACCTGCTTCTTGAAGGCGTGTCGCTTATCGCGCGCCCCATCTCTCTCGCCCTGCGACTTTTCGGCAACATGTACGCCGGCGAGATGATCTTCATCCTGATCGCGCTGATGTACAGCGCGGGCTGGGCGCTCGGCCTGTTCGGCGGCGTATTGCAGCTCGGCTGGGCCATTTTCCACATCCTGATCATCACCCTGCAGGCGTTCATCTTCATGACGCTGACCATCGTGTATCTGGATATGGCTCACGCCGAACACCACTGATTTCGTCTTAACAACAACTTCTGAAACCTTGTAGGAGAGAACCATGGAACAAGCCCTGATCTACATCGCCGGCGCTCTGATGCTGTCCTTCGGTGCCCTCGGCGCCGCCATCGGCATCGCCATCCTGGGTGCCCGCTTCCTTGACGGCGCTGCCCGTCAGCCCGAGCTCATCCCGCTGCTCCGCACCCAGTTCTTCATCATCATGGGTCTCGTGGACGCCGTGCCGATGATCGCCGTGGGTATTGCTTTCTACGTGCTGTTCGCGGTGGTTGGAGGCTAAGGCCCCTGCTTGACGACCCGTCAAGACTTTCCGTCCGTGTAACACAGCACGAGGTGCGACTATGAACATCAATCTGACGCTGATCGGTCAGTCCATCGCATTCTTCGTGTTTGTCTGGTTCGTCATGAAGTACGTGTGGCCTCCGCTCATCAACGTACTCAACGAACGCAAGAACACGATCGCCGATGGCCTTGCTGCCGCCGAACGTGGCAAGCACCAGCAGGAACTCGCCGAAAAGCGCGCTTCCGAGGTGATCCACGAGGCGCGTGACCGAGCCGCCGAGATCATTGCCAAAGCCGAGCAACGCGCCAACGAGATCATCGAAGACGCGAAGAACGCCGCTCGCGAGGAAGGGGACCGCCTGAAGGCGGCCGCCAACGCCGACATCGAGCAGGAAGTGTTCCGTGCCAAGGAACACCTGCGCGGCCAGGTGGTATCGCTCGCAGTGGCTGGTGCCGGTAAGGTTCTCCGCAAGGAGATCGACGCCAAGTCCCACGAGTCGATGCTCAAAGACCTCGTGGCCCAAATTTAAGGTCAGCGGCAATGGCTGAAATTACGACGATTGCGCGCCCCTACGCACAGGCTCTCTTCAAGCTCGCCAGCGAGCAGAAGGAGCTCAAGCGTTGGTCCGAGATGCTGGGACTGGCCGCCGCTGTGGCTGCCGATCCTGAAATGGCAAAGGTCATCGACAGTCCGCGCCTGTCCCGTTCGCAAGTGGTCGATATGTTCATCGCCGTATGCGGCGATGGTCTGAACGATCATGGCAAGAACCTGGTGCGGGTGCTGGCCGACAACGGCCGCCTGGAACTGCTGCCCGAGATCGCGGCACTTTACGAAATCGAACGTGCGCAAGCTGAAGGCACGGTCGAGGCTGAAGTGCTTGCGGCGATGGAACTGACCGACAGCCAGAAGAACGATCTGGCCGCCGCTCTCAAGAAGCGCCTGGGTCGTGAAGTCAGCCTGAACGTCAAGATCGACGGGTCGTTGCTGGGCGGCGCCATCATTCGCGCGGGCGACATGGTCATCGACGGCTCGGCCGTTAGCCGGCTCGAGAAGCTCGGCGCCGAGCTGATGCGCTGACCGCCCTCTAGAGGACAGACACATGCAACTCAATCCTTCCGAAATTAGTGATCTGATCAAAAAGCGGATCGCCGGCTACGAGGCTGCCACCGAGGCCCGCACCGAGGGCACCGTGGTCAGCCTGACCGACGGCATCGCGCGCATCCACGGTCTCTCCGACGTCATGTCGGGTGAGATGCTGGAATTCCCCGGCAACACCTTCGGTATGGCGCTGAACCTGGAGCGTGATTCCGTGGGCGCCGTTATCCTGGGTGCCTACGAGCACATCTCCGAAGGCGACAAGGTCACCTGCACCGGTCGCATCATGGAAGTGCCCACCGGCGAAGCCCTGCTCGGCCGCGTGGTGAACGCCCTGGGCCAGCCCATCGACGGCAAGGGTCCCATCGACACCAAGACCTCCTCGCCCATCGAGAAGATCGCCCCCGGCGTTATCGATCGTAAGTCGGTCGACCAGCCGCTGCAGACCGGCCTGAAGTCGGTCGACGCGATGATTCCCATCGGTCGTGGCCAGCGTGAGCTGATCATCGGTGACCGTCAGACCGGCAAGACCGCTGTCGCCATCGACGCCATCATCAACCAGAAGGGCACCGGCGTTAAGTGCATCTACGTGGCGGTGGGCCAGAAGGCCTCCTCCGTCGCCAACGTGGTGCGCAAGCTGGAAGAGCACGGCGCGCTGGCGCACACCATCGTGGTGGCCGCTACCGCTTCCGACTCCGCCGCCATGCAGTTCATCGCCCCCTACGCCGGTTGCGCCATGGGCGAGTACTTCCGCGATCGTGGCGAAGACGCCCTGATCGTGTACGACGACCTCACCAAGCAGGCCTGGGCCTATCGTCAGGTCTCCCTGCTGCTGCGTCGTCCGCCGGGTCGTGAAGCCTATCCCGGTGACGTGTTCTACCTGCACTCCCGCCTGCTGGAGCGCGCCTCGCGCGTCAACGCCGACTACGTCGAGCGCCTGACCAACGGCGAAGTGAAAGGCAAGACCGGATCGCTGACCGCGCTGCCCATCATCGAGACTCAGGCCGGCGACGTGTCCGCGTTCGTTCCGACCAACGTCATCTCCATCACCGACGGCCAGATCTTCCTGGAATCCGACCTGTTCAACGCCGGTATCCGTCCGGCCATCAACGCCGGTATCTCCGTGTCCCGCGTCGGTGGTGCCGCGCAGACCAAGGTCATCAAGAAGCTCGGCGGCGGCGTGCGTCTGGACCTGGCCCAGTACCGTGAACTGGCTGCGTTCGCGCAGTTCGCTTCCGACCTGGACGAGGCCACCCGCAAGCAGATCAACCGCGGCCAGCGCGTGACC
The DNA here is from genome assembly GCA_041687015.1 of Gammaproteobacteria bacterium. Taxonomy (GTDB): domain Bacteria; phylum Pseudomonadota; class Gammaproteobacteria; order Thiohalomonadales; family Thiohalomonadaceae; genus JALOAT01. Next base: position 13,778 of record JAWLCT010000032.1, read on the forward strand.
GAGCTGATGAAGCAGGGTCAGTACGCGCCCATGTCCATCGCCCAGATGGCCGTATCGCTGTACGCGGTCAACCAGGGCTACCTGGACGACGTGGACGTTAAGAAGGTCGTGGATTTCGAGAACGCGCTGCAGGACTTCATGAAGTCCCAGCACAAGGCGCTGCTCGACCAGATCAACGAGTCCGGCGACTGGACGGCGGAGATCGAGGCGGGCATGAAGGCCGCGATCGACGACTTCAAAGCCAACCACACCTGGTAACGGGGGTAGGCAGCGATGGCAAGCGGTAAAGAGATTCGCGGCAAGATCAAGAGTATCAAGAATACTCAGAAGATCACCCGCGCCATGGAAATGGTGGCCGCCAGCAAGATGCGCAAGGCGCAGGATCGCATGGCGGCCTCCCGCCCCTACGCACAACGTATCCGCGGTGTGATTGGCCACCTGGCGCACGCGCATCCCGAGTACCGCCACCCGTACATGGTCGAGCGCCCGGTCAAGCGCGTGGGCCTGGTCGTGGTCTCCTCGGATCGCGGCCTGTGCGGCGGCCTGAATGCCAATCTGTTCCGTCTGGCCCTGCGCCAGCTGAAAGATTGGCAGCAGGCCGGCCTCGAGGTGGAGCTGTGCGTGATCGGTCAGAAGGCGACGGGTTTCTTCCGTCGCTTTGGTGGCAACATTGTGGCTCAGGCTTCGCACCTGGGCGACGCGCCGCGCCTTGACCAGCTTATCGGCACGGTCAAGGTGATGCTCGACGCGTTCAACGAGGGCCGCATCGATCAGCTCCACATCCTGAACAACGAGTTCGTGAACACGATGACCCAGAAGCCCACGTTGAGCCAGCTGCTCCCCGTGAAAGCCGAGGCCACCGAGGCCGAACTCAAGCACCACTGGGATTACATCTACGAGCCGCAGGCCGAGATCGTGCTCGATCAGCTACTGCCGCGTTTCGTGGAGTCCCAGGTGTATCAGGGCGTGGTGGAAAACATCGCTTGTGAGCAGGCTGCGCGAATGGTCGCCATGAAGGCGGCGTCCGACAACGCGGGCAACCTCATCGACCAACTGCAGCTGGCCTACAACAAGGCGCGCCAGGCGGCCATCACGCAAGAGATCTCCGAGATCGTTGCGGGCGCCGCGGCAGTCTGACCGGCCGGATACGAATTCGAGTACTTAAGGGGAACTGAACATGAGTTCTGGAAAGATTACGCAAATCATCGGCGCCGTTATCGACGTCGAGTTCCCGCGCGATGCGATGCCCAAGGTCCTGGACGCGCTGAAGGTGGAAGAAGCGGGCCTGACGCTCGAAGTCCAGCAGCAGCTGGGCGACGGCGTGGTGCGCACCATCGCCATGGGCTCCTCCGACGGCCTGCGCCGCGGCATGGCCGTGGCCGGCACCGGCGCGCCCATCAGCGTCCCGGTCGGCAAGGCCACCCTGGGCCGCATCATGGACGTGCTGGGCAACCCCATCGACCAGAAGGGTCCGGTCGGTGAAGAGGCCCGCTCCTCCATCCACCGCAAGGCGCCCAGCTACGAAGAGCTGGCGGCCTCCACCGAACTGCTGGAAACGGGCATCAAGGTCATCGACCTGATCTGCCCCTTCGCCAAGGGCGGTAAGGTCGGCCTGTTCGGCGGCGCCGGCGTGGGCAAAACCGTGAACATGATGGAGCTCATCCGTAACATCGCCATCGAGCACAGCGGTTACTCCGTGTTCGCCGGCGTGGGTGAGCGTACCCGCGAGGGCAACGACTTCTATCACGAAATGAAAGAGTCGAACGTTCTCGACAAGGTGGCCCTGGTTTACGGCCAGATGAACGAGCCGCCCGGCAACCGTCTGCGCGTGGCGCTGACCGGCCTGACCATGGCCGAGTACTTCCGCGACGAAGGCCGCGACGTGCTGCTGTTCATCGACAACATCTACCGCTACACCCTGGCCGGTACCGAAGTGTCCGCACTGCTCGGCCGTATGCCTTCCGCGGTGGGTTACCAGCCGACCCTGGCCGAGGAAATGGGTGTGCTCCAGGAGCGCATCACCTCCACCAAGATCGGTTCCATCACCTCCATCCAGGCCGTATACGTGCCCGCGGACGACCTCACCGACCCGTCGCCCGCCACCACGTTCGCCCACTTGGACGCCACCGTCGTGCTGTCCCGCGACATCGCCGCGCTGGGTATCTACCCCGCCGTGGATCCGCTGGACTCCACCTCCCGCCAGCTCGATCCGCTGGTGGTGGGTTCCGAGCACTACAACACGGCCCGTGCGGTGCAGCAGACCCTGCAGCGCTACAAGGAACTGCGCGACATCATCGCCATCCTGGGCATGGACGAGCTGTCCGAAGACGACAAGCTCATCGTGTCCCGCGCCCGTAAGATCCAGCGCTTCCTGTCGCAGCCGTTCTTCGTGGCTGAGGTGTTCACCGGTTCGCCCGGCAAGTACGTCTCCCTGAAGGACACCATCCGCGGCTTCAAGGGCATCGTGGACGGCGAGTTCGACCACCTGCCCGAGCAGGCGTTCTACATGGTCGGCTCCATTGACGAGGCGGTCGAGAAGGCCAAGCGCCTGTAATCGGCGCCAGGGGGTAAGCCATGGCTATGACGATCCACGTGGACATCGTGAGTGCGGAGAAGCAGATCTTCTCCGGCACCGCGGAGGCGCTGTTCGCCCCCGCCGTGCTGGGCGAGATCGGCGTCATGCCGCGCCACAGTCCGCTGCTGACCCAGCTCAACCCGGGCGAAGTCCGCGTCGTGAAGCAGGGCGGTGAAGAAGAGTACTACTATGTGTCCGGCGGCATGCTCGAAGTGCAGCCGCACCACGTGACCGTACTCGCCGACACCGCGCTGCGTGCAAAAGACGTCGACGAAGCCGCGGCGCTGCAGGCCAAAGAGCGTGCCGAGCAGGCCCTCAAGGACCGCAAGGGTGACATGGACTACGCGCGTGCCCAGGCCGAACTGGCCGAGGCCGTGGCGCAGCTCCAGACCATCCAGCGTCTGCGTGCGCGTATGGGCACCGGCCGCCGCTGAGTCGGTCAGCTGCAGAAGTACCGAAAAGGGGCAGTGGTTTCCGCTGCCCCTTTTTTCGTTTGTGTCCCATCCGGTGGTTCGCCGGCAGCGACAACGCTATCCTGTGGGCGCCTCCGGGAATCGAATAGAGTGGAATCATGACCGCACGCCTGGAAATCGTCGTGCTTGCCGCGGGTCAGGGAACCCGCATGAAATCCGACCTGCCGAAGGTCCTTCACCCGTTGGGGGGACGCCCGCTGCTGGGTCACGTCATCGCCACTGCGCAAGCCCTCTCGCCGGCTCGCACCCATGTCGTGTATGGCCATGGAGGCGAGCGAGTGCTTACCCAATTTCCCAACGCGCCGGTCAGCTGGGTGGAACAGGCGGAGCGTCTGGGCACCGGGCATGCGGTCATGCAGGCTATGCCGGGGGTTGCGGACGATGCGGTCGTGCTGGTGTTGTACGGCGACGTGCCCCTGGTCCCGGCCGCGCTGCTCGAGGCGTTGGTCGCAGAGGCCGCCGGCGGCGCCCTCGCCATTCTCACTGTCACCCTCGCCGACCCCAAGGGCTATGGCCGCATCCTGCGTGATGGGCAGGACGCCGTGCTCGGCATCGTGGAGGAGAAGGACGCCAGCCCCGTGCAGCGCCAGATCCGCGAAGGCAACACCGGCATCCTGGCCGCACCGGCAGCCCGCCTGCGCGCTTGGCTGGGGGCGCTGGGGAACGGCAACGCCCAGGGCGAGTATTACCTCACCGACGTGGTGGCCATGGCGGTTGCCGAAGCTGTACCGGTCAGGACGCACTGCGCCGCGAATGAGGACGACGTCCTGGGGGTCAATGACAAGCTGCAGCTGGCCCACCTGGAACGCGTGTTCCAGCGCCGCCAGGCCGAACGCCTGATGCGCGAAGGCGTGACCCTCATGGACCCGGCACGGTTCGATTTGCGCGGCACCCTGGAATGCGGGCGCGATGTGACCATCGATGTGGGCGTCGTGATCGAGGGCCATGTGAAGCTGGGCGATGGCGTGAGCGTGGGCGCCCACTGCTATCTGCGCGACGTCGAGCTGGGCGAGGGTACCGAGTTGCGGCCCATGAGCGTGCTGGAGGAGGCCATCGCCGGCCCGGGCTGCCGTATCGGGCCCTTTGCGCGCCTGCGCCCCGGCACCGTGCTTGCCGGCCACGCCCACGTGGGCAACTTCGTGGAGCTGAAAAACGCCCAGGTGGGCGAAGGCTCCAAGGTCAATCACCTGAGCTACGTGGGCGACACCGTCATGGGTCGGGACGTCAACGTGGGTGCCGGCACCATCACCTGCAATTACGATGGCGCCAACAAGCACCGAACGATCATCGGCGATCGGGTCTTCGTCGGCTCCGATACCCAGCTGGTCGCCCCGGTGGAAGTGGGTGACGACGCCACCATCGGCGCCGGCTCCACGGTCACCCGCAACGCACCCGCGGGCGAGCTGACCCTGAGCCGTGCTCCACAAAAGAGCATTGCCGGCTGGAAGCGGCCGACGAAGAAACCCAAGACGGCAGGTTAGCTGCTCGGGTCCGGGGATAAACGCGGAGGACGCGGAGGGGAAATCAAGCGTGTGACCTTGCTGGATTCGGAACTCGTAACGCTGGCCACGACTTGTCGACCACCTCGATTTTCTCCGCGTCCTCCGCGTTGTTACCTCCAAAGAAAAACGCTGAACAACTGAGAACCTGAACATGTGCGGAATCGTCGGTGCCGTAGCACAAAGGGATGTGGTCCCCATTCTCGTCGAGGGCCTACGCCGCCTCGAATACCGGGGCTATGACTCGGCCGGCGTGGCCGTGCTGAACGGCGAAGGCCGCCTGGACCGTCGCCGCACCGTGGGCAAGGTGAAGCTGCTGTCGGAAGCCATCGAGCTGCAGCCCCTCACGGGTCAGCGCGGCATCGCCCACACCCGCTGGGCCACCCACGGCGGCGTGTCCGAGCGCAACGCCCATCCGCACTTTTCCGAAGAGGGCATCGCCCTCGTCCACAACGGCATCATCGAGAACCACGAGGCCTTGCGCGCCGAGCTCAAGGCCGCGGGCTACGCGTTCCATTCCGACACCGATTCGGAAGTGATTGCTCACCTCATCCATGACCGCATCAAGGCCGGCGACGACCTGCTCGCCGCCGTGCAGCAGGTGGTCCACCGCCTGCACGGCGCCTATGCCATCGTGGTCATGTGCCGCTGCGAACCCGAGCGCCTCATCGTCGCGCGCCAGGGCTGCCCGGTGGTGGTGGGCGAGGGCGAAGGCGAGGCCTACGTAGCCTCCGACGTACAGGCCCTGCTACCCGTCACCCGCGTGTTCCGCTTCCTGGAAGAAGGCGACGTGGCCGAGCTGAAGGCCGGTGCCATCGCCATTTACGACGCCCAGGGTCAGGCGGTGGAGCGTGCGGTGCATGAGTCCGAGCTCTCCGCCGACGACGTGGAGCTGGGCCAGTACGCGCACTACATGCAAAAGGAAATCTTCGAGCAGCCCCGCGCCGTCGCCGACACCCTGGTCGAGCGCTTCGCGGGCGGCCGCGCCCTCGATGCCGTGCTGGGCCCCAAAGCCGCCGAACTGCTGCCGAGCATCCGTGCCGTGCACATCGTCGCCTGTGGCACCAGCTGGCACGCCGGCATGGTGGCGCGCTATTACCTGGAGCAGTACGCCCGGCTGCCCACCACCGTGGAGATCGCCAGCGAATACCGCTACCGCCAGCCGGTGGTGCCCGCGGGCACGCTGTTCATCGCCATCTCCCAGTCCGGCGAGACCGCCGACACCCTGGCCGCCCTGCGCGAGGCCAAGCGCCTGGGCTATCTGGCCACCCTGGCCATCTGCAATGTGCCGGCATCCAGCCTGGTGCGCGAGGCCGACCTGAGCCTCATGACCCGCGCCGGTCCCGAGATCGGCGTGGCCTCCACCAAGGCTTTCACCACCCAACTCACGGCCTTGGGCCTGCTCGGCCTCATCCTTGCGCGCCACAACGGCATGGACGCAGAGCGCGAAGCCGACCTGCTCGCCCAGTTGGTGCACGTGCCCGAGATGATCGAGCACACCCTCAAGCTGGAGCCGCAGATCCGCGATTGGGCGCAGCAGTTCAAGAACAAGCAGCATGCCCTGTTTTTGGGCCGCGGCGCCGCCTGGCCGGTGGCCATGGAGGGCGCGCTCAAGCTCAAGGAGATCTCCTACATCCACGCCGAGGCCTACGCCGCCGGCGAGCTCAAGCACGGGCCCCTCGCCCTGGTCGACGCCGACATGCCCGTCATCGCCGTGGCGCCCAACAACGAGCTGCTGGAAAAGCTCAAGTCCAACCTGCAGGAAGTGAAGGCCCGCGGCGGCAAGCTCTACGTCTTCGCCGACCCCAAGGCCGGCATCGAACCCTCCCCGGAAGTGGACGTCATGCACATGCCCGAACACGTGCAGACCTTCCAAACCCCCATTGTCTACACGGTGCCCCTGCAGTTGCTCGCTTATCACGTGGCCGTGCTCAAGGGGACCGATGTGGATCAGCCGCGCAATTTGGCGAAGTCTGTGACGGTGGAGTGAAATAGCCCGGCGAGAGCCGCTCTCTACCGGCCCACGTAATCATGCCTGTACCGAGAGAGGGTCACGTGAGTGGCCCTTTTTCATATTCAATACTGCGACACGGGATCCACGCGTGTACGCCCGGGCGGGCAGCCGACTTCATTAAAGCTGCACTTGCTCGCAGCGTGCTACCCGGCTTTAGTCCACCGCCAGCGCGCGCACGCTTCCACCACGCGTTCCCGCATTCTATGCCTGGCCTTGGCGGGGCATCCGGCACCATTTCTTGAGATTGTTCATATCACAATCTTTCCGGTTTATACTGCGCCCCAAATGGATATCACCGGGTTCACAGGAACCCCGGTCAAGGATGTAGACCAATGAGCGAAGCCGCATTCCTTCCCCGTCCCTCCCCAAGGCGACTCTGCCTTTTGATGCCGCCCGCTTCCCTGCCCAAACCAGTTCGACATCGATGCGAGTACGCGCGCTAAGCGTCCGCCAAAAAAAGGAACCATCAGGAACATTCCCCACCATTCCGGCACGATTAAGGAGCGACCATGCCAGAAGTCCTTTTCCCCTCACGCAACCTGTCCGCGAAAGAACTCTTCGGAAGTGAACGAGTGGACAACCTCGCCCACTACAACATTTTGGGCTGCAGCGCCTTCACGGCGAACATGCCCTACTGCCTGGAAGAACATCCCGAAGGGCGCCTCATCACCGGCACCTTCGCCCGCCTGCCCCCGGCAACCCGCGAACGCTTGATGTGCACGGTGGACACCTTCGGAGACTTCACGAGTGCACTGGCGGGCTTCTAGGACAAACATCTGGCCGGGTTGACGCTACAGGACGGTGCCGGCCTGGTCGGTGCGGGCACTACCGTCGCCGAAGCCCGGCTCACCGGATTGCAGAAGGCACTGCTCGACTATCAAAAAGCGCTGCTGGAATTGAGGAAGGTGAAAGGTAGCGGACAGACCGCGAATGTCGCGAGGGCGAAGCACGCTGTCCAAGTGAAATTCAAACTGCTGCAGATGCGCTACCGTGCCGAGATAAACCGCTTCGTCAGCCCGGCCGACATCGGAAAGAACCGTGGCGGCCCCCTCACCAGCGCCGAGCGCGGCGCCACCCTGGCGACGCGCCGTCGCTCAGACCGCCGCCTGTATGTTTCCAATAGTGCCCAGGCGACAAAGCTTGCCCAACTCGCCACCGCCACCCGCTACGCCGGTAATGGTTTGATTGTGATCGACGCCGGACTGCGCGTGCAGAAGGTGCATGGCACATACAAGAGCGGAGGGGATTGGCAGCGGCAGGCGGTGATGGAGACGACTGGGTTTGGGTTGGGCGGGGCGTTCGGACTACTTGCTGGCCAAGGCGCGGTTGCCGGGCTAACGGCGCTGGGCCTTGGTCTAACACCGGTGGGCTGGGTGGTCATGATTGGACTGGCTGCGGCAGTCGGCTTTGGTACGGGAATTGTTGGCGACCAAGTTGGGAAGAATGCAGCTGCTTGGGTATATGGTAAGGACTTTCGCTGATGTTTGAAACGGCCCAGGATTGGTTCTATCTCTCAGTCATCATCCTGTTTTTCTTGACAGCGGTTACCTGGATCACCTTCGCCCGCCTGTCCATGGCCCGAATCGAGCGGGAGATAATTCGTGACGGTTTTCCGCGTCCTTGTCCTTGGGATGGGCCAGGCGCGCGAACGATCTGGTACGCCTATGCGATCTCAGTGCCTATCGGCCGGTTCAACCGCATCGACGACCCCTTGATCGATGTTCCCCTCGTCAGAAAATACGCGACGCGCGCGGACGTAATCCGAGGAAGGATTTTTCTGATCATTGGGTATTTGGGCACAGTGGTCGTTGTCACTGGTGGAATCATGCTGGAGTAGCCGTCCTCGGCGAAGCACTGTGTTTACGGGGCCGTGGGTGCATGACCCCGCAATGGCTGGTCATTCTCGACGCTGGGCTGCGCGTGCAGACAGCGCACAGGGTCAGTTCTTGATCTTGCACTCGTCTAGGCGCGAGGTAGGACAGTAACAGCTAGAGCTTTCATCGCGGTGCAAGATCAAGAACTGACCCCGGCGGCTCCCTGAGGTCTCCCACGGCGAAGGCGTGGAGCGCGTGTTCCAGACCTACAGCCCGGTGGTGCACAGCATCGAAGTGAAGCGCCGCGGCGCCGTGCGTCGCTCCAAGCTCTACTACCTGCGCGAGCTGGCGGGCAAGGCTGCGCGTATCCGCGAGAAGCTCTAAGCGTTCGGGCCTCGGCCCACACGCGGATAAAAAAAGGCGGACGTCTTCGAGACGTCCGCCTTTTTTGTTGTTCTTCCGCAGAGTTCGTAGGCAAAGGGCTGCCGGACACAACGCCTCCCTCGCGTCATATACTTGGCGCCCACCGCGAGCGAAAACATCGGTCCCGGATTTCGTTTTCCGGTTGCCGTTGGGAATCACGTGTCTTCGGCTTGTGAGGAACGACCATGAGTGAGCACTTCGACGCAATCATCGCCACGCCTCTGCCGGGCGGGTTGCGGCTCGGTATCCGGGTCGACGCGGGTGCCATCACGGATATCGATTTCCTGCCCGCGGACGAACCGCTCAAGCGGCCATCGGCCGCGGCGGAAAACGCCGTGTCGGCGCTGAAGGCCTATTTCACCGATCCGCGCCTCGGCAAGGCGCCGCCGCTACACATCGAGGGCACGCCGTTTCAGCGGCGCGTGTGGGCCGCCATGCGCGCGATCCCCGTGGGCGAGGTGCGCACCTACGGCGAACTGGCGGAGCAACTGCACAGTGGTCCGCGCGCGGTGGCCGGTGCCTGCCGCGCCAACCGCGTCCCCATCCTGATCCCCTGCCATCGCGTGGTCGCGCGTGAGGGCCTGGGCGGTTACATGGGCGCGCTGTACGGCGACCCGCTCACCTTGAAGGAGTGGCTGCTTCGGCATGAAGGCGCCCGCTGACGGGGACCCGGCCATTCTGGAGCGTTTCCTCGACGCCCTGTGGATGGAGCGCGGACTGTCCGGCAACACGCTCGCGGCTTACCGTCGCGACATGGAAGGCCTCGCCCGCTGGCTGGTGCAGCGCGGCAGCCGTCTGGACACCGCTTCGCGCGAGGAACTGCTGCGCTACCTGCAGGAGCGCACCGCGCAGGGCGCACGCCCGCGCAGTACGGCGCGCCTGCGCTCCACCATGCGGCGTTTCTACCGTTACCTGGTGCGGGAACGCGTTCGCGACGACGACCCGAGCGCGCGCATCGATGCGCCGCGGCTCGGCCGTCCGCTGCCCGATACCCTCACCGAGGCCGAGGTGGAGGTGTTGTTGGCGCAGCCTGATTCGGGCGATCGCCTGGGCCTGCGCGACCGCGCCATGCTGGAACTGTTGTACGCGACCGGACTGCGCGTCTCGGAACTGGTGGGCCTCACCCTGTCACAGCTGAGCCTGACCCAGGGCCTGGTGCGTGTCATGGGCAAGGGCAGCAAGGAGCGGCTGGTGCCGCTGGGTGAAGAGGCCCTGGCGTGGACAGAGCGCTACCTGGCGCAAAGTCGCCCGGCACTCGTCACCGGACAGCCCAGCGAAGCGCTGTTCGTCAGCCTGCGCGGCGATGCCATGACCCGCCAGACCTTCTGGCACTTGATCCGCCGCCATGCACGCGCCGCCGGCATCACCAAGAAGCTTTCACCCCATACCCTGCGCCACGCCTTCGCCACGCACCTGCTCAACCATGGGGCGGACCTGCGCGTGGTGCAGCTGCTGCTGGGTCACAGCAGCTTGTCCACCACCCAGATATATACTCATGTGGCCCGCGAACGTTTGAAATCCCTGCACGCGCGCCACCATCCCCGTGGCTGAATGCCACCGGAAGCGTGCGACAATGTGCAGCGTTTCACAATCGGGTGCGCCGGCCAGTAGGAGGACGAGCCCTGCGACCCTATGATAGGCCGCGCATGGTTCGCGCTTGAAACCAGTCATTTCGGAAAGGAAGAGGACCCATGCCGTCGTTCGACATCGTCTCGGAAGTAAACGAGCACGAACTCACCAACGCCATCGACCAGACCAACCGCGACGTGACCGGCCGTTTCGACTTCAAGGGCTCGGATGCAAAAGTGGAACGGGAAAAGGACGCGTTGGTCTTGCATGCGCAGAACGAATTCCAGATCAAACAGATGAAGGATATCCTTCATCAGCGCCTCGCCAAGCGCGGCATCGACATCCAGGCGCTGGAGGAACAAGCCCTGGAGGAGACCGGCCAGCGTGCGCACCAGCGCATCAAGGTGCGCCAGGGCATCGACAAGGAACTGGCGAAGAAGATCGTCGCTCTCATCAAGGACAGCAAACTCAAGGTGCAGGCCAGCGTGCAGGGCGAGCAGGTGCGCGTCACCGGCAAGAAGCGTGATGACCTGCAAGAGGCCATCGCCCTGTTGCGCGGCGCCGAGCTGGGCCTGCCGCTCCAGTACCAGAACTTCCGCGATTGACGCGGGTCGAAATCCGCAGACTAAAGAAAGCAAGGAAATCTCATGAAGCGAATCGTTATCGTGGCCATCGCCGGCCTGGCCTTCACCATGGGCCCTGCCGTAGCGGGTGACAAGGACGACCAGGCCACTATCCGCCAGGCGCTTGCCAGGGTCATCCCGGAAGACCCCGACACGGTGCAGAAGACGCCCGTCAACGGTCTTTACGAGGTGAGCTACGGTACGCAGCTTTTCTACGTAAGCGCCGACGGGCGTTTCCTGCTGCAAGGCGACCTCGTCGACCTGAAGTCCCGCACCAACCTCACCGAGGGCCGCCGCTCAACCGCGCGCCTGAGCGCGCTGGAAAAGGCCGAGGCCAGCATGATCGTCTACAAACCCAAGGGCCAGACCAAGCACACCGTCAGCGTTTTCACCGACATCGACTGCCCGTACTGCCGCAAGCTGCACGATGGCATGAAGGAGATGAACGACCTGGGCATCGAGGTGCGCTACCTCGCCTACCCGCGCGCCGGCGCCGGTTCAGCCTCCTGGAAGAAGGCGGCGTCGGTCTGGTGCGCCAAGGACCGCAACAAGGCCATGGACACCGCCAAGGGCATGGGCGACGTCGAGCCCGCCACCTGCGACGACCCGGTCGCCGCACACATGGCCCTCGGCCAGGCCCTCGGCGTCAGCGGCACCCCCGCCCTGGTGCTCGAAGACGGCCGCATGGTGCCGGGCTACATGCCGCCGGAGCGGCTGTTGCAGGTGCTGGAAGGGAAGATCTGATTCGGCATTCCTCGCGTAGCTCGGACGAAGCGAAGCGGAATCCGGGGCCGTGGCCGGGAAGAAAACGGCCCAACGCAGAGACGCAAAGAACGCAAAGGAATGCAGATCACATAGCCCGGACGAAGCGTCAACGGAATCCGGGTCTTCTTCACGCGATCTGACGCTTCCTGCCCCCGTTTTCGTGGCCTCGCTCAAGCGGCATCGCCGTGGTGACCCCGTCTCCATGGAAATTCTTGAGCGAGGACGGGGATGGTAGGAAATACCGACAAATCAGTGACTTCAAGCCACTGCCGTAATTCTCGTCCCGCCACACGCTGGGCACCCCTGGAATTCACCGTTGACATTCCCGGCCCGATTCCCATAGAAAGCGCAGAGTAAATCAAGTTAGGATATCCGGCCATGCAAGGACGCCGCCTCCGTGCCGCGCTGCTTTTCGTACTCGCCTTCGCCATTACCGCACCCCGGGCGAGTTCTCCCATCCCCGATCCTGACTACGCCAGCGCCCTTTGGGTGGCCGAGTCCCATGGGCTGCTCAAGGTAGCCACGGCCGATGGCCAGTCCCTGTTCGAAATCCCGGATGCCGACAAGACCCAGGCTGTGGCCTTGGACGAGAGCGGTGGCGTCGTGTGGACCTATGGCGAGGACCGCCTGCGGGCCTATGACTTCGGCGGCCAGCACCTCTCTGAAACAGTCATCAAGGCAGGCGGAAACGACGCCTACCTGAGCGTGGACCCGGTGGGCGGCACCGTCTGGCTCGCGGCCCACAAATCGCTGGTCCATGTCGATGCAACCGGACGAATCCTCGGCGAACAGTCGCTTGCGGCCCCGGTTCTCGGTTTGGCGTTCGATGGCGAGCGCCGCCGGGTCTGGGTCGGTGAATCCCATCGGGTACGTGCCTTCACTGCCGATGGCGAACTCGTTGCCGAAATCCTGCTGCCCAAGAAAGAGACCCTTCGTGCCCTGGATGTGGACAGCGCTCATCAGGCGCTCTGGCTCGCCCATGCGCACCGAATCGTGCGCGTGGACGCCACCGGTGCAGAAACGCTCTCCTTGCCGCTCCAGGGCGTCGAATTGCTGGCCACCGACCCTGAAGGCGGTTTGTGGGCGGCCACCAAGAAGCGCCTCTACCGCATCGACGGGGATGGACGCATCGAGGGCGAGAGCGAGCCGTTTGACCACCAACGCACCATCGTCGCGCTGGCCGCGGGTATGTCGCCAGTCACCGCCTGGGCCGCGAGCCAGAAGGAAATCGCCAATCTGGGCGCCCGCGCCGAATTACTGAAGCGCTGGCAACTGGAACGGCGCGACCGCATCCGCGCCTTCGCCCCCTACAGCGATCGCCTGCCGCCCGAACTCGCCGTCACCGCCCCGGCCTCGGGCGACTACGCCAACACGCCGCTTCCCGAATTCCATTTTTCGTACTTCGACATCGGCCGCGGCGTGGACGCGGGCACGTTGAAGGCCGAAGCTGGCGACTATTCGCTCGACCTCGACTGTGAGGTGGACGAATCGGAGGCCACATGCCGCCCTGTCACGGCAATGGCTGATGGGCGTTACACGTTAAAGTTCACCATCGCCGATTTTGCCGGCAACGTCTCCGAGCCCGCGCTGCTGGACCTGACCATCGACACGGTCCCGCCCGGGATCAGCGTGCTCTCGCCCGTGGACGGCGCGTGGGTGAACACCCCGGAAATCACCGTCGCCGCCCAGCTCGACGAGCCCGCCGAGGTGATGCTCAACGGGCAGACGTTGCCGTTGGATATCCATCACGCCTTCAGCCGTAACGTTCCCCTCAGCGAAGGTGCCAACACATTCGCCATCCATGCCACTGACCGCGCCGGTAACGCTGCCGCCGCCCAAGTGACCGTGAATCTCGACACGGTCCCACCTGCGGTGCCCCTCGTCGGTCATATCTTTCTCGGCGACGTGGTCGATGGACAGGTGACCGTCACGGGTGATCCGGGCAGCGTCGAAGCCGGCGCCCGCGTCCTGGTCACCAACACGCGCACGGGCCAGACGGTAGAGGCCATCGCCACCGCTGACGGCCGTTTCACGCTCGTCATCGCAGCCGAGCCGGGCCACGAGTTCAGCATCCAGGTGCTCGATGCCGCCGGCAACCGCAGCGAGCCCGGCGCCGTCGCACTGGCTGTGGCCAATCCCACCCCCGGCGCCGGCTACGTGCCCCGCGACCCAGCCACCATCGCCCCGCTCCTCGACCCCACCGTGCCCACCACCGTGTTCGCCGCCAGCGAATTTCTCTACAGCGGTAGCAATCGCATCCAGCACGACGTGGCTCCCGGCACTATCGAAGAGCGCCGTGCGGCCGTACTGCGTGGCAAGGTGCAGGACCGCGACGGCAATCCAATCCCCGGTGTCACCGTCACCGTTCTCAACCATCCGGAATTCGGCTGGACCGGCACGCGCAGCGACGGCCAGTTCGATCTGGTGGTCAACGGCGGCGGCATACTCACCGTCAGGTACGAGAAAACCGGCCTTTTGTCCGTGCAGCGCCAAATCGACGCTCCCTGGGCCGACTGGGCCTGGCTGCCCGACGTGGTGATGATTGGCCTGGACACCCGGGTCACCGAAATCGCCTTGGGCGCGGGCGCCATGCAGGCCGCCCGGGGCAGCACCGTCACCGATACCGACGGCACACGCGAGGCCACCGTGCTGTTCCCGGCGGGCACCCAGGCCAGCCTGGTGATGCCCGACGGCGCCACCAAGCCCCTCACCACGGCCCACGTACGCGCCACTGAATACACCGTGGGCGAGAATGGCCCGAAGGCCATGCCCGGCGTACTGCCCACCAACGTGGCGTACACCTACGCGGTGGAACTGTCCATGGACGAGGCCATTGCCGCAGGGGCCAAAGAAGTGCGCTTCGATCGGCCCGTGTATTTCTACGTGGACAACTTCCTCGAGTTCCCGGTGGGCGGCATTGTGCCCATGGGCTGGTATGACCGAGAAAAGGCCGCGTGGATACCGTCGGACAACGGCGCCGTCGTCAAGGTGTTGTCGATTACGAATGGTCTGGCCGATTTGGATACCAGCGGCAGTGGACAAGCCGCCGATGCCGCCGCCCTTGCCGCTCTCGGCATCACCGAGGCCGAACGCGCCCAACTCGCCAGTCTCTACACCCCCGGCAAAAGCTACTGGCGTGTACCCGTCGAGCATTTCACGCCCTGGGACTGCAACTGGCCCTACGGCCCGCCCGAGGACGCCATCCCGCCCCCGCCCGACAAACCGGAAAAGGACGACCACGAAGACCCGGACGATCCCACCGAATGCCCCGGCTGCGTCATCGAGGCCGAAAACCAGGTGCTGGGCGAATCCATCCCCATCGCCGGCACCCCCTACACCCTCAACTACCGCTCCAACCGGGTGCCGGGCTTCGTCGCCGGCCGCATGGTCGAGATCCCGGTCAGCGGGCCCAGCGTGCCTGGGTCGCTCAAGCGCATCGAACTGACGATTTCCGTGGCGGGCCAGGTCCACCACCGCACCTTCGCGGCCGCGTCCAACCTCCGAACCACCTTCGTATGGGACGGAAAAGACAGTGCCGGACGACCGGTCCAGGGCGGCGCCAACCTTTCCTACCATCTGCGCTACGTGTACCGCGCCGTTTATTACGCGCCGGGCGAGTTCGGCAGGGCCTTCGGGCAGGTCGGCAGCGGCGCGGCCATCGGCCAGGGCCGCGAGGCTTCTGAGGTCTACTTCACTCGCACGCATACAGTTTGGCTGGGCAGCGTCGTCCCCCGAGGCAGTATTGCCAACATCAACGACGTGGGGCATTGGAGCCTGGACGTGCACCACGGGTACCGATCTGCGGACGCCACCCTCCACCGGGGTGACGGGTCGCGACATCACGCTGTGCGCCTGGGCGGGGGAGTGGATACGGTGGCCGGCACGGGTGCTGCCGGCTACGGTGGTGACGGCCCGGCCACCCAGGCGTGGCTCTACAATCCGTACGACATCACGCTTGGCCCTGACGGCAGCCTCTACATCGCGGACACCGGCAACCACCGCATCCGTCGAGTGGGGCCGGATGGGATCATCACAACCGTCGTCAGCACAGGGGGTTCCGGCGATGGCGGTGACGGCGGCCCGGCCACCCAGGCGCGGCTCAATCAGCCGCGCGGCCTCGCCCTCGGCCCCGACGGCAGTCTTTACATCGCGGACAACGGCAATCACCGCGTTCGTCGGGTGGGGCCGGACGGGATCATCACCACCGTGGCGGGTACCGGCGCTTCCGGTTACAGCGGCGACGGCGGCTCGGCCACCCAGGCGCAGCTTGGCTATCCGACTGGCATCGCCCTCGGCCCCGACGGCAGCCTTTACATCGCGGACGCCGGCAACAACCGCGTCCGTCGGGTGGGGCCGGACGGCATCATCACAACAGTGGCAGGCACAGGTGCTCTCGGCCATGGCGGTGATGGCGGCCCGGCCACCCAGGCACAGCTTGGCTATCCGACTGGCATTGCCCTCGGCCCTGACGGCAGCCTTTACATCGCGGACAGAAACAACAGCCGCATCCGCCGCGTGGGGCCGGACGGGGGCATCACCACCGTGGCCGGCACCGGCATAGTTGGCTACGGCTGCGACGGTGGCTTGGCTACCCAGGCCGGGCTCAACCATCCGCATGGCGTTGCCCTCGGCCCCGACGGCCGCCTTCACATTGCGGATACGGGTAACCGCCGCATCTGCCGAGTGGAGCCGGACGGGGGGGTCACCATCGTGGCGGGCACCGGAACGGTCGGTTACGATGCCGCCACTTGGGCGTCGTTTGGCTATCCGAATGGCATCGCCTTCGGCCCCGACGGCAGCCTCTACATTGCGGAAACCTATAACCACCGTATCCGCCGCGTGAACTCCTCCGAGGCGTTGGCGGCAGTTGAATTCATCGTGCCTTCGTCCGACAGCGGTGACTATTACGTCTTCAACATCGTCGGCCGGCATCTCCGTACCGTCGACGGGATCTCCGGCACCTTGCTTCAAACCTTCGTTTATGACGATCTCCGAAATCTCGTGCGCCTCGAAGACACCCACGGCAACCTCACCCGCATCGAGCGTGACGGCACGGACAGGCCGGTCGCCCTCATCGCCCCCGACGGACAGCGCACCGAAGTCACGCTCGACGCCCACGGCTACCTCGCCTCGGTCACCAACCCCGCCGGCGAGACCTACCGTATGAACTACACAACGGGCGGCCTGCTCACGTCCGTCGAAAAGCCCACCGGCGCCCAATTCACCTACCAGTACGACAGCCACGGCCGCCTGCTGCGCGAGCAGCAGCCCGACGGCGGCGGCTGGACGCTCGGCCGCACCAAGACGGAAAATGGCTTCGAAAGCCGCCTGACCAGCGGCGAAGGGCGCACCTCCCGCTTCGGCACCGAACGCCTGCCCGCAACCGAAGTGCAGCGGACCACCACCGCTCCCGACGGCACGGTGGCGAGCCGCCGCATCAAGACCAGCACCTACGACATCACCGAAACGTCCACCGCCGCGGACGGCACCGTGCGCACCTCGCGCAAAGTCCCCGACCCGCGCGTGAAGATGGACGCCCCTTACGTGGCCGCCGCCACCACGACCACCCCAAGCGGCCTCGTGCAGTCTTTCAGTGCCACACGCAATGCCACCCTCGCCGATGCGGCCGACCCCCTGAGCCTCACGGCCTGGTCCGAGCGCACCACGGTCAACGGCCGCCAGTCCACCGTCGGCTACAGCGCCGCCACCCGCACCTGGACCCGCACCAGCCCCGCAGGCCGCACCAGCTTGGTTGAAATCAACGCCCAAGGCCGCCCCGTGCTCAGCCGCTTCGCCAACCTGGCCGACGTCCATTACGCCTACGACGCCCGCGGCCGCCTGAGTGAAATCCGCGAAGGCGAGGGCGAAGCCGCGCGCACCGTCAGCCTGACCTACGACACCTTGGGCAATCTCGCCAGCGTCACGGACAGCCTGGGCCGCGTCACGTCCTTCGAGTACGACCTCGCCGGCCGGG
The DNA here is from genome assembly GCA_041687015.1 of Gammaproteobacteria bacterium. GTDB lineage: Bacteria > Pseudomonadota > Gammaproteobacteria > Thiohalomonadales > Thiohalomonadaceae > JALOAT01. The sequence goes on from JAWLCT010000032.1 coordinate 31,507, forward strand.
TGACGAAGCAGACGCTGCCCGACGGCCGCAGTGTGACCACCACCTACGACCCCAACGGCAATCTCACCAGCCTCACCCCACCGGGCCGGCAGGCGCACGTGTTCGCCTATACGCCGGTAGACCTGGAAGAGGAATACACACCGCCCGACCTCGCAGGCGCCCAGACCGTCACCCGCTACCGCTACAACCGGGATAAAGATCTGACGAAGATAGAGCGGCCCGATGGGAAAACCATCGACCTCAGCTACGATTCCGGTGGCCGGCTGGCCGAAACCGCCATCGCACGCGGCAGCCACCAGTACGCCTACCACCCGACCACGGGCCAGTTGAGCACCCTCACCGCGCCCGATGGAGGCCAACTCAGCTACACCTACGACGGCTTCCTGCCCCTGTCCGAGAGCGCGAGCGGCGAAATCTCGGGCACGGTCAGCCGCAGCTACGACAACAACTTCTGGGTGACGGGCCTTGCGGTGAATGGCCAAGCCGTCAGCTTCGCCTACGATGCCGACGGCCTGCTCACCCAGGCCGGCGACCTCACCCTGAGCCGCGACCCGCAGAACGGCCTCCTCACGGGCACTGAAATCGGCGCGGTCGCCACCAACCGCACCTACAACAGCTTCGGCGAGCTGGAGAGCGAAACCGCCACGGTCAACGGCGAAGCCGTCATGACCACCACCTACACCCGCGACAAGCTGGGGCGTATCACCAGCAAGGCGGAGACCATCGACGGCACCACGACCACGTACGGCTACGGCTACGACCAGGCGGGCCGTCTGGAGAAGGTGTTCATCAATGGTGTGCTCAAGACCACCTATACCTATGACCCGAACGGCAACCGCCTGAGCAAGGCCGGCTCGAACGGTAGCGAAACCGGCACCTACGACAGCCAGGACCGGCTGCTTACCTATGCTGGGGCGAGCTACGAGTACACCACCAACGGTGACCTGAAGAGCAAGACCGAAAGCGGAGCAACCACGCACTACGTCTATGACGAACTCGGCAACCTGATGCAGGTGCGCCTGCCCGGTGATGTCGTCATCGACTACCTCATCGATGGCCGCAACCGCCGCATCGGCAAGAAGGTCAACGGCCAGCTCGTTCAGGGATTCCTGTACCAGGACCAATTGGAACCTGTTGCAGAACTGGATGGCGACGGCAACGTCGTTGCCCGCTTCGTCTACGGCAGCAAGGGTCACGTGCCGGACTACATGGAGAAGGGCGGCAAGACCTACCGCATCATCAGTGACCACCTGGGCAGCCCACGCCTTGTCATCGACACCGCGACCGACGAAGTGGTCCAACGGATGGACTACGACGAGTTTGGGCGTGTACTCGCCGATACCCATCCGGGATTCCAGCCGTTTGGTTTTGCTGGCGGAATCTGTGACCAGCACGTGGGCTATGTTCGGTTTGGCGCGCGCGACTACGAAACGAGGACCGGGCGTTGGATTGCCAAGGATCCCATCAGATTCAAGGGGCGAAATACAAATTTGTTCAGCTATACCTTCGCTGATCCAATAAATCTGATCGACCCGGATGGAAAGAGCGCTGCGGGGTGGTGTACCGTTGGTGTTGTTGCTGCGTATTACGCATGGAAGTATTGGGGGTGGAGCGACAGTGTAGAGAAATCCGTTGACGCTGCAAAAGATGTGCGAAGTGACATCGAAAAGCGAGAGGCCAATATTGACGCACTCTTGAATGGCGAGCCTGTTCCATACCCTGAAGTGAATAACGGGTATGAACGAATCCCGGACCTGTCCAGCAAACTCATCGATCAAGGTTTGAATTCACCACCGGGCACATCTCTAACCGGGTCGCCGCCAGCAAATGTGATCGATGTCGGTGGAGCGCTAGCTACTGACGCAATTACCAATTCGGCGCGCAGATGATAATGATGAAGCGCGCGAAGTTTGTTGCTGTTGCATTGATCGCTATTTTTGTCATTTACATTGGTGCCACATGGAGCGCATCGCATACGCGTGGGGTACAAAATTTCCTCGGTATCACAGACGGTAGCGTTCAGTTTGCGCAAGTCTCATTATCTATTCCTCCCGTATGGGTGTTTTTTTACTCCAAAGGGACTGAACGTTGGGTGGATAACAAACTTTACGGCTTTCTGCCTTCGGATAAATTTGATGATCATTCCGGGGCATTGGTGTTGTTCCTCGTCGGCGACAGGGAAGAAGATGTGGTTGGCTTCTATCAGATGGAGCAGTCCTCTGTAGATAGATGGGAGAGGTTTCTCCTAGAGGACCGCTGCGGTGCCCTGATGTCTCGTGATCCGGGCGTTCTCTCTTGTGATCTAGCTTATCTCGGAGGGTACGATGGAGTAAGGGTGATTGCGACAGGTTCGGCGGCCTACTATTTGCCGACTGCAAGTTTAGTAATTGCCGCACCTCGCGAAGAGCTGCTGAATTACGTTGCTGAGCTAGTACAATTCCACCAACGGAACGCTAACATGGCAACGGGGGCGCACTAACACGGCAACGGAATCAATGGGAATCAATGGGGTCAGAGTCTGAGGGATCTCCACGAATTTACCATCCTTCCCCGTGTTTCCGTACTGTCGAAAAAAGGCATCTGCGACGGCGCTTAGCTCTTCAAGGTTGAACCGAAATCGCGAGTCATTTGCTACGCGTAAGCCGAGGTACATGGCTCCTATGGTCGTACTGGCACCCTATGGGAGGGACGCTACAAGTCCACGCTGGTGAATGCAGACAATTATCTGCTGACGGTGTACCGCTATATCGAGCTGAACCCCGTGCGGGCCGGTATGGTGGACCACGCCTCGGAATACCCTTGGTCCAGTCCCCCCGCGTCAAGATAGTTGCCGCCTCGATGCTCTGTAACCTATGGGGGCTAAGAGCAGGCATCGAGGAAGCGCTGTTGTATGTCTGGATCCCCAAGCAGCGATTCGGGATGAACCTCCTGGTACAGAGGCAGGCTTCTCCCGTGCGAGGGCAATGATGCCGCGAGCAGTTGCAAGGCGTTGTCGTCTTTAACTGGTGACCAGTCGACGAGGATCACGGGGCGGGAATTTGGCGCCACGAGCCAGCGCGCCATGGCGCCGTAGATTATTGGCAACTCACCATAGAGATTCACGTTGCCAATCAGCCGGTCCATCCGTTCGATGCCGAGTTTCTCGTCCTGCGCCTCGACCGCACGCCCCAGCGCCGTCACCGATACGCAGCGCCCTACCGATGCTGCGGCCGTCGCATCGTTAAGGGCAGCGAAGCGCATCTTGTGAATCGATTGACAGGCTGCGCCAATGGTCTTATCAATGACTTCGGTGGCATGCATCGTCGGTTCTCCTTCGCGCCTAGACAACGCAAGAAGATCACATCGGGCGATGCATGTCCACCCCCTGAATTCTTGTTAGTCAATGGGTTAGGAAAAGAATTCGTGGGGATTCCTCAGGGTCTGTCCCCGGTTGTTTCACAGGTGTGCGAATAAACAACGGGGTCAGGTCTCGCATTGTACCATTCGAGTCTTTGGTTGCTTTGCCCGCGCGCATAAGTGACACGTCTAACTCCGTTAACTACCCCCGGCTTTCTTTGGGGTCTCGGGGTGAGCGGGGGCAGGTCTTGCGTTTTGCCTCGGCCCCCGCGTTTTGCATGTGCTGACCCCGCATGTGGTTGCTCAAGGATCCGGAGCGAGTGGCAGTGCGGCGAGGTACCCGGCTATCTCGTTGTCGATGGTCGTGAAGCTGCCACCCGCGTGAAAAAGGGGACAGATTTATTTTCAAGTATCACTGGTTAGGATCGAAGCAGTTCTTCTGAAAGGGAATGAGCAAAAGGGGACAAATTCATTTTCAAGTAGTCACTGGTTAGGATCGAAGCAGTTCTTCCGGAAGGGAATCGAAGATATATGCCAAGGACGGGACGAGTGGTTTTGCCGGAATATCCCCATCACGTTGTCCAGCGGGAACACAACCGGCAGGTGGTGTTTGCGGAGGCTCGCGATTATCGGCGTTACTTGGAAACGCTTCAGGAGTTCAAGGACGTGTTCGGTGTTCGGGTTTATGCATTTTGCTTGATGAAGAACCATGTTCATTTGCTGTTGGCACCTGCCACGCAGGCAGGGCTCGGCATGCTGATGAAGCGTCTTGCGGGTAGGCAGACGCAGCACCACAATCGAGCAGAAGGACGGCGCGGGACGCTTTGGGAAGGACGATACAAGTCAAGTCCGGTGCAGTCCGACCGCTATCTGATGGCATGCATCCGGTACATCGAACTGAACCCGGTGCGAGCGCGCATGGTGGCTGAACCGGAGGACTACGTCTGGTCGAGTGCAAGACGTTGGAGCCCCGGTACCAATCCCTACCCCTGGCTTGATGATGTACCGTTTCCCCCGGCATTCGGTCTTAACGCAGATTTCCAGGCCAAGGCGTATCGGCGTTTCATTCGAGAGGCAATACCCGATGGTGAATGGGCGCTTATTCGAGATTCAGTGAGCCGCGGTCAGTTGACCGGCGATCACCGCTTCGTCGACGAAGTCCAGCAGATTGTAGGTAGACGAATAGAACATCGAAGGCAGGGAAGGCCAGGTCGTGGGGAAAAATAAATCTGTCCCTGAGGAATCCCCA
>JAWLCT010000033.1:0-1779 GCA_041687015.1 Gammaproteobacteria bacterium
GGGTCAGGGGTATAGTTCTGGGGCTTTGCTCGTTGATGGAGGCGCGGGTGACGATTCGATTTACGGGGGAAGCGGCAGAGATTTCTTGGATGGTGGCGAGGGTGACGACTGGATACAGGGGTACGCCGGAGATGACGTTTTATCGGGCGGGGGCGGTAGCGACTGGATTGAAGGCGGCTCCGGCAGCGACACCTACCTTGTGGGGTTCGGGCAGTCGGGTACCGATGTCATAAGCGATGATGGCCTTGCATACGCCGGCGATGTCAGAGGACTTCTACTTGAACGCTATGGTTTGTCCAATGAAGAAATCGATGAATTCCTGAACCAGGCATCCGATGAGGACATAACGCAAAAGCTCGGTGGATTTTTGCAGCGGGAAGAAGACACCGTGCGAGTTAACGCAGAGTTTTCCGAAGTCTGCTTTAGCTGGGCTGCCCCGGATGAGAACGGGCGATTGGGAATAGCACTTGGCTCAGTCGCCGTCGGTGAACAGCCGTCGGCCATCGTTCGATTACGCGGGGAGTATGATCCGGTCGGCTTCGGAATCGAACGATTCACGTTCTCTGACGGGACAGTAATGACACGCTCCGAAATCGAAGCCTTGTTGCCCGCCGTACCTGACGTATGGGCGGTACTCGGCACGACCGGTGACGACAGCTTGGACGGTTCCGAGACGAACGACGTGTTGGTTGGTGGTCTTGGGGATGACGCGCTTTTCGGTGGAGACGGTGATGATGTCTATCTCTTCAATGCAGGTGACGGGTACGACTACATCTACGATACCGAATCAGGTGTCGATACACTGTCATTTGGGAGTACAATCCAAGTTGGTGATTTGCGCGCCAGTTTGTTTGTGGAGGATTATGGTGAGGAAAAGTACACCGTTCTGAGTCTCCAGATTGGAGACACGCCAGACAAGATCGATATCGATTGGTTATGGAGCTGGGACGATGGGAACGAGCAGTTCGTCGAGGACTCGCGGATCCAGTACGTTCAGTTCATTGGAGCCGATGGGGTCCAGGTGTTCGATTTGGCGGGACTTGTGGAAGCTAGGCAAACCGAGCTTCTGACTGCGGGAACCCAGGATACGCTCGTCTCGTTGTTCGACACGGAGGCCATCGCACAGTTCGACGTTTCGGCGACTGTGGCGCCCGCAGGCGGTGATTATGCGTACAACTACGCGATGACTGGTGACCCCTTTACCGCTCCGGAACCTCAAATTCTCAATGAAGTCGTCGGCACGGGCTCGTCCGATCAGTTGCTCGGCACGGAGGCAGCGGACCACATAGATGGCGGTGCCGGTAATGACATACTCCTGGGCGCCGCCGGAAACGATCTCCTCATCGGCGGCACCGGGAGTGACACATTGGATGGCGGCGCCGGTGACGACACCTTCTTGATCGAAGGCACCGACAGCGGCCACGACAGCTTCACGGGTGGGGAAGGCTACGACACCATTCTCGGAAGTGCAGGCGACGATACGATCCGCATGTACCGTTTCGGCCCGGGCAACAGTGTCGAGAGCATCGACGGTGGGGCCGGCGTCAACGTGGTGGCCGGTACCGGAGCCGGCGACATCCTCGACCTGAGCGCTACCAACCTCAGCAACATTGCCCACATCGACACCGGCGCGGGCAACGATACCGTGATCGGCTCCGCGGGCAATGACGTGATCATCGGCGGTGCTGGCAGCGACACCCTTGATGGCGGCGCCGGTGACGACACCTTCTTGATCGAAGGCACCGACAGCGGCCACGACAGCTTCACGGGTGGGGAAGG
>JAWLCT010000033.1:1879-13929 GCA_041687015.1 Gammaproteobacteria bacterium
CGGTGCTGGCAGCGACACCCTTGATGGCGGCGCCGGTGACGACACCTTCTTGATCGAAGGCACCGACAGCGGCCACGACAGCTTCACGGGTGGGGAAGGCTACGACACCATTCTCGGAAGTGCAGGCGACGATACGATCCGCATGTACCGTTTCGGCCCGGGCAACAGTGTCGAGAGCATCGACGGTGGGGCCGGCGTCAACGTGGTGGCCGGTACCGGAGCCGGCGACATCCTCGACCTGAGCGCTACCAACCTCAGCAACATTGCCCACATCGACACCGGCGCGGGCAACGATACCGTGATCGGCTCCGCGGGCAATGACGTGATCATCGGCGGTGCTGGCAGCGACACCCTTGATGGCGGCGCCGGTGACGACACCTTCTTGATCGAAGGCACCGACAGCGGCCACGACAGCTTCACGGGTGGGGAAGGGTACGACACCATTCTCGGTGGTGAAGGCGATGACACCATTCGCGTTTACCGCTTTGGCCCGGGCAACAGTGTCGAGAGCATCGACGGCGGCGCCGGCATCAACGTGCTGGCCGGCACGGGCGCCGGCGACATCCTCGACCTGAGCGCCACCACCATCAGCAACATTGCCCACATCGACACCGGTGCGGGTAATGACACCGTGATCGGCTCCGCCGGCAATGACGTGATTATTGGCGGTGCTGGTAGCGATAACCTGAGTGGTGGCGACGGTAATGATCTGGTCGCTGGAAGTAGTGGCAATGACAGGATTGCAGGTAGTGGAGGCGCCGACATAATGTCGGGCGGCTTCGGAAACGATGTCTTGACCGTCGCTGACGCGAATGACGTGGTATTGTTCAACGCCGGCGATGGGTCCGATATTGTCAATATCGGAACCGACGCGTCGTTCGCATTGTCACTCGGAGGTGGAATACGCCTCAGCGGTCTTCATCTGTCGCGGACCGGGAACGACCTGTGCTTGGAATCGTTGGATCCAATGACTGGTGCTTCGGCCGATTCCATTGTATTGAAAGACTGGTATGGTGATGCGACAGTCGGGGCTCCGCAAGTTACACTGCAGCTGATTATGGAAGCATCCTCCGAATTCGACGCTGGCTCAAGCAATGCCCTGTATACCAATAAGATACTGCAGCTCGATTTCGACAAACTGGCCAATGATTTCAATGCCGCCGGCATTGATCATTGGTCCGTCATGGAGTCGGCGCTAGATAGTCACTTGAGTAGTAGTGATAGCGAAGCACTTGGGGGCGACGTGGCTTACCAATACGGGTTAACAGGTGGTATCGATGGGCTTTCGCCAAACACGATAGCCACGACACTGTCTGACCCGGATTTAGGTGAACGCCCGCAAACCATAACGATAGCCTAGTGCTCAACGATTAAGGCCCCCGTCCGGGGGCCCTTAGTCCCACAACTCCCGCAAAAGCCATGTCACTCAGCCGTGAGTTTTCTCCCAGGGTTCTCGCGATCCAAGCGGAACCGCCGACACCGATACCACGAGTGGTATCTTTGATTCTTGTGGTTCTTTTAGTGCTAATCCTGGCTTGGTCCGTAATTGGTGAGCTGGATATCGTCGCCCGAGCAGACGGCAAGCTTGTACCCCAAACCCGACTACAAATTGTGCAGCCTTTTGAGGGGGGAAGAATCGCCGACATATTGGTGAAGGAAGGCGAGTTGGTGCACGCTGGCCAAGCGCTGGTCTTGATGGACACAAGTTTATCTATCGCTGATACCAAGATCCTAGCCAGTGAACTGGAAACAGCACGATTGAATTTGCTCCGGATACAGGCACAGCTCACTGGCGCCGAATTAACGAATACTATGAATGCAGACCCGGTTCTATTTGAGCAGGTGAATGCGATTTTCGAAGAAAATATTGCGAACTACAAATCCGCGCTTCGAGAGCAGGTAGCCGTACTGGAACAAGTGAAGCAAAGTCGCGCTGCTGCAAAGGAGATTCGGGACAAGTTGCACGAGACTCTTCCCATCTATATCGAGAATGAGAAAGCAGTAGAGAAACTCGTGGCGGACGGCTATGCGAATCGAAATATGTTGCTCGAAAAACAGAGGGAACGCATAGAGGTTCAGCGGGATTTGAATGCGAAGCGCCATGAAATCGAATCTCTCGACGCCAGAATCGTGGAAGCTCAAGCCAAGGTGGAACGGCTGCAAACAGAGTACCGACGAATCCTGCTGGAGGAACAATCGGACCTACTCGCAAAAATGAAGCGGATCGAGCAGGAATTCGCAAAGCAGCAATACCGTAACAACCTGATGGAGTTGCGGGCGCCGCAAGATGGCTATGTGCAAGACATAGGTACACACACGAAAGGTGCGGTGGTTCCCGCGGGTTCTGTCGTGATGAACATCGTTCCTGTCGACGACCCATTGCTGGCCGAAGTTTACTTGGATCACAAGGATGTTGGGTTTGTGGGTCGGGGACAGAAGGCGAGGCTCAAGCTTGCTGCATTCGAGTTTCAGCGCTACGGAATGGTCGATGCAACAGTGGAGACCATCAGCCAAGACGCGATTTCCGACATTAAGCAACAAGAGCAAATAGTAGACGTGGGTTACCGCGGTTATCTGGAGTTGGAAACACAATACCTGGAGCGCGACGGCGTACGTTTCGCATTGAGGCCTGGAATGCGGGTAGTTGCCGAAATCAACGTCGGCACACGTTCAGCGTTGGATTTTGTTTTGTCGCCCATCCAGCGGGCAGTAAGCGAAGCGGGTACAGAACGGTAAAGCCGTCGGTTAAATCAAGACACGAATTTCTCTTTCACCGATTGTGCATTATGTGTGGCTCAGGAGAAGGTGGCTCTCGCGAAGGACACGAAGGACGCGGGGGGGACCCGAGGGAACACGTTCTGTGATGGGACCGTTTGCCGTCGCGCGCCTTTCGCTGCTCTTCAATTTCAGTCGGCGTCGCTGCGTTGGGCTTTTTCTCCTGTTCCCGTCGGGGCGCAGACAAACTCAGCGCGGCACCGGCAATGGATTGAGTTCCAGGGCGCGCGCCACGGCTACCAGGTTCGCGGCGGCGATGCGACCGGTGCGTTCCGACCAGTCGTGACGGTAATTGGTATCCAGGTAGCTTTCGCCCGGGCCTGGTCCTTTGTTCCAGTAGGTCCATGACCAGCCCGGCACTGTGTAGCCGATGTCCACCAGGGCGCCGCTGATTTCGCTGATGACGTGATGCGCCCCGTCTTCGTTACCGGTCACCACCACACCGGCCACCCGATTGAAAGCCACAGGACGACCGTCGTCGGCGGTCTCGGAGATCATGGCATCCATGCGTTCCAGGACGCGCTGGGCCAGGCTGGAGGGGTGGCCGAGCCAGGTCGGGCTGGCGATAACCAGGATGCGCGCCCCGAGCAGTTTCTGATGAATCATCGGCCACTCGTCACCCGGGCCTTGATCCGAGGTCACCCCCGGCGGGATGTTGAGATCGGCCACACGGAAGATCTCGGTGTCCACCCGGCGTCGTTGCAGCTCGTCCGCAACGATGGACGCCAGCGCCTCGGTATTGGATGGCTCCTTTGAGGGTTTCAGCGAGGTATTGAGGATCAAGGCTTTCACACCACGGCCTCCGGTCCGTTGTCCATCCCGCAAACCTAGCAGTCCGTTGGAAACAGTCTCGCGCCATCTGCGCAGCTCATGCACGCGCGCAAAGCCATCAAGACCACATAGTGCAGGCGAGATCACCGCCTGTCGATTCTTCTAGACTGGGGAGTGGAGTTGCTGACCAGACGCGAATAGGAACGCCGGGAGAGCTGCATGAAAGAAGCGCAGCGGGCCATCGGCCTCGGCATTGCCGGAGGGATCGTCGGGACGTTGCTCGCAGCGTTGGCTCTTTGGCTGATCATCGTCTATACGGACGCGTACAACATTGCAGCAACGGATCCGCACACCGATATCGTGCGTTGGACACTCGATACCACCATGCAGCGCGCCGTTGCCAACGGGGCAGGCGACATCACCCCGCCGAAGCAGATCAATGAAGAATCGTTACGTGTGGGCGCAAGGATCTACGCCCAAACCTGCGCCCACTGCGATGGCGCGCCAGGCGCCGAGCGCGAAGCCTGGACGGGCCATATGCGCCCACAACGCCGGAGCTGACCCACGCGGCTGCCGATTGGGAAACGCGCGAGGTTTTCTGGATCGTGAAGCACGGCATCAAGATGACGGGCATGCCCGCCTTCGACCCGGAGCACGATGACGAAACGATTTGGGGCATTGCCGCCTTCGTCATGCGCTTGCCCGACATGACGCCGGAGGCGTACCAATCCGCTACCGGCGGTGCCGGTGACCGCCACTGATCGAGGGGGTGACAGTGTCCTACCTGCGCTTTGCCGCCATGATCGCCACCGCGACGTTGGCAATGTTCGGCCTGATGTACTTGAACACCTACGCGATTGAGCACGTGTTCTGGAGTGAAACACGGGTCTACATGGCAGTTGTAATGGGCGCGACGATGGCGATCATCATGCTCGGCTATATGCTCGGGATGTATCAGAACAAGAAGGTGAATATCGGTATTTTTATCGGCAGTGGCCTCGTTTTCACGATCGCGCTGTGGCTGGTGCGCAGCCAGGCGACGGTGGGTCAGGCGAACTACATGCGCGCGATGATTCCCCATCATTCCATTGCCATCCTCACCAGCAATCGCGCGCAGATCAGCGACCCGCGCGTGCGCAAGCTGGCTGACGAGATCATTGAGTCGCAGGAGCGGGAGATTGCTGAGATGCGCTACCTCATTGCCGAGCTGTCCAATGAGCAAAGCGCGATGGCGCCGGAAATTTACCGGGAAAACGCGGCTGAGATTGCCACGCTGGATGTGGCGCTCAGGCGTGCAGAGATCGCCACGCTCGATCCGGCGCCGATGCAGCAGGCCGAGTTCGCCAAGGTTCTGCCGGCCGCCCCGGGTTGCAGGTTTACGCTGACAGCCCATGGCCGGCCGGTGTTGGTCGCGCGCGCAACCGCAGGGCAGGGCGTCGCGGCCGATGCGGTCACCAAGCTCAACGGAACCCTGGTGACGCTACGCTCCGCGAGCGAAATCGGCTTTGAGGGGCTGGTTGATGGTCCGACGCTGCAGGCGGAAGGTATCCGCATGGTGGTCACACCGGTTCCGGGTGAGGCGCCGAAAGCCATCGACGGCGCGCAGCGTTGGAAGGCCGATCTTCGCTTCGAACTCGAGCAGGGACTCCGTGTCGGTTATCGTGGGTTTTACTTCTGCGACGCGGGTTGAGTGCACGTCGAAGCGTATTTGGCTACGTCTGAACGGAAAGCCCACTGGTGGGCAGTGTTACGCCGGTCTCGAGCGAACGCGGAAGCCGGACCTCGAACGTAGTGCCCTGTCGGCCGCTGTAGCCGCGAATCTCCCCACCGTGGGCCGCCACGATGGAGCGGCTGATGGCGAGGCCAAGTCCTGCGCCGTCACTGCTGCGGTGGCGCGCGACGTCGGCGCGATAAAAGCGCTCGAACAGCCGGGGCAGAACCTCGGGCGGGATCGGTTCGCCGGCGTTGAATACCGATACGACGGCGTCGTCGGAGGCGTGGGCCAAACGCACCTGGACGTGTCCGCCGTTGGACGTATGCCGCACAGCGTTGGAGAGCAGATTGTTGATGACGCGGCGCAGCATCAGCCGATCACCTTCGGCCACCGCTTCGCCTTCCACCGTGAGGCTCAGTGCCTTCTGTTCGGCGAGTGCATCGTAGAAATCGAACAGGTCACGGACTTCCGCTGCCAGGTCGACCCGCTCGCGGCTGGGGACCACCAGGCCGTTATCGGCCTTGGCCAGAAACAGCATATCGGAGACCATGCGCGCGAGGCGCTCCAATTCTTCGGCATTGGAGGCCAGTACGTCGCGGTAGGCATCTGCGCTGCGCGCTTTCGACAGGATGACTTGGGTCTCTGTCAGCAGGTTGCTCACCGGCGTGCGCAATTCGTGGGCGATGTCCGAGGAGAACGCCGAGAGGCGCTGAAACGAATCGTTCAGACGGGCGAGCATGTCGTTGAAGGCCTCTGCCAGGCCGAGCAACTCGAGTGGGAGTTCGCGCGTATCGATACGTTCTCCCAGACGTGCGGTCGAGATGCGGCGCGCGTGGGCGGCCATGGTCCGCACCGGAACCATGCCGCTGCGGGCGATGACCACGCCCAACAGGGTGGAGAGAAAAATGGCCGCGAGGATCGCGGCCCACAGGGCGCGCTCGAACAGCGTCATGAAATGCTCGTGATGGTCGATATTGAGCGCGGCCCAGATCTTGAGCGGAGGCTCGCCGGGAATGCCGACCGGAACGCGCGCCGCCGTCCCGCGGTACAGGCGCCCATCGCGTTCCCAGACGAAGAGTGAATCGGTGCCGACGTCGGCCTGGGTCATGGCCCGGAAAGCGAGTGTTTCGGGATAGGGGGCCTGAGCGTGCCACTGCACACGTTCGCCATTGTCACGGGCGATCCAGATCGCGACCTGGTCGTGCCCCGCCAGCAGCGCATCCAGCCGCCGCTGGAGTGCGGCCAGCGTGTCGGGGTTCTGGTCGGCCTGCGCTACCCGGGCGACGCGGTCGATGGCGGCCTTTAATTCGTTGTGATCCATCTCGGCGAAATGCATCCGGATCGCCTGGGCGAGATAAAGGCCGAGGGCGAGGAATGCCCCCACGGAAACCAGGGCGAAGAGGATGGCCAGGCGCCGGGTGATGGAACGTCGTTTCATCGCGCCTCAGGGAGTTCCAGCACGTAGCCCATGCCGCGCACCGTCTGGATGAGCTTGGGTTCGAAGGGGTCGTCGACCTTGGCGCGCAGCCGGCGTACCGCCACTTCGATGACGTTGGTGTCACTGTCGAAATTCATGTCCCACACCTGAGAGGCGATCAGCGAACGGGGCAACACCTCGCCCTGGCGGCGCAGCAGCAGTTCGAGCAAGGTGAACTCCTTGGCGGTCAGATCGATTTTCTCGCCGGCGCGGGTAACCCGACGGCGCAACAGGTCCAGTTCCAAATCCGCCAGGCGCAAAACCTCCGGCTCCCGGGAGCGGCCGCGGCGCAGCAGCGTGCGTACGCGCGCCAGCAATTCGGAGAAGGCGAAGGGCTTGACCAGGTAGTCGTCGGCACCCAGCTCCAGCCCCTTGACCCGATCCTCGACCTCATCCCGGGCAGTCAGGAACAGGATGGGGAGTTCCCGGCCGCCGCGGCGCAATGTTTCCAACACCTGCCAACCGTTCAGGCCCGGCAGCATGACGTCCAGGATCAGCAGGTCGTAGTCGCCGGTCAGTGCCTGGTGCAGGCCACCCGCCCCGTCGCGGGCCAGATCGACCGTGAAGCCGGCCTCCTGCAATCCCAGTCTCAGGTAGTCCCCGGTCTTGGGCTCGTCTTCCACAATCAGCAATTTCATCTGCGCTCCTCGTCCCGTCCCTGCAGTGTGCCGCGCAGGAAGGCGCCGTGGTGCGACCTTACAGAAATGTAATCTCCCCGTCAGGCTCGTGACAGTGGTGAATGTCCATCCTTTGCGTCGACCAGGGTGCCCCCGGACACGGCACGGCAACGCTTGGTTGGGAAAACCATCGCCTGCAGAGGAGCAACGAGATGTCGACGCGCCCCCTGATACTGCCTCCAACCGGAATCTCCCGGCGTACTTTCGTCAAGGGACTGGCCGGCGGCGGCGTGCTGTTGGGACTGGCACCCTGGCTGGGGTCCGGCCCGGCACGCGCCACCGGCGCGCCGCGCGCCACCCCCATTTTGCGGGGAACCGAATTCGATCTGACCGTCGAGGCCGGGCCTGTGGATTTCACCGGATCGCCACGCATTGCGACCATGGTGAACGGCTCGATCCCGGCACCGACCCTGCGTTGGCGCGAGGGCGAGACCGTCACCATCCGCGTGACCAATCGTCTCGATGTACCCACCTCGATCCATTGGCACGGTCTCATCCTGCCCTTTGAAATGGACGGTGTGCCCGGCATCAGCTTCGCCGGTATCCCGCCAGGCGAGACCTTCACCTACCGCTTCAAGATCCGCCAGAGCGGCACCTTCTGGTATCACTCCCACTCGGGGTTTCAGGAGCAGACCGGGATGTACGGGGCGATCATCATCGACCCGGCCGGCAGCGACCCGGTGCGGGCCGAGCGCGACCACGTGGTGATGCTCTCGGACTGGACCGACGAGGACCCGATGTCGGTGCTCGCCAAGCTCAAGAAACAGAGCGACTACTACAACTTCGCCCAACCCACCGTACGCGATTTCTTCCGGGACGTCGCCGCCGACGGACTGCAAGCGGCCCTGGCGAAGCGGCAGATGTGGAACGAGATGCGCATGAGCCCGAGCGATCTCGCCGATGTCTCGGGCCACACGTACACCTACCTGATGAACGGCACCACGCCGGCCGGCAACTGGACCGGACTGTTCCGGCCGGGCGAGCGGGTGCGGCTGCGCTTCATCAACGGCGCCGCCGCCAGCTTCTACGACGTGCGCATCCCCGGACTGCAGATGACCGTGGTGGCGGCTGACGGCCAACCGGTGGAGCCGGTGACCGTCGATGAATTCCGCATGGGCCCGGCGGAAACCTTCGACGTGATCGTCACCCCCCGCGACGATGCCTACACCGTTTTTGCCCAGTCCATGGACCGGACCGGCTACGCCCGCGGCACCCTGGCGGTGCGCGATGGGTTGGCCGCCGCCGTCCCGCCGCTCGAACGACGCGAGTGGCTCGCTATGACCGACATGATGGGGGCGATGGATCATTCCGATATGGCAGAGATGGACCCCACTGGCATGGCCGGAATGGACCACTCCAGCATGGCCGGGATGGATCATTCCGGCATGGCCGGAATGGGGACGGGTAATCCGGCCCTCGCCCGGGCGAGCACCCGGGTCCGCCACGCACGCACCGAGTACGGGCCCAGCGTCGACATGCGCGTGGACACGCCGCGCACCAATCTCGATGACCCTGGTATCGGATTGCGCAACAACGGCCGGCGCGTGCTCACCTATGCCGATCTGAAAACGCTCAGCCATCTGCCGGACCGGCGCGACCCCGAGCGGGAGCTCGAACTGCACCTCACCGGCAACATGGAGCGCTACACCTGGTCCATCGACGGTCTCGAATTCGGCAAGTCGACCCCGGTGCACTTCCGCCACAGCGAACGTCTGCGGGTGATTCTGCACAACGACACCATGATGACCCACCCGATGCACCTGCACGGCATGTGGAGCGATCTGGAACACCCGGACAACAACGCACTGCTGCGCAAGCACACCATCAGCGTGCAGCCGGCGCAGCGCGTGAGTTTTCTGGTTACCGCCGATGCCCCGGGCCGTTGGGCCTGGCATTGTCACATCCTGTACCACATGGAAGCGGGCATGTTCCGCGAAGTGGTCGTGGCGTAAACGCCGAAAGAAAAACGGAGAAGACCATGAACCACTGGCGTTTTCCGCTTCCGATCATGGTGCTGTCGCTGCTTGGCGTCTTTGCGGCCGGGGCAGAGGAGAGCGGCACCCCGCCGACAAGCCACGGCGACATGACCCATGACCATGGCATGCGTCATGAGACGGGGGCCGAAGCCTCACCTCGAATCGAGCCGGCAATGCCGGGGCCCGCCATGGCGGACCCGGTACATGAGGCGCATGAAGGAATGACTACCGAACCCGTTGCTGTTCCCGGCGCAGCGATGCCTGAAACGGACCACGCGGGCCACACGTCGCCTGCACACGGCCTAACGCAACCGTCGGCACCGGCCATGGAGCATGGTGCGACCCACGATCAGGCGCCGGGCACGAAGCACGGTTCATCCAGTGTGACCGCCGAGACAAAGAACACCTCACCGTCTGGTGCGATACCGGCGGGGAGCGCCACACCCGTTTCGGCGGTCAGTCACGACATGGCCACGATGCAGGGCGGTTCGGCACCGCCCGATGCGCGCGATCCGCACGCTTATTCTGGCGGCTACGATTTTGGCCCCATTCCGCGCCCACAATTGGCCGACGAGCATAACTTCGGATTGCTCCTCATCGATCGGCTGGAGTACGCGGAAAGCAGCGACGAGCGCTTTTGGGCGTACGACCTGCAGGGCTGGTTTGGACGCGATTACGACCGGCTGGCCATCAAGGCCGAAGGCGAGGTTGACGAGGACGAACTCCAGGCGGCGCGCACGGAGTTGCTATGGGGACACGCCATTGCCGCTTACTGGGATACGCAGCTGGGTCTGCGCCATGACAGCGGCATCGATCCGGAACGCACCTGGTTGGCTCTCGGGGTCCAGGGACTCGCCCCCTACTGGTTCGAGGTCAGTGCCACTGCCTATGCAGGGGAGGAGGGGCGTTCCGCCCTGCGCCTGGATGCTGAATACGAACTGCTGTTCACCCAGCGTTTGATCCTGCAACCGCGTATGGAGGTGAACCTCTACGGCAAACCGGACGAGGAGCGGGGAGTGGGCGCCGGGCTTTCCGATGTTGCGGCGGGACTGCGCTTGCGTTACGAAATCCGTCGCCAGATCGGACCTTATGTCGGCGTCGAATGGCGTGGTCTGTACGGCGAGACCGCCGATTTCGCCGAAGAGGCCGATACACCGACCGACGAGACCCGCTGGATCGTCGGCTTGCGTGCGTGGTTCTGAGTGCGCGATAGCGGGCAAGCGCACGACCCCTTCGCGCCTTACGGCGGTGCTGTGACATACGATGCCACGGCGGCAGACACGTCGTTCAGGAATAGGAGACAAGTGATGATTATGAGAACATTGGCGCGTGTAGCGATACTCGCAGGCGGGATGGGGTTGCTCGGCAACACCACTGCCGCCGAGATCACCGCGTACAAAAATGCCTCCTGTGGCTGCTGCAGCCAATGGGTGGAGCACATGCGTGACGCGGGTTTCGAGGTAATCACGCACGATGTCGACGATCTGCAGGCGATCAAGCAGCACTATGGCGTGTCTCCTTCGATCGCCGCCTGCCATACTGCAATCGCCGAGAGTTACGTGATCGAAGGGCACGTGCCAGCAGCGGATGTTGTGCGGCTCCTTGAACAGGCGCCGGCGGTGAACGGCATTGCCGTGCCCGGCATGCCCACAGGCTCCCCGGGGATGGAAGGCGCCTACCGCGAACCGTATCAGGTCATCACGTTTACCCGCCAAGGGGGCGTCTCAGTCTTTGCGCAACACTGAATCCGTTCGGTGAGGTCAGTGTGGCGGACAGGCACCGGTGCCGCCTGCCACCAAAGGCCTTGGTTCGGGTAGTCAGTTGCTTCAGTCGCAGGGGTGGATGTTGCCGGGGGAGTGGGCTTAAAGAAGACCAGGTGAGGATTGGTCTGGAGGATAAGCGACCGGCTTCCGGCGTCGGAAATCCAGTATTTAACATAATATGCATTATGCGCGTTCTGGGTCTCCCTGGGGCGAAGCCAGGCGCCTGGGCGGATCTGTTTGCTTGCGTCTTCCGGATGCAAAAAACCCCGGGGTCCCCGGGGTTGTGCACCGCTTCCGGATGCTTCCCTGCCCAGCGGCATCAATCCTCCTGGGCGCGGTAAAGCGACCCTTTTCGCTCAGCCAGCGCAGCACAGTGGATACACCGCTGCACCGGTATGCCGCTGCGCTGCGCCGCGGCGAGCCGTTCTTCGGGTATCGGCTGGCCGCAATCAACGCAGGTCTCGCTCGTGTCCCCGTGCAACTTCTCGCGTATTCCCGAGATCGAGATTTCGATCTGTTCGAGCGTTGCCAGGCTCGCCTGATCCAGTTCGTCCGCTTCGCGTTCGAGCATTTTGGACCTCCTCGTGTGTTTGCGAGGAAACTTGTCGCTGTCTCGAACCTAGACCCTGGCCCCGGCGGTGCGGTCGCGCGCGGCGTTATAGCGCATGGACAAAACCTTGGTTTCGCGGCACATGGCGCCACTTCCAGTGTGACTGCGAAGCGCGCGCGTCGCGTTGCTCTTGCACCGACGGCCACGGCGACTTACCACAGGTAAGCGCCTTCGCCGGGTGTGGCTTTTTGCGTTAATTTTCACAAATATCCAAGGTCTCGCCGGTGTGGCCCATCCTGCCCGTGGTCTGTCCAACGCGCGGCGGAATTCGTCAGTCCGCGGCGGTT
>JAWLCT010000033.1:14029-36084 GCA_041687015.1 Gammaproteobacteria bacterium
GGCCTCACCCTCGGCCTGCTCCCACCGGAGGGGCATGCCCTCATCCTGGCGGGAGCCCTCATATCCATAGGCTTCAACCCGGCCGTATTTGCGGCAGTGGAACCGGCGCGGGCCTGGATCCTGGCCCGCTCGATCCTCGCCCGCCAGCTGGAACGCCGGGATGATCCGCTTGCGGAACTCCCCATGTCGGTGGATCAGTCCCGACTCACTGGTCAGGTGGTCCTGGTTGGTTACGGGCGGGTTGGACGGCGTATCGCCGATGCGCTTACTGCCCAAGGGATCCCGTTGGTGGTTGCCGAACAGAATCGCGAACTGGTTGAGCGTCTGCGTGCCCGTGACATCCCCGCGGTGTCCGGCGATGCTGCTGAACCCGCCGTATTGATCCAGGCGCATATCGCACGCGCCAGCCTGCTCATCGTGGCGGTACCCGACACGTTGGGTGCGCGAAAAATGGTCGAAATTGCCCGCGCGCTGAATCCCCGCATCCCGGCGGTCCTGCGCACCCACAGCGAGGAGGAAGCCGAGTTGCTGGAAAAGGATAAGATGGGCAAGGTGTTCATGGGTGAACACGAGCTGGCGGCCGGCATGACGCGGCACGTGCTTTCGTTGATGGCGCATCGCGAGAAACACCTGCGCCATGGCTGACCTGGCCCGGAAAACCGTACCAGCGCCGGGCATCACGTCGGGCTGGAGAGACTGTAACCAAGGAGTGCACCGCATGGGCATGAAAAGACTAATCGCTGCCACAGATTTTTCCGAAGACAGTCATCGCGCATCCAGGCGGGCAGCCCTGATCGCGGCCGAACAGAAGGCCAGCCTCTCGCTGTTGCATGTGATGAGCGGACCCTCGTTGGACTCGCTTCGACAGATGTTCCCCTCGCCTGCCGATGCAGAACAAAAGCTGGTGGAAGACTCGCAACGGCTCCTGACGGAGCTTGCGACCGAGCTCGGCGATGCCTGCGGTATCGCCGCGGATGCCGTCGTCAGAATTGGCCGCGTGGTGGACGAAATCCTGTCGGAATCCGAGCCGGCTGATCTGCTGGTGCTCGGCGCGCACGGTTCGAATCCCTTGCGTGACCTCATTCTGGGGAGCACGGCTGAACGCCTGTTGCGGAAACGTATCCGGCCCACACTTGTGGTGAAGAAGACGCCCGAACATTCCTATCGCCGCGTGTTGATACCGGTCGATTTTTCCCCTCAGTCCGCCGCGACGCTGTCCATGGCCATGGCGCTCGCTCCCGATGCACAATACGTCATTTTCCATGCTTTCGATATTCCGTTCGAAGGCCGACTCTGGCTCGCCGGCGTGCCGGACGAGCAGATCGATGTCTACCGTCAGCAGGCCCGCCAGTTTTCACTGAATACCCTTCATGAGTTGATTCGCGACACAGGGGCCGACCCTGCCCGATTCGAGCCCGTGGTGGCCTTGGGTGAACCGTCGCCATTGATTATCAGCAAGGAACGCCAGCTCCAGCCCGACCTGATCATCATGGGCAAGCACGGCCGAACGGCCATCGAAGAGCTGCTTGTCGGCAGTGTCGCCCGGCATGTGCTTTCGACGGCGGAATGCGATGTTCTCGTAATGTAGGCAACGAATCCCTGGTTCACTGACGCCGGGTGGCCAGGGCAAGCTGTCGCTGCAGTTCTGCGACGACAGCCCGCAGGTGCTCGTTTTCCTTTTTGAGTTCCACCATTTTCAACTCGCGCCCGACCATGAGGCGGTTGAGGGTTTCCAGTTCCTCCACGCGTTCACGTAAGGCCTCCTCTGCCTGACGGCGCTGCCCCCGCGCCTGCGCCTCGGCAAGGGCGCGCATGACCGCCGGTGCCAGCTTGGACAGATGTTCCTTGAGCACGTAGTCCGTCGCACCGCCGCGCAGGGATTCGATGGCCACCTCCTCGCCCATGGCGCCGGTCACGAAGACGAACGGCACATCCGGCAGCTGCGCTTTCGCAATGTGCAGCGCGGTGAGTCCGTCGAAAGCCGGTAACCTGTAATCCGCCAGAATGATGTCGGGTTGGAACTCCGACAGTGCGCGCGTGAAGTCGTCGCGTGTCTCCACGCGCAAGGTGGTAAATACGAGGCCGGCGCTGCGCAGCTCGTGTTCGATCAGTGTCGCATCCGTGGGCGCATCTTCCAGCGACAGTACCTTCAAAGGTCTAACTGAATCGTTCATTGCACCGGGGGCTTGTTGGTGAACAGCCAATAAAACCCGAGTGATGCGACCGTGCGCGCGAAAGCGTCGAATTCCACGGGTTTCGAGATGTAGCTGTTGACCCCAAGCCTGTAGCTTTCGGTAATATCCCGATCCTCTTTCGACGAGGTGAGCACCACTATGGGTATACAGCGTGTTCGCTCGTCGGCCTTGAGTCGTTTGAGCACTTCAAGGCCATCGATTTTCGGCAACCGGAGGTCGAGCAGGATGACCTTCGGTGTGCTTCCCACCGGACGCCCGGCGTATTCACCCTGGGAAAACAGAAAATCGATGGCCTCCGCGCCGTCCTTCACCCAGTGAAGCTTGTTCGCCAAATTGTTTGCACGCAGCGCGCGCATGGTAAGTTCCGCGTCGGTAGGCATATCCTCCACCAGCAGGATTTCGACATCGCGGGGATCAGTCATGCTGTTCTCCTGCAGGCAGGCTGAAGAAAAAGGTTGCGCCATGTCCCGGATGGCCCTCGGCCCACACGCTGCCACCATGCCGTTCGACGATGCGCTTCACGATGGCGAGCCCTACCCCGCTGCCCGGGAACGCTTCGATGTTGTGCAGGCGCTGAAATAATCCGAACAGCCGGTCCGTGAAGCGTGGGTCGAACCCCATGCCGTTGTCCCGCACGTAGTAGATGAGTTCGTTCCCGCGTGAGCTGCTTCCGACGTCGATTTGAGAGGGCGTCGTACCACGCGTTGCCTTGAGTGCGTTGCTGATCAGATTGAAGAAGACCTGTCGCATCAGCAGGCGATCGACCCTGGCGGCGGGCAGCGGTGAGATCTGCATCCGCACCTCGCGTGTGTCCGGCGCCGGCGCAAGCTCCTCCCACACGGAACGGACCAGCGCATCCATGTCGACGTCCTCGTACGCCAGTTCCAGGCGTCCGATGCGCGCGAAATCAAGGATGTCATCGATGATCTTGCCCATACGTGCGGTGTTGTCGCGGATAACATCGATGATGCGTTTCCCCTCCTGGTTCAACTGTTCGGCATAGCTTTCAAGGAGCACCTTGGAATACCCGTCGATGGCGCGCAGTGGAGACCGCAGGTCGTGCGATACCGAGTAACTGAAGTTCTGCAATTCTTGCAATGCCGCTTCGAGGGCCAGTGTGCGCTTTTGGAGCTGGAGATCCAGCGCGCGGTCGGCTTCGAGTGCGCAGCTGGCAGCCACTCCGGCGATCAGGCTCCACTGTCCCTGACGTTTTACGACAGAGAATTGATGGTTTTGCACGACATCGATGACTTCGGCCGCGCCACACTTGGGAATGGCGTAGGTGCAAACACCCAGCATGCGATATCGGCCTATGACGCTATTGACTGTCGCCTCGTAATCATAAAAATCCCGCCAGAGCGCGGACTCCAGCCAGAACGTATTGCCGGTGAATCGCAAGCCATCGAAGCCGCGGGCGAGCGCAGTCTCCAACTTGTGGATCCATCCATCGAGCACACGTGTTTGATCAAAGACGCCTTCCACGAGATACCACTCGTCATACGGCAGGATCTCCAGCGCGCCTTTCTTGATATAGTCATCGAGGTCCGGCACCGCCACGCGTAAAGCCTCCTCCGCCGCCTTGTGGTCAAGCGGCTCGGATGTTACCCACATACAGAATTCATTCTGTTCAAGCCCCGCCTTGAAATACGGCACCAGTGTATCTGTGAGATCCTGCGGGGTTTCGTAGAACTGGCAGAAATGGGTGCCCCAGGAAACGTCACCGACGCACTCGATGCCGCTATGCCTCAGAAAAGTCTGGTCACGATTCATGGCTGCTCTCCACGTGGCAGCGCCACGTAGAAGGTTGCGCCCTCACCCAACCGGCTTTCCGCCCAGATACGCCCACCGTGGCGAACCACGATGCGCTGCACCAGGGCCAGGCCGATACCCGTGCCCTCGAATTCCGAGGCACTATGCAGACGCTGAAATACACCGAACAAGCGATCCGCGTAATGCATGTCGAAGCCGACACCGTTGTCACGTACGCGGTAAATGGTCTCGTTGGCATGGGTGGCGAAATCCACTTCGATATGTGCAATCTCCCGCGGGCGGGTGAATTTCACCGCATTGCTGAGCAAGTTGACGAACACCTGGCGCAGCAGGGCGCGGTCACCATGAGCGGGAGGCAATGAAGACACACGGAAGTCGTATCGGCGTCCTGGCTCCGTTTGTGAAACCTCCTCCCACACCTCTTTCATCAAGGACTCCATGTCGACTTCGGTCATGCGGATTTCGGCACGTCCGGTACGTGAAAAAGTGAGAATGTCGCCAATGAGCTGGCCCATTTTTTCGGTGTTCTCGCGCACGATGCGTAGCAGGTGCTTGCCTTCGTCATCCAGGCGTGATTCGTACTCCGTGAGCAAAATACGGGAGAATCCGTCAATGGCGCGTAAAGGTGTACGCAGATCATGGGAAACCGAATAGCTGAAGCTCTCGAGTTCCTTGTTGGCGGCCTCCAGCTCGGCAGTGCGCGCCTTGACCCGTTCATCAAGCTCCCGGTTGAGCCTGTGTAAGGCCTCCTCCGCCTGCTTGCGCTCCGTGATGTCGAGAAATGCCACCACGGCGCCAAGCACTTTGCCTTCTTCCCTGATGGGTGTGCTCACATATTCGATAGGAAACCCGCTGCCATCACGTCGCCAGTAGTATTCGTCGGTGCCGTGAAATACCTGCCCTTCCGCATAAGTGCGCTGGATAGGGCATTCGGAAACGGGATAGGGGGTGCCATCCGCGCGAGAGTGATGAAAAATCTCGTGCCCACTGCGCCCGATGAGTTCATCGGGGGCATAGCCGAGCATTCTTGCGGCGGCGGGATTCACGAACGAGCACCGTCCCTCGGTGTCCAGCCCGTAAATGCCCTCACCAGCGGATTCCAGGAGCAGGGCATTTCGGCGGCTGAGGCGCGAAACCTCCTCCTCCGCCTTGCGACGCTCCGTCATGTCCCGGGCTGCGGCGAATACACCCATCACGTCGCCGTTTTCATCCCGATACACAGATGCGTTGTAAAGCACGGGTGTGGCGTGCCCGTCGATGTGACGCACCTCGAGGGGGTAATCACGCACATAGCCCCGCTGGAAGGCCTCGCGGTAACCTTCCCGGGCCTTCTCCGGCGGGGTGAAATAGTTCGAAAAATCGGTGCCGATGAGCTGCTTGCGCGGCAACCCGGTCACTTCTTCGGTGGCCCTGTTCACGTCGGTGATGCACCCGTTCCTGTCGATGGTCACGAGAGGATCCAGGCTGGCCTCGAGCAGGCTGCGGTTGTAGGCATTGGCCTTGCGTAGCGCCTGCGATGCGCGTTGCAGTTCGGTGACGTCACGGGCCGCGGCGAACACGCCCACCACCTCCCCTGCATCGTCGCGGTACACGGAGGCGTTGTACAGTACCGGGATGGTATGCCCGTCCGCATGACGCAGTTCCAGCGCATAGTCCCGTACCATGCCTTCCTCAAAGGCGCGGCGATAGCCCGCACGGGCGCGTTCGGAGTCGGTGAAGTAGTCGGAGAAATCCCTGCCGACGAGCGCTTCACGGGAACGGCCTGTGGCTTCGATGGTAGCCTCGTTCACGTCGGTGATGGTACCGTCGCGCCCGATGGTCACCAGGGGATCGACGCTGGCTTCGAGGAGGCGCCGGTTGTAGGCGTTCGCCTTGCGCAGCGCCTCCTCGGCAAGTTTGCGATCCGTGATGTCCTGTACCGTCCCGATGGAACGCAGGGGCCGATCGTCCTGGTAAAGGGTTTCTGACTGCTCGTGCACATATTTGATACGACCGTCCGGGAACAGCAGCCGGTGATCGATGGAGTAAGGCGTGCGAGACGCGACGGAATGCGAGTACGCGGCGTCGACGGCCGCACGATCATCGGGATGGATCAATGACAGAAAGGCCTCGTAAGAGGCGCCGAAATTGTCTTTGTCGATCTCGAAAATGCGGTAAATTTCGTCCGACCAGTAAAGAACATCGTTGACCAGATCCAGTTCCCAATTGCCGATGTGGGTCAGCCGCTGGGCCTCACGCAGGCGTTCCTCACTTTTGCGGATCGCCTCCTCCGCACGTTTTCGCTCTGTGATGTCGCGGGCTGCTGCAAACAAGCCAGCCACATTGCCGTTTTTGTCCCGGTAAACGGAAGCGTTATACAGCACCGGGGTGACTTGCCCGTTCACGTGCTGGATTTCCAGTGGATAATCCTTGACGTAGCCTTTGGCAAAGGCTTGTTGGTAGCCTTGCCGGGCCTTCTCGGGTTCGGTGAAGTAGTCGGAGAAATCCGTCCCGATGAGCTGGTCGCGTGAGCACCCGGTCGCGGATTCCGTGGCGCCATTCACGTCGGTGATCCGACCGTCGCTTCCGATGGTAACCAGGGGATCGGGATTCGCCTCGACGAGACTTCGGGTATAGGCAATTGTTGACTCCAACGCCAGCTTGGCCTCGACCTTTTCGGTGACATTGAGGAGGCTTAAGACCAGTCCTTCCACACCGCCGTCCGCAGCCGTGACGGGCTCCAGCACCCAGTCCCAATAGCTCGTGCCGCGTTCCGGGTGCTTCGCATAGACGAAGGGTCGCTCGTAAACATAGCTTGGCCGTCCTGTTTGGACCGCAATCCGGAACATGGCCTCGTTTTCTGCGTTTGGATACAGGGCAAAATGATTTTTTCCAACGAAGAACTCGGGATCGTGGTCGTCCGCGCGGGCATAGGCGCGATTGACTTTGATGAAGTTGAAATCGCGGTCCATATAGGCGATGAGGATGTGGACGTTGGTGAACAGCCGGTCCAGCAACTCCGCGTCGCGTCGCCATGCCTGAGTGGTCGCCACTTGGGCGGTGATATCCCGGGCGGTGATTGATCTCCCGATGATGCGGTCGCTACGATCAAACACCGGGGATAAGGTGAGGGCGACATGCATGGGCTCACCGCGCTTCCCGGGAGCCGTGATCTCGTAATGTTCGGCCCCGGCGCCACCCTGGATTCCATCAAGCAGCGCGTCGATTGCGCGGTGGTGCTCAGGTAGGGCCAGGATGTGGACAGGGCGACCGAGGATCTCCGCTTGCTTGAAACCGAAAATGGTTTCCGCCCCGTAGTTCCAACTCACTATCCTGTTGCGCAAATCCACGCCGATAACGGCATCACCACTGGAGTGGACGATGGCGGCGAGAAAGTCTGTCGGTTCACCCGGTCCTTCGCGACCGACCGATGGCTCGATGACAACGGTGATAAAGTCGGGCTTGCCTTCGGAATCGCGTGACAGCGCCGCACTGACGTCACACCAACGTGAAGTCCCTTCGCGGGTGACAATCCGGAGCCGACGCACCACGCGCGTATCATCGCCGCTGCGCAAGCGCGCGAGGTCTGCAGTGAACGCGTCCAGGTGCGCGGGATGAATTGCCTCGTGAATCGGCCGGTCCGCCCAGTCTGCCGCCGACGCGCCAAGTAGATCAGCAAGACGCGCACTCACCCGTAACCAGCGCCCGTCGAGGGCGAGCTGGCCCACACCCACCGGCGCCTCGTCGAAACAGGCGCGCAGCAAGGCCTCGCAACGGGTCGAGGCACCGGATTCGCGCGTTCGGTCATTCACGGCGGCGGAGGTCTCACGGTTGGAGCCCGTACCGTTTCCACGAGTATAGCGACGCACCTCATCCCATTTTTACCACGCGGAAGCTCAACATGAAGGTCGCACCCGGCCCACCCTGAGGCTCGAAATCAAGACTTCCGCCAAAGCTGAGCATGATGTTTTGTGAGGTGGGCAGCCCCAGGCCGGTGCCCTGCCCCGCCGGCTTGGTGGAAAAAAAGGGTTCGAAGAGATGCGGTTGGGCATCCGGCGGCACGCCCCTGCCCGTATCACTGACGGTCACACGCACGCGGTCGTCCCGCTCGCAGGCGTCGATATGCAGTTGCCGGCGATCCGCGTCGGCCATGGCGTCTGCGGCATTCAGCAGCAGATTCAGAAATACCTGCTGCAATGGGGCAAGACCACCCCAAACGGGCGGCAGGTCATCCGGGACATTGTCATGTAACTCAATGTGCGATTTGCGCAGGTCGGCTGCCAGCAAGTCGATGGCACGATGGAGCGCTTCGCGAACGCTGACGGGAACCAGTACCTCCCCGGACGGCCGTCCCAGGACCAGCAGGTTTCGAACGAAGCCTTCGATACGCTGCAGTTCGTGCGTCGCTTTCGCCAGTGCCTCGGTCGCACGCGGTGTCGTGCACTTCCTCTTTGCATAGTCGACGTAGTTCATAATGCCGGTGAGCGGATTATTGAGCTCATGCGCCACACCGCTGGCCAATGTGCCTATGGCTGCGAGCCGCTCGGTCTGGATGAGGACGCGCTCCGCCGTGGTCAGGTCTTCGATGGCCTTGGTAAGGGCCTGGTTTGCGCGTGCCAGCTCTTCACTGCGCTGACGCAGCGCAAGTTCGCTCCGCCGGCGTTCTGTGATGTCTTCCAGGATGTGCAGCGAAAAAAGGTATTCGCCATCGCTTTGGGTCACGTAGGCCCTGGAACGGAAAACCTGACCGGCCACCTGGATCTCATGATCTTCGGGCTCCTGCTCGGGGCAGCCGGGTAGCGGCCGGTCTCTGATCGGGAACACCTCCCAGTAGAAGTGGCCGCGCGCTTCTGCCTCTGTTTTATGGGCGAGCGCGAGGTACGCGCGATTTGCCCGTGTGACGCGGCCCTGTGCGTCGTGCATGAAGATCGCATCGCGGATACCATCGAAAGCGGCTCGCCACTCGTGCTCGGCACGCATCAGGCGTTGACGATCGTCATCGAGGTCTTCAAGCAGATTGAGCACTGCGCGCCGGGTGTCCCCCAGCTCACGCTCACGTGCCCGCGCCTGCGTGAGTTCCCTCTGCAGTTCGTCCAACTCGCTAGGTGTCATCTCATCGGGCAATCTCCGGGCCAGCAAGGATGGATTGTGTGATGGCGCGGATCTGGTCGCCCGTGAGCGGTTTGCTGGCAATGCCGAAGCGCAGCCCCTCCCGCGCGGCTTGTGCCATCTCGTCGAGGTAGTCGGGACGGAACGCGGTGACGATATATACCGGAATCTGCGGGCAGACCTCGTGCAATCGGCGCAATGTCGCAATGCCGTCCATCTCGGGCATCCGCAAGTCAAGAAACACCAGTGCAGGGGGATTCAGGCGTGCTTTCTCCACCCCTTCCGCCCCCCCGGAGGCTGTCTCCACCTCGTAACCTGCTTCGCTCAGCGCAAGAATGAAGGCGTCCCGTACCGCCGGGTCATCATCGATGGCGAGGATCCGCCGATTCACCGGTGTTCACCCTCCTTCACGGCGCCAGCCCCCGGGATTACCGAGAGTGTAGTGTCCCCAGCCCGCATTCCTGGCCCATTCTGGTGACCTCACCTTGATCCCGGCGTTCGGCCTTTCCCGAGGCTGTGCCGCGTCGTCTTTCTCTACGCCCGCCCTTTGCGCAAGGGGGGAGTTCTTGTGCAAAAGATATGTGATCCATGTGATTTGCAGAGCGGAGCGAAGGGAAATCACAAAATTCATGAACACGTCATGATGGGTTCGCCGAACCAGGATCGTGTAACCCATACTTTTGTTCCACACTGGTGGAGTAACACGCCAAACGGAACAGGCCCATGATGGCGAACCGCATACGGTGTTTCGAAGAAGAACAAGATGTCCGCCGGCGCGTCTTCTGGATGATGGCCGGCGGGTGTTCGTTGCACGCCAGGCTGTACGTGCAAAACCCTTTATATGATTGCGGCCTGGTATCAGGCTTTTCCGCCGTTACGGGAGCGCGTGAGAGGCAGCACCGCCGCAGGAAAATCATGTTCAGCGTGCGCCAGGCTCCGGAGGCAGGTCCGCATGAATGACCGTGACGCCACGTACATTTTCCTGCTCTTTGTAGCCAACCACGAGACAGAAGCGCGCGAGTCCGTTGCGGCCCTGAGTGCGGAACTGGATCGCCGTCTTCCCGGTCAATACCGTATAGAAATTATCGATATTCTGCGCAATCCCGAGCGTGCCGACGAAGCAAAGGTATTCGCTACCCCCATGTTGGTGCGAAGCCGCCCCACGCCACCAGTGCGCATACTCGGTGACTTTTCCCAGCCCGAGAAAGTGATTTCATTGTTGGGCCTCGATGCCCAACCGTCCGCATGAACTCCATGCAATCGCCAGCTTCCGGACGCTTGCAATGTCCCGGCAGTACCGCACATGGAACACCCGTCTCGACCCACTGATGGCATCCGGCTGAAACAGAATCCGGCGCGCGTAATCGCTTCGCTGTCTTCAATCCTTTCCGAAATGGGACATGCGCGCGATGAAAAATACTTAGGGGAAGTAACGCGAGTCCTGGCCGCATCCACAGAGGCTGCATGTTGCCTCCTTTTCGTGCGTTCCTCAGATAGACGTTTCGAGTGCAGGTACGCGTGGTGCGATGAGGCTTATTCCGCCTACCCCGAGCGTTCCGTACACCTCCGTGACAAGGATTACCCGTGGTGGGTTTCACGGCTCGAAAACGGCATCATCCACATTCCGGATGCGGGTCGGCTGCCCAGCGTCGCGACCGCAGAAAAGGCACGCCTTTGTTCAGCGGGAATCCGCGCCTGCACAGCCCTGCCGTTCACTGAGCATGGCGAGCTCATGGGTTATTTGGAACTGGACTTCGCTGTCGATCCCCGTTGGTCTGATGAGGACCTTGTCAATCTCGAAACCCTTGCCAGGTTGATTGCAGGTGCCCTTCGCATGCGTCGTGAGCAAGGGGCCAACGCGCAGTTCGCCGCCCTTCTCGATGCGACCGATCTGGGTAGCTGGGACTGGAACATTGCCTCAGGTGAGGTACAGCTGTCCGCGGAGGCCTTCCGCCTATTGGGTGATTCACCGATCAGTTTCCCGGCAACGGTGGCGTGGCTCACCTCGCGAATGCATCCGGAGGACCAGACGGGCTTTACTTCACACTTGCAGGAGGCTATCGCGGGCGCGCGTAAGGCATGGTCGGTCCGTCTGATCCGTCCTGACGGAGTGCGTCACCTCCGGTTTGCCGCCGAGTCCCTGAAGGGCCCGGGCGGCGACGTGACGCAACTCATTGGGACGCTCCGGGACGTGACGGAGGACCACGAGAGCAGGCTGCACCTGGAACGGACCAACCGGGCGCTACAGACCATCAGCGCCTGCAACGCGGCCATGATTCGCGCCACCAGCGAACCGGAACTTTTGAGTGATATCTGCCGGCTCACAGTGGAACGCGGCGGCTATGCACTTGCATGGATCTTGCTGTATCAGGCGGATGGGCGCGGACCCACGCTACCCGATGCCTATCACGGAGACATCGATCAGGCGTTCTTCAATGTGATCTTCCAGGCGTTGGAAGACGAAAAGCCGCACTGCCTGAAGACGTTGAGCAGTGGTGACCCGATGGTCATTCCCGATATTTCCGTCTCCGCACTCCCCCGAAGGGACGAATGGCTCAAGCGGGGATTTCGATCCTGCGTGGCCCTGCCGCTCAAAGGTAACGGCCGGATGCTTGGGGTTTTCGTCATCCACTCCGATACGGTCGGCGCATTCGCAGAGGATGCACTGAAGACCTTGCTGGAACTGGCGTCCGATTTGTCGTACGGCATTGGGGCTCTGCGCTCGCGTCGCGAACGCGACGAGGCCCGTCGTTACCTCGAAGCTACGGAGCAAACCCTGCGAAAAACGCTGGAACGTGACATTGACGGGGTCATCGTTCTCGACCGCAATGCGCGCATTCTGTTTGCCAACCCAGCGGCACAGGACATGCTTGGACGTCCTTTCGAATACCTTCAGGGCGAACCTTTTGCATTTCCGGTCGTTTCCGGTGAAAAGGCGGAAATTACCCTGCGGCGGCCGGATGGAACGCTTGTCGTCGCGGAGATGCGTTCCGCCGAGACCGAGTGGTATAAAGTTCCTGCGACCGTGATCGCCATGCATGACGTGACGGAACAGCGCCATGCGGAGGAACAGCTACGCATCTGGGCGACGGTGCTGGAGCGCAGCGGTGAGCTCATTTTTGTGACTGACGCGCAGCGCCGCATCATCGCCGTGAACCGCGCATTCCAGGCGATCACGGGTTACACGGCAGACGAAGCACTGGGCCGCGATCCCCACTTTCTCGCCTCCGGTCTGGAAGACAAGACCTTCTATCGTGAGATGTGGCGTGAAATCAATGAAACGGGCCATTGGCAGGGTGAAATCCGCGACCGACGCAAGTCGGGCGAAGTCCTTCCCCTGTGGCTCGCGGTCACATCGGCCGGTGAAACCCAGGAAAACAGGCACTTTATCGCCATTGGCCTTGACATGAGCGAACGCAAGGCGGCTGAGGAGCGCATTCAATTTCTTGCCTTCCACGATCCGCTGACGGGGCTCCCCAACAGAATCCTTTTCAAGGATCGGCTTATGCTGGCCGCGGTGCATGCCCAGCGTGCCAACCTTCGAATGGCCGTGTTGTTCCTCGATCTCGACCGCTTCAAAAACATCAATGACTCGCTCGGGCACGACGCGGGTGATGAATTACTCCAGCAGGTTTCCGATCGCATCGTCGGCTGTGTGCGACGGGACGATACGGTATCCCGGCAAGGGGGCGATGAATTTCTGATACTTCTGTGCCTGGTGAGAGAACCGCAGGATGCGGCACAGGTTGCCGGCAAGATCCTGGAGGAACTCGCCCTGCCCTACGATGTTTCCGGTACAGAGGTGCATATTTCCGGCAGTATCGGCATCGCCATGTTTCCCGAGGACGGTATCGACCCGGAAACGCTGGTCCGCAATGCCGACGCGGCCATGTATTACGCGAAAGAGCGGGGCCGCAACAACTACCAGTTTTTCGTGGCCGACCTCAATCAGCGTATTTCTGAACGTTTGAGTATGGAGACGGCATTGCGCCACGCCCTCGAGCGCGGAGAATTCGAACTCTATTACCAGCCCCAAATCAATGTGCTCACCAATGAGCTCGAGGGTGTCGAGGCACTGTTACGCTGGCGACACGAAGGCAGCCTCATCGAGCCGAAAATCTTCGTTCCCTTGGCGGAGGAAACCGGGCTGATCATTCCGATAGGTGAATGGGTGATGCGCGAAGCCTGCCGTCAAGCGGACGATTGGCGGCGAGCGGGCATGCCGGCGGTGCGTGTCGCCATCAATTTGTCAGCGGCACAATTCCGCCAGCGTGGCGCCTTCGAGCGTTTGCGGGAAATCCTCACCGAGGGCTGTGACGATCCCCATTCGCTTGAAATGGAGTTGACGGAAGGGACTTTCATGCAGGAGGCAGAAAGCAGCCTGCATACCTTGCGCGCACTCAAGGACACCGGCGTCGGCCTGGCCATCGATGATTTCGGCACGGGGTATTCCAATCTCAATTACCTGCGCCGGTTTCCGGTGGATCGCATCAAGGTCGACCAGTCCTTCGTCCGGGATCTCGCCACCGACCCCATCGATCGGGCGGTGACCGAGGCGATCATCGCACTCGCCAGAAGCCTTCACGTGGACGTGGTGGCTGAAGGCGTTGAAACCGATGAAGAACGTCGTTTACTGGAAGAGCGCGATTGCAAGGTATTCCAGGGCTTTTTGTTCGCGCGACCGCTCCCGGCAGCGGCCATGACTGCCTGGTGGCGGGCGCACTTGCAGGGGGCGGGCTGAAAGACGCATCAGTTGGGAACGATGTGCACCGTGGCGAAACCGCCACCTGGCGTGCGAAAGTTGGTCGCCTGGCCACGGTACAGACGGGCGGCGAGCAACTGCACTTCACCTTCGTACACGTAACAACGTACGTCATACTTGAGTTCCACCGGAACCGCATCAACCAGTACCTGGCGCTTGGGTGCGGGAACGAAGGCCTGGGCCACATAATCCTCGTCCAGCAGCCGGTCGAAGGTGGACCGGGTGAGTTTGGCACCCTCATAAGCGCCGCGCCCACCAAATGCGCCCGCCGGTTTGAAGTAGAGCCCGCGACGATCGCGCCATAACGCATCGGCATCGGTACGCTTCACCTGCCGGGTGGGAACCACCGCATCGAGAATGGCGCTTTGCAATTCCGGGGTGGTGCCGAGGGCCGCCAACAGCGCTGCATCGCTCAGCCGGGCCAGGTGGCGCTTGTCGGCGAACAGCGCATGCCCGCGGGGATGGGGCGTGAGGACCACGGCATCGTTCACATAGGCTGAGCGCAGTGATGCCGATGCGGCCGAATCCAGGTAGAAATCGGTCAGTCGGTTGTAGACCATGTCGACAGGCCGCCCCTGATACGTCAATCCCTCGGCCCCCCCTGAGAGCTCCCGCGGATCGCAGATCACGGCGTCGGTGCCCGCCTCACTGAACAGCTTTGCAAAGAGCAGGAACTCCTTGCGCAGATATTGTTCGTGCGGATTCTCGTCGACGATGGCAAGGGTGCGTGGCCGGGCGGTGGCGCGACTGCTGCGCCATTCGGCCAGGAAGCTGTCCAGGATCCGACGCTCCGCCTTAACGGCATCAGCCACCGGATCGGACACCGTGCTGCAACACCGTGACTGCAGTTGCATCAGCTGTGTGCTGATGAGGGCCCCACCGGCGTTGGTATTGATCTCGATGAGCTTCGGACCCTGTGGGGTCAGATGGAAGTCGAAGCCGTAGAGTACACCCGCATTGGCGGGCGTGTGCCCGGCGACAGTCGGCGCGCCGGGCAACACATGTTCGGCCCAGGCGGTACTGGAAAGAAGCGTGTGTAGCGCCCGGACCGCCTGCACCATGCGGCGGTAGTCCGCTTCGGAAACGAACACGGGGGCGACCGCCACCTGCGGAAATGCTGCGTCATCCGCAATCGGCATGGGCAGGTTTTGCGGCCAAAGATTCAACCGGTTGAGGCGCGAGGCAGCACAGACCGGTCCGCTTTCGTGGACGTCAAACGTACCGCATGGCGTGTCGACAGGACAGGTGTTCATGACCAGGCCTTCAGGAGAGCCAGCTCTCCACTGTCTTCCGATCGGGCACGCCGCCGGCATGCACCACCTGCTCCTCGATGACCACGCCGGGTGTCGACATCACCCCATAACCCATGATGGCCGCGATGTCCTGGACCTTCTCTATGGACACCTCGGCGCCCTTTTCGCCGGCCACCTGCTTGATGAGGTCGTAGGTGATCTGACAATTGCGGCACCCGGAACCCAGTACTTTGATGTTTTTCATGTCATCTCCAAAAAGGGAAGCCGATGTCTCGGCAATTAGATCTCATCCATTCACGCGAGCCAATTGAATCCCCACCCCACCAAACTGAACGCCACCACGAGTACGCCCGCGAACAATGCCAGGGCGGGCCACTTGATGACCTTGCGCAGGATAAGCATTTCGGGAATGGACAACGCGGCAATGCTCATCATGAAGGCGAGCGTGGTGCCCAGCGCGACGCCCTTGAACAGCATGGCCTCCGCGACCGGCACTACGCCGATGGCATTGGAGTACAGCGGTGCGCCCACCAAAACCGCCGCCGGCACGCTATACCAGGCGTCGCCCAACTGCTTGGCCCAGTCGAGTGGCACGAAGCCGTGGAACAAGGCGCCGACACCCACACCGATGAGCACCCATTTCCAGACACGCCGGACGATTTCGCGCACTTCCGCGAGGGCGTAAGCGTGGCGCCCACGCAGCGATTTGTCCCGCTCAGGCAGCGCCGCCTCACCCATATGGATTTTCCACACGTAGTCCTCAACCCAACGTTCGGGGCGGAAGCGCTCAATGATCACGCCACCCACATAGGCCACCAGCAGGCCCGCCGCCACGTACATTGCCGCCAGTTCCCAGCCGACAATGCCCGCGAGCAGCACCACCGCAACCTCGTTGATCATCGGGCTGGCGATAAGGAAGGAAAAGGTCACCCCGAGCGGAATACCCGCCTCCACGAACCCGATGAACAGGGGCACGGAGGAACAGGAGCAAAACGGCGTCACCGCACCCAGGGTAATGGCGGTCGAGCGCGCCATCCATGTGGGACCGCCGCGCACGAAGGCGCGTACGCGTTCAGGCGAGAGCATGGCGCGCAGCAGGCCCATCACATAGATGACCGTCACCAGCAGCGCGAAGATCTTGGCCGTGTCCGCAATGAAGAAATGGAGTGCCTGCCCCACCGCGCTCTCGGCGGCAAGGCCCAGCAGCTTATAAACGATAATGTCGCCCAAGGTCTCGAACATTGTGATTCTCAGCGCTGCGCTTCCATCTGCACGTAGGCACGGCTCAGATTGCCGCGGTGCAGTTCGGCGAAATTCTGCAGGGATTCAAAAGCGGGTGCCTCGGCCAGACGGGCAATCACCTCATCGATGGGCTCCCAGTTCTCGGAAGCCTCGCCCAGTTCGATCACCAACCAGTCCAGGTATTCGCCCGTGTGCTTGCGCGCGATTTCCAGACCGACAGGGCGGCCATGGCCCGGTACGATGTGGGTGGGCGCCAGGGTTTCCATGCGATGGAAGCTTTCTCGCCATGCCACGGCATCGGACCAGGGCAGCACGCCGAGCAGACGCTCCACGTAGACCATGTCGCCGCTGTAGAGAACGCCGTGTGCAGGCAGCCAGACCACGGCGTCGCCCGGAAAATGCGCATCCCCCAGCCACATCACCTGCAGGTCGGCGCCGCCGACGGTCAGTTGTGCCGTGTCCCCTTTCGCAGGCGCGGGGGCATGGAACGGGCGTGTTCCATCGAGTCGCTCCTTGAGCACCCCTTGCAGTTGCTCCATGTGCTGGCCTGCAAAGCGCCGCTGGGTGTCCACTGTGCGTTCCAGGGCGAGCACCTGTGCGCCCTTGTCCGCAAAATAGCCGTTGCCCAGCCAGCGGTGGTCCTGACTGCCGGTATTGATCACATGTGTCACGGGTTTGTCGGTGACGCTCGCCACGGCCTGTTCGATGAGCGCCGCACCGGCACGGGACGCGCCGCTGTCGATGAGCACCACGCCCTCGTCGGTCACCACGAAGCCGAAGGTGGCATTGAGGCCGTGGTTCTCATAGGTGCGCGCCCCCAGCTCCCCCACGACGGCATACGCCGGCCCGGCCACGTGCTGAACCCGAAGTTCCGCCGCAGTGGCCCCGGAAAAGACCGCCACACCCAGCGCAAGCAACAACTTAAAAACTTTCATCACCGTTCAAGACCTTTCAAACAAGCTTCCGCCAGTGAACGCAAGCGGACCTTCGAACCGAAGAAAAGCCAAACCACGGGGAACACGGGGAACTCCGTTTTCTGTAGGAGCGGCTTTATGCCCGAGGGGTGCTCAGGCCGCGATTGCCTTGGCATGCTGTGCCATCGCGGCCTGAGGGCGCTCCTACAGGCGCCCCTGCGGCATTCGGAAATTTTCCCCCGTGTCCCCCGTGGTTAATGCTTTTCTCTTCCGTCCGCTGGCGTTCACTTGCGGACTCACGAAATTTGCGGGCGCTCGTACCAGGGCCGGGTGGCGTTGACGATCTTCACCACCGACAGCATCACCGGCACCTCCACCAGCACGCCCACCACGGTGGCCAGGGCTGCCCCGGAATGGAAACCGAACAGGCTGATGGCCGCGGCCACCGCCAGCTCGAAAAAGTTGCTGGCGCCGATAAGTGCCGAGGGCCCGGCCACGTTGTGGGGCACCTTAAACTGGCGGTTGAGCAGGTAGGCCAGGCCCGAGTTGAAATAGACCTGGATGAGAATGGGCACGGCGAGCAGCACGATGACCAGAGGCTGTTCGATGATCTGATCGCCCTGGAAGCCGAACAGCAGTACGAGGGTCAGCAAAAGCGCAGACAGGGACACGGGATGCAGTGCTGCCAGCACCCGCGCCAGCGTGGCCTCCCCGCGGGTCAGCAAGGCGCGCCGCCAGGCCTGTGCGGCAAGCACGGGAAGGACGATGTACAGCACCACGGAGAGGAACAGCGTGTCCCACGGCACCGTGATGGCCGAAAGCCCCAACAGGAGACCCACGATGGGCGCGAAGGCGAACACCATAATGGTGTCGTTGAGGGCCACCTGGGTGAGGGTGAAGTTGGGCTCGCCTCTGGACAAATGGCTCCACACGAACACCATGGCCGTACACGGCGCCGCCGCGAGCAGAATGAGACCGGCCACGTAGGCATCGAGCTGCTCCGCCGGCAACCAGTCGGCGAACAGGCCGCGCACGAAGATCCAGGCCAGCAGAGCCATCGAGAACGGCTTCACTCCCCAGTTCACAAACAGTGTGATGCCGATGCCCTTCCACTGGGACTTCACGTCGTGCAGCGCGCCGAAGTCCACCTTGAGCAGCATGGGGATGATCATCAGCCAGATGAGCACCGCCACCGGCAGATTGACCTGGGCGATCTCGAGGCTGCCGATGAAGCGGAATGGGGCTGGCAGGACGTGCCCGAGGGCGATGCCGGCGATGATGCACAGGGCCACCCACAGGGTCAGGTGGCGCTCGAAAAAGCCCAGCGGCGCCCCTTGGGCACGCTTTGCCACCAGCTCGCACTCAGCGGTCATTGCGCGGTGCTCCCCTCGCTCTGCAACTGGTGGATGAGGGCTTCCACCCGGGCACGGATGTCGTCGCGGCTGGCGCGGAACACGGTCATGATTTCGTCCTCGCTGCCTTGGGCTTTGGCCGGGTCGTTGAGTGGCCAGTGAAGCTTGCGCGTCGCTGTGGGGAGTACGGGGCAGTGCTCGTCGGCGTGGCCGCACACGGTCACCACCACGTCTGCCCAATCCAGCATGGCGTCGGTGAGCCGGGCGGATTCCTGGCCCGAGATGTCGATGCCCGCCTCTCGCATGACGGCGATGGCGCGTGGATTCTTGCCGTGGGCCTCGATGCCGGCCGATTGCACTTTTATGGCATCACCAGCGAAATGGCGTCCCCAGCCTTCGGCCATTTGGGAACGGCAGGAATTGCCGGTGCAGAGAAACAGTAAGTGAAGCGTGTCCATGCAGGCCTCTCAGGCGCAGCAACGCGCGCCGGGTCGGTTGGGCATTTCAGTAAGCGCCGCGTAATCCGCGGCGAAGGGCGGCTGGTCGGCCAGGCCGCGGGTGGTGGCCTCGAGCACTTCGTGGGCCCAGGCCGGCAGGTCCGGATGAAGTCGATAGTGCACCCACTGTCCTGCACGGCGATCCATCACCAACCGGGCGTCGCGCAGCACGGCCAGGTGCCGCGAGATCTTGGGTTGGGTTTCCCCCAGTGCATGGGTCAGTTCGCACACGCACAACTCACCTTCCCGCTGCAGCAGCACCAGGCAGCGCAGCCGCGTCGGATCGGCAAGAACCCGGAAGAAGGTATCAGCGAGCGCATTCATGGGGTGGAAATATACGCCCGGACAGATATGCGATCAAGCAGATATTTGTGTCGGACGCAACGCTGGACAGAGGGCCGTCGCGGTGCTCTCATAACCGCCGCACTCCGTCGCGGCGAGGCGAGAAAAACAAACAACGGCAAGCGCTTGCGCACGCCTTTTGAACCTGGATGAGGGAGTACTTTAAAAGTGGATTCGAGCTTTTCCGTTGCGGATGAATTCCCGCTCACCGCGGGGCTGGTCTACCTCAACCACGCCGCCGTCGCCCCCTGGCCGCGGCGTACACGGGAGGCGGTGCAGCAGTTCGCGGAGGAGAACTGCCGGCTCGGGGCGCGCGATTATCCGCGCTGGACCACGGTCGAAGCCTCCCTGCGCGACCAACTGCGGACGCTCATCGGCGCTGCGTCCACCGACGACATCGCCCTGGTCAAGAACACCTCCGAAGGCCTGTCCTTCGTAGCCCATGGCCTCCCCTGGCAACCGGGTGACAACATCATCACCACCGACCAGGAGTTTCCCTCCAACCGCATCGTCTGGGAGTCCCTGCGCAGCAAGGGCGTTGAGGTCCGCATCGCGGAACTCGGGGGCGCGGACCCGGAGGCCACCATGCTCGCCCTCGCCGACCACCGCACCCGCCTGCTGGCGGTGAGCGCGGTGCAGTACGCCACCGGCCTGCGCATGGACCTGGAACGGCTGGGCCGCGCATGCCGCGACCGCGACATCCTGTTCGTGGTGGATGCAATTCAAAGCCTTGGGGTGCTGCCCATGGACGTGGAGGCGTTTCACATCGATTTCCTGGCGGCGGACGGTCACAAATGGCTGCTCGGCCCGGAAGGCATCGGCGTCTTCTGGTGCCGGCCGGCGCTGCGTGAACGCCTGCAGTTGTTCGAATTCGGCTGGCACATGGTCGAACACCTGGGGGATTTCGATCGGCGGGACTGGGCGCCGGCGGCCAGCGCGCGGCGTTTCGAATGCGGCAGCCCCAACATGCTCGGCATCCACGGTTTGCAGGCAAGCCTGTCGCTGCTGCTGGAGGTCGGAATCCCACACATTGAGGCCCGGGTGGCCGAACATGTGGAGGCCATCGCGGAGCGCTGTCGGGGCGAGGGATGGGCAATTCTCAGCCCCGATGCGCCGGCGCGGCGCGCGGGCATTCTCACTCTGCGCCGCCCGGACGTCGACCAGGGTGCCCTGTTCGAGCATTTGCGCGCGAACCAGGTCGTCTGCGCCCTGCGTGGCGGCGGGGTGCGCCTGTCGCCGCATTTCCACTCTGCGCCGGAAACCATCGAGGCCGCATTGAACGCAATCGCGAATTTCCGCAATCGGGTTTGAGCGCCCTACGCCCGCAGTGTTAGGATTTTCGACGCATTCGCCCTCCCCAACCCACTCCACAATGGCCGAAGAAAAGAAACGGGTCAGTATCCAGGTTCTGCGCCAATTCGTCCCCGTGAGTCAGCTCACCCAGGACAACCTGCGGGACCTCGCCGACAAGACCGTTGTCGAATCGCTGACCGCCGGCCGCCAGTTGTTCAAGGCGGGCGACAACGACAATTATTCCTATTACCTGGTCAGCGGCGAAGTCGGCCTTGCGGGCAGCGATGAGGAAAAGGCGATCCTGGGCGGCACCTCCGCCGCGCGTTTCCCCATGGACCATCACCGCCCCCGCCAGGCCACGGCGACCGCCAAGACCGATATCGAATTCCTCCGCATTGACAACGACCTGCTCGACATCCTGCTGACCTGGGACCAGAACGCGGGTTATATGGTCAACGAAATCGATGTGAATGAATCCGGCGCGGACGAGACCGACTGGATGACCAACATCCTGCGTTCGAGCCTGTTTCACAAGATCCCGCCGACCAACATCCAGGCCATGTTCATGCGCATGCAGCCGGTGCCGGTCAAGGCCGGCGAGGTGATCATCCGCCAGGGTGACGAAGGGGATTTCTATTACTACATCAGCAAGGGCCGTTGCCTGGTAACGCGCGATGCGGCCAAGAGCGACAAAGTAATAAAGTTGGCCGAGCTGGACGCCGGTGCGAGCTTCGGCGAAGAGGCGCTCATTTCCGGGGCGCGTCGCAACGCCAATGTCACCATGCTGACCGACGGCATGCTGATGCGCCTCGGCAAGGCGGATTTCGAGGAATTGCTGAAAGCGCCCATCCTGTCCAGCGTCAACTTCGAACAGGCCCAGGAGATGATCCGCAAAGGCGCCGTGTGGCTGGACGTGCGCCTGGAGAATGAACACAAGAACTACGCCATCCCGGGCAGCCTGCACGTACCGCTTTACCTGCTACGCGTCAAAGCGCCGGCGTTGAACAAGGACAAGAAATACATCGTGTACTGCGACACGGGCCGTCGCAGTTCCTCGGCCGCCTACCTGCTCTCCGAACGCGGCTTCGACGCCTACGTCCTCAAGGGCGGCCTCATGGCCCTCAAGCAGGAACACACCGCCTGATACTTACACGGCTGTAGGAGCGGCCTCAGGCCGCGATTGCGCAGGCGGTTGAAACCACCGCCGTTATCGCCCAGGGGACGGGGCTCCTACAACGCACAACGCGCCGTTTTTTGTAGGAGCGGCCTCAGGCCGCGATACGCAGGTGGTTGAAACCACCGCCGTTATCGCCCAGAGGACTGGGCTCCTACAACGCACAACGCGCC
>JAWLCT010000034.1:0-3307 GCA_041687015.1 Gammaproteobacteria bacterium
CAGTTCTACACCTTGCGAGGGGCGATTACGGCAAGTTGTGAACTCACGGCAGCATCTTTCTTGGCCACACCGCGTTGAATCTTCGATGGCGTTGGGCGTCCTCGGCAGTTCAATTGACAGCGCGCTTGCGTCGACGAGCCGGTGAACCTGAGGTGGCACGGACTGTCGTCGAGGGCTCACTGTACCAGGGGCTCACGCGGGTCAGCAACGGCAACAAACTGAGTAGGAGCAGGAGATCGAACGCACCGCCGCCGCGGCGCACGACCTCCTTTGCCTTGATGGTGACGGTCACGGTGGCGGTGTTCGAATGGAGCGCGCCATCGCTCGCCTGGAAGGTGAAACTGTCGGTGCCCGTTTCGCCTGCATTGGGCGTGTAGGTGAAAGCGCCGGTGGCCGCATGGGTGATGACCGTTTCACCTTTCGCACCGTTCGTCACGATCGCGTAGGTGAGGCTGTCGCCATCGGGGTCGGCAGCCGGCAGTGTGCCACTCAAGGGGCTGCCCACGTAGGCGACCAGTGCGAGGGAGGTCGCCACCGGGGGCGCGTTCGGGAGCCTGATGGAGGTGGTTTCGGTGTCGGTGTTGTTGTCGGCGTTGATGTCCGGCTGATCGACACTGACCGTGGCGGTGTTGCTCACGACCGTCCAGGGCTCAGCATTGACCTGCACGGTGAGGTGGGTGCTGGTCATGGTGCCGCCCTTGGCGAGGGTACCGAGCGCGCAGGTCACGGTCTCGCCGGTTGCGGGCGTGCCGCTCACGCTGCAGCCGCTGTCATCGGCGACGTAGCCGATTCCTGTGGGTAGCGTGTCGGTGAGGACCACCCCGGTGGCGTCGACCTCGTCGTCCAGGTTGGTGACGTAAAGGCTGTAGGTGAGGGTGCTTCCGTGGCGTGCCGGGTCGGCGCTGTCCTGCTTGATGATTTCGAGATCGACGCCGGGGCCGAAGACATAGGCCGCACCTCCGTTGCTCTTCATGAAGGCGCCGACCAAGGCGGTGTGGCTGGCGAGCGCAACACTGGCACCGAACGCATCGCCCTTGGCCCTGTCGTTGGCCATGAGCTTGGCGCGCTGGCTCCAGGTCGTGCCATTGCGGACGAAGACGTACGCCGAACCCGTTCCGTCGTTTGTATTGGCTGCGCCAACCAGCGCGGTGTCACCCGCGATGGCGACGCTGTAGCCGAGCCAATCATCCTGGATGCCGTCATCGGTAATGAGCTTGGCTTGTTCGGACCAGGATGTGCCGTTGCGCATGAAAACGTAGGCCGCGCCTATGTCGATGTTACCGGCAATGTCCACGCCAGGCACTCCGACCAGCGCGGTGTCGCCTGAGAGGGCGCTTCTCGCGCCGAAGTAATCCGAGGGTGCACCGTCGCTGGCTGTGAGCTTGGCCTGCTGGGTCCAGGTTGTGCCGCTACGCACGAAAGCGTAAGCCGCGCCTGCATGAGGCTTGCCGGAGAGGGATGCACCGTGTGCGGTGGCCAGAGCGGTGTCGCCGGAAAGGGCGACGCTGTTACCGAACTCATCGCCCACCGCGCAGTCACTGGCGGTGAGCTTGGCCTGCTGCGCCCAGGTCGTACCGCTGCGCTCGAAGACGTAGGCGGCCCCCGTGCGGTCGTTCACGTCCGGCGCCCCGACCAGCGCCGTATCGCCGGATTCACTGAGGGCGACGCTGATACCGAACGAATCACCCGTGGCGCCATCACCGGCGGTGAGCTTGGCCTGCTGCATCCAGCTTGTGCCGCTGCGCACGAAGACATAGGCGCCGCCCGCCCAGGACGTGTCCCCGGAAGCCGCGCCCCTCGCTCCGACAAGGGCGGTGTCCCCGGAGAGGGCGACGCAACCCCCGAATTCACCGTGAACCACGCCATCGTCCGCGGTGAGCTTGGCCTGCTGGGTCCAGGTGCTGCCGCTGCGGACGAATACGTACGCAGCCCCCGCTGCGGACGTTTCGCCGGGGTCGGCATAATTCGCCCCGATCAGCGCGGTGTCGCCGGAGAGGGCGACGCTA
Source organism: Gammaproteobacteria bacterium (assembly GCA_041687015.1). Lineage (GTDB taxonomy): Bacteria > Pseudomonadota > Gammaproteobacteria > Thiohalomonadales > Thiohalomonadaceae > JALOAT01. The sequence continues at coordinate 2,007 of JAWLCT010000034.1, forward strand.
AAGCCGAACTGATCGTAGGCAATGCCGGCAACGAGCTTCGCCACCTGTCCCCCAATCAACGGGTCGATCACCACCGGATAGCGCGCCCCGGCATCATCCACGGCGAGCAGGAGCCGCTGGCCGTCGAGGCGCATGTGCGCGGGGAGGGTTCTGCCTTCGGCATCGAAGGCGGCGAGTGCGCCGTAGCGCAGGCGGGCGGCGCCTGTCGGGTCGGTGAACAGCAGTTCGTCGTGGTCGAGGCGGGCGCCGAAATCACCCGCGAGCGTGAGGGCGAGTTGCAGCTCACCCCGGCCTTCCGGCCTGTGTTCGAGGGTGAAGCCCTGTTCCAGGCCGAGCGGGCTGTTGATGAACCACTGGGTGAGCCCCGGACCGTGTCGGTAAAGGATGCGCGCGCCTTCGATTTCGGCCTTCGCGCTGGTGGGCGCGCGCAGCCTGCCCGCGCGCCCGATGCCGGAGAAGGCAAGGCGAAGGTCGCCCTCATCCGTTGTCAGTGAGAGGCCTTCGGCATCGAAGCGCGCGCTCAGCCCGTGTCGCGGGTTGCTCGCCTGCGCACCGTGCCGGCTCGGTTGTGGACGCCACGGCGCCTGCTTGCCCAGTGTCTCGGCAAGGCCTGGCAGCAGGCCGGTCGGCCAGTCGGCGGGAGAGGAGGGGCTGTCGTGAACCGCCGACAACGTGGATGTCGTTTTCGACGCCTCTGGTGACACCGGTTCCGCGCAGGCGGAAGGAATGTGCAGCGAGCCGGCGAGTATTACGCCCGAAAGCAGGTAGCAATGGCTGGTCATGAGAGCCCCCAATGTGCGGTTGCCCGCAATTTGCTGGTGCTTCAGCAAACACTCAGAGAGGGCATCCATCCGTCACGCCCGTCATACGGTCTGTGGCGCTCCATCTCAGGCTTCTCGGGCTGCTGTGATGCCGAGTTTTGGATTGCTGTCTGGGGCTTGCTGGGCCACTGTACCGCAAACTGGGATTTCCTACAGCCTCGGCAGCATCACGGCACCGTTGACGCCATCAGGAAGACGTCTCCAACTCAGGAGGGAGTAGCGTCTGAGTGGTCCTTCGTTCAAGTGGGATGGTGCTGGTGGTCGGTCTCATTGGGGCAACACTATTTGCTGATTATGCTGCGCTTTCGAGCCAAACAACTGTCGTCGACAAGGTCACATTCGTGAAGCGGGTTTATACCGCATAAGGATGTTCATGACGGCCATGGCCGGATGGCTGGAACGCGTTCCTGAGCGTTGGGGGCGGCGTAACCGGCGGTGGTTTCAACCGCCTGCGCAATCGCGGCCTGAGGCCGCTCCTAC
>JAWLCT010000034.1:3407-34648 GCA_041687015.1 Gammaproteobacteria bacterium
GGAAATGGCGCACGTTGTAGGAGCCCAGTCCTCTGGGCGATAAGCGGCGGTGGTTTCAACCGCCTGCGCAATCGCGGCCTGAGGCCGCTCCTACGGGGGGAGTGCCGCGTTGTTCGTTGTAGGAGCCCAGTCCTCTGGGCGATAAGCGGCGGTGGTTCCAACCGCCTGCGCAATCGCGGCCTGAGGCCGCTCCTACGGGGGGAGTGCCGCGTTGTTCGTTGTAGGAGCCCAGTCCTCTGGGCGATAACCGGCGGTGGTTCCAACCGCCTGCGCAATCGCGGCCTGAGGCCGCTCCTACGGGGGAATGGAAAATATCGCCGCGGGGCTTTGGCGCGTAAGGCGGTATCTACCGATTGGACACGTTTACGTATCCTCCCATTTGCACAGCGTCTTCGTCAGAGAACCGATTTGGTTTCGACTCATCGGCAGGGCGGAATCCGTTTGCCATCTCGTTCTTCCGTTCTTACGCCCGCTGGGTGAGATCCCTGCCCATGGGTTCCTCTTGAAAACCTCCGAGTAGATTTCTGATTGATCATCCTTGTGACCAGGTCACAGGGCTAGCAACCCACTCTCAAGTACCCCGAGGTACCTCAAAAAACCCGCCCATTGTCGTTGGTCCCGAGGTGATGAGTATTTTCCTTATTCGCAATGAGGTTGACCTTCATCAAGGCGGCAGCGTGCCCGGGCCCGTAAACCGGAGTTGAGGCTCAACCATTCAGTCTCGAACACTTCAGCGGGGGAGAGTTTGCTATGGAAAGAAAGGGTCGGTTTGAGAGATGTGCGATGGCCGTCGCCACCACGATCTGCCTGTTAGGTGGTTCCGCTTTCGCGCAAGGGGTACATACGGATCAGACGAAAGGTTTGTATGAGGGCGCGCCTTCGGCCGTGCCGCCCAATGCGGTCGGTGCGGACGCGCCGAAAGCGCCGCCGATGACGGCGGCCGAATTCGAGCGGGCCAAGACCATTTACTTTGAGCGCTGTGCCGGCTGCCATGGCGTGCTGCGCAAGGGCGCGACCGGTAAGCCTCTGACGCCGGACGTCACGATGCCGAAGAGTCTGGATTATCTGCGGGTTTTCATTAACTACGGGTCACCTGCCGGTATGCCCAACTGGGGTACTTCGGGACAGCTCTCGGCCGAGGACGTGGACCTGATGGCGCGGTACATCCAGCACGAGCCGCCGCAACCGCCCGAGTTCGGCATGAAGGAAATGAAGGCGAGCTGGAAGGTGCTCATTCCACCGGAAAAGCGCCCCAGCCGGAAGCTGAACGGTTACAACCTCGACAACGTCTTCTCGGTGACGCTGCGCGATGCCGGTCAAATCGCGCTGATCGACGGTGATTCCAAAAAGATCATCAATGTCATCGACACCGGCTACGCCGTGCATATTTCGCGTATTTCGGCGTCAGGTCGTTACCTGTACGTGATCGGCCGTGACGCAAAAATCAATCTGATCGATCTCTGGATGAAGAAGCCGGACAACGTCGCGACCATCAAGGTCGGCCTGGAGGCGCGTTCGGTGGAGACTTCCAAGTACAAGGGCTGGGAAGACAAGTATGCGATTGCCGGGAGCTATTGGCCGCCGCAGTTCGTGATTATGAAGGGCGAGACCCTGGAGCCCATCAAGATTGTTGGAACACGCGGCATGACGGTGGACACCCAGGAGTTCCACCCGGAGCCGCGTGTGGCTGCGATTGTGGCTTCGCACGAGAAGCCGGAGTTCATTATCAACGTGAAGGAAACCGGCAATGTGTTGATGGTGGATTACTCCGATATCCGGAATATGAGGATCACCAATATCGAGGCCGCGCCTTTCCTGCATGACGGCGGCTGGGACTCCTCACACCGTTACTTCATCACCGCAGCGAACAAGTCCAACAAGCTGGCCGTCATCGATTCCAAGGAATCAAAACTGGCCGCTCTGGTGGACGTGGGTGAAATTCCGCATCCCGGCCGTGGCGCTAACTTCATTGACCCGAAGTATGGGCCGGTGTGGGCAACCAGCGACCTGGGTGACGAGAAGATTACCCTCATCGGCACCGACCCGAAAGGCAACAAAAAGAATGCCTGGAAGGTCGTGCGCACGCTGACAGGGCAAGGCGGTGGCTCCCTGTTCATCAAGACCCATCCCAAGTCCACGCACCTGTATGTCGATACGCCGCTGAATCCGGATGCCGGCATCAGTCAATCCGTGGCGGTGTTCAACATCAAGAATCTGGAAGCCGGGTTCAAGGTGCTTCCCATCGCGGAATGGGCCGATTTGGGTGAGGGGGCGAAGCGCGTGGTGCAGCCGGAATTCAACAAAGCCGGTGACGAAGTCTGGTTCTCTGTCTGGAATGGCAAGGAACAGAAGTCGGCCATCGTCATCGTGGACGACAGGACGCTCGCCTTGAAGAAGGTTATCAAGGACAAGCGTCTGGTCACGCCTACGGGCAAATTCAATCTCTACAACACCCAGCACGACGTCTATTGAAGTCGAATGCGGGGCGGGCATCGCCCGCCCCGCGTTCCGCGGAGGGCGAGTTCATGAATCGGGCGGGTCTGTTTTTTATGGGTGTACTCGCAACGGGCACTGTCGATGCGATGGATGAGCATCGTCAAGCGGAATTGCGCCATCTTCTGCTCCACGACTGTGGGTCGTGCCATGGCATGACGCTACAGGGCGGGCTCGGCCCGGCGCTGTTACCCAAGGCACTCGCCGGCAAGCCTGACGCGTTCTTGAAATACACCATTCTGAATGGCCGCTCGGGCACACCTATGCCGCCCTGGCGTGACATCCTCAGCGACGCCGACGTGACCTGGATCGTACGGGCGCTGCGCAAAGGAGATCTCCATGAATAACCGTCGGCATATCGAATCGGCCGCAAGGCCCGAGCGCAGAACCGGTGGATTTACCAGGGCGGAACGCGTTCGGTGGGCCGCACTGATAACGGCGATGATTACATCGTTCATGGTGAGCGCCTGTGCATCCGTGCGCGGCACGGGCGATTTGGGCCTGGTGGTGGAACGGGCGACGGGCAGTGTGGTGGTGGTGAACACGAGTTTCCGGCACCGTTTGGGTGCGATTGATGGGCTTGGTGACCTGTCCCATGCATCCATGGTGTTTTCTCGCGATGAACGTTACGCCTTCGTGTTTGGTCGGGACGGCGGTCTGACCAAAGTTGATTTGCTGGCCGAACGTGTGGTGGCGCGGGTAATTCAGGCAGGGAACAGCATTGGTGGTTCCATATCGCAGAGCGGCCGTCTCATCGCCGTGGCCAACTACGCGCCGGGCGGTGTGAAAATCTTTGATGCCGATTCCCTCGAGTTGCTGGCCGAGATCCCTGCCGAATACGCTGGGGGGCATTCCAAGGTGGTGGGCCTCGCCGACGCGCCGGGCGAGCGCTTCGTTTTCTCGCTCTATGACGCAGGCGAAATCTGGGTGGCCGATCTTACCAATCCCCGCCACCCGGTGATTCGCCGCTTCAAGAATGTCGGACGCTTTCCCTATGACGGACTGATTACGCCGGATGGCCGCTATTACCTCGCTGGCCTGTTCGGCGAAGACGGCATTGTGATGCTGGATCTTTGGAATCTGGACACCGGCCCAACGCGGATCCTTTCAGGCTATGGACGCGGGGAAGAACCGCGCCCGGTGTACAAGATGCCGCACCTGCGCGGCTGGGCGATCGCCGGCGAATACGCCTTCCTGCCCGCGGTCGGACGCGACGAAGTGCTGGTGGTCGATCGCAGAACATGGAAAGAGGCCGCGCGCATTCCCGTACAGGGCCAGCCGGTGTTCGTGATGGGGCGACCGGACGGTCGTTACGTCTGGGTGAGCTTCGCCTACCCGAAGAACAGCGCCGTACAGGTCATCGACACCACCACCATGGCGGTGATCAAAACCCTTGAACCGGGCAACGTGGTGTTGCACATGGAATTCACGCCGCGGGGGGAACACATCTGGATGTCCTTGCGGGACGACCACCAGGCGAAAGTCTACGACACCGCTACCTTCGAGGAAGTGGCCACGGTGCCTGTGCAAAGTCCGAGCGGCATTTTCTTCACGGCGCGTGCACACCGCATTGGGCTATAGGCCTGGTGTGTGCTCTTTTGGCAGATGGTTGAACACGGTTTTGTCCCTTCCCTCTGCGGAAGCAAGAGGAGGGGAGCGAACAACAAACGTGTGCCGACGTGGTCCCTCACTCCAAGCACTTTTTGGAGCAAGGGGTCCCAAAGCGTGTTAGGGAGGAGTGGGCGATGAATGCCAATGACGCAGATGACACTCGACTTCATCCGCTGGAACGGCAGCTATTGGATACGTTCCAGCGCGGGCTGCCGGTGGTGACACGGCCCTTCGCGGCCATGGCGGAGCGCCTGGGGAGCAATGAATCCAGTGTCATCACGGCACTGCAACGGCTCAAGGGGCTGGGCATCATCAGTCGTGTGGGACCGGTGTTCCGTCCTCATCGCGTGGGGTGCAGTACGTTGGCTGCCATGGCGGTGCCGGAAGGGGTACTTGACGAAGTCGCGACGCTGGTCAGCGGTTATGCGGAAGTGAACCATAATTACGAACGCGAACATCGTTTCAACCTCTGGTTTGTGGTTACCGCGGCCGACGAAGTGCACTTGACCGCCGTGCTTGAAGACATCGAGGCACGCGCCGGGCTTTCGGTCATTTCGCTGCCCATGCTTGAGGCCTACCACATCGATCTTGGTTTTCCATTACGCCAGAGCCACGGTGTCGTGCCGTCCGCGACATTACGCGTCGCCGGCGCAGAAAAGGTGCGTTGTCCCGCGTCCATCCGCGGGCCGGCGGATCAGAGTCTGGTGGCGGCGATCCAGAACGGCCTGCCGCTGGTACCGCGGCCCTATGCCGCCGTGGGCTATGCCGCGAATATGATGGAATGGCAGGTATGCGAGCGCATTGGGGAGTGGCTGAACGACGGCACCATTGGGCGTTTTGGGATTGTGGTCCGCCACCGCGAACTCGGATATCGTGCCAACGGTATGCTGGTATGGGATATACCCGACAGCGAGGTGAGCGCACTCGGCGTCCGTCTCAGCCGCTACGACTTCGTGACCCTGTGCTATCAGCGTCGACGCAGTCCTCCGGAATGGCCCTACAACCTTTTTTGCATGATTCACGGCAAAAACCGTTCCGAGGTTGAAGAGCGGGTGCAAACACTTGTCGCCGATTGCGGATTGCAGGACATTCCGCGTGCCCTGTTGTTCAGTACACGCCGGTTCAAGCAACGGGGTGCCCGTTATGTCACCACCACCGCAACGCCTGGGAAAGCGATGGTGAATCATGGATGAGTTGGATCGCCGGATTTTGGACGTCATGCAACGTGGGGTGCCGATTTGCGAGCGCCCGTTCCGTGATGTGGCCAAGGCCCTGGGTGTGACAGAAGACGATTTGATCGCGCGGTTGCGGCGATTACTGGAAGACGGTTTGATGACACGCTTCGGGCCACTGTTCAATGCGGAAAGGTTGGGCGGCGGGTTGACCTTGGCCGCGCTGTCGGCACCGCCCGAACGCTATGAAGAGGTGGCGACCGTTGTCAATGCATTCCCGGAGGTCGCGCACAATTACGCCAGGGATCATGAACTCAACATGTGGTTCGTGCTCGCAACCGAAACGCCGGAACACATCGGCCAAACCATCAACCGGATCGAGGCCGCGACAGGTTGTCGCGTTTACGACTTCCCGAAGCGAGAAGAATTCTATGTCGGTCTCCACTTCAGTATCTGAAGGTCTCTCGGTGGTATGCGATGCGCTCGATTTGGCCATCGTCAGGGCCACCCAGGCCGGGCTTCCGCTCGTCGCGAAGCCATACCATGCGGTGGCAGGGCAGGTCGGCGCGTCAGCCGAGGAGGTAATGGCGCGCATGGTGCGTATGCAGGCGGAGGGCATGATTCGACGTATCGGCGCAGTGCCCAATCATTACCGTCTGGGCTACCGGGCCAACGGCATGAGCGTGTGGGACATTCCCGATGAGCGTATCGGGGTGGTGGGGCGGAAGGTGGGGGCGTTGGACGATGTCAGCCATTGCTACCATCGGCCGCGTCATCTGCCCGAGTGGCGTTACAACCTGTTTGCCATGGTACACGGGCAGACACGCGATGAAGTGGAACAGAAGGTTGCGGCCATCGCGGTGCTGCTCGGTGCCGATGCGCGCGCCCACGACGTCCTATACAGCACACGTATTCTGAAAAAAACCGGTATGCGGTTCGCCGGCTGACGGGATCGACGGCGGCACAGGTCAGGAGAAAGGAGGGCGTCATGTTTCGCATTAACCGCTTCATGCAGCGCCTCACGGGCAGCGCACACGCGCGGCGGCCGGTGGATATTGGTCACGGACCGGTGGTCATATGGAATCTGATTCGGCGGTGCAATCTGACCTGCAAGCACTGCTACTCGAATTCTGCCGACAAGGAGTTTAACGGTGAACTGAACGGTGATCAGATACGCGCGGTAATGGACGACCTCTACGCCTTCGGCGTGCGGGTACTCGTTCTCTCCGGCGGCGAGCCCTTGCTGCGCGACGACATCTTCTCGCTGGCCCGTCATGCGAAGGCCAAGGGTTTTTATGTAGGGCTTTCCTCCAACGGCACGCTCATCGACGAGGCACGGGCCGATGCCATCGCGGAGGTCGGCTTCGATTACGTGGGGGTGAGCATCGATGGGATGCGGGAAACACACGATCGTTTTCGCCGCATGCCGGGAGCCTACGATTCGGCGCTGGCGAGCCTGCGACGATGCAGGGACCGTGGGGTCAAAGTGGGCCTGCGATTCACGGCAACGGCCGACAACATCCATGAACTCCCGCAGATGCTTCAGCTCCTCGACGACGAACGATTGGGGAAGTTCTACTACTCCCATCTCAACTACGCGGGCCGTGGCAACAAAAATCGGGGCGAAGCCATCCACCGGGGCACGCGCGCGGCCATGGCCTCGCTGTTCGATACCTGCCTGGACCATCTGCGGCGCGGTGAACCCAAGGAATTCGTCACCGGTAACAATGATGCGGACGGTGTGTTCTTGTGGCATTGGGCGCGGGCGCGTTTTCCGGAACGGGCAGCCGAGCTTTACCGGCATCTTGAACAGTGGGGCGGCAACAGTTCAGGCGTGAACATTGCGAACATCGATAATCAGGGCAATGTGCATCCGGACACCATGTGGTGGCACCACAACCTGGGCAACGTGCGTGAGCGGCCGTTTTCTGCGATCTGGTCGGACACCAATGATCCGCTGATGGCCGCACTGAAGGCACGGCCGCGTCCTTTGCGCGGGCGCTGCGGCGAATGTGCACACCGGCGCATCTGCAACGGCAACACCCGGGTACGTGCCTACCAGACCACCGGTGACTATTGGGCGGAGGACCCGGGCTGTTATCTCACGGATGAAGAGGTCGGCGTTACCCGGGCCACGGCATTGGCAGGGGTGGCAAATAGATGAAGCGGATAATCCCTGGTCTTTTGCTGCTCGTGAGTTTTTCGCTGGTAGCGGCCGAACAAAATCCGGCGCGGGCACTTTATCTGCAGCATTGCGCGGCTTGTCACGGTGAGGATCGGTTCGGCCTGACCGGGCCTGCTTTGTTGCCCGAAAGCTTGTCGCGCCTGCGCCGTCCCGCTGTGCTCGAGACCATCACCGCCGGACGGGCCGCCACACAGATGCCGGGCTTTCGTGATCAGCTGACGACGGCGCAGATCGCGGCGGTTGCCGATTATCTCGCCACGCCACCCACAGCGCCGCCGCGCTGGGACCTGGCTCAGATGAAGGCCAGCCACAAGGTTTTCACCGCGGGCACCGACCTTCCGGACCGTCCAAAATTCGACGCCGATCCGCTCAACCTCTTCGTGGTCGTGGAAAGTGGCGACCATCACATTACCGTTCTCGACGGTGATCGCTTCGAGCCTATCCATCGCTTTGCGACGCACTTTGCCCTGCACGGCGGCCCGAAGTACGCCGCGAACGGGCGCTTCGTCTATCTGGCATCGCGGGACGGCTGGATAAGTAAATACGATCTTTACAACCTGACCTATGTCGCCGAGATCCGTGTGGCGCTCAATACCCGCAATCTGGCGGTGTCGGCCGATGGGCGATTCGTGCTTGTGGCCAACACCCTGCCGGGTACGTTGGTCATGCTCGACGGAAAGGATCTAAGGCCATTGAAGGTGATTGCCGCTGCGGATGAAGCGGGGCGCGGGTCCCGTGTGGCGGCTGTGTATAACGCACCACCCCGCGGTAGCTTCATCGCCATCATGAAGGACATTCCGGAAATCTGGGAACTCCCGTATTCGACGAATGCAACGGCGTGGCCGGTCTACAACGGGCCGATGCACGATTATCGCGAGGACTCCGGTGAAGCACCGCCGATAGCGACAGGGGAGTTCCCCGTGCGGCGTATCCGACTCGAACAACGCGTGGAGGACTTCATCCTCGACCCGGCCTACGAGCATCTCATCGGCGCGGCACGCGACGGTGCGGCACAGGTGGTAAATCTCACCGTCGGTCGACGTATCGCAAGCCTCCCTCTCACCGGGATGCCGCACCTCGCATCCGGAATCACGTGGATGCGCCGTGGCCGGCGTGTGCTGGCCACACCGAACCTGAAGGAAGGTTCGGTAACGGTTATCGATATGGCGGATTGGACGGCGATCCAGCGCGTGCCGACCCTGGGGCCGGGCTTCTTCATGCGCAGCCACGAGAACTCGCGTTATGCCTGGGTGGATTCCTCCCTCGGCCCGGCCCACGACACGGTCCAGGTCATTGACAAGGACAGCCTGGAGGTGGTCAAAAACCTGCAACCGACGCCGGGAAAGACCGCGTCGCACGTGGAATTTACCCGGGACGGGCGTTACGCACTGCTCAGCCTCTGGGAAATGGACGGCGCATTGGTCGTGTACGACGCGCACACGCTGCAGGAAGTGAAACGCATCCCCATGGTTAAACCCTCGGGCAAGTACAACGTGTGGAACAAGACCCGCCTGTCGGAAGGGACCAGTCACTGAGGTCGCGCTCCGGCCCGACGCGATCTAGACCTCGAAACCATCAAGATAACCGCGTGGCTATCGCCAGCGGATAAACATGTATCCCATTTGCCTCTTTACGGTATCCCCCCTGGGCAGTGTGCGTTTTCACGCCAACGGTTAAGTTGGAAACAGGGTGTCGCTTAGCTGTTTGGGGTGCGCATGAAAGGTGAGGCGTCGCCCCGATTTTCGTTCACCTGCCAAGCACAAGGAGCCGAACATGAGCGCAACCGCCGCTGAACTGGCCCAGGAACTGGGGCAACTGCAACAGGAATTTCGTGCCTATACGCTGAGCGCCGACTTCAGTTTTTCCGAGATATCCCAGCCGAAATCCGGTGGGTTCGTCGAGAGATACCAACAGCGCACGGCTGAAATACAGAATGCCCTTTCCCGCATGCGACTTAACGTCCGTCCACAGGGATAAAGCGCGGAGAATTCGTAACTGCCCACACCATTAGGTCACCCAGCGCGATAATCGTTTCCCAGAAGAATATCTTCTGTGGTGGCGATTACCGTCGCGACGGGAAAGCTGCCATCGTGCCGCCGAGACAGCATCCGCTCGAAAATCCCAGGCAACCCATTCTCGGGCTGAAACGCTCCACCGTGGGCGCAGCTGATATGAGAACCTGTTGAGCGCACAGCGTTCCTGCATGTGGGGTTAGGCACGAGGGTCACATACCTCGCTCACTCTTTCCTGAAGGACCAGCTCCGGCGAAGTCGTGGATGAAAAGAGCCTGGCCTGTGGCGCGGCAGCGTCGTGGCGGAGGGATTTGCGTCCCTCCGCCCTTTCAGTAGCAGGCTTACTGGCGCAGGATGGTGGTGTAGAAAATCAGCTTGGTTAATGCAATCGCTTCCAGGCAAAAACCAGACCCGAGATGGCTAAAGCCGTTCCCGCGGCCGCGGGGATGGCCACTTTCTGGTAGCGACGCCAGTAGACCGGTGCAAGCACCTCCATCCTTGCTTTGGTGGTTTTTCCTGCGAGCTTGAGTTTGGTGGCGGGCGAGATATTCAAGGCCATGGCGTAGTGCTCCCTTTCAGGTTGAAAAAGCCTACTTGCCCTGCTGATGAGCGGACGTGGGCTGGGGGATATCCAAGCGGCCACGCCCGTTCGACGGTCACTCCTGTGTACAGAGTAGCCCCACCCCTGAGTACACCTTCTCTGAGATTCTTCTGATCCGGTTTCAGTTCATCAATCCCGCCAGGGCACGCCCCGTGGGCATGTCGCCCCCATGTCGGAAGACGCGAGATCGGGGCAAAGGGGCTGATATCATGGCGTCCGAATTGTGGGACAATGGCTTATGAATTCGTTCTGGACCGAAAAATCCCTTCAGGAACTCACGCCCGAGGAGTGGGAGGCGTTGTGTGATGGCTGCGGGCGTTGCTGTTTGCACAAATTACAGGACGATGAAACCGACGAGGTGTTCTATACCCGGGTCGCCTGTCGCCTCCTTGATCTGGCGACCTGTCGTTGTCGCGAGTACAGCGAGCGGCAACGACTGATCCCCGATTGCATGGTGCTTGCACCGGACCAGCTTGAGGTGCTGCAGTGGATGCCCACGCGTTGTGCGTATCGTCTCCTTGCCGAGGGTAAACCGCTTCCTTCGTGGCATCCGCTGGTGTCAGGTCATGCCGGGAGCGTGCGTGCAGCAGGCGTTTCGGCCTGCGCGTATGCGCTCCCGGAGGACGCATTGTCCGATCGGGATGATATTCAGGATTACGTCATCCCCTGGCCGTAGATTCTGCGGTGATGGCCGGTGGCTGCCTGCATCCCCCGAATCGGGGTTGGTTCACATTGATGGCGTTCGTATCTGTTCGGCGCGCCGATTGAGGTGTATATCCATGACCGCCATGGATACCGTCGAGATATTCCCCTGGAACGAGAATCTTGAGACCGGTCTGCCGGAGATTGACGCGCAGCATCGACGCCTCGTTCAGCTTTTGAACCTGCTCGCCAGCCACATCGCCTATCTCACGGATTTGCCGGCGTTGGATAACATTTTTGATGAGCTGGCCGACTATGCCGTTTATCACTTCTCCTCGGAAGAGGCGGTGTGGCACGAATTCCTGACGGGCGATCAGTGGGAGAAAGGGCATCGGACACTGCACCAGGATTTCGTCACCGAGGTGCAGCGGCTCAAGGCGGAGGGGAGTAATAAGCCCAGCGAGGAGGTCGCCGAAGAGGTTCTTTCGTTCCTTTGTCACTGGCTTGCGTTTCATATCCTCGACAGCGACAAGCGCATGGCCAAGGCGGTGCTTGCGGTACGCGACGGGTGCAGCGTGGAGGAAGCCAAGCAGCGTGCCGAGCTGGGAATGAGCGGCGCTGTCAAAGTGCTGGTGGAGACGGTACTCAGCATGTACGAGACCCTATCGAACCGCACTTTGCACCTGATGAAGGAGATCATCGCGCGCCAAAAAGCTGAGGCGAAGCTGCGCCTGGCGGCCAATGTTTTCGACCATACCCTGGAATCCATCGGCATCGTGGACCCCGACGGCATCATCGTGGAGGCGAATCCGGCCTTCTGTGCGTCAACCGGCCTTTCTTACGACGACGTCATCGGGCAGCCGCTCTCCCGGTTCAAGACGAGCCTTGGTGACGAGGCTGCGTTCGTTTGGGCGGCGGCCGAGCAGTCCGGGCATTGGAGCGGTGAACTGTCGAGCCGCTCGAGCAGTGGAGCGCTTTACCACGAGTGGCTCACGTTGTCCGCTGTACGTAACGAACAGGGCGCGCTGGTGAATTATGTGGCGGTGTTTTCGAATGTCGAGCAGTTGCTGAAGCGTGAGCGAATTCTGGAGCACATGGCCAATCATGACGGGCTGACGGGCTTGCCAAACCGGCTCTTGCTTGCCGATCGCATGGAACTGGCCCTGGCCACGGCCGAGCGGCAGGGGGAACGCCTTGCCGTTTGCTTCGTCGACCTGGACGGCTTCAAGCCCATCAACGACGCGTTCGGGCATGCCACCGGCGACCAGGTTTTGAAGATTGTCGCCGAGCGTTTGAAAGCGCTGCTGAGAGGAAGCGACACCGTCGCACGCATGGGCGGTGACGAGTTCGTGATTCTCGTCGGTGGTTTGAAGCAAGCAGGGGACTGCCAGGCGTTTCTTGAAAGGCTGCAGCAGACCATCGACAGTCCCATTCCCGTCGCCAACGGTATAGTACGGGTATCGGCCAGTATCGGCGTCAGTGTCTTTCCGCACGATGGCAGTGATGCCGATGAACTGTTGAAACACGCCGATGAGGCCATGTACCTGGCAAAACGCGCAGGCAAGGCCCGCTTCGTACTGTATTCCGGGAAGGAGAGCGCGGACGTTCGGGACTGAACCCGGGGCGGAGCCCGTCCCACTCCCGAGTTTGTCTCGCTGGTGCTGAAGGTGCCCGGCAGGCCGGCTTCACCGGTCCATACTTGCATGGCAGCAGACCCATCGAACCGCCGTTATCGGGTGTTCCGATTGCGGTCGACACCCGTTTCAGGCGTTCGGCGTTCAGTGTCAGGGAGGATAGCGCAATGGCATTGGATAATGCTTTTTCCAACACGTGGTCACCGCGGCTCCTGGCGGTGTTGCGTATCGTCACGGCGTTTCTGTTCATCCAGCATGGCACGGCGAAGCTCTTCGGGTTTCCCTATGTTGCCTTCTTTGACGACCTGAACCTTCTGTCCCTTACAGGCTTCGCCGGCATACTCGAAGTAGTGGGTGGTGCCCTGGTCATTCTCGGCCTGTTCACCAGACCCACGGCCTTTATCCTGTCCGGCGAAATGGCATTCGCCTATTTCATGGCCCATGCCCCGCAGGGGCCGGTGTTGTCGCCGATGTTGAATGATGGTGAATCAGCGGTGCTGTTCTGCTTCATTTTCCTCTACCTGTCGGTGGCGGGATCGGGGGCGTGGAGCGTCGACAGGGCGTGGCGGCGGGGTTCACCGCGATGACACTGCTGCTCTTGCGCCTCCTTGGCGGGAATCATCAGCGTACAGCGGCGAGCGTCTTGTCGTAGTCCGGTTCCTCGGTGATCTCAGGGACGAGTTGCGTGTACAGCACGTTATCGTTTTCATCGAGCACCACCACGGCACGGGCGGTGATGCCGGCCAGCGGTCCGTCGGTGATGAGCACGCCATAGTCTTTGCCAAAGTTCCGGTCACGCATCATCGACAGGGTGATCACGTTCTCCAGCTTCTCGCCCGTGCAAAAGCGTGAGGCCGCGAAGGGAAGATCTGCAGAGACGATGAGGACCACCAGGTTGGGATTGCTCTTGGCGGCTTTGTTGAAAGTGATGGTCGAGGTGGCGCAGACCGGGGTGTCGAGGCTGGGCACGATACTGATCAGTTTCTTCTTGCCGGCATAATCCGCGAGTGTGCGATCGGCCAGTCCGCTGTCCACCAGCTTGAAGTCCGGAGCGCGGGAACCGACGGCAGGGAGTTCGCCGATGATGGAGACGGGATTACCTTTCAGGGTGACTTTCGCCATGCGTGATGCTCCGCGGTTCGAGGGTCAAGAGCCTGAAATATAGAGTATGCGGAGTTGTTTTTCCTGCCGTTAGGCCGGCGCATTCCGGCCAGCGATCGTTATTGATTCACCTTGCCCCGGCGCCTCGTCGCCTTGCCGGCGCCAAGGCGCCGCTGTCCTTCATGCGCGCGCTGAGGGCGCATGTGATCCCGCCTTCGGTCGTTCGTGATCCGTCGGCTGAACCGTGCATTCGTGCTGGCATGAGCGCCTGCCGGCCCACAGCGATGTGCGCGAAGATTTTCAGGGGCCGGGTGAGGACGGTCGGTCTGCGGGCGGGTGCAAAAAGGGCAGGCGGCGAGACACATGTGCGGCTACGGGCCTTACCCGCACTGCCTTATGGGTAAATTGACTTACGTGCACGAGGTGCTATCCCCAGTGATGTCACTGGGCTTTACCCCCGGGGTGTGTGCGCAGCGCGTCGCCCCGAACTGCGACATCATTCACAACCGCCTTGCCGTCGCGGTCGGAATGCGGGCAGGGCATGGAGGCAATGGTGTTCACGACCAATCCGTTCGCTTCGGTGATGGATTCTCTGCCCACCGGCTCACTGCATGTCTTCATCGTCCTTATGGTCGTGGCCGTTGCCATGGGGACATCCTTCGATATGTACCACAAAGGCAGTGCACAGTTTTTCGCACGGCGCAGGGAACGGGCAGGGGACGCGGCGAAGCGCCCTTTAAGCGGCATTCACACCGCCTATCTCGCACTCGTAACGTTTCTGGAGGCCGCGGTTTCCGGCGAGTTTTGCAAATGGCAGCGGCGCTTGTCGCATTTGCTGATGATGTACGGATTCCTGATTTATGTCGCCGCCACCGTGGTGCTGGTATTCGCTGCGCCGGCATCGGGACTGTGGCCGGCCTTGTGGGACATCGGTGCGTTGATGATTTTCGCGGGTGGTGTTTGGTTTTTCCTGTTTTTGCGCGTGAACGTCGCCCATGATGGGCATTCACGCTATCACGTCGGCCGCGCCGATGTGTTCGTGCTGCTGCTCATCGGCAGTTCCGCTTTTGGTTTGCTTTGGCATTTCATTCAATCCGTATCCGGTAGCACCGCTGCCAATCTGAGCTTTTTCGGCATTTACATCTTTATGACCACACTGCTGTTCGTTTCCGTGCCGTGGTCGAAGTTCGCTCATATGTTCTACAAACCGGCCGTGGCATTTCAGCGCAGAGTGGAGGATGCGAGCGGTGCGGCGGATCTCCCCGACCGCGCGCCCAGGCGAGAATCCCGGAGGTAATGGACATGCCGACCTATACGGATCTGACGCGGTGTGATGGTTGCGGCGAGTGCGTGGACATCTGTCCGTCGGACATCATGCACATCGACCCGAGCTATCGGCGCTCCTTCAATGTCGAGCCCAATTTCTGCTGGGAGTGTTATTCCTGCGTGAAATATTGCCCGCAACATGCGATCGACGTTCGCGGTTATGCAGATTTCGCGCCGCTTGGCCATAAGGTGCGCGTTCGCCGTGAGCCGGAGAAAGGCACGATTTCCTGGAAGATCCGCTATCGCGACGGCCGTGAAAAGGCCTTCAGCTTCCCTATCAGAACCACGCCTTGGGGTTCCATCAAGGCGCCCGGCGACTATGCGCCGCCCGGGATGGAGGCATTGAACTCGCCAATGCTCGCCCACGAACCCGAGGCTCTCAAGGTGACGGCGTTACCCACGCTGGCGCAATCCGACACAGCCGCTCAATCCAAGGTTTGAAGCCCATGGCCCGTGCACGCAAGACCCATTTCGTAGACTGCGACATCCTGGTGGTCGGTGGCGGCTTCGGCGGTTGCGGCGCTGCGTATGAATCCCGCTACTGGGGACGGGATTTGAAGATCGTACTGGTGGAAAAGGCGAACGTGGAGCGCAGCGGGGCCGTGGCGCAAGGGCTCTCGGCCATCAACTGCTACATGGGTATGCATTGTGGCGAGAACCAGCCTGAGGATTTCGTGCGCTACGCGCGCGGCGACCTGTTGGGACTCGTGCGGGAGGACCTGGTCTATGACATCGCGCGGCACGTGGATGCAACGGTACACAAGTTCGAGGAGTGGGGTCTGCCCATTATCAAGAACAAGGCGACCGGCCGTTATCTGCGCGAGGGGAAATGGCAGATCCTGATTCACGGTGAAAGTTATAAGCCCATTGTCGCCGAGGCGGCACGTAAATCCGCCAGCGAGGTGTACAACCGGGTCATGGTGACGCATCTGCTGATGGACAGCACGCGCCCCAACCGGGTCGCGGGTGCCGTCGGGTTCAACGTCCGCGACGGCAGCTTCCACGTGTTTCGCAGCAAGGCGGTGATTGTCGGCGCGGGGGGGGGTTCGCACATCTATCGGCCGCGGGCGGTGGGTGAGGGCATGGGCCGCACCTGGTACGCACCCTGGAGCACTGCCTCCGCCTACGGGCTCCTGATCCCGACCGGGGCCAAGATGATCCAGATGGAGAACAAGATCGTCCTCGCCCGTTTCAAGGACGGCTATGGTCCGGTGGGCGCCTGGTTTCTGCTGCTCAAGTCCTATGCGACCAATGCCTATGGCGAGAAATACGAGGCAGCCCATATCGAGAAGCTCAAGGCCCGCGTCGGCAAGTACGCGGAAAGCGCGCCTCTGCCCACCTGTCTGCGCAACCACGCCATGCTGGAGGAAATGAAAGCCGGGCGCGGCCCCATCTATATGCACACGCAGGAAGTTCTCGACTCCGCCGAAAAGGAGGAGATCGGCTGGGAGGACTTTCTCGACATGACCATCAGCCAGGCGGTCGTCTGGGCCGCGCAGAACATCGACCCAAAGGAAAAACCGTCCGAGCTGATCACCTCGGAGCCTTACGTGATGGGTTCGCATGCCACATGTTCCGGTGCTTGGGCCAGTGGGCCCGAGGACTTCGCGCCCGGCGACTATCAGTGGGGCTACAATCGGATGACTACCGTGCAAGGGTTGTTCGGGGCGGGCGATACCATCGGCGGTTCTGCGCACAAGTTTTCGTCGGGCTCCTTCACAGAGGGACGGCTGGCAGGCAAGGCGGCGGTGCGCTACGTGCGGGACTTGAAAGGCGATCAGCCGCACGTCGATGAAAACGAGATCAGACAGTTGGAACAGACGGTGTTCCAACCCCTGGAGACCTTTCGCGTCGGTCGCAACGAGTTCGTGGCGGGGACGGTCTCGCCCAACTACATCACGCCTTTGCAAGGCCTCCAACGACTGGAGAAGCTCATGGACGAATACGTCGGCGGGTACAGCACGTATTACGTCACCAGCGAACCGCTGCTCAAGCGCGGTCTCGAGCTGATTGAAATGCTGGAGGAGGACATGGCGCACGTCGGTGCCGAAGACCTGCACCAGCTACAGCGCGCCTGGGAGCTCCGGCACCGCATCCTCACCGCCGAATCGGTGACCCGCCACACGCTGTACCGGCAGGAGACCCGCTGGCCGGGGTATTACTATCGTGCGGATCACCCAAACCTGGACGATGCCGATTGGCATGTATTCACCGCATCCCAGTACGATGCGAACACCGGCGAGTGGCATATGGGCAAGCTTCCGGTGCATCACATGGTCGATTGACGGCCCGGGTGCTCGTTGCCCGCAGTCTGCTTGTGGGTATTGACCAGGGCGCCGGTCCGATCCGCGTAACAGCTGAACCGGTAAATCGACTCGGCGCCGTCGGTGCCCATTTCCCCGATTTCCACCGCTTCCACATAAAAGCCGTTCTGGGTCGGGTGCACCGTGCCCTGCCGGCGCACGCGGGCATAGTCCGGTTGCGAGGCCGCTTGCAGGGCCGCACGCCGGCAGGCTTCTGCCGCCGCATGCTGCTCCGGAGCCACCAGGCTCTGAAACCATGCGTCCACCGCCGGTACCTGCTCCCGGAGGATGAAGAGAACGGCAAGTGCCATGATGAGAAATGGCAGCAGGCGGCGGGCACTGCGCCGCGTAGTGCGGGGACGGGCAGGTAGGGGAGATCGATGTTCCATGCATTCACGCCCCGTGTGTCTTCGCCAGACCTTAGGCGTTCTGCCGCCGTTGAGAAAGGTGTCATCCCTTCGCCCTCCCGAAGAAATCTGGAAGAGGGGCGCCGCGAAGATCAAAAGGCGCGTACCGTTTCGGTGCCTTCGTCTGCCGCTTGCGGGGAACAGCGGGCCGCGCCGAGGTCCAGGCGGCTGTCTGGTCACCCCGCCCGGGGGCTTGTAAAATCGTTGCACTCTCCCCTGCAAGGATTTCCTTATGTCGTCCCAAAGCCCGGCGTTCGAGCAGGCCGTAGCGCTCATGGATGCCGCCAACGCCCAAGACCCTAACAGTGAAACTGCCAACGGTGAGGCCTGGCCGAAAGAGCTCCTTTATTCCCACCGCATGTCCGACATGCTGCAACGGTATGCGCCTGAGGCCGACGAGGCCCAACGCTTGGCCATCCGCGCCCAGCACATCCAGCGCTGGAAATCGCCGCGGAGTGATTACCCGATGGGGCGCCAAGGCTATCTGCAATGGCGTACTGCACTTTACAAGTTCCATGCGGAGACCGCCGGCACGCTGTTGCAGCAGGCCGGCTACGGCGACGATGTGATCGAGCGGGTAAAACAGGCGGTGGGCAAGCGGGCGCTCAAGGTGAATCCGGATACCCAACTGCTGGAAGACGTGGCGGCATTGGTGTTCATCGAACACTACATGCTCGACTTCGCCGCCAAACATCCCGAGTACGACGAAGCCAAGTGGCTCGACATCATCCGCAAGACGTGGAAAAAGATGTCCGGCCGGGCGCAGGAATTTGCCCTGGCAGGCGGGATCACGCTTCCCGAGCCGTTGGTGCCGCTGATCCAGAAGGCGCTGTCGGAGGCTTGACGCGCACCTTTCACCAGAAAAGAAAAAAGCCGCTTTTCAGCGGCTTTTTTTGTGTGGCGTCCCCATGGGGATTCGAACCCCAGTTACCGCCGTGAAAGGGCGGTGTCCTAGGCCTCTAGACGATGGGGACAACGACCTGGTGGAGCTAGTCGGGATCGAACCGACGACCTCTTGCATGCCATGCAAGCGCTCTCCCAGCTGAGCTATAGCCCCGAACAGAAGCCGCGCATTGTATGCATTTGGCGGGCGCTGTCAATGGCGAAAAGAAAGGCCGGTGGATCGGTTCCGGCGAGTCGAGCCGGCCTGACAGGCGTTAGGGTCGTATCGAACGGCGCGACGACGTTTCGGCGGCGCGCACCCTGCCGCGACGCCACCGCGGCCGACCGTGGGGGCGCCTGCCAAACTCAGACTTTCCCCCCCGATTTGGCAGACGCTGGCAGCATTAGCCAAAGAAAACAGGATGTTAGCTGGCGAATTCAGAAACCTGTGAGATACTTGCGAAAATCCTGACGCAGATCAGGCAAAAAGAACAACCACCAGAATGGAGTCGTCGTTGTGGGACGGGAAGGGATGCGCAACCCCAAAGGCTTGTCTTTGGGGCGTTGGTCGGCGGCACTGGTGGTCGCCTGGACGGCTGCTGTCGGTGTGCTGTTGGGGTGGAACCTGCTGCAGGTGCAGGCAACCCTGCAGGAGCATGCCAGCCGCGAACTACAGGCGACCCTCGACAAGGGGAGGACGCTGGTTCGTTGGGCCGCGGGCCATGGCGGCGTGTATGTACCCGTCAGCGATAACATGCCCGTCGACCCGTATCTCGCCGCCGTGCCGGAGCGCGACATCGTCACACCGTCGGGTCGTCCGCTGACGCTCGTGAACCCCGCCAGGCTCGGTGCGCTGTATTACGGCGCACGCAGCACTGAGCGCGAGGTTTACGGGCGCCTCGTCAGCCTCCATCCCATCAATCCGGACAACCAGGCAGACCCTTGGGAAAGCGCCGGTTTGCGCCGCATGGGCAAACCGGCCACGGTCCTGAAGGAGGTCGTGGAAATCGATTCGGTACCGAGCCTGCGCATGCTCGCGCCGCAGGTTCTCGAGGCACCGTGCATGAAATGCCATGGGAGCCGGGGAGAGCCGGGCGACCTGGTGGGGGCGGTGAGCCTTGCCGTGCCCCTGGACGCGGCATTGGCCAGACAGGAGTACACCACGCTCGTCCTCGGCTACGGATCCCTGTGGCTGCTGGGCATCGTGGGGATCGGTATCGGCGAACGGCTGCTCAGTCGACAGGTTCGCGAGCGCAGTGATGCCTTTCGTGCCCTGACCCGTTACGAACGTCGCACCGGCGCCATTGTGCGCGGCTCCCTCGACGGCATCGTCATGGTCGGCGCCGATGACCGGATTCAGGGCTGCAATCGGCAGGCGGAGATGATGTTCGGCTGGTCACAGGAGGAGGTGCGCGGGCGCCCGTTCCGCACCACCTGTCTGGTCGCAAACGATGAAGACCGCGCCCACGCCGCCTGTTGGCCCTCCACAAGCACGCCGACGCGCATCGAATGCACCGCCCTGGACAGGGAAGGACGGCGGTTTCCGGTGGAAGTCTCGCTTGTGGCGCTCGATGCACAAGAGGATGACGAAGCCATCTACGTCGCCTTCATACGCGATATCACCGAGCGCCAAAGCGCGGAAGACAAGATCAGGCGTGATTTCGTCTCTCAACAGGTGATTGCCCGCATTCTGGAAATTTCTATCGAGCCGGTCAGTTTCCATACCCGCCTGGAACGCAGCCTGGCCACGATTCTGTCGACGCCCTGGCTTTCCCTCCAGTCGAAAGGCGCCATTTTTCTGGCCGGTGAAGATCGGCGCCTGACCATGGTGGCACAGCAAGGGCTTTCCGAAGAGGTTTCGAAGGGATGTGCCTCGGTTCCATTCGGGACCTGCTTGTGCGGACGTGCGGCGATGCACAAAGAAACGGTGTTTGCAGCCTGCATCGACGAACGCCATGACCACGCCTTCCCGGGCATGCTTCCCCATGGACATTACTGCATGCCGATTCTGTCGGGCGAGAAGCTATTGGGCGTGCTTACCTTGTATCTGGATCATGGGCATCGTCAGAACGACGAGGAACAGCTGTTCCTGTCCGCCATCGCCCACAGTCTCGGTAGCATGATCGAGCGCTACCACGCGGAAGAGCAGTTGCAGTATGCCGCGTTTTACGATGTCCTCACGGATCTTCCGAATCGCGCCCTTTTCACGGACCGGCTTCGCCATGCGCTGCAACACCTGAAGGGTGGGCGGGGTTACGGGTTTTCGGTGCTGTTTCTCGACATCGACCGGTTCAAAAACGTCAATGACAGTCTTGGCCACGCCGCGGGCGACGAAGTCCTGGTGGAGGTGGCACGCCGCCTCTCCCAATCCGTACGCCCGGGTGACACCGTTGCACGCCTTGGAGGCGACGAGTTCACCGTGCTGGTGGACGGCAGCAGCGACATGCAGACACCCTTGTGGATCGCCGAGCGCGTCCATCGCGCATTACAGGACCCGTTGTCGGTGTGTGGCAATGATGTTTTTGCGAGCGCGAGCATCGGGATCGTCTCGGGCAATCTCTCACACAGCAGTGTTACGGACATTTTGCGCGAAGCGGACACCGCCATGTATCAGGCCAAGAGTTTGGGCGTGGGACAAACGGCCGTATTCGACCAGCAAATGCATCAGAAGGCGAAGGCCTTGTTGACGCTGGAAACGGAACTGCGCCGGGCGGTCGATCGTGACGAAATCGACGTGCACTATCAGCCCATCGTGAACGCGGCGACAGGCAAGCTGGAGGGCTTCGAGGCGCTGGCTCGATGGGTTCACAACGAGCACGGCATGATTTCACCCGCGCAGTTCATCCCCGTCGCGGAGGAAAACGGTCTTATCAACGAGATCGGGCGCATGGTGCTGCGCAAGGCATGCCGCCAGTTGAAGGACTGGCAAGATCTTGCGCCCAAGGGTGCGTCACCGTATATGAGTGTGAACCTCTCTGCGAAACAGTTTCTGCAACGCAACCTCAGCGACGAGATCGAAGCGGCCCTCGCCGAACATGGCCTGGAGGCCGGTTGCCTTTGCCTGGAAGTCACCGAGACGGCGCTGGTGTCCGATCCCGCTGCCGCGGGGCGGATTCTCCGGGCGCTGCGGGCACGCGGCATTCGGCTCTATATCGATGATTTTGGTACGGGCTACTCATCGCTGAGCTATTTGCATGCATTCCCTTTTCATACCTTGAAAATCGATCGCAGCTTCACCGCCAACCTGGAGAATGAGCAAGGGTCGCGGGGCATTGTGCAGGCCATCGTGGCTATCGCGCAGCATTTGGAGCTGAATGTCATCGCGGAAGGTGTCGAGAACGCCGCGCAGCTGGCGATACTGCGTCAGCTTGGCTGTGACATGGTGCAGGGCTTTCATTTTTCCCGGCCGCTGCCGGCACATGAAGCAGAGCAATGGCTGCGGACCAATGCACTGGCAAGCTGATGACTCGGTTTGAAGGACGGAGTCCGCAGAAGCGCCGATCGCGCAACAGACGCCAGGCGGGCGTCTTCGGTAACGACCCAACCTCGCGTGTTTTATCCGAACCCTGTGTCTCCGCATTGCGCCGTTTCTTCTGTAGCGAGTTCCGCGATCCGTTGTGGCCCGTGCTTTGTAAGACGCGTGTTCTGACCTCAGTCACCCGGTACGCGGTAAAGTCCCAGGCGCGGCGATACGGCATCGAGGCCGACCACGCCCGCGGGCAGATTTTCGTGTACGCCGAGCACCAGCCAGCCACCGGGATGCAGGCGGCTCAGCAAACGCGCCAGGATGGTTCGCTGCTGAGGGAGTTCGAAATAGGTGAAGACCAGATTTCTGCAAAGAATCAGGTCGAAGGTTTGATCGGGCAGCGAAATGCGAATGTCCTGCTGTCGAAAGGTCACACGCTCCCGAAGTTCGGGTCTGAGGCAAATGCCCTGATCGCGCACCACGAAGGCGGCTGCGCGCAGCGCTGCCGGCAGGTTTTTCAGTGTGCTCGGCGGATAACAGGCGATGCGACTGCGCTCTAAAAGTCGTGGGTCGATTTCCGTGGCCAGGATGTCCATCCGTAGTGGTGCGAATCGCTCTGCGAGGCGCAGGTGCCAGAGGATGGCCAGCGTGTACGGTTCTTCGCCGGAAGCGCTGCCGATGCTCCAGACCGCCAGTGTGGAACGATCCTCGGCGAGGGCGTGCGTGGCCAGGCACGGCAGCACCGTCGTGGCGAGTTCGTCGAACACCCGCTTGTCACGGTAAAAGCGCGTAATGACGATGCGACAAAACCTATCGAGCTGCTGCCACTCGTCAGGATGGCGGGCGAGATAGGTCTTGTAGGCTTCGAGATCGGAGAGGCCCAGTTCGGCCAGTCGGCGCCCCAGGTGTTTGCAGACGCGCTTGTGCACGTTGCGAAAGCCCGCCCAACGCAGCTTCAACTGGGGCAAGGCCCACTGGAGAAAGCGCACACAGGCGCTGTCGTTCACGGGCACCGGTCACGGTACGGGCTCAGTGGGCGCTGCTGTCGGTTTGCCACAAGCCGAAGGCGTTACCTTCGGTATCGAGGCAGACGGCGAACCAGCCCATGTTCGGCACCGCCGTCCTGGCGAGCACCACCTTGCCGCCGAGCTGCTCGACCTTGCTTATGTATTCGTCCACGGAAGGGACATCGATGTAATTGGTGACCGGGTGTTCCGCCCGTTTGCGTTTCATCATGCCGCCGCCGATGGCGCCCGGTGCGGTGGTGATGGACCAGTAGCCGGTGCCCGGGAACTCCTCGATTTTCCAACCAAACAAGTCCGTGTAGAAGGCGCGTGCGCGCTCCACGTCATCGGCCGGGATTTCAAAGTGTACGATGCTGGGCATGAACCATCCTCCTGAACGCCGCTGCAGATGATTTGTCCGAAGTATAGAGGCGCTGCGCGGCTGAGCCGGTACCACCCGGCTTTGACCCATAACATCACAAGCACTATCCTGACGCCCCTTCGATAATCCCCCAACGAGAGCCTGACCCGTGGACACCCCGCTGTTGACTGCAAAGGTGTGCAAGGCCATGCAGGCTGGCCTGCAAAAAAGGGTGGCCACCCTGGCCTGTTCGCTGGACCTGGAACGCTCCACCACCGAAGTTCAACTGCAAGACGACGCGTGGACGTGGCAGGGCCGACGCTATCCTTACCCTGAGCGGTGTAAGGACCGGACCGTCTATTACTGGGCGGGCGATGACTTCGCGCCGGTGGCGCGCTATTCCACATCGCTGATCAAGCTTGTGCCGACCCCATGGGGGCCGCCCACCTTCGAGATCGACGGCGTGAAAATGCTTCCAACGGCGCAGGTCTCGCCCTATGCGGATGCTGAACGGAAGGTCGGCCTCATCGAACCGGCAGGCAAGATCGTGTTGGATACCTGTGGTGGCCTTGGCTATTTCGCGGCCTGCTGTTTGGAGGCGAATGCGCGCCAGGTGATGTCTTTCGAAAAGAACCCCGATGTGATCTGGCTGCGCAGCCTCAATCCCTGGTCTCCCAAGGCGGGTGGTGCGTTCAGTTTGCGCCTGGGCGACGTGGCTCAGGAGATCGTTTCCCTGGCCGGTGAATCGGTGGACGCCATCCTGCATGATCCGCCGCGGTTCGGTATCGCCGGCGAGCTTTACTCGCAGGCTTTGTATGACCAACTGGCGCGGGTGCTCAAACGGAAGGGAAGACTGTTCCACTACACCGGTACCCCCAACAAACTCACCAGCGGTCGTGACGTGCCCGGCGAGGTGGCAAAACGCCTGCAACAGGCGGGATTTACGACCGAGCGGGTGGGGGATGGGGTATTGGCGGTGAAACGATGACCGCGGGCTTGCCGGCGGTCACCGGGTAGGCGCAGGCGGGACTTCACCTTGTTCCAGCTGTGTGCGCACCCGGGGCAGGCTCTGCGGGTAATGGTGTTGTATGAACTGGATCAGTTTTTCCCGCACATAGCAGCGCAGATCGAATGCCTGCTGGGAATTGGGCGCGCTCATCAGGGCGCGGATTTGG
The DNA here is from genome assembly GCA_041687015.1 of Gammaproteobacteria bacterium. Lineage (GTDB taxonomy): Bacteria > Pseudomonadota > Gammaproteobacteria > Thiohalomonadales > Thiohalomonadaceae > JALOAT01. The sequence continues at coordinate 27,783 of JAWLCT010000034.1, forward strand.
ATGGTACGTTCAGTCGCATCGGTGACCTGCAGGACATGGCTTCTGCCGTCCCATAGTGGGGATGCTTGCAGGATGCGCAGGAATTCTTCGCGCAGGGGGTCCACAGGCAGACTGTAGTCCGCGTAAATGAAGACTTCCCCGAGCAGGTTGGCCGTGGGGCGGGTCCAGTTCTCGAACGGCTTTTCCACGAAATAGGAAATCGGCAACACCAATCGGCGCCAGTCCCAGATCCGGACGACCACGTAGGTCGTGGTGATCTCTTCTACCCACCCCCATTCGCCTTCCACGATCACGGCGTCGTAAAGACGGATGGTTTTGGTGATCGCGATTTGGATGCCCGCAATCAGGTTGGAAAGCGTCGGCCGGGCCGCAATGCCGATGATGATGCCGGCGACACCGGCCGAAGCGAATAGCGTGGTTCCCAAACCCTGGACAGCGGGAAACAGACTCAGCACCCAGGCCGCGGCAATGGTCACGATAGCGATCACCGCCACCCGACGCATCAGCTGGATTTCCGTGAGTACCGAGCGCGCGGCAAGGTTGTCGGGTTGGTCAACACGCAAACGTAGCGAACCGAGATCGACCAGCGCCTCGAGCAGGCGGATGGCCAACCAGGCCAGGGAGCCGATCAGGCCGACGGCGATCAGATAGGCAAAGCCCTGTTGCAGCCCTTTGGGCAGTGCAATCATGGGATAGAAAACGAGGGTCAAAAACAGCGGAAAAATGAACCGCGTGGGCCTGTGTGCTGCCGCCAGGAGCGCGGCACTCACGGCGCCGTGGTATTTCGCATTGAACTTCCCCCACACGAAGAACACCAGGGTGTGCACGCCCAGGCCGATGATTACCGCAGAGATCGCGGCGATGACGGTTCGGATCCAGTCGGGGAAATCCACCAGCGGTTCCACCTGTCCCTCCCGGCGTGCGCCCACTTAAAAACGTAGCCGAGCAGGCCGATGTGGTCCTCGAAGACCAAGCGTCCAGGTGAAACCGCGTATCAGTCGGTATTTATGACGCGGGCATGGCGCCGCAGGAGGCGGTGCCGCATCGCCTGAACGGTGCACTGGAGGGCTTTGAGGCGCAATCGGGTGTCTTTCTCCGGCGCACGGAAGTCCATAAAATGCGTCCCGCCATGTCCCCGTCCACGTTCCGATCCCTTTGTTGCGTCGCCACCGCGCTCGCCACGTCCATGCCCGCGGTGCACGCGGAAGACGGGGACGGCGGGAAAGCGTCCGCAGAGCAAGCGACCCGGGCGGCGCTCGTGCTGGAGGCCGACGCCTATTACACCAGCATCGGTTACCACATACCGCTCACGGACACACCCATCCCGACTATCACTGCGGATCAGGAATCAGCCATGTACCGGGCGCTGATCAAGGGGGCGCTGATACCGCGCTACATGATGCTGGAGGCCAGCATTTATCCATTGCCCTGGTTGTTCACCTACATCAAGTCGGACATGCCGGATCTTTACCGTCGCGCCGAAATCGGACACAGCGGCATCAATCTTTTCGAATCGGCGACCGCGGGTTTTCAGGAACCATGGGCGTTGTCGGTGTTTTTCGGCAATGTGGCCAGGCTGCACCGTGCAGACGAAAAGCAGCAGGGCGCCAATTGGGGGTACACCGGCTATCTCCTCAGTGCGGGTAATCAGCACATCAAGGACAACACGCTCGTGGCTGATGACTGGTACGAGCTTGAGTGGAAGATCAAGGGCAGGCGGGAATTCTCTGACCAAAAGCTGGACTGGAGTTTTCGCGTGGGTGCCAAGTTCAATGCCAACCCTGACGTCAATGATGTCATGTATGTAGGTCTCCACCGCAGCAATATCGATTTCGGCTCCTCGGTCTTCGGTTGGCTTGCAAATACCAATTACGACTTGCGCATCCATTCGCTTCAGCAAGGCGGCGATGTGGTGCGCGTGGAGCTCATCGCGGGAAAAAACGTTCCGCTACCCGCCTGGGGATTTACGCCCATGCTCGATGTCGGCTTCGTCTGGACCAGCCCGGAGGAGTACGCAGGGGCACTGCGAGACGCACGGGGTAATGAGCTGACGCTGGTATTCCGCCCCTCCATCGCCTTCTGAAAACGCCGCCCGGGTACGGGGGTACAGTTCCCCTATACTCGGCCGGTATCGACCCTCTCTGTTTCCTTCACCTATGCCCGAACAAAGGACCCGGCGCGGGCCAGGGCCGAGCAGAAAATCGGCAATGCGGTCGCTTCTGCGGGCACTGGAGCATCGCAATTATCGCCTGTTCTTTGCAGGACAAAGCGTCTCGCTGGTGGGCACCTGGATCACGCGTGTCACCACCAGCTGGCTGGTGTGGCGCCTGACCCAATCGCCGGAAATGTTGGGCCTGCTCGGATTCCTCGGCCACTTGCCCACCCTGCTGTTGGCCCCCGTGGCCGGCGTGTGGGTCGACCGTCTGGATCGCCACGGCCTGTTGGTGGTCACCCAGGCATGTGCGATGCTGCAGTCGTTCGCGCTGGCGGCACTCACGTTGTTCGGGGTCGTCGAAGTCTGGCACATCTTTGTGTTGCAGGCCCTGCAGGGCGTGATAAATGCCTTCGACATGCCGACACGCCAGGCGCTGCTTGTGGATCTGGTGGATGAGCGCGCGGATCTCCCCAATGCCATCGCGCTCAATTCGAGCATGGTGAACGGTTCACGGCTGGTCGGTCCGAGCATTGCCGGCGTGTTGATTGCCATGCTCGGGGAAGGCTGGTGTTTTTTTCTCGACGGCCTGAGTTACGGGGCTGTCATCGCATCTCTTCTGGTCATGCGCGGCATTGTGCGCCGACCGGCGCGCAAATCCTGTCGGCTGCTGGGAGAGCTGTTGGACGGGCTGAACTACGTGCGGGGTTTCATGCCCATCCGCGCCCTGCTTCTGCTGTTGGCACTCCTTGGGCTGGTGGGTATGCCCTATGCGGTGTTGCTGCCCATCATCGCCACCCAGACGCTCGGTGGAGGGCCGCACACCCTGGGGTTCCTGATGGGCGCAATGGGCGCAGGGGCCACCCTCAGCGCGCTGTACCTCGCGTCGCGACGCTCGGTCGTTGGACTGGGACGCCTGATCCCCATGGCGGCGTCTGTCTTCGGACTGGGGCTCATGGGCGTGGGCATCTCTGCGGTGCCCGCGGTGTCCATTTCCCTGATGGTGCTGGTAGGCATGGGTTTCATGCTGCAGCTGGCATCCAGCAACACCCTCATCCAGACGCTGGTGCGAGACGATATGCGCGGGCGGGTGATGGCACTGTACGCCGTCGCTTTCATGGGCATGACACCCTTCGGCAGCCTGGCGGCCGGCGCCATCGCTGCACGCGTCGGCGCGCCCTTGACGCTGGTCGGTGCGGGTGTGATCTGCCTGGTGGGCGCGATCGCATTTGCGCGCAAGCTGCCCGAGTTGCGTAAACAGGTGCGGCCGATTTACCAGGAAAAGGGCATTTTGCCGGCACTGGCGGGTGGGCTTGGCCATGCCGCAGCGGTGGAGGAGGAGGTGGCCCCATAAAATGGGCCATCATCACGCTGATGAAGGCGGCGGCCCCGCAAGCGGGCCGACATGCACTGCACCATGCCGGAACAGGATCTCGGCGACATGACGCGCCTGCCAGCGGTGCCCAGGAGTCGTTTGCTGATGAAGGTGTCGTAGCGTCGGCAAAAATTCGCGCGTGAAGAGCAGGATGCCGAGTCCCTGTGCGAAGGCGTTTCGCCTCCGCACAGGAACGCGCATCATGTGGTCACGGCTTGATGGCCACCTTCAATACGCCGTCGCGCTGATTGCCGAACAGGTCATAGGCGGCGACGATGTCATCGAGCTTGAACTCGTGCGTCACCAACACATTCAAATCGACACGCCCGGACTCCACCACGTTGATGAGCCGGCGCATGCGCTCCTTGCCGCCCGGGCAGAGCGCGGTGCGGATGGTGTGGTCACCGAGGCCGGCAGCGAAGGGGCCCAGCGGTATTTTCAGGTCGCTGGAGTACACCCCGAGGCTGGAGAGGGTGCCGCCCGGTTTGAGCACACGCAGCGCAGACTCGAAGGTCGCCTGGGTACCCAGCGCTTCGATGGACGCATCGGCCCCTTTGCCTCCGGTCATTTTCATCACTTCTTCGACCACGTCGCAGTTCTTGAAATTGAGCGCGACGTCGGCACCCATGGTCTTGGAAATGTCCAGTCGGTGGTCGTTGCCGTCGACGGTGACGATGGTCGTGGCACCCAGCAGGCGCGCGCCTGCGGTGGCACAAAGGCCGATCGGGCCTTGAGCGAAAACCACGACGGTATCGCCGATCTTGATGTTCGCGTTCTCCGCACCCTTGAACCCGGTGGACATGATGTCCGGACACATGAGGACCTGCTCGTCCGTCAGTCCGTCGGGCACGGGGGCGAGGTTGGCCTGCGCATCGGGCACCAGCACGTATTCGGCCTGGGTGCCGTCGATGAGGTTGCCAAAGCGCCAGCCCGCCGTTGCCTTGTAGCCGTGGCCGGCCACCTGGCCGGTCGGTATCAGATAACTGCCGTCCTGGGAGGGAAAGCCGTCCTGGCTCGAATAGGACGTGAAGCTGGGGCAAATGGCGCCGGCGATCACGCGCTGACCTTCGCTGTACCCTACTACCGCCGAGCCCAGTTTCTCGATTACGCCGACGGGTTCATGGCCGACCGTTAATCCCTTGGCCACCGGATATTCACCCTTGAGGATGTGTATGTCCGTGCCGCAGATGGTGGTGGTGGTGATACGGACCAGGGCGTCGTTCGGGCCCACGTCCGGGATGGGCTTGTCGGTGAGCTCGATGCGGCCGGGTTGCACGAATACGGCTGCTCTCATCATGGCGGCCATGAGTGCACCTCGCTGTGTGATGGCTATGCACGCGACAGGCGTGTGTTTGGCGGCACGTCCGTCGCACCGATGGGAATGGTCGTCCCTGCGGCCCGCTCTGACCTAAATCTATGTCATGGGAGGGGCAGATCAAATCCCATCGCGCAGCACAGTGGGCGCGCCTGCGGGAACAGCCGGGGACGGCTTGTCCTTCCGCTGTCCGCCTGAAATGCGGGCCCGGACGGGTGGCGGGAATTTGACTCGTTTTTCGAGTGGGCTTACATTCCGCCGGACCCCGACCGACCTGCGCCATTTACCGGTCTCCTTCGTCCTTTCCACCGCGACCTGGAATATGAACGTAATCATTCTGACGCCTGACTTCCCTCCGTATTCGGGCAAGAACAACAACATGGGGGGAATCGGGACCTGGATGTACGATTTCGCGCTTGGGTTGCGTGAGACCGGCCATGATTGCGGCGTCATCTGTTACGAAAAGAGCGCCGAGGACGAGCGGGAGTTCGATCCCCGGCAACCGTTCCGCATCATTCGCCTGAAGCCCTTCTGGCGCCGGAATTTCAAGGATGCGGCCGTGCTGGCGGCGCTCATGCGCTTGCGCAAGCCGAACCAGACCAATGTCTTCATGGCGGGAATTGGTTCCATGTCGCATGTCGCGGTGCGCCTTGGCCGGCTGACAGGGGCGCGCTCGGCGAGTGTGTTCCACGGCAATGACGTTCTCCAGGCGGGCGAATCCCGACGCCTCAGAGAAGCCTTGCAGCGCATCGACGTGGTGATTGCAAACAGTCGTTATACGCGCGGCCTGGTGGCCGGGCGTATGGGTGACAAGCCCAACCTGATCACCATCAATCCCTTCCTCAATCCGGAACGCTTTCCGCCATCCGAGCCGGGGCTGGCGGAGAAGATTCGGGAGCGACGCCAGCTTGCCGGCAAGAAAGTCATTTTGACCACGGGTCGAATCGTCGCCCGCAAGAATCATCGTCTGGTCATAGAGGCGCTTCCTGAACTGCTGCGCCGTGAGCCCGATGTGGTGTATCTGGTTGCCGGCAACGGACCGCAAAAGGCAGAACTGGAGGCGCTTGCGAAACGACTGGACGTCGCATCCCGGGTTCATTTCCTGGGCTTCGTGTCCCAGGCGGAACTGAGGGCGCTTTACGAACTTGCCGATGTTTTCGTCATGCCCAGCCTCGCAGTGGAAGCACAGGTGGAAGGCTTCGGCATCGTGTTCCTCGAGGCGAACCTGTTCGGCACGCCGGTCATCGGCGGGAATACCGGCGGCATGGCCGACGCCATCGAGGATGGCGTCAATGGATTTCTCGTGGACCCGCAGGATCCACAGGCCTTGGTTGCGAAGCTTGCCGCCGTGCTTTCGGATGGCGAGCTCCACCGGCGCATGGTCGAACAGGGTCGGGCACGTGCCGAGCAATTCCTGTTGGGACCTGCCGTAAAGAATGCCGCCGCCAGGATTGAACAACTGCTGAAGTAAATGCGGGGGCACATGCCTCCGGGACTGCTGCATCACCGGCGCGTGGCCGTCAGTGCCGCTGAACTCCGGGTGAAGTGCTCATCCCTGTCGTCATCCTTCACTCACGCATTGAGATATCCCTATGTGCATTGCCATCTACATTGCCCTGGTCGGGCTGTTTGTCATCTATAGCGATTACATGATTGAGCAGTACGCACTGACGGTGAATGCGGGAACACAGGATGCCATGGTGGTGGCCGCAGGCTGGGAGATGGTCCTCTGGTTGTGGCCCGTGGTGGTCGCCGCCATGCTGATGGCGAGTGCCGTCACGTTTGGGGTGTTGAGGCGCTGCCGGTGCTGTGCCACCACACGTGTAGGCGCCCAGTCCTCTGGGCGATGAGCGGTGGTGTTTTGGCCGGCTGGGTATCGCGGCCTGAGGCCGCTCCTACAGGAGAAACGGCGCATCGTTCGTTGTTTCGTTGTTTCGTTGTAGGAGCCCAGTCCCCTGGGCGATAACCACCGGTGGTTTCGACCGCTGCGTATCGCGGCCTGAGGCCGCTCCTACAGGAGAAAC
>JAWLCT010000035.1:0-32826 GCA_041687015.1 Gammaproteobacteria bacterium
AAGTGCCTCGACTATCAGTCGCCCTATGAGGCCTTCGCCGAAGCACTACGTGGTGCACTTAGAACCTGACTCCGCCGACTACTCCAGTTTGAGGACGTGCAGATAGGACCGCTTGACGATTTCTGACCTGCAGAACCCAGCGAGCGGTTGAGAGTTCGTGATGGGCCGTCATTTGATCCCTCACTCCACACTTCTCGGCCATAAGGGAGAGGGAGTGAAAAAGAGGTTCGCGTGAACCTCAAGGACAAAACGCCCGCTTTTGCGGGCTTTTTATGGGAAATGCCTCAGGCGTGTCGCCGGGCGTGCGGGTGGCGCAGGATCTGGGCACCCTTGCGCGGAAGGGCCTTCGAAGGGGGCTCGATGGAGAGGATGGTGAAGGTGTTGTCCGCGCCGGCGCTCAACCCGAAATCGCCCGCGAAGTCCGCCATGTTCTCACGCACGTCTCGCATAGCAAGTTCCAGCGGTGAAATGCGGGTGATGCGGGCAGTCAGCACGGCGGCTCCTGGCAAACAAAATCCGTAATTACCTATCGGCTCGGACCGCTCGGACTTTAGCCCGGAAGTGCAAAATCGGGAGAATCACCCGACCGTCGTGAGGCATTGTCGGACGGATCCTGGCCCGGTTGGAGCAGACCGGAACCGGGGATCCTGTCAGCTGTGGGCCTACGCCGCCCAGGCAACCGTGAGCCTGGGAGGTTATCCCCTGGGCCCACGGAGTCCCGCGACGTGCGCAGCCGCTTTTGCGTCTCGCGTTTCCGGATGTCGCTGTGCGCGCCATCCGGACGCGGGATCAACCGACGAGGTCGGCGGGCAAATGCGGGTGCAGGGCTTGCAGCAGCCCCTTGAATACCTTGGGCGAACCGGCCACGACGTTGCCTGTTTCGAGGTACAGGTGATTGCCTCGTGCATCACCCACCAGGCCACCGGCTTCCTGGACCAGCAAGACGCCTGCCGCCATATCCCACTTCTTCAGGCCGAATTCCCAAAAGCCGTCCATGCGGCCGGCCGCGACATAGGCCAGATCCAGGGCGGCTGAGCCGGCGCGGCGGATGCCTGCGGTCTGGGGGAAGATCTCCCGGAAAGTGTTCAGGTAGAGCTCCAGATTCTGGTGCTGGCGGTACGGAAAGCCGGTGCCGATGAGGGCGCCTTCCATGCTGGTGCGCTTGGCGACGCGCAAGCGGCGGTCGTTGACCGTGGCGCCGCCGCCGCGGGAGGCGGTGAACAGTTCCTGGCGCATCGGGTCGTACACCACCGCGTGTTCGATGCGGTTCTTGTGCTGCACCGCAATGGATACGGCGAAATGGGGGAAGCCGTGCAGGAAGTTGGTGGTGCCGTCGAGGGGATCGATGATCCAGCGAAAATCATGGCTGCCCTGCTCGCCGGTTTCCTCGCCAAGAATGGCGTGGTCGGGGTAGGCCTGGCGGATCACGCTGATGATCTCCTGCTCGGCCGAGCGGTCCACCTCGCTGACAAAATCATTTTTCGACTTGCTGTCGATGGCGATGCGATCCACATGATCCACGGAACGGGCGATAATGTTGCCCGCCTTGCGCGCGGCACGCACGGCAATGTTCAGCAGGGGATGCATGGGGGAGGGCCTCCGGTGGGGGTCTGCACAAGGCGGCGTATTCTACTCGATTTTCTCGTGTGCGGCGGAAGTGAAGAGCAAAGGCCCGTAGTGACGATGCGCAGCCAGGGCAAGGCGATTCTCCAAAGGGACTTTTCTTCTCCGTGGCCTCCGTGGCCTCCGTGGTTGAAGCTTTTTCTTGTTGGCAAAGGTGGCGCAATGGGTTTCGAAAACGTACGCGTGGTGATGGTAGAGACCACGCATCCGGGCAATATCGGCGCGGCGGCGCGGGCCATGAAGAACATGTTCCTGTCGCGCCTGTATCTGGTGAATCCGAAGGTTTTCCCCCACGCGGAGGCCACGGCGCGTGCTTCGGGCGCCGATGATGTGCTGGCCGGGGCCAAGGTGTGCGGGAGCCTGGAGGAGGCGGTGGCGGGGTGCACCCTGGTGTTCGGGGCGAGCGCCCGGCTGCGGCGCATCGACTGGCCCACGCTGGATACCCGCGCCTGCGGTGAGAAGGCGGCCGCGGCCGCGCGCGGCGGCGAACAAATCGCGCTGGTGTTCGGGCGCGAGTCGGCGGGCCTCACCAACGAGGAGATGGACCGCTGCAATTACCTGGTGCACATCCCAAGCAACCCCGAGTACAGCTCCCTTAACATCGCCGCGGCGGTGCAGGTATTCGCCTATGAAGTGGCCATGGCCCTGGGGGCCGGGCTACCGGTCCAGATACAGGAGGAACGTGCCGCGGCCGATGAGGTGGACGGGTTCTATCACCACCTGGAGCAGGCCTTGGTGGAAATCGGTTTCCTCGACCCGCAAAACCCCCGACAGCTCATGCGCCGCCTGCGGCGATTGTTCAACCGGGCCGAACTCGAAAAGACCGAAGTGCAGATCCTGCGGGGCATCCTGAGTGCCGCGCAGAAGGGCGTCCGGGGGAAATAACCCTATTTTTTATCGGCAAGGGGCTTGTCATGGCCCCCATAGCCGATGAGAATAATCAACAATTTTTCAGGACCCCCCGATGTTCGATCGTTTGCGTGAAGACGTCCGTTGCGTGTTCGAGCGGGACCCGGCCGCGCGCAACATGTTTGAGGTGCTCACCACCTATCCCGGCGTGCACGCGGTGCTGATGCACCGGGTCGCCCATCGGCTATGGGGTGCGGGCTGGAAATGGTTGGCGCGGGTCTTGTCCACGCTCAGCCGGTGGCTGACGGGCATCGAAATCCATCCGGGTGCCACCATCGGTCGGCGCTTCTTCATCGATCACGGCATGGGCGTGGTGATCGGCGAGACCGCGGTGATCGGCGACGATTGCACCCTCTATCACGGCGTCACCCTGGGCGGCACCAGTTGGAACAAGGGCAAGCGCCATCCCACCCTGGGCAACGACGTGGTGGTGGGCGCAGGCGCCAAGGTGCTCGGTCCCATCACCTTGGGTGACGGCGCGCGCGTGGGCTCCAACGCCGTGGTGGTGAAGGACGTGCCGGTGGGTGCCACGGTGGTGGGGGTGCCGGGGCGCCTCGTGAACCGTGCCAGCGATGGCCAGGAACAGCGCCGCCGCGCCTTTGCGCAAAAGATCGGCTTCGACGCCTATGGCATGCCCAACGACATGCCCGACCCGGTGGCCCAGGCCATCAACCGAATGCTGGATCACATGCACGCCATGGACGCCAAGGTGGAGAACATGTGCAAGGTCATCAAAGGTCTCGGCGTCGAGGATATCGGGACCGAACTGCCGGAACTCGGCTCGTGCGAAATCCGGACGGGCGACGAGGAGCGTGGCGGCGCAGAGTCCGCCGAGGACGGCAAGCAGGCGGAAAGTAATAGTTGACTGAAATGGTCGGCATTGCTAACTTAAACGCCAGCTTGCACACGTTAACGGGTTTTTAGGGGCGATACAAACATGAGGCTGACCACCAAAGGCCGCTATGCGGTCACCGCGATGCTCGACCTGGCCCTGCACTACAACCAGGGACCCATCACGCTGGCCGACATTTCCCAGCGCCAGGGCATCTCCCTCTCGTATCTGGAGCAGCTGTTTTCCAAGCTGCGCAAGAACGGGCTCGTGGACAGTGCCCGCGGCCCGGGCGGCGGCTATCGGCTCAGTCGCGACGCCGCGGAAATCTGCGTGGCCGACGTGATCACGGCGGTCGATGAAAAGGTCGATGCCATGCGTTGCGGTGGCAAGGGCAATTGCCAGGACAACGGCAAGTGCCTGACCCACGAACTCTGGTGCGACCTGAGCAACCAGATTTACGAATTCCTGAAGGGCATCAACCTGGCCCAGCTGGTGGATCGCCAAGCTGTGCAGGAAGTGGCGGCCCGCCAGGAGCAGCGCGTGGTGGGCATGGGCGAGGGTATCAAGGTCGCTCACTGACCCGTGCGGCGCGGCAGTGACCATTTATCTCGACCACAACGCCACCACGCCGCTGGACCCAAGGGTGCTGGCGGCCATGGAACCCTACCTGGGGGCGGCCTATGGCAATGCCTCCAGTCTGCACCGCCTGGGCCGGCTGGCCCGCGCGGCGGTGGAAACGGCCCGTGAACAGGTGGCGGCCCTGCTGGGTGCGCATCCGGCCGAAGTGGTGTTCACCAGCGGCGGTACCGAAGCCAACAACGCCGCCCTCAAGGGCGTCGCGGCCGCCGCGCCGGGCGGGCGGGTGCTGGTGAGCGCCATTGAGCACGCCTCGGTGCTGGAGACGGCGCAGGCCCTGGGGCCGTTCGGTTGGCAGAACACGCAGTTAGCGGTGGGCAGCGACGGTCGGGTCAATCCGGAAACCCTGGAGGCGGCCCTCACCACCGATACCCGTCTGGTGTCGGTGATGTGGGCGAACAATGAGACCGGGGTGGTCCATGACCTGCCGCGACTGGCTGAAAAGGCCCGCGCCGGCGGCGCGCTTTTTCATACGGATGCGGTGCAGGCGGCCGGCAAGCTCCCGGTGGATTTCGCGGCCAGCGGGGCCGATCTGCTGTCCATCTCGGGCCACAAGATTTACGGCCCAAAGGGCATCGGCGCCCTGGTGGTCGGCCGGCACGTGAATCTGGTGCCGCTGGTCCACGGCAGCGCCCAGGAAAAGGGCCGCCGTGGCGGCACCGAGAACGTGGCCGGCATCGTCGGCCTGGGTGCTGCGGCGGAAATCGCCGCCCGCGAACTCGCCGAGCGCACCCCGCGGCTGCTGGCTTTGCGCGAGCGCCTGGAACGGCGGCTGGCGGAGCGGGTGCCCGACACCGTGGTGTTCGCCCAAAGCACCGAGCGCCTGGCGAACACGGTCTTTCTCGCCATCCCGGGCGTGGACGGGGAAATGCTGTTGATGAATCTGGATCGGCGGGGCTTCGCGCTGTCCGCCGGCGCGGCCTGTGCCGGCGCACGCGAACCCAGCCACGTGCTGCTGGCCATGGGCGTACCGCACGACCTGGCGCGGGGCGCGGTGCGCGTCAGCCTGGGCCACGATACCAGCGAGGCCCATGTTGACGGTCTGGTGGAGGCCCTGGCGGCCGAGTGCGAAGCCTTGCGTGAACGTGCCTGGATGTAACTGAACCGACCGCACGCGGTCGCGAGTGGAGAACACGAATGAGAACACCGATTTACCTGGACTATTCGGCCACCACCCCGGTGGACCCGCGCGTGGCCGAAAAGATGTGTCGCTACCTGACCCTGGAAGGCGGCCTGTTCGGTAACCCGGCCTCGCGCTCCCATCAGTTTGGCTGGGACGCGGAAGCGGCGGTGGAAGAGGCGCGCGGCCACGTGGCGGCGCTGCTGAACGCCGATGCGAAGGAAATCGTCTGGACCTCCGGCGCCACCGAGTCCGACAACCTGGCCATCAAGGGCGTGGCCCAGTTCTACCGCAAGAAGGGCCAGCACATCGTCACCTGCAAGACCGAGCACAAGGCGGTGCTGGACACCTGCCGCGCCCTGGAGCGCGACGGCTTCGAAGTCACCTACCTGGATCCGGAACCCAACGGCCTCGTCGATCTCAAGCAGCTGGAAGCGGCGCTGCGCCCGGACACCATCCTGGTGTCCATCATGCACGTGAACAACGAAATCGGTGTCATCCAGGACATCACCGCCATCGGCGAGCTCACCCGTTCCCGCGGCATTCTCTTCCATGTGGACGCCGCCCAGAGCGCCGGTAAAGTGGAAATCGACGTGCAGAAGATGAAGGTGGACCTGATCTCCCTGTCCGCCCACAAGGTTTATGGCCCCAAAGGCGTCGGCGCCCTCTACGTGCGCCGTAAGCCGCGTGTGCGCCTGGAGGCCCAGATGCACGGCGGCGGCCACGAGCGTGGCATGCGTTCGGGCACCCTGGCCACCCACCAGATCGTCGGCATGGGTGAGGCCTTCCGCATCGCCCGCGAGGAAATGGCCGTGGAAAACGAACGCGTGCTGCGCCTGCGCGAGCGCATGCTCTCGGGTCTCAAGGACATCGAAGAGGTTTACGTCAACGGCGACCTGGAACACCGGGTGCCGCACAACCTGAACGTGAGCTTCAACTTCGTGGAAGGCGAGTCGCTCATGATGGCCCTCAAGGACCTGGCCGTTTCGTCCGGCTCGGCCTGCACCTCGGCCAGCCTCGAACCGTCCTACGTGTTGCGTGCCCTGGGGCGGCCGGATGAGCTGGCCCACAGCTCCATCCGCTTCAGCATCGGCCGCTTCACCACGGAGGAAGACGTCGACTACGCCGTGCAGCTGATTCACGACAAGATCGCCAAGCTTCGTGCCTTGTCCCCCCTGTGGGACATGTACAAGGAAGGTGTGGATCTGTCCAAGGTGCAGTGGGTCGCCCACTGATCTGGTAACATTTGCGCCCCCTCGGGCGAGGAGACGGCTATGGCATACAGCGACAAGGTCCTGGACCACTACGAAAACCCCCGCAATGTGGGTGCGTTCGACAAGGACGACACCACGGTGGGCACCGGCATGGTCGGCGCGCCGGCCTGCGGCGACGTGATGCGGCTGCAGATCAAGGTCAACGAACAGGGCGTGATTGAAGACGCCTGTTTCAAGACCTACGGCTGCGGTTCCGCCATTGCTTCCAGCTCCCTGGTGACCGAATGGGTCAAAGGCAAAAGCCTGGATGAGGCCGCCCAGATCAAGAACACCCAGATCGCCGAGGAACTCGCACTTCCGCCGGTGAAAATCCACTGCTCGGTACTCGCTGAAGACGCCATCAAAGCGGCCATCGCCGATTTCAAGGCGAAGCGCGGCGAGAAATCCGACGCGGCCTAGGAGAGCATCATGGGCGTAACCCTGACCGAGCGCGCCGCCGAGCGCGTGCAGAAATTCCTCACCAACCGCGGCAAGGGCGTGGGCCTGCGCCTGGGCGTGAAGACCTCCGGCTGCTCGGGCATGGCCTACGTGCTCGAGTTTGCCGACGAGGTGCGCGAGGAAGACCAGGTGTTCGAGAGCAACGGCGTGAAGGTGATCATCGACGCCAAGAGTCTGTTCTACCTGGACGGCACCGAAGTGGACTTCACGAAGGAAGGTCTGAACGAAGGCTTCAAGTTCAACAATCCCAACGTGAAGGCCGCCTGTGGTTGCGGTGAAAGCTTCAGCGTCTGAGCCCATGTCCGTGGATCTCACCCGCAACCACTTCGAACTGTTCGGCCTGCCGGTCAGTTTTGACGTGGATGGCGAGACCCTGGCCCTGCGTTACCGCGACCTGCAGCGCGCGCTCCATCCGGACCGCTTCGCCAGCGCCTCGGACCAGGAGCGGCGCCTTTCGGTACAGCAGGCGGCGCAGGTGAACGAAGGCTTCCAGACGCTCAAGGCCCCGCTGGCCCGCGCACGCTACCTGTTGGAACTGCGTGGTCTGCCGGTGGACGACCGCGATACCAGCATGGACCCCGCTTTCCTCATGGAGCAGATGGAATTGCGCGAAGCGCTGGCGGAGGTGCGTGACGCCGAGGACCGCTTCCTGGCACTGGAACGCGTGCGCGACAACATCGAAATGCGCGAGCGCCTGCTCATCGAGGCCTTGCGCAGTCATTTCGCGGACGACGAGCCCGGCAGCCTGGAAAAGGCGCGCCAGGACGTGCGCAAGCTGCAGTTCATGCAGCGTCTCCTCGACGAAGCGGCCGAGCTCGAGGAAACCCTGGTCCACGAATCCGAGTTGCACTGACGAAATCATTCCCATGGCCCTGCTCCAGATCAGCGAACCCGGTCAGACCGCCGCACCGCACCAGCATCGGCTTGCGGCCGGCATCGACCTGGGTACCACCAATTCCCTCGTGGCCACGGTGCGCAGCGGCATGGCCGAGACCCTGCCGGACGAACACGGCCGTCACCTGCTGCCGTCGGTGGTGCGCTTCCTTGCCGGCGGCAGCCGCGTGGTGGGCCACGAGGCCAAGGCCGAGGCCAGCCGCGATCCGCTCTCGACCATCGTCTCCATCAAGCGTCTCATGGGTCGCGGCCTGTCCGACGTGCAGCGACTCGGCTCGCGACTCCCTTACGAATTCGTCCACACCGAATCCGCCGTGCCGCGCCTGCACACCGCCGGTGGCGACGTGAGCCCGGTGGAGGTGTCTGCCGAAGTGCTCAAGACGCTCAAGGACCGTGCCGAGCAGTCCTTGGGCGGTGAGCTTACCGGTGTGGTGATCACCGTCCCGGCCTATTTCGATGATGCTCAGCGTCAGGCCACCAAGGACGCCGCGCGCCTGGCCGGTCTGAACGTGCTGCGCCTGCTCAACGAACCGACGGCGGCGGCCGTTGCCTATGGTCTTGACCGCCGCCCCGAGGGCGTCATCGCGGTGTTCGACCTGGGCGGGGGGACCTTCGATTTTTCCATCCTGCGCCTGAACAAGGGCGTCTTCGAGGTGCTGGCCACCTCGGGCGATTCCGCCCTGGGCGGTGACGACATGGATCGCGCCGTGGCCGAGTGGATCATGAAGCAGGCCGACATCGCCGACGATGCCGACCACGCCCAGCTGCGCCGTCTCATGCGCGACGCGTGCGCCGCGAAGGAGACGCTCACCAATGCCGACGCGGCCGACCTGAAGGTGGAGCTGTCCGACGGCAGCCACTGGCAAGGTGTGCTCACCCGCGATCAATTCGAGGCCCTGGTCGAGCCGCTGGTGCGCAAGGCCCTGGCGCCTTGCCGCCGCGCCCTGCGCGACGCCGGCATGAACAACACCGACATCCAGGAAGTGGTCATGGTGGGCGGTTCCACCCGCGTGCCGCTGGTGCGGCGCCTGGTGGGTGAGTTCTTCAAATGTGACCCCCTGGTGGACATCGACCCCGACAAGGTGGTCGCCATCGGTGCGGCATTGCAGGCAGACGTGCTGGTGGGCAACAAGCCCGACAACGAAATGTTGCTGCTGGATGTCATCCCCCTGTCCCTGGGTCTGGAAACCATGGGCGGTCTGGTGGAGAAGGTCATCCCGCGCAACACCACCATCCCGGTCGCCCGCGCCCAGGACTTCACCACCTTCAAGGACGGCCAGACTGCGCTGCTGGTGCACGTGGTGCAGGGCGAGCGCGAGCTGGTGAGCGATTGCCGCTCCCTGGCCCGCTTCGAACTGCGCGGCATCCCGCCCATGATGGCCGGCGCCGCGCGTATCCGCGTCACCTTCCAGGTGGATGCGGACGGCCTGTTGTCCGTGAGCGCCCGCGAGCTGACCTCGGGCGTGGAGGCGAGCATCCAGGTGAAGCCCTCTTACGGTCTCACTGACGGTGAAATCGAGAACATGCTGCGCGATTCCCTGTCCCACGCCCACGAGGACATGGACGCGCGTACCCTGCGTGAACAGCAGGTGGAAGCCGATCGGGTGGTCGAGGCGCTGGAATCCGCGCTGGCCATGGACGGCGATGCCCTGTTGTCCAAGGAAGAGCGCGCCACCCTGGAAGCCGCCATGCAACACGTGCGCGAGACGCGCCAGGGCAGCGACCACCGCGCCCTCAAGCGTGCCGTGGACGACTGCAACAAGGCCAGCGCCGAATTCGCCGCCCGCCGCATGAATGCGAGCATCCAGAAGGCCCTCGCCGGCCGGGCGCTGGACGAAATTGAAGGCACTTCGAACTGACGGAACGGGAAGAAGACAACCACGGGGGACACGGGGAACACGGGGGTAAAACAGGTGCGTGCTGCTTGGTTGAAGCCGGCGCGCCTCAACCCACCGGCCGACGTCCAAGGACACACGCCTTCTCCCCCGTGTCCCCCGTGTTCCCCGTGGTTAATGGCTTTTTTCTTCCGGACTACTGACATGCCGAAGATCATTTTTCTGCCCCATGAGAAGCTCTGCCCCGAGGGGGCGGTGGTGGAGGCCGAGCCGGGGACGAGCATTCTGGATGCGGCCCTGGAAGAGGGCATCGAAATCGAGCATGCCTGCGAGAAGTCCTGTGCCTGCACCACCTGTCATGTGATCGTGCGCGAAGGGTATGAATCGCTGAACGAAGCGGAAGAGGCGGAAGAGGACATGCTGGACAAGGCCTGGGGTCTGGAACCCGAGTCGCGCCTGTCCTGTCAGGCCATCGTGGGGCAGCAGGACCTGGTGGTCGAGATCCCCAAGTACACCATCAACCTGGCCTCGGAGAAGCACGGATGAGCCTCAAGTGGACCGACGTCAACGACATCGCCATCGGCCTGGATGAGGCCCATCCCGACGTGGACCCGAAGTACGTCCGCTTCACCGACCTCCACGCCTGGGTCCTGGCCCTGCCGGAATTCTCCGACGACCCGACCCACTCCAACGAAAAAATCCTCGAAGCCATCCAGATGGCGTGGATTTCCGAGCGGGAGTGAAGAAAAAAGCTGTCAACCACGGGGAACACCGGGGGGAACGGGCTTGCAGCGTAGGAGCGGTTTATGCCCGAAGGGTGCTGCTCTCGCGGGCTTAGCACCCTTCGGGCATAAACCCGCTCCTAAGAGTACCTAGGACCTGGCATCGTGGCGCGTGATTCCTTCTTCCCCCGTGTCCCCCGTGTTTCCCGTGGTTAATGCTTTTTTCGGCGACGCCTGGACGCTGGCGAGGCTGTCTAAACCCGCGTATGATCGCGGGTTTGTCGCATTTTGACCTGAACAAAAAGCTAACGAACGGAGATTCCGATGGCCATCGAGCGCACCCTTTCCATCATCAAGCCGGACGCGGTCGCCAAGAACGTGATTGGCGAGATCTATGCCCGTTTTGAAAAGGCCGGTCTCAAGATCGTGGCCGCCAAGATGAAGCACCTGTCCAAGGCCGAGGCCGAGGGTTTCTACGCGGTCCACAAGGAGCGCCCCTTCTTCAATGATCTGGTCAGCTTCATGATCTCCGGCCCGGTGATGGTCTCCGTGCTCGAGGGCGAGAACGCTGTGGCTGCACACCGCGACATCATGGGTGCCACCGACCCGAAGAAGGCCGCCCCCGGCACCATTCGTGCCGATTTCGCGCAGTCCATCGACGAGAACGCAGTGCACGGCTCCGACGCTCAGGAAACCGCGCGCAATGAAATCGCGTACTTCTTCAGCGCCACGGAGATCTGCCCCCGCACCCGTTGAGGGTGACGAGGTCGCATGCCCGACACGCAGGAAAAAATCAATCTGCTGGGCCTGACCCGGCGCGATCTGGAGGCCTTCTTCACCGACATGGGGGAGAAGGCCTTCCGCGCGTCTCAGGTCATGAAGTGGATCTACCATCATGGCGTCCTCGATTTCGACGCCATGACCGATCTTGGCAAATCGCTGCGCGCCAAGCTGCACGCACGCGCCGAGATCCGGCTGCCGGAAATGGTGGTGGAAGCCCCCTCGCGCGACGGTACCCGCAAGTGGGTGCTGCGCCTGGGCTGCGACCAGAGCGTGGAGTGCGTGTTTATCCCCGAGGACGATCGCGGCACGCTGTGCGTTTCCTCGCAGGTGGGCTGCACGCTGAACTGCACGTTCTGCTCGACGGCGCGTCAGGGGTTCAACCGTAATCTGACCGCCGCCGAAATCGTCGGCCAGGTGCTGCACGCCACCATCACTCTCGGCATTCCCGAGAACAAGGGCGAGCGCGTCGTGACCAACGTGGTGATGATGGGCATGGGTGAGCCGCTCATGAACTTCGATGCGGTGGTCAAGGCCATGGACATCATGCAGGACGACGTGGCTTTCGGCATCTCCAAGCGCCGCGTCACCCTCAGCACCGCGGGCGTGGTACCGGCGATCCACAAGTTGCGCGAATTCTCCGATGTGAGTCTGGCGATTTCGCTGCACGCGCCGAACGATGCGCTGCGTGATGAACTGGTGCCCATCAACCGCAAGTACCCCATTGCCGAGCTGCTGGAGGCTTGCCGTCGCTACGTGGAAGACCGCCCGCACCGGCGCGTGACCATCGAATACGTGATGCTCGACGGCATCAATGACAAACCGGAGCATGCGCGCGAGCTGGTGAAGCTGTTGCGTCATGTGCCATGCAAGATCAATCTGATTCCCTTCAATCCGTTCCCCGGCAGTCCGTACCGCCGTTCCTCGCGTCAGGCGGTCGAACGCTTTCAGGACATCCTCATCCAATCGGGATATACGACCATCACGCGCAAGACGCGCGGTGACGACATCGCGGCAGCCTGCGGCCAACTGGTAGGCGAAGTACAGGACCGCACGCGGCGCAGTGACCGGCTTTCGACCATTCCGGTCAGGAGTGTGGCGCCATGAAGAAGATTGTGTTCGTGCTGGCGGCGGCCGTGCTGCTCTCGGCCTGCTCCACCATGCAGACGCGCGACCCGCGTTCCGCCCAGCTCAATGCCGAACTGGGGCTGCGCTACATGCTGCAGAACCAGAACGAGCTGGCCCTGGAAAAACTTAACCGGGCGCTGGAGCAGGACCCGGATTCCGCCGTGGCGCACCACTATGTCGCGGAGCTCTATCGCCGTCTCGGGGAATCCGAAGACGCGGACAGACATTACCGGCGTGCCATCGCGCTCGACCCGGAGAATTCCAGTGCTTTCAACAATTACGGCGTGTTTCTGTGCAACGAGAAGCGGTACGGGGAGGCTGAGAAACAGTTCCTCAAAGTGCTCGAAAACCCCGTTTATACTGGACGCGCCCAAACCCTCGAAAATCTTGGCCTCTGCATGCAGTCTGCCGGGGAAAACGCCAAGGCCGCTGATTACTTCCGCAAGGCTCTGAAGGTGGACGCCAGAGCGCCCAAGGCGCTGCTGGGGATGGCCAACATCAGCCATGCCGAAGGCAACTCCCTTTCTGCGCGTGCCTATCTGCAACGTTACAACGAGGTCGGACCGCATACGCCCGAGTCGCTGTGGCTCGGCGTGCGTGTCGAGCGTGCCCTGGGCAACAACGGGGCGGCGGCCAGCTATGGCCTGTTGCTCAAGAACCGGTTCCCAAATGCTGAAGAGACGGGACGCTATCTGAGGAGCGAGAAGCCGTGAGCGAGACGTTGGAAGTCGAGGTGGTCAGCGTCGCGGCCGGACCCGGCCGGCGCCTGGCCGAAGCGCGTGACGCGCAGGGGCTCGCGCTCGAGCATGTGGCCGGACAGCTGCGCCTGAGCGTGCACATGCTCGAAGCTCTCGAAAAGGACGATTACGCGCAACTGCCGCCGGCGGCGTTCGTGACCGGCTATTTGCGCAGCTATGCCCGACTGCTCGGCCTCCCCGAGCAGGAGATCGTGGACGGCTTCACCAGCGCCGGTAAAGCGCCGCCGCCCGCCGAGGTCGGTGCGGTGGCGCGCAGCCAACCGCCGCAGGTGCGTGCCAGCGATCCGCAGGTGCGTGCCATCACGTATCTGGTGTTCGGTGGTCTGCTGCTGCTGTCGATGCTTTGGTGGATAACCCAGCGTGAGTTACCGCAACCGGCCGAGCCTGCGCCGGAGGCGGTGGCTACGACGGCGGAAACACCTGCGGTAGACCTGGCGCCCACAGCACCGATCCCGCTCGCCGTCGAGGACGCACCCTCGGCAGCTGCCGCCGGTGCGCCGGTGCCTGAGCTGCCTGCTGCTCGCGTGGAGATTGCTCCCCCGGCAGTGGTGCCGGAGCCGGTGCCTGAGGCGGCCCCCGTGGAATCGCCTGCGCCAGCTGAGCCGTTGCCGCCGCCGCTTACCGCCGACGTGCCCCAGTCCAAGCTGGTGTTGGAGTTTACGGGCGATTGTTGGACCGAAATTACAGATGCGGCCGGGCGCAAGCTGATCTATGACCTGGCCCAGGCCGGGCGCGTCGTCACCCTGCGCGGCGAAGCGCCGTTCACCGTTTTCTTCGGCTATGCCCCGGCAGCCCAGGTGACCCTGAACGACGAGCTGTTCGATCACAGCCCCTACCAGCGCCGTAACGATACAGCCCGCTTCCGGCTCGGCAGTGCCGGCGACAACGCGCCGCGGACCGAATGATGCACAAGGAAAATCCCATCCGCCGGCGCGTGTCGCGCCGCATCATGGTCGGCAACGTGCCGGTGGGCGGCGATGCGCCCATTTCGGTGCAGAGCATGACCAACACCGAGACCACCGACGTCGCCGCCACCGTAGCCCAGGTGCGTGCCCTCGAGAACGTGGGCGCCGACATCGTGCGCATTTCCGTGCCTTCCCTGGAAGCCGCCGAGGCGTTTGGCGAGATCAAGAAGCAGGTCCGTGCGCCGCTGGTGGCGGACATCCATTTCGATCACCGCATTGCCCTGCGCGTGGCGGAACTGGGGGCCGATTGCCTGCGCATCAACCCCGGCAACATCGGCCGCGAGGACCGCGTACGTGCGGTGGTAGGCGCAGCGCGCGAGCGCGGCATTCCCATTCGTATCGGTGTGAACGCAGGCTCCCTGGAAAAGGATCTGCAGAAGAAATACGGCGAGCCGACGCCCGCAGCGCTGGTCGAATCGGCGCTGCGCCACATCGAAATTCTCGCCAAGCTCGACTTTCCGGATTTCAAAGTGAGCCTCAAGGCCTCCGACGTGTTCCTCACCGTGGAGGCCTACCGGCAGCTGGCGGGACAGATCGAACAGCCGCTGCACCTGGGCATCACCGAGGCGGGCGGCTTCCGTTCGGGTGCCGTGAAGTCCGCCATCGGCCTCGGCATGCTGCTCGCCGAGGGCATCGGCGATACCCTGCGTGTGTCGCTCGCTGCCGATCCGGTGGAAGAAATCCGCGTGGGCTTCGACATCCTCAAGAGCCTGCGCCTGCGCAGCAAGGGCATCAATCTCATTGCCTGCCCGTCGTGCTCGCGCCAGAACTTCGATGTCATTGCCACCGTCAATGCTTTGGAGCAACGTCTGGAAGACATCATCGAACCCATGGACGTGGCGGTGATCGGCTGCGTCGTCAACGGCCCGGGCGAAGCCCGTGAAGCCGACGTCGGCCTCGCCGGCGGCCAGCCCAACCTGCTCTACCTTGGCGGCGAACCCCACCACAAGGTGGAAAACGCCAGCCTGGTGGACGAACTGGAACGCACCATCCGCGCACGCCTGGCGCAGCGCGCGGGCAAATCGGATCAAAAGAAATAGACACGGGGAACACGGGGAACCGGGGGAAGAATATTGGGTATGAATGCAGCAGAAGAGGTGCAGCCCTGCGGCTGAACATCTCTGCTCGTCCAGCAATTGGATTCCCCGTGTCCCCCGTGTTCCCCGTGTTAATGCTTTTTCTTAGGAGTCACTGTTGAGCGGAAATATTCAGGCGATCCGGGGGATGAACGACATCCTGCCGGAGGAGACCCCTGTCTGGCGGTATCTGGAAGAGACCGTGACGCGTTTGCTCGCGTCCTACGGCTATGAGGAGATCCGTCTGCCCATTCTGGAAAAGACGGAGCTGTTCAAGCGGTCCATCGGCGAGGTGACGGACATCGTCGAGAAGGAGATGTACACCTTCGAGGATCGCAACGGCGACAGCCTGACCCTGCGCCCGGAAGGCACGGCCGGTTGCGTGCGCGCCATGCTCGAGCACGGCCGCGTCGGTAATCAGCAGGCGCAGCGCGTGTGGTATCGCGGGCCCATGTTCCGCCACGAACGCCCGCAGAAGGGGCGCTATCGCCAGTTCCACCAGGTGGGCATCGAGGTGTTCGGTCTTGAAGGCCCCGACGTGGATGCAGAACTGATCCTCATGACCGCGCGCCTGTGGCGTGAACTGGGTCTGGCCGATGCGGTCACGCTGCAACTGAACTCCCTGGGCTCGGCCGCTGCGCGCGCCGCCTATCGCGAAATCCTGGTGAACTACCTGCAGGCCAACCACGCCAAGCTGGACGAAGACAGCCAGCGCCGCCTGCACAGTAACCCGCTGCGGGTCCTCGACAGCAAGAACCCGGACATGCAGGCGCTCATCGAGGCCGCACCGCGGCTCATCGAGCATCTGGATGATGAATCCCGCGCCCACTTCGAAGGCCTGTGCGCCATCCTGGACGCGGCGGGGATTCGCTACGAAATCAATACCCGTCTGGTGCGTGGCCTCGATTACTACGGCCGCACCGTGTTCGAGTGGGTGACCGATCGCCTCGGCGCCCAGGGCACGGTATGCGCGGGTGGACGTTTCGACGGACTGGTGGAGCAGCTGGGTGGCAAGCCGACCCCCGCGGTGGGTTTTGCCATGGGGCTTGAG
Organism: Gammaproteobacteria bacterium; assembly: GCA_041687015.1. Taxonomy (GTDB): domain Bacteria; phylum Pseudomonadota; class Gammaproteobacteria; order Thiohalomonadales; family Thiohalomonadaceae; genus JALOAT01. The sequence continues at coordinate 16,042 of JAWLCT010000035.1, forward strand.
CGTCTCACCGCACTGATCGACCCCGAAGTCGTTCCCATGGAACGTTTCCGTCCCCACGTCTATATGGTGCGCGTGGGTGAGCAAGCGCAGGTCGCGGGGCATATCCTCGCCGAGCGCTTGCGCGATGCGTTGCCCGGTCTGCGTCTGCTCATGAACGCCGGCGCCGGCAGCTTCAAGGCACAGATGAAGCGTGCCGATCGCAGCGGCGCACCGCTTGCCCTGATTCTGGGCGATGACGAGGTGGCCAACGGTACGGCCGGTGTAAAGCCTCTGCGCGACGGCGGTGAGCAGACCTCGGTTGCCCAGGACGCGCTCGCGAAGCATCTGGCCGAGTGGCTGCACGACCACCCCTGACAATTTGACGAAGCCAAGGAGCAGCACGTGTACACATCGGAAAACGAACAGGTCGAAGCCCTGCAGCGCTGGTGGGAAAAGAACGGCCGCTCGACGCTGATTGCCATCGCCGTTGCCATTGCGCTCGTGCTCGGCTGGCGCGGCTGGCAGGAACATCGCGCCACGCGCGCCGCCGAGGCATCGGTGCTCTATCAGCAGGTCATCGAACAACAGGATCCGGCCAAAGTGCTGGAGAGTGGGCGCGCCCTGCTGGCTGACTATGGTGACACCGCCTACGCCAGTCTGGCCTCCCTGGCCATGGCGTCCGCCGCACTCGAACAGGACGATGCGGACGCCGCCGCAGCGCATCTGCGCGCGGCCATGGAGGGTGCGGCGATCCCAGGCATCAAACAAACGGCAGCGGTGCGTCTGGCCCGTGTGCTGTTGTCCCAGGAAAAGCCGCAGGAGGCCCTGGCGGTGCTCGACAGTACGGAGCCGGGCGGTCTGCGCGGCGCCTTCGAGGAGGCGCGCGGGGACGTTCAGTTGGCGCTCGGCAACAAGGCCGCCGCGCGTGAGGCCTATCAGAACGCCCTGGCCGAATACGGCGACGTGGCGGCGAAACAGAACCTGCTTCGCCTGAAGCTCGACGATCTCGCGGGAGCGGCCTAGTCAATGAAACGAGCTGCGTCCTTGCTCATGGCGCTGGTACTGGCCGGCTGCGCGGGTTCGCCTTCGCCGGTGATCCCCCCTGCACCGCTCGCTGATTTCGATACGGCGCTCGACGTGAAGCAGGCCTGGGCGCAGCGTATCGGCGGCGGCGCCGCCGGACACTTTTTGCAGCTCGGTCCCGCCTACGACGGGGGCATGGTATTCGCGGCCAGCCGCCGCGGCGTGGTGAGCGCGCATGACACGCACACCGGCAAGCGGCTGTGGCACGTCGACCTCGCAGCGCCCTTAAGCAGCGGGCCCGGCGTCGGTGGCGATTTGCTGCTGATGGGCGGCAAGGCGGAAATCTTCGCCTTGCAGCGAGGTAACGGTGAAGTGCGCTGGCATGCGCGGGTCAGCAGCGAATCGCTCGGCAGTCCGGTACGCGCCGGCGACGTGGTGGTGGCACGTACCGTCGACGGCGCCGTTTACGGGCTCGCTGCCGCTGATGGACGGCAGCTGTGGCGCGTCCAACAAACTGTGCCGCTGCTGAGTCTGCGCGGTCAGGCCACACCGCTCATTGCCGGTGAGGCGGTGATCGTCGGGTTCGCCAATGGCCGGGTGGCGGCCTATGCGCTGCGTGACGGCAGCCTGCTGTGGGAAACCACGGTGGTCGTACCCCGTGGCCGTACCGAACTGGAACGCCTGGCGGACATCGACGGCAATCTGGCCCTGGGTGACGGCGTGCTGTTCGTGGCGGGTTATCAGGGGCGCGTGGGCGCCATCGCCCTGGCCAACGGTCGGCCGCTGTGGAGCCGCGAGATTTCCTCCTACCAAGGGCTGGCCGTCGCCGGCCGCGAGGTGTTCGTGAGCGACGACGAAGGCAATGTCTGGGCGCTTGCACAGCAGAACGGCGGTACCCTGTGGCGCCAGGACGGATTACGCGGACGCCAGTTGAGCGCCCCCGTGGTGCAGGGCGATGCCATTCTGGTCGGCGACTACGACGGTTATCTGCACTGGATTGCGCGCGAAGACGGCCGCTTCCTGGCGCGCGCCCAGGTGCGTGACCCGCATGAATTGTTTCCCGTGCCGCAAGCCTACGATGACCCGCTGCGCGATATCGTCGAGGAACAGCAGGTGATTGCCGCGCCGGCGGTCGGCGACGACCAAGTGTTTGCCTATGACAAGCGGGGCGTTTTGGGCGCCTTCCGCGTGAGTACGCCATGAAGCCTGTCATCGCGTTGGTGGGCCGCCCGAATGTGGGCAAGTCCACCTTGTTCAATTTTCTCACCCGTACTCGTGACGCCCTGGTGGCCGATCAACCGGGGCTCACCCGCGACCGCAAATACGGCCGCGGCATGGTCGGCGATCGTCCCTACATCGTGGTGGATACGGGGGGCCTGACCGGGGGCGAAACCGGTGTGGAAGCGCTGATGGCGCGCCAGGTGATGCAGGCCATCCAGGAATCCGATGCCATCGTCTTCGTCACCGACGGGCGTGCCGGTCTCACCGGCGGTGATGAGGAAATCGCGCGTCAGCTGCGTCAGACCGGCCGGCCCGTGGTCCTGGTGGTGAACAAGACCGAAGGCATGCCCTGGGCCACCGCGAGCGCCGAGTTCCACGCCCTGGGTCTGGGTGATCCCCATACCATTTCGGCCGCGCACGGCGACGGCATTCATGATCTCATGGAAGAACTGCTCGGCCGTTTCCCCGAAGACGAGGAGGGCGCGGACGAGGAAGAAGGCGGCATCAAGGTAGCCATCGTCGGGCGACCGAATGTGGGCAAGTCCACGTTGGTCAATCGCGTTATCGGCGAGGATCGGGTGGTGGTGTACGACATGCCGGGCACCACACGCGACAGCATTTACGTACCCTTCGAACGCGACGGACAGCAGTACACCTTCATCGACACTGCCGGCGTGCGACGGCGCGCGCGCGTCACCGAAGCCATCGAGAAGTTCTCGGTCATCAAGACCCTGCAGTCCATCGAAGAGGCCAACGTGGTCATCATGGTGCTCGACGCACGCGAAGGCGTGGGCGAGCAGGATGCCACCTTGCTTGGTCACGTGCTGGACGCCGGGCGTGCCCTGGTCATCGCCATCAACAAGTGGGATGGGCTCACCCAGGATCAGCGCGATCAGGTACGCCGTGATCTGGATTTCAAGCTGCCCTTCGTGGAATGGGCCAAGGTGCACTTCATCTCGGCGCTGCACGGTACCGGGGTGGGTGATTTGTTCGCCTCCGTGCGCCGCGCCTACAAGGCGGCCATGGCGCGCTTTCCCACACCCGAACTCACGCGCCTGCTGGAAAGCGCCGTGGCCACCCACCAGCCACCGCTGGTCCGCGGCCGGCGCATCAAGATGCGCTACGCCCACCAGGGTGGACGCAATCCGCCGGTGATCGTCATCCACGGCAGTCAGCCCAACGCCGTGCCCGACAGCTACAAGCGCTTCCTGGTCAATTTCTTCCGCGAGCAGCTGCGCCTGGAAGGAACGCCGTTGCGCATCGAATTTCGCGGCGGCGAGAATCCCTACGAGGGCAAGAAAAACACCCTCACACCGCGCCAGGTGGCCCACCGCAAGCGCATGGTGCGACACATCAAAAAGCGGGAAGCGAAGCGCAAGTAGCGCTGAAGAAAAAGCAATCAACCACGGAGGCCACGGAGAAGAGGGTTTCTGACCTTCGTGCCTTCATCCTGTTCATGAGCCCGTAGGAGCGGCCTCAGGCCGCGATAGGCGCAGCATGCCAGGGAATCGCGGCCTGAGGCCGCTCCTAACCCCTTCAGAATCCCCGTGCTCCCCGTGTCCCTCATGGTTTAATGCCTTTCTCTTACAGCGGCCAAAAAACCAAGCTGGACCGCGCATAGAAAAAGAGCACTGATCACAGTGCTCTTTTTCATGCGGCGAGATGCGCAAGGATGCGGGAGCGCGCTCCCGCATGCCAGATCAATCGTGATGGTGCCCTTCGGGACCGTGCACGTGGCCGTGCTCCAGCTCCTCCTGGGTGGCATCGCGCACATCGACCACGGTGACGTCGAAGTTGAGCGTCACGCCGGCGAGGGGGTGGTTGGCGTCGACGGTGACGGCATCATCGGCGACGTCCACCACGGTGACCAGGCGCACGCCCTGTTCGCTGACGGACTGGAAACGCATGCCCACTTCCAGTTCGTTGGCATCTTCGAACAGGTCACGCGACACCGACTGAATCAGACCGTCATCACGATCGCCGTAAGCCTCCGTGGGTGCCACCACCACGTTCAGTGAATCACCGCTCTTGCGACCCTCGAGTGCGGTCTCGAGACCCGGGATGATGTTGCTGAAGCCGTGCAGATAGGCGAGGGGATCGCGGCCTTTGGAGCTGTCGATGACCTGGCCCTGCTCGTCGGTGAGGGTGTAATCGATGGTGACGACCTTTTTGGCGGTGATTTGCATGATGGGTCCCAAGCGGTGGTATGAATGGATGTTCGCCCCGCAGTTTACGCCCCTTGCCAGTCCGATACCACGCAACAGGGCCAAATTCACGGGCTTTTCGAGCTTCCGCTAGTATTTTTGTATGGACGAGTACTTCCGGAGCGAGATCTCGCGGCGGGTGTGGGACAGCAAGTACCGCTTCCGTGAACTCGAGATCATCCATGATCGCGACGTGAGTGCCACCTGGCGAAGGGTGGCGCAGGCGCTTGCACGGGTGGAGCAGCATGATCCCGAACGCTGGTCCGACCTCTTCTACGGCATTCTCCAGGGATTTCAATTTCTGCCCGGCGGCCGCATCCTCGCAGGCGCGGGCACCGGGCGCACGGTCACCCTGTTCAATTGCTTTGTGATGGGTGTCATCGAGGATTCCATGGACGGCATCTTCGACGCACTGAAGGAAGGTGCACTCACAATGCAACAGGGCGGTGGTGTTGGTTACGATTTTTCCACCCTGCGTCCGGCTGGATCACGCGCCGATTCCTCGGCCACCATTGCATCGGGGCCGGTGTCCTTCATGGACGTGTGGGACAGCATGTGCGCAACGGTGCTGTCCACCGGTGCACGTCGTGGGGCCATGATGGCTACCTTGCGCTGCGATCATCCGGATATCGAGCAGTTCATCGAAGCCAAGCGCCAGCCGGGTCGCCTGCGTCGCTTCAATCTGTCGGTGCAGGTGACAGACGAATTCATGCAGGCGGTGCGCGATGGTGATCTCTGGCCCCTGGTCTTCCCCGCCGCCAATCTGAAAGGCGATGGCCCCACCGTGATGCGGCACTGGCCGGGCTATGCGGAACCCGTTCCATGCCGGGTGATGAACACCGTGCCGGCGCGCGGGCTGTGGGACCGCATCATGCTTTCTACCTACGAATACGCCGAACCGGGCGTGCTGTTCGTGGACCGCATCAATGCCCTGAACAACCTCTGGTATCGTGAGCGCATCAGTGCCACCAATCCCTGTGGCGAAATCCCGCTGCCGCCCTACGGCGCCTGCGATCTCGGTTCCGTCAATCTGGCCCGGTTTGTGGAAAAGCCATTCACCGCCGGCGCACGGTTTGATGAGGAGGGCATCGCCGCGACCGTGCGCACGGCCGTTCGCCTGATGGATGATGTCATCGATGCCTCGCGTTTCCCGCTCGAAGCACAGGCGGCACAGGCGCGCGGATCGCGCCGCATCGGGCTGGGCATCACCGGTCTGGCGGATGCATTGGTCATGCTGGGGTTGCGCTATGACGGCGAGGCCGGGCGTGAGCGGGCCGCGTCGGTGATGCAGTGGGTGTGTCACACGGCCTACCGTGCATCCATCGCGATCGCGGAGGAAAAAGGCGCGTTTCCGTTCTTCGAGCGCGACCCATACCTGGAAGGGGCGTTCATCCGCACGTTGCCCGACGACATCCGCGATGGCATCGCGCGCCACGGCATTCGCAACAGCCACGTCACGGCCATCGCGCCCACCGGCACCATCAGCCTGTTCGCCAACAACGCCTCGAGCGGACTGGAGCCTGTATTCGATCGCGCCTACACGCGGCGCCTGGTGGAGCGCGATGGATCGCATACTGAGCAATCCGTGGAAGATTACGCCTATGCGCTATGGCGCGAGATGCACGGAAATGCGGCGCTGCCCGACGCTTTCGTTACCGCGCACCAGATCGCGCCTGAAGACCACTTGGCCATGCAGGCCGCCCTGCAGCCTTACGTGGACAACGCCATTTCCAAGACCATCAACGTCCCCGCGGATTACCCCTTCGAAGCGTTCCACCACCTCTACTTCACCGCTTACGAACGCGGCCTGAAAGGCTGCACCACCTTCCGCCCCAACCCCATCACCGGTGCCATCCTCACCGCCGGCACCGCCATCGAACCGGCCACCCAATGCTGCGGCCTGGAGCGCGAGGCGGATTGACGAGAACGTGCGGAGGTCGGGTTAGCCCCAAAAGGGCGTAACCCGACACACGGGTTCGGCGGTGCTGCTGCCCGGAGCGATGCGTCGGGTTACGCTATCGCTAACCGCGATTAACCAGGGAGGCCACGGAGAAGCGAAAGACGATGTGACGTAAGGCTTAGGTGGGTGGACGCGTGACCTGACAAATGCCTTCGCGTGCCAAGCATCGAAAGCCAAACCGACGAGCACCAGCACGGGAGAAAAATCGAACTTATGTCTCCGTGGCCCTCCGTGGTCTCCGTGGTTAATCCCGTGTTCCTATTCCCCTGTCCCGGCCTCCGACACCGCCGCCATTTCGGCCGGCAGGAGGAACAGGGCGGGGTCGACGGCGACGCCGTTGAGGCTGACGGTCCAGTGTAGGTGCGGGCCGGTGACGCGGCCGGTGGCGCCGACGGCGGCGATCACCTCACCGGCCGTTACGGTGTCGCCCACCTGCACGTCGATGCGGTTGAGATGGCAGTACATGGTGACCAGACCCTGGCCGTGATCCACGAAGACCGTCTTGCCGTTGAAGAAGAAATCACCGGTTTCCACCACGCGTCCGTCCATGGGGGTGCGCACCGGCGTGCCGGTGGGTGCGGCGATGTCCATGCCGCTGTGCGGCTTGCGCGGTTCGCCGTTGAAGAAGCGGCGCAGGCCGAAGGTGCCGCTGTTCCGGCCGTCCACGGGCGCGCTGAAGCGCAGACGGGTGGGCTCGGCGTCACGCCACGTTGCGAAGGCGGTGCGGGAGCGCTGCTGTTCCGCCAGGATACGCGGCATGTCTTTGGCGTACGGGTTCACCATGCGTTTGTTCTTGAGTGTCAGGTGCTGGGTGGCGTAGGTCTTGGGCGACACCTGGAAAGTAATCTTTTCCTCGCGCTCGCCGCGGAGCACGCGCAGATGGTGCCCGCCCACAGCAGCGTTGAGCGGGATGCCGACCACGGCTTTCCATTCGCCGTCTGCCGCGACGACCATGGCGCGCTTGTTCTTGTAATGCACCTGCGGCGCAGCTCCGGAAACCGGCCCCAGCGGCACGACGGCGACCCCTCCGGGTACGGCGGCGGGCTGTGGCAGGTCGGCGGCGAAAACTGCAGTCAGGGACAGGCTGGCGGCGAAAAACAGGATCAATCTACGCATCGGTTTCCTTCTCCTCGATCCGTACATGAAGCGCACCCTGCGCGAGGCGGGCGCGCACACGATCACCCACCGCGACTTCCGTGGGTGTGCGGACCACACTGCCATCCTCACGTTGCACGATGGCGTAGCCGCGCCCCAGGGTGGCAAGCGGGCTCACCGCGTGCAGGGCGCGTACGTTGGCACGCAGGTACTGCACTTTCTCATCGTGCAGACGCACCATGGCGCTACCAAGGCGACGCGTGAGGTCCTGCCGACGGTCGGACAGGCGCACCACGCGGTGCAGCGGTGTGTGCTGAGCAAGTCGCGCAGTCAACGTGGTCAGGCGTGCGCCCGTGTGGCGCAACCAGCGTTGCTGACCCTTGATCAGGCGCGTCTGCAATTCGTCCACGCGCTGGGCCAATTCCTGCAATCGCCGGCCCGGGTGCTTGAGGCGCTTGTCCATCCAGGTGAGCGCCTGGCGCTTGCGCACCACGACCGCGTGGGTGCAGCGGGTGAGGCGCGCCTCCAGGCGGGCCAGCCGCTTCAGCTGCTCCGCGCTGTCGGGACTAACCAGTTCAGCCGCCGCCGAGGGCGTCGCGGCGCGCACGTCGGCGACGAAATCGGCGATGGTGAAATCGATTTCGTGGCCCACCGCGCTGACCACGGGAATGGGCGAGGCGTGGATGGCGCGTGCCACCACTTCCTCGTTGAAGGCCCACAGGTCTTCCAGGGAACCGCCACCGCGGCCGACGATCAGCACATCGCATTCGCCGCGCACGCCGGCGCGCTGGATGGCCGCAGCGATCTTCTGAGCCGCTCCCGCACCCTGCACGGCCACCGGATAGACAATCACCTGTACGGCCGGGCAGCGGCGGCGCAAAATGGTGAGCACGTCGCGAATCGCCGCGCCGGAAGGCGAGGTGACCACGCCCACCGTGCCGGGCATGGTGGGCAGCGGGCGCTTGCGCGCGGCGTCAAACAGCCCCTCGGTTTGCAGTCTTGCTTTCAGCGCATCGAAGGCTCGGCGCAACGCGCCGTCGCCAGCCTCTTCCATATGCTCCACGATGAGCTGGAATTCGCCACGCGGCTCGTACATGGAGATGCGTACCCGGGCCACCACGTGCATGCCGTTGCGGGGTTCGAAGCGCAGGTGCAGGTTGCGCACACGGAACATGGCGCAGCGCGCCTGGGCGTGCTCATCCTTCAACGAGAAGTAAAGATGACCCGAGCCGGGCCTCGCAAGATTGCTTATCTCGCCTTCGACCCACAGGAGGGGGAAATGGCCTTCAAGAACCGCGCGCGCCTCGCGGTTGAGCTGCGAGACCGAGAGGACCTGACGCGGCTGTCCGGAAGCGCCGGTGGGCAAGGCGGGGGCTGTCATGGGCGGGATTTTATCAGTCGGTGGCCGGGCAAAGACCATGACGGGCCACACAGTTGCGGAAAAGCTAAAGAAAAAGGCCGGCATTGCCGGCCTTTTTCTTTGCAACACAAGCGCTTACTTGGCGGCGGACTTGAACGCGGCGGTCTCGCGTTCGAACTGCTGCACAGCCAGATGGCCTTGCTTCTCGGCGGTGTCGGCCAGCTTCTGCGCTGTGGCGAAGTCCTGCTTGGCGGCAGCGGCCTTGGCCTGGTCGATGAGCTGCTGCGTATCGCGCCACTGGTAGCCCACTTCGTTTGCCTTCTTGGCGGCAGCCTCGGCGGCCGCGATGGCCTGGTTGGCGGAGTCGGCGGTGGCGGCCGGCTCTGCGGGACCCTGGTTGGCGCAGCCCGAAGCAAGCAGAGCGGCGGCAAGGATCAGTGCATATTTTTTCATCTTTTCCTCCGGAGACAGGTGGTCGAAAACGTTTTGAAACGTTCTAGTTATAGAGTCCGCGCCAAATTACAGCACAGCTGCCGCCCGCCTGCTAGGCGGCTATCCCCACCGGGAGAGAAGGGAATATATTCTGCGTTTGCGTTTCACGGTCAGAAACCTATAATGGCCGGTTTATCTAATGCCAACAACCGAGATGGATTCCCTATGCGCATTGTTCAGGAAGCCCTCACGTTCGACGACGTCCTCCTGGTTCCGGCCCATTCCAACATTCTGCCGAAGCAGGTCGACTTGCGAACTCGCCTGACGCGCGGGATCACCCTGAACATACCGCTGGTGTCGGCGGCCATGGACACGGTGACCGAAGGTCGGTTGGCCATCGCCCTCGCCCAGGAGGGCGGCATCGGCATCATCCACAAGAACATGACCATCGAGCAGCAGGCCGAACAGGTGCGCATGGTCAAGAAGTTCGAAGCGGGCGTCATCAAGGACCCGATCACCGTCACCCCCGACACCTCCATCCGCGACGTCCTCAAGCTTACCCGCGCCGAGAACATCTCCGGCGTACCGGTGGTGGACGCGGCCGGTCAGCTGTGCGGCATCGTCACCAACCGCGATCTGCGCTTCGAGACGCGCTATGACAGCCCAGTGTCTGCCGTTATGACCGGCAAAGACCGCCTCGTCACCGTGAAGGAAGGCGCGTCGCGCGACGAGGTGCAGCGCGTGCTGCATCAATACCGCATAGAGAAGGTGCTGGTGGTGGATGACGAGTTCCACCTCAAGGGCCTCATCACCGTCAAAGACATCCAAAAATCCACCGAAAAACCCAATGCCTGCAAGGACGAGCAGGGCCGTCTGCGCGTGGGCGCAGCGGTGGGCGTGGGTGCCGGCACCGAAGAGCGCGTGGCCGCGCTGGTGGTGGCCGGTGTGGATGTGATTGTGGTCGATACCGCCCACGGTCATTCCCAGGGCGTGCTCGACCGTGTGGCCTGGGTGAAGAAGCATTTCCCCGACCTGCAGGTGATCGGCGGCAACATCGCCACCGGCGCCGCGGCCAAGGCCCTGGTCGAAGCCGGCGCGGACGGCGTGAAGGTGGGTATCGGCCCCGGTTCGATCTGCACCACACGTATCGTGGCCGGCGTGGGCGTGCCCCAGATCACCGCCATCGACAACGTGTGCAAGGCTCTCGAGGGCACCGGCGTGCCGCTCATTGCTGACGGCGGTATCCGTTACTCCGGTGACTTCGCCAAAGCCATTGCTGCCGGTGCCTATTCGGTGATGGTGGGCGGCATGTTTGCCGGTACCGATGAAGCCCCGGGCGAGGTTGAGCTGTTCCAGGGCCGCTCCTACAAGTCCTATCGCGGCATGGGTTCGCTGGGCGCCATGGCCTCGTCCATGGGATCGAGCGATCGCTACTTCCAGGAAGGCAGTGAGGCGGACAAGTTGGTGCCCGAGGGCATCGAAGGTCGTGTGCCGTATAAGGGCCCTATGGCGCCGGTGGTGCACCAACTCCTCGGCGGTTTGCGCTCCAGCATGGGTTACTGCGGTTGCTCCACGGTGGAACAGATGCGCACCAAACCCGAATTCGTGCGCATCACCAACGCGGGCGTCTCCGAAAGCCACGTGCACGACGTGCAGATCACCAAGGAAGCCCCGAACTACCGCGTGTAAGCATACGCTTCCCACCAGCGCCGCCTCGTCGCGGCGCTGGCGGGAACGTTTTCACGAGGCATCGGACGCACACGCTTCCCGATGCGCAGCAGCGTTCATGGCGTCTGGCCACCACCGTCCCATCACCTGACGCCCTTTTCCTTCAAAAACGGCACGTAGGCCTTGTCGGTCTTCATGATGTGCTGGATCAGCCAGTCTTTCAAAAACACCAGGGTTTCGTTCGTGACCGGCTCGCCGTGTTCATGGCGTTGCAGCAGGGCGGTGACTTTGCCGGTGAAGGCGTTGTGCTGAGCCTTGTGGGCCTCCGTTTCCGGGTAACCCAGGCGCTGGAATAATTCCTCTTCCATGATGAAGTGGTTGTAGGTGTAGTCCACCAACCCGAACAGCACGTCGCTTACCGCTGCGGCATCCGGTGTCGGCTGGTTGAGTGCATCGTGCAGACGGTTGGTGGCATCCACCAGCCATTTGTGTTGCTCGTCCACCTGGGAAATGCCGGTGGCAAGTTCGTCTGTCCACGCCATGAATGCCATCGTTCACCTCCCACCTGTTTCCAAGTAAGGCTCCTCAACACCGGAACCGAAATCTCGCCGAGGCGCAAAGAACGCCAAGCATCGCAGCCGAAAACATTTTCCGTCACAACCCATCTTCCCTTGGTGGTCTTGGCGCCTTCGCGAGAGGTCGTGTTTTTGCGCTTAGCGGGCGATGAACACCGCACGCCGCGGCGCCGGGTAGCCTTCCACGGTGCGCGTCGGGTCGGCCGGATCGAGAAAGTCGCTCAGTGATTCGAACCGCATCCAGTCGGTTGCCCGCTGTTCGTCGGTGGTGGTGATGGTATCGTCCACACAACGCACGCTACTGAATCCCGCTTCCCCCAGCCAGCGCGCCAGGCGGGAAAGGGAGGGTACCGCCCACACGTTCCGCATCTTCGCATAACGCTCCTCCGGCACAAGCGCTCCATCGTCATCGCCGGCAATCACCAGCGTCTCCAGCACCAGTTCGCCGCCGGGCCGCAATTGTTTGCGTAAGCGCACGAGGTGATCGAGGGGATCTCTGCGGTGGTAGAGCACGCCCATGGAGAACACCGTGTCGAACGCGCCGGTGGCAGGCAGCGCTTCCAATCCCAGCGGCAGGACGAAAGCGGGCAAAACGCCGAAGAAATGGCGCAGCGCAGCAAACTGCGCCACGTAAAGCAGCGTAGGATCGACGCCCAGCACCAGGGTTGCACCGGCGCCGAGCATGCGCAGCGCGTAATAGCCGTTGCCACAGCCCACGTCGAGAACGCGCCGCCCGGCGAGCGGGGCGATATGGTTTGCGACCCGGCGCCACTTCCAATCGGAGCGCCATTCCGCATCGATGTGGACGCCATGGATACAGAACGGTCCCTTGCGCCACGGGTGGAAGGCTTGCAGTGATTCGACAAGCCCCTGGCTTGCGGTGTCTTCGTTGCCCACGCGGACACAATCGCAATCAAGATCGCAATCATCCACGGGAAGCCGCGGTAACGCCGCCAATGCCTCCTGCCAGCGTGGCAGATTACCGTTGCGCCTGGCATCGAGTGCTGCTGCACTGGCGGCGATCAACGTGTCCGCATGCGGGGCCAGCGCTGTGGCGGCAAGCTGCGTGCGCAGGCCCGGGATATCGATCATGCGAAGGCGACCAGCGAGGCGAAATTGAAACAGCGGTACCACACATCGCTGTGCGAAAAACCCGCGGCGGCCAGGCGTTCCTGGTGGCTGGCGAGAGTGTCAGGGACCAGTACATTCTCGATGGCGGTGCGCTTTTGGCTGATTTCCAGCGACGAATAGCCGTTCGCACTCTTGAAGGCGAGGTGCAGCTCTTCATTGAATCGCTGTTGACCTGGTTCCGGGAACACGATCTTCTCGGACAGTACCAGCACGCCCCCAGGCAGCAAGCCGGCGCGAATGCGGGTGAGCAGCGCCAGGCGATCCGCAGGCGGAACGAACTGCAACGTGAAATTCAACACGACGACGGATGCATCGCTGATGGGCACGTCGCGGATATCTGCGCACACCACGTCGACCGGCGGTCCCTGCTCGCTGTCCACGTTGGCACGGCAACGGTCGATCATCGCCTGCGCGTTATCCACCGCCACCAGGCGTACGCCGGGCGCACGCACGCGTCGGCGCATGGCCAGGGTGACTGCACCCAGGGAGCAGCCCAGGTCATAGCAACGGGTGGCCGGTTGCGCGAAACGCTCGGCAATGAGACCGGTGAGCGCAACCACATCGGTGTAGCCAGGCACGGACCGCCGGATCATGTCGGGAAAAACGGCGGCAACCTTGTCGTCGAAAGCAAAGTCGACGATGCGGGCACGTGCTTCGGCGTAAATGCGATCTTCACTCATGGGAGGGGTCTCGGACAGCGGCGCCATTATACGTCGGGCAAGGCGAAAAGGAGGGGTGCGATCGTTCCGTGAGCGCGCAGGTACGCCGGCCGCTCGCGTGATCACTGAACAAAGGCTCAAGCCAGGTACGAATTTTCCCGTTTCCTGTCTTGGTCGCGGGCGCAAGGCCATACGCAAGTGGTCGTGGTGCCGGGCGCTGGGGTGCTGCAAGTGCGCCAGCCCCCCCGGTTTGACCGGATACCCAGGCTTTCCTATACGAGTGACGAGAACCCGACCGGTGCTCCAAGTGGCCGGCAACGTGAACACGGCAACTTCATCAAGGAAAGAGGTGATGCCATGAAGAGAAGCGCGTTTGTCTTCACCGTCAGTGCCTTGTCGTTGGCCATGTCCGGTGCATTCGCCGCCGGTGCCGGCCAGCAGGCAGGTGCCCAGCCGGATCCGTCCAGCTCCTATCGTGCCAGCGATCTGATGGACATCCAGGTCAAGAACTCCCAGGACCAGGACCTGGGTTCAGTATCGGAATTGATCGTCGATCAGGAAGGCAAGGTGTCGCATGTGGTGTTGCAGGAAAGCGGCACGCTCGGGATGGGTGAAAACCAGTATGTGGTGCCCTGGGATCGGGTCAGCATCACCAGCCCCGACGAGGCCATCATCGATGTGAATCCCGATGCCCTGTCCTCCGAATTTGCCGCCTTTGACGAGCAGCAATACGAGGACAGCATGCAGCAACGGCAGCAGGACCAGACCCAGCAGCAACAGCAGAGTCCTGGGGCGGCGGAGCAACCCACGGACGGTACCTACGGGCAGTAACCCGCAGGCAGGAGGCCGGCCCCCCGGGGCCGGCCTCCGTCATTCCAGCCAGCGCACCAAATAGAACATCATGAAGCCTTCCGACGATTTGGAAGGTCCGACCACACGCGCGGCATACAAGTGTTTGGCCGGGTCGGCCCGGCTGAGGGCATCCGCCTCGGTGTCCACCAACTGAACGCAATTCGCCTGAAAGCGCCCGCGACTCCGGCGCGGCGCATAGATGACGGCGCACTGTTCGGCACCTTTTGCCGTTTCACTGTCCAGGAAAAAACCGCCGTTCTCGTCCATTTATCTCTCCATGCTCAGGGCACCCGGATGACAGGCCGTTGAAGAACGCGCTTCTCCCACGGGGCTGTTCACTGCTGTTCACTTCTGAACCCGAGGATCAGCCGTCGATGACCTCTGGTCCACGCGCCGCCAGCCAATCCATCAAGGTGGCGAGCTGACGGCCTGTGAGGGCGTCGAGTTGATCCTCGGCGAATTCCACCGCCATCAGGCATGTGGAATGCTGCGGATCGTCCGACTCCAGCCGCACGCTGCGGGCGGGGATGGCTGCCAATGACCACTGGCGACCCGATGTTGCATCGGTGAACCCAAGCGAGAGGGTGTAGTTGCGATAGAGACCAATGGTGTCGCTGTGCTGCAAGCGCAACAGTGCGCCGCTGCGGCTCAGATTCAGCAAAGATGCAGGTTCTGCCCGCCCGTTGAGCTGAATGCTCGCCTGGTGCACAGGCAGATCGGCAAACCTCTCGGTGCGACGCTGGGCGGCGGCATTCCACGAACTGCGAATCTTCTGTTCAAGTTCCGCGGGGGTGAAGGGTTTGACCAAATACTGCGTCACCCCCAGTTGGATGGCCGTCAGTATGGCATCGCGTTGTGCATTGCTGGTAACCATGACGAAGGGGATGTGGCGCAGGCGATCATGTTGCCGTACATAGGACAACAGTTCATCGCCGTTCACCTTGCCCATATTCCAGTCGGAAATAATCAGGTCGATGGGGTGTTGCTCGAGTAGCAGCAAGGCCTCGCGGCCATCGCCGGCCTGCAACACCTTCTCCGCGCCAAACCGGGTGCGGATGACGCTGACGATCAGTCGCCGGGCCATGGCGGAATCGTCGACCACAAGGAAACGCAGGTTTCGCATCGAGGCCCCTTGGGGATTCGTACAGCGGGTTCGGGTAATCGGGACGCCATTATTCCACACCCGCGCTGACTGTTCAGCGAATCTACCGCCGTGGCGCCGGAAACGGCCTCAGGGATTTTTCGACTCCGAATGAGGGAAAGCGTCGATGGCTGAGGAAGCGCAGCTCACTAGACTCCGCTTTAAGCCCTGCTCCGGAGGAAGCTTATGAAAGCGGTTGTTTTCCACGGGGTCGGCGACATTCGCGTCGATGATGTCGCCGAGCCCAAGGTCGAAGCGCCGACGGATGCCGTTGTCCGCGTGACTTCCAGTGCGATTTGCGGGACCGATCTGCACATGGTGCGCGGAACCCTTCCCGACATGGTCCCCGGTACGATCCTGGGCCACGAAGGCGTGGGCATCGTGGAGGACGTGGGGCCCGGGGTACGGAACTTCCGCAAGGGCGATCGCGTGGTGATTCCTTCGACCATCGCCTGCGGCACCTGTGTGTACTGCCGTGCAGGCTATTACTCGCAGTGCGACAACGCGAACCCGAACGGTAAGCGTGCCGGCACCGCATTCTTCGGCGGGCCCAAGTCCACCGGGCCGTTTCACGGACTGCAGGCGGAATATGCGCGCATTCCCTATGGCAATGTGAACATGGTGCGCTTGCCGGCGGAGATTTCGGACGAACAGGCGATCCTCCTGTCGGATATTTTTCCCACCGGCTGGTTCGGGGCGCGCCTGGCCGAAATAAAGCATGGTGACATCGTCGCCGTATTCGGCTGCGGCCCGGTCGGCCAGTTTGCCATTGCCAGCGCGCTGCTGCAGGGCGCCGGTCGGGTGCTGGCGGTGGACACGGTACCGGCGAGACTTGACATGGCGCGCGCGCAAGGCGCCGAAGTCATCGACTTCAATCAGGAAGACCCGGTGGAAGCCGTTCTCGCCATGACTGGCGGCATTGGCGTGGATCGCGCGATCGATGCCGTAGGTGTCGACGCGGAGCCCCCACATGGCGGTCCCGCCGCCCAACACCTATCCGGCAACGGTCAGCATTTCGCCCGTGAACTGGAAGAGGACGCACCGCAGCGTTCAGCGGACTGGCCTGCAGGCGGTGCGCCTTCACTGGCGTTGAATTGGGCAGTGGACAGCCTGGACAAGGCCGGCACCCTCGCGGTCATCGGTGTTTATCCACCGACGCACCGCGCGTTTCCGATCGGCTTGGCCATGAACCGCAACCTGACCATCAAGACCGGTAACTGCAACCACAGGAAATACATCCCCGAGCTGATCGGCGTGGTGGAGAGCGACTGGCTCGACCCGAGCAAGATACTCACCCAGGTGGAAACCATCGGTTCCGCCCTGGATGCCTACCATGCCTTCAGTCGCCACGAATCCGGCTGGACCAAGGTCGAATTGGTTCCCCATTGAAACGGCCATGAACAAATACCAGAGCCGTTTCAAAAGAAGACCGGTCCCCTACAAGTGGCATGAAACCGTTGCAGGAGCCCGCTCCGCGGGCGATAC
>JAWLCT010000036.1:0-3822 GCA_041687015.1 Gammaproteobacteria bacterium
CGTTTTTCAATGGGGTCAGAGTCAATTGAAAGGCATCAGCGTTGCACCCAGACGTGCGTTTCAAACCGCTGACCCCGCTGGTCCGTTTTTCAATTTACTCTGCCCCCGCTGGTCCTCTCACTAGCCGACTTTTCAATTTACTCTGACCCCACTGGTCTTTCCTAGTACGGCCAGTGCCAGTCGCGGATCTCGGGCATGTCCTCGCCGTACTTGCGCGTGTACTCGCGGTGTTCCACGTGCTTTTCGCGCATTTTCTGTTTGGTATATGCCGCCGCGGCGCCGAGCTGCGGCAGACGATCGATGACGTCCATCACCAGGTGATACCGATCCAGGTCGTTCATCACCACCATGTCGAAGGGCGTCGAGGTGGTGCCCTCTTCCTTGTAGCCGCGCACGTGCAGGTTATGGTGGTTGGTGCGCCGGTAGGTGAGGCGGTGGATAAGCCAGGGATAGCCGTGATAGGCCATGATGATGGGCTTGTCCGTGGTGAAGATGTTGTCGAAGTCGCTGTCGGTAAGCCCGTGCGGGTGCTCCGAAGGCGGCAGCAGGCGCATGAGGTTGACGATATTCACCACGCGGACCTTCAGGCTGGGGAATTCACGCCGCAGGATGTCCACCGCGGCCAGCGTCTCCAGGGTCGGCACATCGCCGGCACAGGCCATCACCACATCCGGTTCGCCGCCCATGTCATTGCTCGCCCACTCCCAGATGCCGATGCCCGCCGTGGTGTGCTTCACGGCGGCATCCATGTCCAGGTACTGAAGCCCGGGCTGCTTGCCGGCCACGATGACATTCACGTAATGACGTGAACGCAGGCAGTGGTCCGCCACCGACAACAAGGTGTTGGTGTCGGGCGGCAGGTAGACGCGGATGATCTCGGCCTTCTTGTTCACCACGTGGTCGATGAAACCCGGGTCCTGGTGCGAAAACCCGTTGTGGTCCTGGCGCCAGACATGCGAGGTAAGCAGATAGGTCAGCGAGGCGATGGGCTGCCGCCAGGGGATGTGGCGGGTCACTTTCAGCCATTTCGCATGCTGGTTGAACATGGAATCCACGATGTGGATGAAGGCCTCGTAGCAGGAGAAGATGCCGTGTCGGCCGGTGAGCAGATAGCCTTCCAGCCAACCCTGGCAGGTGTGCTCGGAAAGGATCTCCATCACGCGGCCGTCCGCCGCGAGGTGCTCATCATAGGGCAGGGTGTCGGCGACCCAGGTACGCTCGGTCACCTCGAACACCGCGTCCAGACGGTTCGATGCGGTTTCGTCCGGACCGAACAGGCGGAAGTTGCGGTGATCGGCGTTGCGTTGCATCACGTCACGAAGAAACCCGCCGAGCACGCGCGTCGCTTCGGCAAACTGGGTACCGGGCTTTTCCACACCCACGGCGTAGTCGCGGAAATCGGGCAGGCGCAGAGCCTTGAGGATGCTGCCGCCGTTGGTGTGCGGATTGGCTGACATGCGGCGCGTGCCCCGCGGCGCAATAGCCATGAGCTCTTCCTTCGGGCGGCCTTCATCGTCGAACAGCTCGTCGGGGCCGTAGCTGAGCATCCAGTGTTTCAGCAGATCCACATAGCGCGGGTTGGTCTGCAGGCCGGCGAACGGCACCTGGTGGGAGCGCCAGAAATCCTCCGCCTTCTTGCCGTCCACCTCGGCGGGACCGGTCCAGCCTTTGGGACTTTTCAGCACGATCATCGGCCAGCGCGGGCGGTGTGCACCGGCGCCGCCCTGACGGGCCGCCTGCTGGATGGCATGGATGCGGTCCAGGGCACGGTCGAGGGTGGCGGCGAAGGCCTGATGCATGGTGGTCGGTTCGTGCCCTTCCACGTAATAGGGCTCGTACCCGTAACCCCATAGCAGGGCGTTGAGTTCGTCGTGGGGAATGCGCGCCAGCACCGCGGGATTGGCGATCTTGTAGCCGTTCAGGTGCAGGATGGGCAGCACGGCACCGTCACTGACCGGGTTCAGGAATTTGTTGGAATGCCAGGAGGTGGCGAGCGGACCGGTCTCCGCTTCGCCGTCGCCAACGATGCAGGCGACGATCAGATCCGGGTTGTCGAACGCCGCGCCGAACGCATGGGAAAGCGCGTAGCCCAGCTCGCCGCCTTCATGAATGGAACCCGGCGTCTCCGGCGCCACATGGCTGGGAATGCCGCCCGGAAACGAAAACTGTTTGAACAATTTCTGCATGCCGCGTTCGTCACAGGTGATGTCCGGATACACCTCGCTATAAGTGCCCTCCAGCCACGCGTTCGCCACCATGGCCGGGCCGCCGTGGCCGGGACCACACACGTACATCATGTTGAGGTCGCGCTGGCGAATGACACGGTTCAGGTGCACGTAGATGAAATTCAGCCCGGGTGTGGTGCCCCAGTGACCAAGCAGGCGCGGTTTGATGTGCTCCAGAGTGAGCGGCTTTTTCAGCAGCGGGTTGTCAAGCAGATAAATCTGGCCGACCGAAAGGTAATTGGCCGCACGCCACCAGGCATGCATCTGGTTCAACTCGGTTTCGCTGAGCGGTGCCGTCTCGGAAATCATCTCGCGGTTCACGTCATTCATGGCGTGGCTCCTTGGGTCTCATCATGCGTCAGGCACTCGAGTGCGCAGCGCGCGATCTCGAGTTCCTCGTCCGTGGGGATCACCCAGACCTGGGTGCGGCTTTCGGAGGCGTGCAGGGGGCGCGCGTCGCAACCGGATGCACGATTGCGCGCGGCATCGATGACGATGCCCAGATTGTCCAGGCCGGCGAGACTGCGCGCGCGCACTTCGGCATCGTTTTCGCCGATGCCCGCGGTGAACACCACGGCGTCCACGCGACCGAGTACGGCCGCATAGGCGCCGATGTATTTCTTTAAACGGTGGCAGAACATGTCGAGGGCGAGCCCGGCCGCCTTGTCACCCTGCCTGGCCAGGGCGTGGACCTCGCGCATGTCGCTGTGGCCGCACACGCCTTTCAAGCCGCTGGCGTGGTACAGCAGATCTTCCAGTTGCGCCGGCGAGCGCCGCGTGTAGCGCAGCAGATGGAAATGCACGGCCGGGTCCAGGTCGCCGCAACGCGTGCCCATCATCAGCCCCTCCAGGGGCGTCATGCCCATGGAGGTTTCGACGCTGCGGCCACCTGCCACCGCGGTGACACTGGCGCCGTTCCCCAGATGCAGCACGATGGTGTTCAACCCGGCCGGCGGTCGGTCCATGAGCGCCGCGGCGCGGCGCGTCACGTACTGCACCGAAATGCCGTGAAACCCGTAGCGGCGCACGTGGAACTCCTCATAGAGCCCGAGCGGCAGCGCGTAGTGACTCACGTGGGGCGGCAGGGTGTGGTGAAACGCCGTGTCAAACACCGCCACCTGCGGAACGTCGGGAAAAATGCGGCGCGCCAGGTCGATACCGCGCAGGTTGGCGGGGTTGTGCAGGGGTGCCAGGTGCTCCGCCGCGCGGATCTGGGCCAACGTTCCGCCGTCGATGAGGGTGGGCGCGGTGAAGTGTTCACCGCCGTGCACCACCCGATGGCCGACGGCAACAAGTTCGCGGCGCCCCTGCAACACGCCGACACGGGCAAGTTCGGCGAAGGCGCCTTCCAGGGCGGCGGCGTGGGTATCCGCCCCCTGTGCTTGCTCGCGCATCTGCCAGCCGCCATGCCCGTCCCGCCAGCGCAGCGCCAGTCGGCCCTGGCCCGTACCGAGACGCTCGGCCAGCCCGCCCGCGAGCAAACCCAGCCCGTTCGCGTCGTAGAGCTTGAACTTGAGCGACGAACTGCCCGAATTGAGGGTAAGAACCTTCATCCGGGTAAGGGTAGTGTGCCGCCGCGCGCCGGATTATCGGGAAA
>JAWLCT010000036.1:3922-32548 GCA_041687015.1 Gammaproteobacteria bacterium
CGTAGAGCTTGAACTTGAGCGACGAACTGCCCGAATTGAGGGTAAGAACCTTCATCCGGGTAAGGGTAGTGTGCCGCCGCGCGCCGGATTATCGGGAAATGGATTAAACGAAGGAGGATTCGGGGAACATCAGGGAGACATGTGGGCCTGCGAACGGATGCCGGAAAAAAACCATCGCGGCCTGAGGCCGCTCCTACGGGGAGAACCGTGGCGGTCAGCGTCGGAACCCCGGATCGGGGAAGCGTGCAGGAGCGGGCTAAGCCCGCGAAGGACGCCGGCAAAAAACCATCGCGGCCTGAGGCCGCTCCTACGGGGAGAACCGTGGCGGTCAGCGTCGGAACCCCGGATCGGGGAAGCGTGCAGGAGCGGGCTAAGCCCGCGAAGGACGCCGGCAAAAAACCATCGCGGCCTGAGGCCGCTCCTACGGGGAGAACCGTGGCGGTCAGCGTCGGAACTCCGGATCGGGGACCCGTGCAGGAGCGGGCTAAGCCCGCGAACGGAGGCCGGAAAAAAACCATCGCGGCCTGAGGCTGCTCCTCCTATTCAGTCCTTCGCCCAGGAGAACGCATCGGAATAGCAGTGCTCGGGATCAAGACCCTTGCGCATCAAGGCTTCCTTGGCGGCGAAGACCATCTGGGGGTGGCCGCAGGCGTAGACGTCAAAGCCCGAAAGGTCGTCGAAATCACTCGCGGCGACCTCCTGGACGTAACCGGTACGACCGGTCCAGTCGTCATCTTCCGTCGGGCGCGACAGCACGGGGACGTAATGGATGTTCTCGTATTCCGCCGCCCACTTGCGTGCCAGATCATGCAGGTAAAGATCCTCGCGATGACGTGCTCCCCAATAGATGTACATGGGAACGATGTGGCCTTCCGCAATGGCGTGCTCGACGATGGCCTTGACGGGGCCGAAGCCCGTACCCGTGGCCAGAAAGATGATGGGACGGTCGTCCTCGCGCATGTAGAAGCCGCCCTTGGGTCCTTCGATGCGCAGCACGTCTTTTTCACGCATGTCGGAAAACAGCCGATCGGTGAAGTGACCACCGCGAATGCGGCGGATATGGAACTTCAGGTATTCGTCGTCGTGCGGCGCGTTGGCGATGGAGAACGCACGATGCCGGCCGTCCTTGAGAATGAAGTCAAGATACTGTCCGGCCAGGAACTGCAACCGCTCGCCGTCGGGCAGCTTCAGCCACAGCTCCATCACTTCGTCGTTGAGACGCGCCATGCGGTGGATCTTCGCGGGCATCACGCGCACCGGAATTTCCTTGTCCGCACCCACTTCCTTCACCTGGATCTCCAGGTTGCTGGCAGCATGGGCGATGCAAAACAGGGCTTTCCCTTCGCGCTGCTCCTCGTCCGTGAGCGCCATTGGCTCCTCCTCGCGGTAGTCGATTTCCCCGGAAAGCACCTTGCCGGTACAAGCACCGCAGCAGCCGTTGCGACAACCGTAGGGAAAAGCGAAACCCTGGCGCAACGCGGCATCGAGCACGGTTTCACCGGACTCGACCACGAATTCGTGACCGCTGGGCTTGATACGGACCTTAAAAGACATGTGGTTCTTCCTTATTGACTCGCGTCATAATCATTGACAAAACGACTCTGGATTATCCGCTAACCACCCGGAGACTTGAACCCTTGGACAGTGTCTTCATCGTCGGTTGCGGCGACATCGGCTTAAGGGTGGCACAACGCTGGCGCGCCCTCGGCGCCCAGGTGGCCGCTCTTGCGCGCTCCGGCAACGCCGTGGTGCGCCTGCGTCATGCCGGCATCGCCGCGGTGGCCGGCAACCTCGACATTCCGGTATCCCTGCGCGGCCTGCCTTTGGACGGCAAGCTGGTGTATTACTTCGCGCCACCGCCCGCCACGGGCGAGGGTGATCCCCGCGTGGCGGCTTTCGTGGACGCACTGGCCTACAGCGGACGTCCGTCCCGCATTGTTTACATCAGTACCAGTGGTGTCTATGGGGATTGTTCCGGAGCGCTTGTGAACGAGAGCGCACCGCCGGCACCGCGCACCGCACGGGCCCGGCGCCGGCTTGCTGCGGAGGAACGCCTGCGCACCTACGGTCGTGCCCACGGCGTGCCCGTCATCGTGCTGCGTGTGGGCGGCATCTACGGACCGGGGCGCCTCCCGGTGGAACGCCTGCGCCAGGGGCTGCCGGTGCTGCGGCCCGAGGAGGCGCTGCCGAGCAACCGCATCCACGCGGATGATTTGGCGGCGGTGTGCGTCGCTGCCGGCGAGCGCGGGCACGCCGACGCGATCTACAACGTGAGCGATGGCCAGGACGGCACCATGACGGAATATTTCTTCGCCGTGGCCGATGCCCTCGGGCTGCCGCACCCGCCCACGGTTTCACTGTCCGAAGCCAAGGACGTTCTCAGCCCCGCCATGCTCTCTTACCTCACCGAATCGCGCCGGCTCGACAACCGCCGCATGCGGGAGGAGCTGGGCGTGGTGCTGCATTACCCCGATCTCGCCAGCGGCCTGCGCCACGCGGTTTCTTGACACGGGAATACCCGACCAATACCATTGGTCTTATTCTTGAGTTTGTTCCTCAGGAACTCTTGACCAATTGTTTTAGGGGGCACCCATGGAGTTCGAGATCAACGGCAAAATCGTTAAAACCGATGCCGAAGGCTATCTGGCCGAGCTGAGCGACTGGTCGGAAGACTTGGCCAGCGCGCTGGCCGAGAAGGAAGGCCTGCAACTCACCGAGTCCCACTGGGAGGTCATCAACTTCCTGCGTGAGGGCTACCAGAGCACGGGCACGGTGCCGAACATGCGCCAGCTCACGAAAGCGTTTGCCAAGGTGTACGGTCCCGAGAAGGGTGACAGCAAGTATCTCTACGGGCTGTTCCCCTATGGTCCGGCCAAGCAGGCCTGCCGTATCGGCGGGTTGCCCAAACCGACCGGTTGCGTCTGAGCCTCTTCATCACTCCTCAGTGACTTGCGGCAACCCTGACCCGGGTTGCCGCTTTTTTTTGCGCCACCCGCTTACTGCGTGTCCTTGGTCGTGAGTCGGCGATGGCGGCGATAGCGCGTCCATTCCCCCGCCGCAATGACGACAATCAACACCAGCCAGGGCACCATGGGAGCTACCTCGCGCGATAACGAGCCTTTACGGATTAGCTTTGATCAATAGCTTGCAAACAGGCAAAGCGCGATCCATGCGATATGGTTCTAAACAGGCACCGATCGCAATCCCATCGCCATGAAGCTTCAACAGCTGCGCTACGTGTGGGAGGTGGCCCGGCATGGCCTCAACATTTCCGCGACGGCCGAGAGCCTGTACACCTCGCAGCCGGGCGTGAGCAAGCAGATCCGCCTGCTGGAGGATGAGCTGGGGGTGGAGATCTTCGTGCGCAGCGGCAAGCACCTGACCCACATCACCCCTGCGGGCAAAGCGATTGTCGAAATGGCCGGCCATATCCTGCAGGAGGCCGGCAACATCAAACGGGCCGCCCAGGAGTTCCGTGACGAACGGCGCGGCAACTTCGCCATCGCCACCACCCACACCCAGGCACGCTATTGGTTACCGCTGCGTATTGCGGAATTCGTACGCCGCTATCCCGACGTCCACCTGCACATGCATCAGGGCACACCCAGACAGATCAGCGAGATGCTGGTACAGGGCGATGTCGACGTCGCCATCGCCACGGAATCCCTGGAGCAGTTCGAAGAACTCGTGATGCTGCCGGTATACCACTGGAATCGCAGTGTGATCGTCCCGCCGCAACACCCCCTGACCGAAAGCGGGCCCCTCACCCTGGAGAACCTTGCCGGGTATCCCATCATCACCTACGTGGCCGGGTTCACGGGGCGATCGCAACTGGACCGGGCCTTCGAGGCGCGTCACCTGCGACCCAACGTGGTATTCACCGCCACCGATGCGGACGTCATCAAATGCTACGTGAGGCTCGGGCTGGGCGTGGGTGTGGTGGCCAACATGGCCATCGAGGCGGAGGACGATAGCCTCACGGCCCTCGATGCCCGCCACCTTTTCCCCACCAGCACCACCCGCATCGCCGTGCGGCGACATGCCTTCATGCGACGCTTCGTATACGACTTCCTGGCGCTACTGGGACCGCATCTGGCCCGCGAGCGGGTGGAGGCGGTCATGAATGCCCATAGTCGCGAAGAGGTGGAAGCGTTGTTCGCGGGCGTGTCGCTGCCGGTGTATTGAAGCGCGGGTTCAGGGCTGAGGGGCTTGCGGGGCCGTGGCCTGTTCCAGTCGTTCGAGGAAGGCGAGGGCATGGGCGGGCGTCTCGCCGCACATCTCCGGGTTGGGCTGCAGGCCTGCACACACCGCGGGCCGTTGCGGTGAACCGAACAGCGTGCAGCCCAGCCCGGCATCGAGATGCACGCATGCCACACCCGCGGGTTTGCCCTGGGGCATGCCGGGCAGCGGTGAGGTGATGGAAGGCGCAATGCAGCAGGCGGCGCAACCGGGTCGGCAGTTCATGGCGGGGCCGTGGGAACGAAAAAACGCAGTGTAAAAAAAACGGGCTGTTGGAGCAGCCCGTTTTTTTCGCTTACGGCTGTACGTAGAGATAACCGCGGCTCTGGAAGTCCGGGATGGCGGTTACGCCGGAGGTGACGAATCCCACGCCTTCGATCAGTTCGCCGGTCGCATAACCGGGCGTCAGCGCCTGCTCCTTGATGAGCGAGCGTGCGCTGTTCTGGCACAGATAGAACGACACGCCCTGGTCGATGAGATGGCGGATGGTCGCCTCGTAAGGATTCGCGCCCGCACCCTTCGACTGCAGCACCGCGTCTTGCACCGCCATCTTGGCGGCGCCACTGTGAATCACCACCGCGATGTCCACGTCCTTGCCCATCGCCATGCCGTAGTTGTCACGGTAGTCGTTGATGGCGTTCTGGATATTACCCAGCCCGTAGGGCTTGCTGCTGTTCGACGGATCGGTGAACTGGTTGAGCTGGTACACCAGCTTTACGTTACGGCGCTTCTGGATGCAACGCGTCATGTCCGCAGCACCGGCACCGAAGGTGGCCTCGACGGCATCACGCACGTCAGCGGGACAGCGTTTGTTATCGAGCGCGAGCGCTTGGCCGGAAATGGCGGTAGCGAAAGTGGCAGCGGCGAGCACGAGATATTTTTTCATCTTCTGCATTAGGCTTGTTGTTGGTTGGGGAGTGGGCGAGTCTAGCGAAAGCAGCTTGCAGAATCGTGTCGGATCACTGTTGTGTGATGCACATCGCACCCCTGCAGCGCCGGGCCGGGGCCCCTGTGCCCTTTTCCATCGTCCACCGCTCGGGCAAAATGCCCGGCCGCGAGCGCGTGTCCACGTCCATGAAAATCCCAATCCTTCACAACGCCGATCTCGATCGCCTTGAGACCTGGGTGAAATACCGCAAGGGTCTTTGCAGCGACTGTCGCGCCAGTTGCTGCACCATGCCCGCCGAGGTGCGCATGAGCGATCTGGTGCGTCTGGGTGTGGTGGACGCCTTCGAGGCCGAGGAACCCGCCCGGGTCGCCAAGCGCCTCATCAAGGAAGGCATCGTGGAACGCTACCATCAGCGCAGCGGGATCTTCACCCTGGCGCGCCTGTCCAACGATGACTGCGTCTTCCTGGACGGCCGGACACGCCGTTGCACCGTCTACGACAAACGTCCCGACACCTGCCGCAATCACCCCCAGGTGGGCCCGCGCCCCGGCTTCTGCGCCTACGTGCGGAAGACCTGAATCAGGACCCCCGCAGCAATGCCGTGATGGCTGGCGCCCCCTGCGTCCCAGTCCTCGTCGGACCATGCGTCATCACATCATGCAGACGCCGTGGCCTCGCCGGCCCGCCGCCGCTTGCCCATACTTGAGCGCACATCGGCTCGATACGGGGGACACATGACGACACGACGAGCATTCCTGTTCGCGTGCGCACTGACGGCCTGCGCACCTGCATGGCTCATGGCGCAGGAGCGGACGCTGGACAGCAGCGCCGGCACGCTGCGTGTCGAGACCGTCGCTGACGGCCTTGATCATCCCTGGGGTCTCGCCTTCCTGCCGGACGGCCGCCTGCTGGTGACGGAACGGCCCGGGCGCCTGCGCGTGGTTTCCCTCCAGGGCGAGGTCGGCGAAGCGGTTGCCGGGGTCCCGGAGGTTTTCGCGGAGGGTCAGGGCGGCCTGCTGGACGTAGCGTTGGACCCGGACTTTGCAGCCAACCGGCGCATCTATTTTTCTTACGCCGAACCCGGTGAAGGCGGCGCCTCCACGGCGGTGGCACGCGGACGGTTGGACGACAACCGCCTGAGCGATGTCGAAGTGATTTTTCGTCAGCAGCCCAAGCTCGGCGGCGGCGCCCACTTCGGCTCACGGCTGGCCTTCGCACCCGACGGCAACCTGTTCATCACCACGGGCGAGCGTTTCAAATTCGACCCGGCCCAGGATCTTTCAAACACCATCGGCAAGATCGTGCGCATTCGGCCGGACGGCACGATCCCGAACGACAATCCTTTCGTGGGCCGCGAAGGCGTTCCGCCCGCGATCTGGTCTTACGGTCATCGCAACGTGCAGGCCGCGGCCATCCATCCGCAGTCGGGCGCGCTGTGGGCCATCGAACACGGGCCGCGGGGTGGTGACGAACTCAACATCATCGAACCGGGTCGCAATTACGGCTGGCCGCTGGTGAGCTGGGGCCGACACTACAACGGCCGCGACATCCCGGACCCCGATACGCGTCCCGACCTGACGCAGTCCATCTTCCAGTGGACGCCGGTGATCGCTCCCTCGGGCATGATGTTCTACACGGGCACGCTGTTCCCGGAATGGCAGGGCGACATCCTGGTGGGCGGTCTGGTCGCCGAAGCGATCGTGCGCCTCAGCCAGGACGGCAAGCGCGCGGAGGAGCAGGAGCGCCTCCCGTTGGAGGCGCGGATCCGCGATGTGGCCCAAGGCCCGGACGGCGCCGTTTATGCGCTCACTGACGAGGACGACGGCGCCATCCTGCGCATCCGTCCCCGGGATCGTTGACGCACTCAGGCCCAGAGGCCGTACAGCATCTTGGCGGCAATCAGCGCCAGCATGACCGCAAACACCCGGCGCAAGGTCCTGCCGGGGAGATGGTGGGCGGCGCGGGCGCCCAGGGGGGCGAGCAGGCCGGCGGCGATCATGGTCCACACCAACGCGGGCAGATAAACGAAGCCCAGGCTGCCTGTGGGCAGGCCGGGCACGGTCCAGCCGTTGATGATGTAACCCAGCGTGCCGCCGAAGGCGATGGGAAAACCCACCGCCGCCGAGGTACCGATCGCCTCACGCACGGGCGTGTTGCACCAAAGCAGGAAAGGCACCGTCATGGCGCCGCCGCCGATGGCCACCAGCGCAGAGAGCACGCCTATGCCCGAGGCCACCAGGATCTGCCCGGGCCGCCCGGGCAACGCCCGCCCCGGCCCGGGCGTAAACCCCAAGCCCATCTGCAGGGCGACGAACAGCACGAAGCAGGCGAAGAACATCGTCAGCCCCTCCGTGGAGACATGGCGCGCGATGAGCGTCCCCAGCGCCGTGCCCAGCAGCACGCCCGGAGTGAAGTTGATCACCACCGGCCAACGCACCGCGCCACGCGCGTGATGCGCCCGCAGGCTGGAGAGCGAGGTCAACAAGATGGTGGCCATGGACGTGCCGAGCGCCGTCTGAAACATGCGCTCTGCGGGGAACCCGGTGGCCTCCAAAACGAGGAGCAAAGCCGGCACCAGGATGATGCCGCCGCCGATGCCCAACAGGCCGGCGAAAAATCCAGACACACTGCCGATGGCGAGATAGCCGGCTACGGCCGCCGCACTCATGCTGCTTTTCTTCCCCGATGATGGTTAGACGTGATGGCGCAGCCACGCGGCGGCGCCTTGCACGGAAGCGAATTCATCCACCGCACGGGCGGGCACATCCGGGAACCGCTCCCGCACCATGCGCGTGAGGGCGCGGCCGGGCCCGATCTCGATGAAGGCCGTCGCGCCCATTTCCCGGGCCACGTCCAGGGTCAGTGCCCAATGGACGGGTTCGGCCAGTTGCCGCCGCAACGAGGCCATGGCTTCCCCGGCGGTGTAGACGGGCTGTCCGCTGATACCGGCCAGCACCGGCACGCGTTGCGGCTGCCACTCGGCACCCGCAAGCGCCTCCCCGAAGGGTTCGACCGCCGCTGCCAGCCAAAGACTGTGGGCGGGCACCGAGACCCGCAAGGGCACCACATGCGCGCCCAACCCCGCACACGCGTCGGCGAGCTGCGCAAGCGCTGCGCGCGAGCCTGCCAGCACCGCATGATCGGCGCCATTGCGTATGGCGATCACCGCACCGGCCCGCTGCGCGTGCCGCGCGAGATTGTCCTCCTGAATACCCCGCACCGCCAGCATGCCGTAGCCTGCCGGCGCGGCCTTGTCCATGCAGGCCGCCCGGCGCTCTGCCAAGTCCAGCGCCTGCGCCGCACCCAACGCACCGGACACCGCGTGGGCGGTCAGTTCGCCCACGCTGTAACCCGCCACCAGCGCAGCGCATACGCCGGCCTCCTCCAGGGCCGCCGCCACGGCCAGGCCATAGAGCACGACCAGGGGTTGGGCATAGCGGTTGAGAAAACAGCGCTCGGGATCGGCGGCGACCGCCATCACATCCCAGGACAGGTGTTGCGCGCAACGCCGCAGGTGCGGCGCCACCGCGGGATCGCCCAGCAGACGTGCGAACATCGCCGGCGACTGCCCGCCCTGGCCGGGACACAGCACGCACAGCGTCATGCCACGGACACCCTTGCCCGAACCGGACGGCGCACCGCACCGTTGGCCACGGCATGCAGGTCGAGCAACAGCCAGGCCGCAGCCAGCAGGTCAGCGCTTCCCCCGGGACTCAGCCGACGCGCGACGAAGCCCTCGCCCAGGCGTGCGAGCCTGTCCTGCCAGCAGGGCTGGAACACCCCCCCTGCCGACACGAAGCGACCCGCCTGCGAACGCGCCCACTGCAAGCCCTCAGGACCACCGCGGTGGACCAGATTGGTATCGGGCAACACCGCCATGGTGGCGAGCAGTGCGTGCAGACCGGCCGCGTCGGCAGACGCGCCGGCCGAAAGGGCCAGTTGCATTTGAGGGAGCGTGGTGCCGAACAACACCGGAAAGCCGTCAATGGCGTGTTCCCGCGCACCCGGCAGGCCGTAACGGTGGCGCACCCGTGCCCCGTGGGTGACAGCCGCCGACGCAAGACCGGCGCCATGAATGTCCTCGCCCCAACGCTGCGCCGCCACGCGCCCCAGCGTGGCGATGCGAAGCCGGCCCGTCGTCGCCCGCTGCCGCCCCGCCGCAGCACACAGCAATCCCAGGGTGAACACCGCACCCCTGTGGGTGTTGATGCCGTCGGTGGCGGCAAACATGGCTCGCTCCGCAGCGAGCCCGCGCTGCTGCAATGCGGTGAAATCGCTGTCGGCGGCGCCCAGGCGCACGCAATCGCCGAAATAACCGGTCAGCGCCGCGATGCTGGTGTGAAAGGTCAGCAGATCCATATCGTCATGGCTGCCGCAATCGGTCGAGGTGACCAACCCCGGCTTGCCGTCGAGCGTTACCTCGCGTTCGAGGGCACGCAGGGCGAGGGCGTCGATGAAGCGGGCGAAATTTCTCATGCCATGATCCGCGAGGCGAAGCCGTCGGCGAAGTCCGGATAATCGATCAGCGCAACGCTGTCGAAACGCTTGACCAGCAGCCGCGGCGGCGCCAGCGCCAATTCGCGCCAGGCCACGTCATCGCCCCGCCGATTGCGCAGCTCACCGTCCACGCGCGGCGCGTCGCGACCGTCCTGCAGGGTGGACAAAACCTCGACAGCCGCCACCGCCTCCGCAAAGCTGCGGGGCGACAGCAACAGATCCAGGTCGGACTGCGGCCCGAGGCAGCGCAGCCCGGTGATGACCTCCATGGCCGCGGAACCGAACAACCGCGGTTCCGTGGCGCGCACCGCCGGCAGGGCAAGCAGCCTCTCGACCGAGGTGCGCAGGGTGTCGGGCAGGCGTTCGGCGGCCTCTGCGAGCAACGGCGGCGGCGCATGCCGTGTGACTGCGGTGCGGTCCATCAGGAAGGCGTGGCGCCGCTTGCCCAACATCGGCGGCAGTGCGAGACCGAGTTGGATCAGCCCCGCCGGACAGTCCGAAGGCTGGCGGGTGACAATCAGCGGATGGCCACCCGCCAACCAGTCCGCCAACAGTTCGATGGCGGCGCTGTCCTTGGCGGTGCACACACACGCCGGGCGCGCCGCACGCGCGCTGCGGGGCGAAAGCCAGACCAGATCGTGGCGCTGGAAAGGCAGATCAGGCATGGGCGCGAACCTGCTGGGCCACCTCGGCCGCGAGGCCGCGACCGCCGCGTTCCTGGCCCAGTTGCATGCGCTGGTCGATACGGCGTTGCGCCGGCTCCAACACCGCAAGTGCGCGCAGCGCTTCGGCCAGCCGGCGTGCGTAGTCGTCGGACCAAATCGCGCGCAAATGACCCATGCGGTAATAGTTGTCCACCCCTGGCGAGAACACGGGTGAATGCGCCGACAGTGCCTGCAAACGTTCCAGCGGAATGCGCGTGATGCGCGCCATGGCAGGCAGATTCATCACCTTGATTTCCGCATCGGCCAGGGCATAGCACGCGTCCGCCATCATGCCGCTGGTGAGATAGCCGCCGCTGACCGCCTCGCCATAGACCACACTGAGCACACGATGCCCCTGCCCGCGCGCGATCTCTACGCACTTGGCCAGGTGCGCCATGTAGCCGTTCAGCCCCAGCATTTCGTCACGACGGCGCAGGCGCTGGCCCTGAGTGTCAAGCAGAAACAGGATGGTTTCGCCGGGACGGTTTCGCACCGCATCCAGCACCGCAGCCGCCATGCGCAAGGCGAGGTCGGCGCCGATTTCGGTGCGCTGCGCCGTCCCCACCACCGTCAGGGAATGCGCACCCACGCGGGCACGGCCGTGGAAATAGGTTTCCTCCAACACGCGTGGTTGCCAGCCGTCCGGAAACAGGGCCTTCAAAACATCGTCACGATTCATTGCGTTGTTACCAATCTGGATGCTGGCTGCTTTCCCGTGTCCAAGCGCGGAGGCGCGAAGCGCGCGGAGGGGAAGACAGCTTGAACAGGCTCGGCTGCTGTGCCTTGTCGATGTTTGTACAGCGTCATGATCCGTTCACCGTGTCCGCCATGGCGACGAATGCCTCGGGGTCGAGCATGGGCACGGCCTCCGGGTCCGGGACGCCGAGTGCGCGCCACACGTCCAGCGGGTCGTTGAAACCGCTGAAGCGCTCCCAGCGTTCCGTCAACATGGCGTGTTCCCGTTCGATGCTTTCAAGTGAAAACTCCGCCGGTTTTTCCAGCAAACCGATGGCGGCCGCACGGAACGCGGCGATGCGATCCGGCACCAGGGCATCGACTTCACCGAGCAGGTAGCGATGTTTCCCGCCCGTGACACGCCACACCAGGGCGCGGTCCCGGGAATCGAACTCCTCGACACCATGCACGGTTTCGATCACCTCCGGACCGGACATGGCCAGTCGGCCTTCTTCGGACATCACCAGCGCATCGCAACAACGGGCGATCAAGCCCGTGCCACCGAAGCAGCCGCCCGCGCCGCCGATCAGGCCAATGACACGCACGCCCTGGGCACGGGCGGCAAGCAGGGCGCGGATGATTTCCGACACGGCGATAAGCCCCGCATTGGCCTCGTGCAAGCGCACGCCGCCGGAGTCGAACAACATCAGCACGGCAGCCGGGCGTTCGACAATGGCGCGCTCGATGAGGCCGACCAGTTTGGCGCCGTGCACCTCACCGATGGCGCCACCGAGAAAGCCGCCTTCCTGGGCGGCCACCAACACCGGTTCGCCCGCGAGTGTCGCCGCACCGGTGACCACGCCGTCATCGAAGGCGACCGGTTGCTCGAGCATGGCAAGGTGAGGACTCGATACGCGCGCTGCCGGCGGCAGGAACTCGCGGAAGCTGTTTGCATCCACCAGCGCCGTGAGCCGCTCGCGGGCCGAGGCTTCGTAAAAACTGTCAGGCATACCCGGCCTCCCAGGCTTCCAATGCTTGCGCCAGGCGCAGGCTCACCACCGCGGGTGTCGCGCCCACGTCGTGGATTTCGATGGCCAATCCGCCCACCGCGTACTCGGCACAAAAATCGGCGAGGACGGCCTGCCAGATATGCGCAAAGCCGCGCGCGGACGTGTGCACCGCGAGCCGGCAGTGGCCCGGCTCGCCGCCACCTTCGATCAGCACTTCGCAGTTCCCGGAACCGGTAACGCCCACCAGCACCGGTGAACGTCCCGCGACCGCAGGACGGCTTTCCATTCGATATTCCAGTTTTTCCATTGCAGTTCCTCCCTGAGTTACCAATTGCGAAAACGACTGGGCGGGTTGTAAAGACCGCCCGACGCGCGCACCAGATCCTTGATGGAACGCGCAGCGAGCAAATCACGCGTCGCATCACGGCGCGCGATGCCCAAATCCTCGGGTCGGCGGATCACACCGCGTGCCCGCAGCTCCTCCACCTTACGCCGATCACGGCGCAACCCCACGTCCGTGTAACCGGCCACACCGCGTATCGCCTGCTCACGCTCGTCCAGGGTGCGGCACAACAACAGATTGGCGATGCCTTCCTCGGTGACCACATGGGTGACATCGTCGCCGTAGATCATTACCGGCGGATGTTTGAGGCCCATGGTGGTCGCCAGCTCCCAGGCGTCGAGACGCTCCACGAAGGCGGGCGCCATGTGTTCGCGGAAAGTTTCCACCATTTGCACCACCAACTTGCGCCCGCGCGGCATGACGTCGCACCCCTGACGCGCTTCCTCGCCCGCCTTGGTCCACGCGCTGCTTTCATGACGGCGCCCTCGTGCATCGGCACCCATGTTGGGCGCACCGCCAAAGCCGGTGATGCGGCCCTTGGTGGCGGTGGAGCTGTTGCCCTGCAAATCGATCTGCAGCGTGGAACCGATGAACAAATCACAGGCATAGTGGCCCGCCGCCTGGCAGAAGGCACGGTTGGAACGCATGCTGCCGTCGGCACCGGTGAAAAAGATGTCCGGCCGCGCAGCGATGTAGGCTTCCATGCCCAGCTCCGAGCCAAAGCTGTGCACCGACTCGACGAAGCCCGCTTCGATGGCGGGGATCAGGGCCGGATGGGGATTCAGCGCCCAGTGGGTGCAGATCTTGCCCTTGAGCCCCAGCGAAGCCGCGTAGGTGGGCAACAACAGTTCGATAGCCGCGGTATCGAAGCCGATACCGTGATTGAGGCGCTTCACACCGTACTCGGCGTAAATGCCCTTGATCACCATCATGGCCATGAGCACCTGGATTTCGGAGATCTGCGCCGGGTCACGGGTGAACAACGGTTCGATGTAGTTGGGCTGCGGCGCCTCGAGGGTGAAATCCACCCAGTCCGCCGGGATGTCCACCCGCGGCAACACCTCGCGGTACTCGTTCACCTGGGCGATGACGATGCCGTTGCGAAAGGCAGTGGCCTCCACGATGGCCGGCGTGTCTTCCGTGTTCGGACCCGTGTACAGGTTGCCGGCCGCGTCCGCCGCTTCCGCCACAATAATCGCCACGTTGGGCGTCAGGTCGACGAAGTAACGGGCGAACAGTTCCAGGTAGGTATGGATGGCGTTGATACGGATCTTGCCCGCCGAAACCAGCGAGGCCAGTCGCGTACCCTGCGGCCCGGAGAAGGAAAAATCGATTTCGCGGGCAATGCCCTTCTCGAACAGCGCCACGTGCTCCGGCAGCGCCACCACCGATTGCACCAGGTGCAGATCGCGCACTCTCGCGGGATCCACCCGGGCCAAGGCACGCGCGAGAAAATCGGCCTGCTTTTGGTTGTTTCCCTCCATGCAGACACGGTCGCCGCACTCGACCACGCGCTCCAGCAGTTCGGTGGCATGTTCCGCGGCCACCTGGCGACCGTTCGCGAGATCCGCG
This sequence comes from Gammaproteobacteria bacterium, assembly GCA_041687015.1. Classification (GTDB taxonomy): domain Bacteria; phylum Pseudomonadota; class Gammaproteobacteria; order Thiohalomonadales; family Thiohalomonadaceae; genus JALOAT01. The sequence goes on from JAWLCT010000036.1 coordinate 17,852, forward strand.
GCCCGCGAGAGACGCGCCGCCTTGGAAACGGCGCCCCTGCGCCATTTATCGTGGGTCATGAGGTCTCCAATCATCCGCCGTGGTACTGGGACGGAAGCCACAGGGCGATGTCAGGGAAGATGGCGAGCAGCACGATGGCGAAGGCCATCAAACCGATGAAGGGCAGCACGCCCATGACGATTTCTTTCAAACGGGTGTCGGGAACGATGCCGTTGATGACGAACAGATTCAGACCCACGGGCGGTGTGATCAGCCCCATCTCCATGAGAATGGTCATCACCACGCCGAACCAGATCAGATCGATATCGAGCGCAATGAGCGCCGGCAAGATGATGGGCGTGACCATGAGGATGATCGCCACCGGCGGCAGGAAAAAGCCGAGCACCAGCAGCAACACGTTCACCCAGATGAAGAACTCCCACTTGCCCATGCCCAGCGACACCAGCCATTCGGCAGCCGACTGGGTGATATGCAAATAGCTCATCACGTAGGTGAACAAAAACGCCGTGGCGATGATCAGCATGATCATGGACGACTCGCGGGCGGTACCGGCCAGGATCACCTTGAGGTCCTTCCAGCGCCAGCAACCGTAAATGCCGACCACCATCACCAGCGCCCCGAAGGCACCGATGCCGGCCACTTCCGACGGCGTGGCCCAGCCGCCGTAAAGCGCCACCATGACCACCACGATCAGCCCGACGAAGGGCAGCAGGCGGGGCAGGGTTTCGAAGCGTTCCCGCCAGGTGTAGTGCTCGGCTTGCGCAGGCGTTTGTTCGGTGTGATGTCCGTCGGCTGCGGTACGCTTTTCCAGTCGGGCCTTGAACATCACCCACACGGCGAACAGCCCGGTGATCAACAGGCCAGGGATCACACCGGCCATGAACAGTTTGCCGATGGATTGCTCGGTGGCCAGACCGTAGAGGATCAGCGTGAGTGACGGGGGAATCAGGATGCCCAACGTCCCGCCGGCGGCGATGAGACCGGTGGCGAGCCGCTCGGAATAGCCGCGCTTGATCATCTCGGGAATGCCGGAGGATCCAATCGCAGAGCAGGTGGCCGGCGAGGAACCGCACATGGCCGAGAACATCGAACAGGACAGCGTGTTGGCCACACCCAGGCCGCCCGGCACTTTGTACAGCCAACGGTGCATGGCACTGTAAAGATCGTTGCCCGCACGCGACTTGCCGATGGCCGCGCCCATGAGGATGAACAGCGGAATGGTAAGCAGCGTGAAACTGTTCAGCTCGGAATAAAGGGTTTCCGCCACGAAGGCCATTTGTACCGGCGGCATGAAGAAAAACATGAACACCAATGCCACCGCACCGAGCGCGAAGGCGATGGGCATGCCAAGAAACAGCAACAGCAGGGTGGCGCCCGCATACAGTAAGCCGATTTCCAGGGTGCTCATTTCGCACCTCGCTCGGCCGTGGCGCAGAGGCTTTCCTCGGCCAGCTGCACTTCCGCGTCGTGATGGACGGGCGGCTTGTACGAGCGCATGGCCTGCGGCAGGGAATCCTCGATGAACTGAATCAACACCTGCAGTGCCAGGGTGGTGGTGCCCAGCGCCATGAAGCCGAACACGGGCCACAGGGGCGGGCCCCACAGCGATTCGCTATGCCGGTCATCCACCCAGGCCTCGTGGAACAGCTCCCACATTTTCCAGGCGAGAAAGGCACAGAACAGGAACGAAAACAGATCGGCAATGGCCATGCGCCATGCCACCCAACGGGGCATCACTGAGTCGATGAGCTCGATGGCGACATGTCCACGGGTCAACTGCGTGTTGGCCGCCGCCATGAACGTGGACACGATGAGCAGCATGACCGACAGCTCGATCTCCCAATCCGTGGGCCACGCGAAAACGTAACGCACCACGACTTCGTAAACGAGAATGCTGGCGGCGACGACGATCAAGACTGCCGAGAAATAGACCATCAAGACATTGAACTGCTTGATCAGCCGGCTGAATAAGAACCCCGGACCCATGAGAACCTCAACATTCGAAACAAAAGCGGGGGCGTTGCCGCCCCCGCAGTAAGGCGGAAGGCGTTTATTCGACAGCAACCGCCATGTCGAGCAGTGCGCGACCGTTCTTGACGTTCTCGGCGAAGTTCTTGAACGCCGTCTGCTCGGCAATGGCGCGCCATTTCGCGAAAGCCGCCGCGTCCATATCGTGGACCTCTGCACCGGCAGCCTGGTAAACGCCGGCCATGCGCTGGTCATCCTTCTTGGATTCTTCCATGCCGAACGACTCGAGGCTGGCGCCCACGTCCATGACGATCTTCTGCTGTTCCGGGGTCAGGGAGTCGTACAGGCTCTTGGAGATCAGCAGGGGCTCGAACATGTACCAGAAGGTCTTGTTGCGCGCAGAGGTGACGTGCTTGGAGAACTCGTGCAGGCGGTAGCTGATCAGCGAGGTGCTGGAGGTAAGCGCAGCATCGAGCACACCGGTCTGCATGGCGCTGTAGATTTCCGAAGACGGCATGCTGGTGATGGCGGCACCGGCACCGCGCAGCATCAGGTCCATGTCCTTGCTGCCGCCGCGGAACTTCAAACCCTTGGCGTCATCGGGGCTGACCACGGCCGTCTTGGACGAGGCGATGCCACCTGCCTGCCAGATCCAGGTGACGATTTTGATGTTCTTGGCTTCGAGGATGCGGTCCAGCTCTTTGCCGATGGGCGCGTTCTTCCAGCGCAGGCCCTGCTCATAGCTGGTGATCAGCGTGGGCATGAGGGTGAGGTTCACTTCCGGAATCTCGCCGCCACCGTAGGCCAGCGGCACCAGGGTCATGTCGAGTGCGCCGCGGCGCATGGCGCTGATCTGGCTGCTGGCCTTCACCAGCGAACCACCGGGGTAGACCTCGAAGCTCAGTTCTCCGTTGGTGCGCTTCGATACTTCATCGGCAAAACGACGCACCAGGCGATCGCGGAAGTCGCCTTTTTCATCAGTGGCAGTGGGGAACTGATGGGAAATCTTGATGACCTGCGCTTCGGCAGCGGCCAAGCCGGGCGAAATCAGCGCGGCGCTCAACAGCGCCGATCCGAACAGACGGTTGATGTTCTTGAGCATGTGGTTCTCCTGTGATGCTTCTTGTTGTTGGAAATACCCACCCTCGGGTCATCCCTGGGACGGTCGGTATTTCGTCCAGAGCGCCTTGTATACAAAAGATCTCTGTAGATATGCAAGCTGGCCATTGGGTATACTTCCTGCCAGCCCACAGACAATCACTGGTTAATCATCGGTTTATGCCCCGTGCCTCCGTAGCTGCCGTTCCCAGCCGTCGCTCCGAACAATTGCGTGAAGCGATTGAAGAGCGCATCGCGACCCATGCCTACCCTCCCGGCACACGCCTCGACGAGAGCGACCTGGCAGCGGAATTCGGTGTCTCCCGTACTCCGATCCGCGAGGCGCTGATTCAGCTGAACACCGAAGGCCTGGTGGAAATGCGTCCGCGTCGAGGGGCCATCGTGGTGGATGTGCCGCCGGAGCGCGTTTGCGAGATGTTTGAAGTGATGGCGGAACTGGAGGCCATGTGCGCCCGGCTGGCGGCGCGCCGCATCCGCACGGACGAGGAGGCAGCGCTGGTCGCCGCGCATACGCGCAGCCAGGAGGCCCGCGACCGCATGGACCCGGACGCCTACTTCTATCTCAACGAGGAATTCCACCTGCTCATCTACAAGGCAAGCCACAACGGCTTCCTTATCGACCAGGCGGCCCAGTTGCAACGCCGCCTGCGACCCTACCGTCGCCTGCAACTGCGGGTGAAAGACCGTATCAGGAGCTCATTCGACGAGCACGGCGGCATCGTGGAAGCCATCGGCAAGGGCGACGGCGAAACGGCCGCCCGCCTCATGCGTGACCACGTCAACATCCAGGGCGCGCGCTTCGGGGATTTGCTGGCTTCCTTGAAAAGTCTGCAGGGCTGACCAAGACACACCAGAACCACGGAGGCCACGGAGGAAGAGCATCAGTCTTCTTCTCCGTGGCCTCCGTGGTTACTGCTTTTCTCCATCACTGCCAACGTGCGCAGCGGCAATGACGGCAGGCAGGCGCTGCGGTGCCGTGATGCGCAGCTGCTTGTTGACGTTGTACACCCCGAACACCACCTCGATGGCTGCCTCGTCCACCTGAAACTCGCCGGCGAGGAAGCGCACCATGTGCGCGGTGGCCCGGCCCCGCACGGGTTTCTCCGCCACGTGGATTTCCAACTGCTCGCCGATCACCTTGCCGATGCACGTCTCGGCGGCGTGCGGACGGCCAAGCACGTTCAGTACCAGGGTATCGCCGTCCCAATGACAGAAGGCCATCAGGCCGCCACCGGCAAAGAGCGGAAACGGGCGTGATTCTGTCCGCAATTCATTGCGCGGCACCGCGGGCGGCCGTGGTCTTGCCCGCGACGTCCTGCAAGGCAGCGGCCGCCGCCGCGGACGTGCCGATGAGTGCCCGCATGTCTCTTCCGGTGGGTTCCTGGTACACGTTCAAACCGAACTCCGGGACCATGGCGAGGATGTGGTCGAAGATGTCCGACTGGATCCCTTCGTAGTTCACCCAGACGATGTCGGCCGAAAACACATAGATCTCGATGGGCAGCCCCTTGGGGGTGGGCTCCAGCTGACGCACCATCAGGGTCATGTCGCCGCGCAGCTTCGGATGCTGGCGCAGGTAGTTGACGATGTAAGCGCGCAGCGTGCCGATGTTGGTCAGCCGCCGCGCGTTGGCGATGAGCCGGCCATCGGCGCTGTGTTCGCGGTTGTGCGCTTCCAGCTCCTTCTTCTTCGCTTCCATGTAGTCGTGCAACAGCGCGAAGCGGCTGAACCAGTCGATTTCGTCCTCGGTGAGGAAGCGGATACTGGACATGTCCACGTTGAAGGCGCGCTTGATGCGCCGCGCCCCCGACTCCGACATGCCGCGCCAATTCTTGAAGGCATTGTCGGAAAATTTGTGGGTGGGAATCACCGTGATGGTCTTGTCCCAGTTGCGCACGCGAATGGCATGCAGCGAGATGTCCACCACGTCGCCGTCCGCGCCGAACTGGGGCATTTCGATCCAGTCGCCGATCTGGATCAGGTTGTTGGTCGTGAGTTGAATGCCGGCCACCAGCGACAGCAGCGTGTCGCGAAACACCAGCAGAATGATGGCCATGGCGGCACCCAGGCCGCTCAGGAACAGCCAGGGCGACTGCCCCATCAACACCGCCACCATGACGATCGCCGCGAACAAGTGGGCGATGATGTTGATGATCTGCAAATAGCTGTTGATGGGCCGGTTGCGGGCCATCGGGTAGGTGTTATAGATGATGTTCGTCGCCTTCAGCACGGCGGAAAACGTACGCACCACCACCAGGGCGAGAATGGCCAAAGCCAGGCGGGCAAAGAATTCGATGACCTCCCCGGGCAGCGACGGCACGATGCGCAGGCCCTGATGGAACACCACCAGGGGCACCATCCAGCTGGCACGCTGGAACACCCCGGCGCTCACAAGCTTTTCACCCCAGGCGGAGTGGCTGTACTGCACGAAACCGTGGACCGCATTCACCAGATAGCGGCGCGCCAGGGGGAGCACACCCATGGAAACGCCGATCACCAGCAGCAGCACCCCGAAGCCGACCAGCAACGGGTAATCCGCACTTGCCGGGAAATAGCGGGCGACGAAATCGAGAATGGCCTGACCGGGCTGGATGTCCTGTGGCATGGCGAACGAACTTGCGGGACCGAGGCCCGATGATAGTTCAAGCAGCCCTCGATGTGCGCGGAAACGTAGCGCGCGGGACCAGAGGGCTATGCTCGGAGTGAAGGAAACCTGTCCGGCGGCGTAAGGCTGGAGGACGTTCATGCACATCGAGCTGAATGACGAGGAAGCCCGGCTCCTCCGCCAGGCCTTGGCGAACTACATCTCCAACCTGCGCGAGGAGATCGTCAAAACCGAGGCGCACGAGTGGCGAAAAGGACTACATAAGGAAGAGCAGGTATTAAGCAACCTGGAGAGGCGGCTGCACTGAAGCGCGCGCCTAGGGGGGATGCCACAGCGGGCATGTCTCAGCGGTTTCACACTGCCCGCCCGGGCGCAGCCGATTCACGGGTTCTGCGTCTGGCCGTGGTGAGTTGGCAGGTCAAGCACCTCCCGGGTGACGACTTGCTTCGCCAGCCGAGTCCACCACAGCCGCACCGGCACCGAGCGCTCAGCCCTTCAAGCCGGCGTCGCCAGTTTGAGCCCGATGATACCGGCAACGATCAGCGCAACGCTGACGAGCCGGGCCGCATTTGCCGGTTCGCCAAACAGCATGATACCCAACACGACCGTGCCCACGGCACCGACGCCCACCCAAACGGCGTACGCCGTGCCGACCGGAAGCGATTTCATCGCCAGACCCAGCAACCAAAAACTGATGCCCATCGACAGAACGGTCCAGATCGTCGGCCACAATCGGGTGAACCCATCCGTGTACTTCAACCCAATCGCCCAGCCAACCTCAAACAGTCCCGCAACAACAAGAATCATCCAGGCCATGTATCTATCGTTTCAAACCGAATGGGAAAATCAGGCGCCGGCACGTGCCCGTGCAGAATGGCGTCAAGTCAATGCCAAGGGCTGGGCCACGCCGGCAACCACCAGTATGCCCCACATGAGCAGCGCCGACCCTGCCGCGATGTACAGCGTCAGGAAAAAGTAAAAAGCAAACGGGTTCTGTGTTCTCGACGGGCGGAACGGCTTTAGACCTTTAGAGCCCGCGGGAATTTCACCCGACCGATGCGCTTGATAGGCGACACCCAGAAGGCCGAATCCGAAGACGAAAAGGAATACCGTCGTCATCACCCGCCATGCCTCCTCGCCAGCCAACTGGCGACCAGGCCGGCAAGCAACGGCGGGAGCGAGAGCACCGCCATGGAGACAAGGGCGAGCGGCCACAGCGACAACGAACTGCCACCCAGCAGCGCAGCAGCAACCTGGCCGACCGCCATGGCCAACACCCAGCGCCATGGCCTGACCGGAAACAGATAACTGATCGCAAAAACGGCCACGCACATCACCGGGATGCCCACACTGAAGTAGACCGGAGAATCCCAGGCCTCATTGGCACCCGTTGCGATCACGATGGCAAGACAAACCACCAGCCCCGCCAACGCGGACGCCGCATAGGGGAAGTAATCATTGTGTTGCTTATCCATCGTTCTGAACGCTCAGCACCAGGCAACCTTTGGCCGCGATAGCGCGCAAACATCTATCGCGGCCTGGCATGACCTGCTTTTAGTGCAGCCAGGGCAGGTCCACCGTATTGATGTTGCGATCCGGCAGAGGCCCGCGGCGGAAGCGCAGGGTCACCGGCTCCTTGGCGTCCTCATGCAACACGGTGAGTTCCACTTCTGAGCCGGGCTCTCCGCGCAGACGCCGGATTTTCTCGAAATCCGACATGCCCACGCCGGAGATCCGCTCGCCGTTCACCGCCAGGATGATGTCGTCCTCCTTGAGGCCGGCGGCAGCGGCCTCAAAGCCCGAATGCAGGTCCTGCCTCACCCGCACCCGATCGTCGTAAAACGAGAGGTCTGCGCCGATACCGCCCGAGGGCAGGGGTCCGCGCAGGACCACCGTCTTCTCGTGCGCGCCCGTGGGATTGACCCCCAGACACCCCACCGGGTCCATGAACAGGTTGTACTGCTGGCTCACCTCGTAGCTCGATTCCCGGTAGCGCAGCGTGATCTTCCCGTTGGCATCATCGATTTCGCCGTTTACATTCAGTTCTTCCGGCGGCACAGCACACGTATCGTATTGGTAGGGACCGCGCCTGCCAGTGCCCACCAGTGACAAGCCCCGCGTTTCCAGGACGAACACGCGCTCGAGGGTCCCCGGGTGGTTTCCCTTGGCAAGGAACCCGCCGTCGACCGAGACGTCACCATGACGCGCGGCACGCAACACGAGGCGCCCGTTTTCGACGCTAACCCGGTAGGGCGCGAAATCCTGGCTGTAGTGCAGCATCACGTACTTTGAAGCCCCGGCCGAACCTGCCGAGCCTTCAGAAGACTCGACCACCCAGATCCCCTCGCGCGATTTCACGCGCCCCTGCTGCTCGGCGCGAAACTCCAGCTTCACCAGTTCATCGCGCACCTTGGCGGCGTCGTCCGCATCGGGTGCCTGCGCCAGGTACTGACGATAACTCTCGATGGCCTCGTCGTAGCGCCCCAGCCGCACCTGAACGGCGCCCAGGTTGAACCAGGCAACGGCCATCTGCGGGGCGATCTCCGTGGCCTTGCGGAACTCATCCGCGGCCAGTGTCAGGTCCGCATCGGACTTTGCCATTTCGATGGCCGCCGTGCCGCGCAACATGTAACGCCGTGCGTCCTCGGGACTGCCGGTGGCCTTGGGGCGCGCGGCCGGTTTGGCGGCCGCGGGTTTTGTCGTCGCCGCGGCGGTGGGATCGGGGGCGAGATAGGGTGCGTCCGGGCTGGAGGCGCAACCGGCCACCGCAAAGGCGGCGATAGCTGCAATCAGAAGTCGACGCATGACAAGTACTCCTCTTCGCAATGGTTCATCCGCTCAGTCCAACCAGGGCAGGTGCGGCGTTCGATGTTCGTGTCGGGCAAAGGACGATAATGGACAGACGGCGGTTTCCCTGTGAGCTGCCGAGACCAGCGACCTGTCCCCGATCAGGTCGGTTAGGAACGAAAACGGGCATTATCGACGCGGAATTTTCCCGTCCGGGGTTATCAGTTTCTGCTCAGCTTTCTCCAGGACGGTGCGCCGCATGATCAGGGTTATCGGTTCTTTGTGTCCCTTGCGCACGATGGTGAGCGTCACCGGTGAGCCCGGTTCGCCGCTCAACCGGCGCACGGCCTGGCCCGCGGTGAGGGTACGCACGGCTACCCCATCGATGGTCAGGATCTCATCCCGGTCGCGCAGCCCGGCAGCATGGGCGGCGGAATCAGGGGCGATACTCACGCCCAGGCGCCCTTGCCAACCATGATGGCGGCTCTCTTCGAATCCTTCGAACCACAGACAACCAAAACCGACCAGCGTCGCACCGAGGCCACCCGTCCGCAGCGGGCCATAGAGCCGTTCCTCCACCTTCCTCGTCCCAGTGACCGTGACCTCGCGGCAGAAGTCATCACTCATGAGGGAAAATTGCGTGGCGGCGAGGTAGCCGGTGCGGGGGTGGCGCAGCACGAGGGTGCCGGCGCGGTCGTCCAGCTCACCTTCGACGCTGTTAGTCTCCGCGGGCACCGAGCACTTACCACAAACCATCTCCTCGCGGGTCCACTGGCCAGTCACGCGAGTGCCCCGCACCGAGAGCAGATATTCGGTGCGTTCCCCGGGTGGCCCATGGCGAGGGCCGATAGGCGGGTAGACGCACTTCACTTCGTCCGCGGGAACAGGACAGCGGTTGCCCTTCAGGCGCAGGTGGTCCGCTTCTACGGTGACGGAGTAAAACGAACCGTCCTCTGCCACCCACGTACCGGCACGTGCATGCACTTTGGCCACTTGCTCCTGGTGGTACTGCAGCTTGATGACTTCGTCGCGTACCCGCGGCGCATCTTCGGCGTCGGGCGACAGGGTGAGATAGCGGTTATAGCTGGCGATGGCCTCTTCCAACTGGCCCATGCGTGACTGCACCGCGCCGAGATTGAACCAGGCGGCGGCCAGGTTGGGATCGATCTCGGTGGCCATGCGAAATTCGTCTTCCGCACCGGCCAGTTCCTCGTCCGACTGCGCCATCTCGACTGCGGCCATGCCGCGCACCATGTGGCGGCGCGCGTCTTCCGGGGTGCCGGTGGCGCGCTGCCGCGGCGCGGGAGCGGGCGCGGCAACGGTCGTTACGGCGGCCGGCGCCGAGGTGGCAGGTGCCGAGACGGCCGTTGCCGACGAGGCCGCGGGCGGGAGCCTGGGCGGCTCCGGTGTCGCGCACCCGGACAGCAGTACCGCCGAGAAAAACAGGACGCTCGCTCTCAGGCCACGCATAAGTCTTTCTCCTCGTCACGAGCCCCTTGGGGCCGTTTTACTCTTGCTGCTCGAGCTGTCGCAACGGCTCGGCCATGTGTTGGGCACGCGGCCTCGAGGCCGGTGACCGGTTAGCGCGGCGCGTGCGGCACACCGATGTTCAGGACCGCATGACGCGCAAACGCGTCAGGAAAACCTGCGCGCGGGCAAGGGGCCTCATCGTGTTTTCCGCCCGCGCACTTCCGTTTCGTCCGTTCACATCAGTTGTGCCTGGCGTCCTCCAGGACGACGCGCTGCATGACCACCGTAATCGGTTCTTCGTGCCCCTTGCGCGCAACGGTGAGCGTCACCGACGAACCCGGTTCACCGCGCACGCGCCGCACGGCCTCGCCGGCGGTCAGGGTACGCACGGCCACGCCGTCGATGGTCAGGATCTCGTCCTTGTCGCGCAGCCCGGCGGCATGGGCGGCGGAATCGGGGGCGAGGCTCACGCCCAGGCGCCCTTGCCACCCATGGGTGCCGGTGTCCTCGAATCCCTCGAACCACCATTCGCCCAAGCCGGCGAGGATTACGCCCAGTCCACCCTTCGGCAGCGGGCCGTAAATCCGTTCCTCCACCTTCTTCGTCCCGGTGACGGCGACTTCGCGGCAATAGTCGTCACTCATGAGGGACATTTGGGTGGTGGCGCGGTACACGGAGCGGACGTGGCGCAGCACCAGGACACCGGCGCGGTCATCCAGTTCGCCTTCGACGTCGGTGGTCTCGGCGGGGACCGTGCACTCACCCCGCGGCAGCGGCTCGCGGGTCCACCGGCCGGTCACGCGAGCGCCCCGCGCCGAGAGCAGGAATTCGATGCGTTCGCCGGGCTCCAACGGGTGAGGGCCGATAGGCGGGTACACGGCCAGCACTTCATCCGCAGGCACGGGGCGGCGGAAACCTTTCAGACGCAGGTGGTCCGCTTCCACGGTGAGGGTGTAAAACGCACCATTCTCCGCCACCCAGGTGCCGGCCCGGGCGAGCGATTTCGCCGAACGCTCCTGCAGGTACTGCAGTTTGATCACTTCGTCGCGCACCCGCGGCGCGTCGTCCGCGTCAGGCGCGAGAGCAAGGTATCGGTTGTAACTGGCCACCGCCGCTTCGTAGCGGCCCATGCGCGCCTGTACGGCGCCGAGATTGAACCAGGCCGCGGCGAGCGTGGGATCGATCTCTGTGGCCATGCGGAATTCCTCTTCCGCATCCGCCAGTTCCTCATCGGATTCGGCGATCTCGATAGCAGCCATGCCGCGCACCATGTGGCGGTGCGCGTCTTCCGGGGTGCCTGTGGCGCGCGGTCGTGGTGCTAATGCGGGCGCGGTAACGGTCGTCACCGCGGCCGGTGCCGACGTGGCAGGTGAGGAAGGGTTTGTGGCAGCGGGCGGAACCCTGGGTGGTTCTGAAGCGCATGCGGACAACAGTACGGCTGCGGAAAATCCGATGATTGCCAAGCCACGCATGGGTGTTCTCCTCGTTACTGGCCCCTGGGGGCCGCCTTCTCTTGTGCTTCGAGCCGACGTAACTGTTCGGCCGTCTGCCGGCGTGCGGCCCTGGCCTTGGCCAGCGCCTCGCGCGCACGCCGCAGCGCGTCGCTTTCCTTCGGCGCTTCCTTGAGGCCGGTCACCGGCTTGCGCTGCGCTTCCTCTTTCGCCACCGCCTGTTCCAGGCGTGTGATTTCCTGATCCTGTTGTTTCAGTTGCTGGCGTGTGGAGGTGATCTGCCGGGCGACGGTGGTCAGGAATTCGCGCAGCGATGCCTCATCGGTGGGCACGGCGGGGCCGGCCACCGGCACGGGCTCCGGCACGGGCGGGACGGCGGGATCGGTGGGCGCACGCTCCTGCAGGTTCTGCCAGTCGCCGCCCGGGGGAAGCGTGTCATCGGCTTCCGATTTACGGGATTCGTGCAGGACACTGTCGAGCTGCTTGCGGGCGGTGCCCGGCGGTGGTATGGGCTTCAGCACCAGCGTGTTGGAAGAGGAGGGGGTGACGCCCTTGAGTTCCTGCGACAGCTTCTGCTTGTCGCGCAGGAATTGCTGTTGTGCGGCCTTTTCCTCGGCCTTCTTCTGCGCCTCGAATTTCTTCTTGGCGGCCTGCGCGGCGGCATCGACGCCCGGGGATGCACCCTGGCCCTGTGGGGACGTGTTGCTGCAGCCCACGCATTTCATATTGAAGGCCAGGGTCGGGTCGCCGGACTGGCGGACGGCATCGTTCAATGCCGCCTGACATTGCTGGAGGCTGGAAAAATTGCCGTGATACTTGGGCACGTACTGCCCGGTGGCCCGACTGAGCGCCTGGATCAGCCCAGCGCTGTATTCGATGGTGCAGGCGGCGTGGGCATGGAGAGGAATGGAGGCTGCCAGACCAAACAGGACGCTCCATCCAAACAGTGGCCGTGCGATGCGGTGACGCGGGCGCGCAGGGTCATCAGGGGGCTTCATGGTCGTTCTCCCAGGGCGCCGGGAAGGCGTTCACGTCGAAGGGCTCCGGCGCGGCACTGCCGGATGTCCACTGCTGGCCGGACGTCACCTCGATGGCCTCATCACTGCCGGTCGGCGTGACGTCCACCTGGCCGCTGAACACGCGTACGCGCGTCTGGCCACCCGTCGCGTCCACCTCGAAATCCGTGCCCCGTACCGCACACACCATGGCGGGCGTGCGCACCTCGAAGCGCTCCTTGGCCATCAGCTTCTTCACCAGGGCGCGCAGCCGACCCGCGGCGAGGCGGGCAAGCCCTTCTCCGGACAGGCCGTCCTCCTCCAGGGTGAATTCCGTATCGGGCGCGAGCTGGACCTGGCCCAGTTCCCCGGCGAGGAACAGGCGTGCACCGGCGCCCGGACCGGTGCGGATGGTTTCGCCCGCATGCAGCGGACCGGCATCCTCGGCAATCGCTGTTCCGTCCGCGGCGAAGCGACGCACGTCTCCACCGTCGGCCACCACGAAACCGGTCTGTCGGTCGGCCGTGCGCAGACTGGTGCGCAGGTTTTCCACAGCCCGACCCCGGCGCGCGGCAAGGGCGCGAGCACGCGTCAGCAACCGCCGCGCCTCCTCCAGTGCCGTCTCGCTTTCTGCGACGGCCTCGCGCGCCACGGACAGCGCCGCCCTGTCGCCGCTGCGCCGCGCTTCGCTCTCGATGCCTCGGGTGATCTCGAGTTCGGTTTCGATGTTCTTAACGTGGGATTGCGCGGTAGTCAGCGCTGCGACAGCCTGACTGTGATTATGCTCCGCGTGAGCCAGTGCACGGGCCGCGATGTCAGCGGCGCGTACATCGGCACAAACGACAAGCAACAGCGCGCAAACGGGCGGGAGGTAACGGCGGCATGGAAGGCGCATAGGCGACACCGCAGGCGTGGGACATGGCGTCCCGGGAAGCAAGCACGAGTATCCGCGCGCCCCTGTACGAAGTCAACGCGCCATTTGTTCGACCTAAGTGCATTTCCTAGTGGCGATGGAGCGGGCTGTCCCCCGCGCTGCAATCACTCCGGCGAAGCGACGAACGCCATGCCGACAACGCCATTGATGGAGCAAGAGAGCTCTATTCTAAGAGAAGCATGTGCAGCCCAAAGCGGGCGATGTGCTCATCCCGGCGGGGGGCCCTCGGCCTTGAAAGCCTCGTGGAACACGACCAAGCCCTGCGGCAAAGTGCCGTCGAAAGACAGGGCCAGAAAGAACGCCGGCGGCGCGCCTTCGTAGACGAGTCCCGAGACGTTATGGAAGCCGAGCTTCGTGTAGTACGCCGGATGCCCCACAAGGCAACACCCCCGGGCACCAGGCCTCTTCAGCCGCGCCAGCCCTTCCCGAACCAGGGCGGTTCCTATCCCCTTGCGCTGGTGTCGGGAAGGACGGACAGCGGGCCAAGGCCATACCAGCCCGTGGTGCCGTCCGAGACGGTCACCGGCGAAAAGGCGATGTGCCCAACAATACGATCGCCCTGTTCGGCGACCAGCGATAGGCTCAGCGCGCCTGCGGAACACAGCGCCTTGATGATGAACTGTTCCGTGTGACCGCTGATCGCCAAGGTGGCAAAAGCGGCAGCAGTGACTTCGGTAATGGCGTCAACATCAGCGGAGGTCTCGTCCCTAATCACGATCTTGTGTGTTGTCATGGCAATCCCTTCTGTTCCGGTGTCGCGCGCCCCGCTTGACTTCGCCTCCCGCTGCACCGCCGCTTCGCGCGGCGCGTGAACTGACAGCTTGGGCGCCTAATGAGAAATCGTCCTGGAAAACACGTTCAGGACGAGCACACCCATCATAATCAGGACCAGTCCAACTACGGCTGCCGCATCCAGTGCCTGGCCAAAGAACAGCCACGCGATCAGCGTAATCAGGGCTATGCCTACACCGGACCAGATGGCGTAGGCGACACCAACGGGAATTGTCTTCACTGTGAGCGACAGGAAATAGAAGGCCGTCGCATAACCCGCGACCACAATAAGCGATGGCCAGAAACGAGAAAATCCGTCCGATGCTTTTAACGCCGAAGTGCCAATGACTTCACTGATGATGGCTATGGCGAGGAACACCCATTGCTGCATGCAGTGCTTCTCCAGGCAAGCGCATCGGCGCGAAAAGCCACGTGTTTGCGTCCGATTGCAGCTCCGCTCCTCCCCGGCTCAAACCAATTGCGAAAAAACGCTCGTATCGCAGATCACGAGGCATGTTCATGAAACACCCCATAGATACTTCGTCCCTTCATGAGCTTCGTTTCATTGGCTCATGAACCAAGCCGCCGCTAGCACCC
>JAWLCT010000037.1:0-23634 GCA_041687015.1 Gammaproteobacteria bacterium
GGGCGCGATGGGTTTATCCACGCGGTGGCAAATCGCGGGCTTAGCCCGCTCCTACGGCGTAGATCCAAAGGTAGGAGCGGCCTCAGGCCGCGATGGGTTTATCTGCGCTTGCTCTTTCAGAGGGAGATGAGACCGGAATGGAGCGGGTGATGGGAATCGACCGTTTCGCTTGCGAAACGGGACGCCGAAGGCGCCCGGAGGGCGAAGGCTGCAGGCCTGAGTCAACCCACGTTTTCGCTTTCAGACAGAGATGAGACCGGAATGGAGCGGGTGATGGGAATCGACCGTTTCGCTTGCGAAACGGGACGCCGAAGGCGCCCGGAGGGCGAAGGCTGCAGGCCTGAGTCAACCCACGTTTTCGCTTTCAGACAGAGATGAGACCGGAATGGAGCGGGTGATGGGAATCGAACCCACGTTAGAAGCTTGGGAAGCTCCTGTTCTACCATTGAACTACACCCGCACGGGCCACGGATAATAGCACCCGGCCAGGGGGCCCTCAACCGCGCGGTTGACGCCCGTTCCCACGGCCCTTACGCTTGCTCGCCATGCGAATCTATGTGAATGGCGAAGCACGCGAAGTGGCCGACGACTGCACGGCGCAGCGGCTCGTGGAAGAGCTGGGCCTGGTGGGCCGAAGGCTGGCGATGGAAGTGAATCTGGACATCGTCCCACGCAGCAGCTATGCCACGCATCGCTTCAACCCTGATGATCGCGTGGAAATCGTCCACGCTATCGGCGGCGGCTGAGGTCTATAATCACCGCCCGTCGCACCAACCCGGAAATGCGCGAATTCATGCGGTCCCGCAGGTCACACAGGGACAGCTTCACGCTCCGTGTACTCCGTGGTTGAGCACTTTCCCCCGTTTTCCGGAGCAACCACATGGCACAGCAACCCGATCCCCTGGTGATCGCCGGCAAGACCTACACCTCCCGCCTCCTGGTCGGCACCGGCAAGTACAAGGATTTCGACGAGACCCGTCGCGCCGTGGAGGCGAGCGGCGCCGAGATCGTCACCGTGGCCATCCGGCGCACCAACATCGGCCAGAACCCGGGCGAGCCCAACCTGCTGGATGTCCTGCCCCCGTCACGCATCACTTATCTGCCCAACACCGCCGGTTGCTACACGGCGGACGATGCTGTCCGCACCTGCCGTCTGGCCCGCGAACTGCTCGACGGCCATGATCTGGTGAAGCTGGAGGTGCTCGGTGATCAGAAGACCTTGTACCCGGATGTCACCGCCACCCTGCAGGCCGCCGAGACCCTGGTGAAGGACGGTTTCAAGGTGATGGTGTACACCAGCGACGATCCCATCATCGCCAAGCGCCTGGAAGAGATCGGCTGCGTCGCCGTGATGCCTCTGGCTGCCCCCATCGGTTCCGGTCTGGGCATTCAGAACCGCTACAACATTCTCGAGATCGTGCAGAACGCCAAGGTGCCCATCCTCGTGGATGCCGGCGTGGGTACCGCCTCGGATGCGGCGGTGGCCATGGAAATGGGTTGCGACGGCGTGCTTATGAACACCGCCATCGCCGAGGCGAAGAACCCGGTGCTCATGGCTTCTGCCATGAAAAAAGCGATCGAGGCGGGCCGTGAGGCCTTCCTTGCCGGCCGCATGCCGCGCAAGCGCTATGCCAGCGCATCCTCGCCCATCGACGGGACCTTCTTCTGACGCCGTTATATGCTGTGGGCGTCGCCCGGATGGAGCGCAGCGGTACCGCCGCTGTCCTTCATCCAGGCGACATCAGCGCCGCGGCAGTTTGAGACCGACCTTCAGAACGCGGTCACCTTCCACTTCGCGCACCACGAACTCCACCCCGCCCACGCGCACGCGGTCGCCGATTACCTGACGGCGGTTGAAGCGCACGGCGAGGAATTCGGAGAGGGTCTGGCCATCGCCGGCGGGGAGCTCCAAACCGTACACGGCCGCCACGTCCGACACCCGCGCCTCGCCGTCCAGCACGAATTCACCGAAGAACTGCCGCTCCGCCTGTTCCAGCGTGCCGCTGGCTTCGCCGAACAGCCGGTCGAGGGTTTCCAGGCGGTCCCGTGGGGCGAGCAGATAGACGTAGTCGCCCGCGCCGAGTACACCGGCTTCGGCCACGGTGAAGGCTTCGCGATGGCGAATCACCGCTGCCAAACGGCAGCCTTCCGGTAACGGCAGTTCGCCGGCGGGGTGAAACGCGGCGGGGCTCTCCGTGCCCAGTTCGTAGCCCACCAGCTCCAGGTCCACCTGGCCGGGCACATCCAGTTCCACGCGCTGGAAGGCGGCACTGCGGTAGGGGACCTCCAGGCGCAGCCAGCGCGCCATGGGCGCGACCGTCCAGCCCTGCACCACCAAGGACACCAGCACCACGACGAAGGCCACGTTGAAGAACGTGGAGGCATCGGGCAGTCCCGCCAGCAAGGGGAACATGGCGAGCACGATGGGCACGGCGCCGCGCAGGCCCACCCACGCTACGTAGGCCTGTTCACGCCAGGGAAACCGGAACGGTGCCAGACACAACACGACGGCAAGCGGTCGTGCGAACAGCATGAGCACCAACGCGACCGCCAGTGCCGACGGGGCCTCCTGCACCAGGGCGGAGGGCGTGACCAGCAGCCCCAGCACCAGGAACAGCACGATTTGCGACAGCCAGGCCATGCCGTCGTGAAAGCGGTGGATGTTGTAGGCCGCCTGCAAGGGGCGGTTGCCGAGCAACAGGCCCGCCAGGTAGACCGCGAGAAAACCGCTGCCGCCCGCCAGGGATGTGAGTCCGAACACGGCGAGGCCGCCGGCGAGCGCCGCCAACGGGTAGAGCCCGGCGCCCAGGCGCGTGCGGTTAATGAGGCGGGCAAGCAGGTGGCCGCCGGCAATGCCGGCCACAGTACCCAGGCCCATTTGCAGCACGAAAGCCCAGCCCAGGGAAAAGGCGGTCGGCGTGGCGCCGCTGGCGAGGGCCTCCACCAGGAGCACCGTGAGGAACACCGCCACGGGATCGTTGGTGCCGGATTCGATCTCGAGGGTGGCGCCCACGCGGCGCTTCAGTTCCAGGCCATGGGAATGCAGCAGGCCGAACACCGCGGCGGCATCGGTGGAACCCACGATGGCGCCCACCAACAAGCCCTCCAGCCAGCCGATATCCAGCAACAGGGCGGCAGCAACACCTGTGATACCTGCCGTCAGCACCACGCCGATGGTCGCCAGTCCGAGCGCGGGGCGCAGGCCCACGCGGAAGGTCTTCACCTCGGTGCGCAGGCCACCGTCGAACAGGATCACGGCGAGCGCCAAACTGCCTACCAGATGGGCGAGTTGCACGTCCTCGAAGCGGATACCGCCGGGGCCGCCTTCGCCCAGCAGCATGCCGAGCAGCAGGAAGACTAACAAAAGGGGCATGCCCATGCGTGAGGAAATGACGCTGGCGAACACGCTGACGAGCAGCAGGACACCGGCGAGGGCAATGATCTGGTTGGTCAAATCCATGTAAGGCGAGGATCCGGAGCGGGAATCACAGTATATCAATCCGTTAGGCTGGCCCGGTGCAGACATTCGCCTGCTACCCGTGGAGGTTGGCGAGTTGTGAATCGGGTCGCGTTGCAGGCAGATGCGATTTTTTCAGACCCGTTCTAAAATACCCGCCCTCCCGAAAACCGGATCCCGTCGTGACCACCGAAACGACCCCATTTCGTACCGTGCGCAGTTTCGTTCGCCGTCAGGGCCGCATCACCGCCGCCCAGGAACGCGCACTGGCGGCGCTGTGGCCCCGTTTCGGCGTGGAGCCGGGAGACGCGGCGCTCGATCTGGACGCGCTGTTCGGGAGGCAGGCACCGCGCGTACTGGAGATCGGTTTTGGTGATGGTGACAACCTGCTCGCCATGGCCGAAGCCAATCCCGGTACCGATTACCTGGGTATCGAGGTGCATCGCCCGGGCGTAGGTCGTCTGCTCATGCACGTGGGTGAGAAGGGCCTCACCAACGTGCGTGTCATGTGCACGGATGCTGTGGAGGTGCTCAATCGCCAGATTCCGGACGATGCACTGGATGCCGTGCTGCTGTTTTTTCCAGATCCCTGGCACAAGAAGCGCCACCACAAGCGGCGCATCGTGCAACCGGAATTTGCCGATCTCGTGCGTCGCAAGCTGGTGATGGGTGGTCGCTTCCATATGGCGACTGACTGGGAGGATTACGCCTGCCACATGCTCGCGGTGATGAATGCGGCACCCGGATTCCACAATCTTTCGCCGCAGGGCGACTACGTGGCCCGACCGGACTACCGCATCCTCACCAAATTCGAGCGGCGCGGTCAGCGGCTCGGCCATGGCGTATGGGACCTGATGTTTGCGCGTGATGCGTGACAGCTAGACCTCCGCTCTAACCACCTGTCAACAGCCCCAATGCGCCGCTGTTCGGTGTGGACGGCTATCGCCCATCGACTAACCACCAACTTCTGGAGTGCAACATGTTCGTTAGAAAACTCGGCCTGGCGCTTGCCTTGTGCGGCGTCACCGTCGCCCACGCGGCCGATGAGGGGGGCCGCGCCATCGTCATGCAGGGCAATGCCAACGGTGCGACAGCCTGTATTGCCTGCCATGGCCTGGATGGTGCCGGCAACGCCGCCGCCAATTTTCCGCGTGTCGGCGGCATGGATGCGGCCTACCTGCGCAAGCAATTGCTCGACAACAGAAACGGCACGCGGCACTCGCCGATCATGACGCCCGTGGCTCAGGCGCTCAGTGATGCCGAGTTGCAGGCCGTCACCACGTACTACAGCAAGCAGCGACCCCAAGTGGTGCCGGTGAGCGCCGATGCGGAGATGCTGGCCCACGGCGAACGCATCGCAACCCGTGGTATTTGGGCCCGCGAGATCCCGGCCTGCTTCAGCTGTCATGCACCGGGCGGGACGGGCATCGGGGCTTTTCCTGCAATTGCGGGCCAGCACGCCGGCTACATCGCTCAGCAGATTGAACAGTGGAAGAACGGCGGTCGCAGCAACGATGCCCTTGGATTGATGAAGGCCGTTTCCGATCGTCTCACGCCGGATGAGACCGCGGCCGTAGCCGCTTACCTGGCCAGCCTGAAGCCGTGAGGACTCCCGTCATGAAGAAATTCGAAACGATGTTGCTGATCGGCCTGTCGCTGGCCGCGTTCCAGCTCCATGCCGCCGCGCCGAAACCGGCCGATTACCAGGTGGAACTGCCGGCCGCGCCCAGCGGTCCGCGCACCTTTACGCCGCCCTCCGACGAGCAGATACCCGAAGGACCTTTCGGCGACATGGTGCGCTACGGGCGCGACCTGTTCATCAATACCGATCAGTTGCGCGGCAAGTACACGAATAACGGCATGCGCTGCGTGAACTGCCATCTCGACGGAGGTCGCAAGCCCGACTCCGCACCGCTGTGGGGCGCCTACACCATGTATCCCGCCTACCGGAAGAAGACCGATCGCGTGGACACCATGGAAGAGCGCATCCAGGGCTGCTTCATGTTTTCGATGAACGGCACGCCGCCGCCGGCCGGCAGCAAGGAGCTCACGGCGCTGCTGAGCTATCACCACTGGTTATCCACCGGTGCCCCCGTGGGTGTGGCGTTGCCCGGGCGCGGTTATCCCAAGGTGGCCAAACCTGCCAAAGCGCCGGATGCAGAGCGGGGTCGTGTGGTGTACGAGGCGCAGTGCGCCCTGTGTCACGGCGCCAACGGTGAAGGACAGATGGCGAACGGCCAGTATGTCTTCCCGCCGCTGTGGGGCAAGGACTCGTACAACTGGGGCGCCGGTATGCACCGCATCAACACGGCGGCCAGTTTCATCAAGGCCAACATGCCGCTGGGCAAGGCGGGCAGTCTGTCGGACCAGGAAGTGTGGGACGTGGCGCGCTTCATCAACTCCCACGAACGTCCGGCCGACCCGCGTGCGCTGAAGACCATTGCGGAGACCGACGAGGTATACCACGACGAGAACTGCACCTACGGCGATCACGTGCACGGCCACACCCTGGGCAAAGGGACCAGGTAAAGCCTGCGCATTCCTGCCACCCCGGCCAACGCCGGGGTGGCAGGTCCGCGTTGTTCGTTCGCTGCCTGACCGTGCCTCGCCGACACCTGGGCAGCGAACGTTATCCGAGCAGATTTTTCTCCGCCCGGCGCAGGTCCTCCACCGTACCGAACAGGACCAGCGCGTCACCCGCCTGCAGGCGGGTTGCGCGCGACGGATCCATGCGCCGTTCCCCTTTCCTTACCAGCGCCGTCACCTGCACGCCTTCGCATTGGAAGTCCTTCAGGGCATAGCCCACAGCGGGGCTGTCGGCGCGCAGTACGATGGGATGCAGCCGTTCGTTCCCTTGGTCTTCGGAGGTCTCCGCGAGCGCGTCACCGCGGAAGAATTCGCGCAGCGAGCGGTAGCGGCTGGCCCGCTGCTCCTGCATGCGCCGCATCACCCTGGGTAACGGCACCTTCAACAACAGCAATGCCTGCAGCGCGATCATGAGTCCGGCCTCAAGCGTTTCCGGCACCACTTCGGACGCGCCGGCCTCGCGGAGCTGAACCACATGGCTCTCGTCACGGGTGCGAACCATCACCGGCAAATCGGGCCGCAGGTTGCGGGCATGGTGCAGTGTCTTGAGGGCGGCGGCCACGTCCTCGTGGCTGATGAGCAGCAGGCGGGCCGATCCCACACCCACCGCCTCCAGGATGTCCTGTTCGGCCGAATCGCCGTAGTACACGGGTTCGCCCGCCGCATGCGCTTCCTTCACGCGCGCCGCATCCAGATCGAGCGCGACATACGGAATTTTTTCCTCGTTAAGGAAATGGGCCACGTTCTGGCCGATGCGTCCATAGCCGCAAATGACCACGTGATCCTGGAAGTGCCCTGTGGCCTCCATGATGACCTGTGGTGCATCGATTGCCGGGGGTGGTGCGCTGGTTGCGAGGCGCTCGGCAATCGACCGGTTATAGCGGATGAGAACGGGGGCGAGAATGATGGAAAGCAGGATCGAGGTCAGCACGATCTGCCCCGTTTCCGGATCGATGGCCTGGGCACTCAAGGCGATGGATAGCAGTGCGAACCCGAATTCGCCGCCTACCGCGAGCAGCAGCGCAGTGCGCCAGGCGGTGACCGCCTCGATGCCGGACCAGCGCACCAGGCCCGCCACCAACAGCGTCTTGACGATCAGTAGTACGAGCGCTCCTGCGAGCGCCCATTCCCAAATGGCCGGGATGGACGAGGGATCGAACAGTGTGCCGATACCGATGAAAAACAGGCCCAACAGTACGTCTCGGAAGGGGCGGATCGCCGATTCCACCTGATGACGGAATTCGGTTTCGCCGAGCATCATGCCGGCGAGGAAGGAACCGAAGGCCATGGACAGGCCGAGACTGCTGGTGGTCCAACCGGCCACCAGGGAAACGAAGAGAACCGTGAGCGTGAACAGCTCGGCCGAACGCCTCTCCGCAACCACATGGAACATCGGGCGCAACAACCAGCGTCCAACGAAGAATACGATGGCGAATGCCGCCACTGCCTTGGCAAGTGCCCATCCCAACGAAGCCGCTACATGGTTTGCAGCGGCGGCGGCGCCGAGTACCGGGATGACAACTACGAAGGGCGCGGCGGTGACGTCCTGGAACACCGACATGGCGGTGCCCAGCCGGCCGTGTCGTGTGTTTTCCTCGCCCTGCTCGTGCAGCTGTTTGGTGATGACGGTGGTCGAGGATTGCGCAAACGCCGCGCCCACCACGAAGGCCGCGGCGACAGGGAGCCCCAGCAGCCAGGCGACCAGACCGACCACCACCGTGGTCAGCACCACCTGCCCGGTGCCCAGCCCGAGCACCTGATGGCGTAGTGCGTGGATCTGGGGCAGGGAAAAATTCAGGCCGATGGTGAACAGGAGAAAGACGACGCCGAATTCCGCCAGGGCGCGGATCTGCGGCGCATCCACGGCGGGACCCGCGGTATGGGGTCCGAACAGCACGCCCACCAACAGGTAGCCGAGACTGCTCGGGATGCGCAGTCGCTGGAAGGCAAGGATGACGGCAACGGTCGTTCCGAGCAGTAAGAGAATCTGCGCGAGCTCGGCTTGCATCGATAGATCCCAGGCATGAACGGTTACGGGTGTCTGCGATCATACCACCCGTGCCGTGCGCGAATTTCGCGGGAAAGCCGTCACCGGCGTCGCGGCGACGATAAAACGAAGCTGCGCGGGATCAGTGTTCGCCGTGCTTGAGTCGCGGGCACGGATCGGTGTCGTGTGCCGCTTCGGCAGTGAGGAAGAACTCCGCGTCCTCGCGGCTCATGCCGGTCGCGGCCATGAGCTGTTCAACCCGGCTGGAAGGCGGCTCTTCGTGTTCCGATGCCGGTGGGGTGGCGGGCTGCGTTGCTGTCGGCGCGATCCTCGTGCCCGGCATCTCGGGTTGCACTTCCAGGTAGTGCTCATCGTCGGCGCGGAGCACGTCAACGACGAACAATGAAACATGACGGGAGTGTGCGCCGTTGCCCATGCGCTTGACCGGGACGCGGTGTCCGCCGAGTTCCACCGCCAGTTCACCCTCGCGCACCGCCGGGACGGCCGGGGCGATGAGCAGGTGCCTGGTCTTCTCGTCACGGGCGAGCACCGCCGGGAAGCTGCTCACGCCGCGTCCCGATCGGGTATGCAGCACCACGGCCACCGGTGCTTCGCCTACCATGCGGGCGCCAAGCTCCACTTCATCTCCATAGGCCGTCAGGCGCGCGATGACGCCGACCTGCCAGGGCATTTGCTCACTGCTGCGCACGGCGAGCAGCATGCCCGCGGCCACATGTTGTACGTTGCCGCGATCCACGCGCACGCAATAGCCGTGATCGCTGCTGTCGAGCAGGCGACCGGTGAAGCTGCGGTAGGTCTCGACGGTTTTCGCCTGTTGTCGCCAGTCGCGGGTGGGTGGTGTGATGGGACGGATTTTTTGTGGGTCAATGTAGACGCTCTGCCACACGTCGACGTCTTTCTTGCGCGCACCCATGAGCTGACCCGCGTCGTCCGGCTCCGGTACGAGGGATATTTCCCGCTTGGACGGTGAGGACGGATCCTCCTGGGGCGGCGCGTGGTGATCCCCGAGCAAGTGGTTGAGCGCTGCCAGGCCGATGATGACCTCTGCCTGGCCCGCGAGAACTTCGCGCTGTTCGGAACGCTGCCGTTCCGAACACCAGCTGTCGAGCAGAAGCTGAACCGTCTCGGGCGACAACGTCTTTTCCCGCCGCCAGCGCCGACCACGCCCACCCCGGGCCAATCGCTTCTCCAGCGCCGTGCGCAGGGCGCTCACATCCAGACCGCGGCTGTTCGGACTGGTAAGCCCCTGTTCATCGAGTGTGCCGGTGCCGATGGCGCCCCCGTCCCGCGTCAGGCGCACGGCATACACCTGTTTGTTTGCGGTGAACGGTGGCGTGGTGATGATGCTGAGCTTCACCCATTCCGCGAGGCTGGCGGCAATCTCGCCGCTTTGTGCCGGCGTCAGCACATCGGTCGGCAACAGGGACAACAGCAGCACCTGGCGGTAGGTTTCGTCGATGCGGGTGCGGTGTTTGGTGTCTCCGGGGAGTGGCACCCGAACCTTGAGGAAGCCATAAACCTCGGCCAGGTGATAGCAGCGGTTGACCCGCTTCCACAGGCCTGCGGGGGGCGGCTGGTGTATCGCCCGATACACGTCGAGCAATGCGCCTCCATAGTGGATGAAGCGGTGCAGCGCATTGCGCAGTTCCCGGCGGTACCAAAACCGGCGCCAGCGCCCGATGTCCTTGCCCTTGGGTGCGATTTGGGTCAGCAGTGTCCGATAGCCGCGCAGGAACTCCACCAGCAGGTCCACGGCCTGCGCGGCGGCACGCTCGGCGCCCGCCCCAAGGGGGAGCGGCTGGTTGGCATAACGGCGCCGCAGGTGATCGAGCACCAGGGCCGCCTTGGGTCCGAAGGCTTCGAGCAGGTGGAACCGGTTAGCCGGGGAGACAGCGAGCCGGTTGGTTTCTCCAAGTGCATGCCACAGGCGCTGTGCCGTTTCGTCGATATGGGCGATGGGCAGTTCGGCCACCCAGCGCCGTACCGCGCGCGGCCGCGTATCGAAGGCGCCCGTGGAGGGCCGACTGAGGGTTTGGACGCTGAGGTCCAAGCGTTGCTTCATGGGAACTCCCGAACCTTCCTTGTCGAGGATCTGCGGCGGCGGCCGCAAGCCAATGACAAAACGTTATGACTGTAGCGTTTTACCCGCGCGCTGGCCATAACCAGGCCGCACCGCGCACGCCACTGGCGTCGCCGTGCACCGGTGGCACCAGACGGGTATCCACGCGATCGGAAAACACATACTGCGTCCAACGCTGCGGCACATTCCGGTACAGGCGCACGATGTTGGACATTCCCCCGCCCAGCACGATGACATCAGGATCCAGCACGTTGATCACGCAGGCGAGGGCACGCGCCATGCGGTCCTCGTAACGGGCAAGCGCCGCTTCAGCGACGGCCTCCCCCTGTTCAGCGGCCTGTACGATCGCCGGCGCCTGCAGGGCGCGGCCACTTGCCCTATGGAAGTCGCGCTCGAATCCGGGGCCCGAGAGCCAGGTTTCGATGCAGCCGTGCCGGCCGCAATAGCAGTCAGGACCAGGCAGTTCGTCCGCGCCGGGCCAGGGCAGTGGGTTGTGTCCCCATTCGCCGCCGATGGCATTGGCGCCATGAACCGGACGGCCCTCGACCACGATGCCGCCCCCGGTGCCGGTGCCGACGATGACGCCGAACACGACCGCCGCCTCCCGGGCGGCCCCGTCAGTGGCCTCTGACACGGCAAAGCAATTGGCGTCATTGGCGAGCCGGACCGGGCGACCAAGCGCCTCGGCAAGGTCGCGGTCGAGGGGGCGGCCGATAAGCCAGGTGGAATTGGCATTCTTCACCAGGCCGGTGGCCGGTGAAATCGCCCCTGGGATGCCCACGCCCACGGTGCCGCGCGCGCCGAGCTCCGTCTCCACCGCATGCACCAGGGCGGCCATGGCCCGGATACAGGCCGTGTAATCCCCGCGAGGTGTCGGTACGCGCCGGCGTATCAACACCCTGCCCTGCAAGTCCAGTGCGATCACCTCGATCTTGGTCCCACCCAGATCGATACCGATGCGCAGACTCGCGTCCATCACAACCAGCCAGCGGTGACCAGCAGACCGTAAAGGACGGAGGCCGCCATGAGTACGGTGCCGAACGGCGGCATCACGCGCAGCATCACGGTGAAAAACGGCGGCAGCGAGCGGCCGTGAAAGCTGTTGGCGACCGTGCGCGGATAACCCCAGCGCAGGTAGGCGCCCACGGCGATGTTGACCAGCAGGGCGAGGAACAGATTGGCAGTCATGGGATGTGAACCGGGTAAAAGCGGCATTCTATGCCGGATCGGCTCGAATGATGCGGTCGAGACGAATGCGTTCGCGGCTGCCGTTTTCGCGCTGTACGAGGAGGAATTCTTCCTTGCTTGCGGTGGATTCGGTATCGAGAGGCAGCACCCGCGCTCGATGTTCGACGCCGGAGGCGTCGCGCCAGCGCATGTCGAGGCGGGTGCGGCGCAGAATGGCCAATTCGTATTCCGAATGGCGTTCGCAGGGGATCGGGCGATAGGGCTCAGTCATTTTCCCGGGTGGCCTCCAACGACTGCACGCGTCCGTCTGTACCCACGGTGATCCGCATGCGGATGGGCTGGCAGCATACGGCGCAATCCTCGACGTAATCCTGATTGCCGGCGGAAATGTCCACGGCAGTTTCGAACCATTCGCCGCAGTAAGGGCACTGCACCTCAATCGGTTCCATTGGGCCTCCATCGGCGTCCGGCTGAAGCGCAGCGGAATCCGGGGATTGCTCCGTTCAATCCGGCAGGAACAATTCCAGCAACGTGTTCAGGTACAGCCGCCCCTGTTCCGTCGGACGCACGCTATGCACATCCCAGCTTAGCAGCCCGCGCGCCTCGGCCTCGCGCAGCGGCGTTTCGATCACCTGCAACGGCAGGCCGGTGCGTTCTTCGAACAGCCGCGTGGCAAAACCTTCGTTCAGGCGCAGGGCATTCATCACGAACTCGAAGGCGGCGTCCGCGCGGGTCAGCACGTTGCGGGTGGCGACCCGGTCGGTGGCTGTGGCGAGGTATTCGCGCGGGTGACGGCGTCTGGCGGCGCGTTCGATGCGTGCGGGATGGGGCAGCGTGAGCTTTTGGTGTGCGCCCGCGCCGATGCCCAGGTAATCGCCGAAGGTCCAGTAATTGAGGTTGTGCCGGCAGCGGAAGCCTTCGCGCGCGTAGGCCGAGACTTCATAGTTGTCGAAACCGGACGCGGCCAGCCGGGCTTGGCCGCGCAACTGCATGTCGTAGCGCACGTCATCATCGGGCAGCACGGGCGGGGCATGATGGAACGCGGTATTGGGCTCCAGCGTGAGCTGGTACCAGGACACGTGGGTGGGTGCCAGCGCGATGGCCTGGCGCAGGTCCGCCTCGGCGCTGGCCACATCCTGGCCCGGCAGCCCGAACATCAGGTCGAGGTTGAAGTTATCGAAGCCGGCGGTGTGGGCGGCCTCCGCGGCATGCATCGCATCGGCGCCGTTATGGATGCGACCGATCCGGGCGAGCAACCGGTCGTCGAAGCTCTGCACGCCGATGGACAAACGGTTCACCCCCGCGGCGCGAAACTCGCGGAACCGGCCCTGCTCCACCGTGCCGGGATTGGCTTCCAATGTGATCTCCGCCTCGGGCAGCAGCTTCACCCGTGCGCGCACCGCGCAAAGCAGTCGATCGACGGCCTCACCCGAGAGCAGGCTGGGCGTCCCCCCGCCGATGAACACGCTGACCACCGGTCGGCCCCACACCGACGGCAGTGCCTGTTCCAGATCCGCGATGAGCGCATCCACGTATGCCCGCTCGGGAATCCCGCCCGCGGCCTCATGGGAATTGAAATCGCAATACGGACACTTGCGCACGCACCACGGCACGTGCACGTACAGACTCAGCGGCGGGAGGGTTGTGAATTGGAACATCAAGAGAAAATCACGGAGGCCACGGAGAAAGATATCGCTGAATTTCCTGAAATGCGGTACCGGCGGTCGTCTGTCGAGCCCGGCATTTCTCCGTGTTCTCCGTGGCCTTCGTGGTTAATGTCTTTTCTTCAATTCCTCCACCAACTGCCGCAGGGCCTGGCCGCGGTGGGAGAGCCGGTTTTTCACCTCGCGGGGGAGTTCGGCGGACATGCAGTCGTATTCGGGCACGTAGAAAATCGGGTCGTAGCCGAAGCCGTTTTCACCCTTGGGCGCGGTGGCCAGGCGGCCTTCCCAGGTGCCCTGGCAGATGATCGGCACCGGGTCGAGGTCGTGGCGCATGCACACCATGAGACACTGGAAGCGGGCCGCGCGTTCGGACTCGGGCACGCCTTCCATGTCGCGCAGCAGCTTGTGCAGGTTGGCCTCGTCGCCCGCACCGACGCCGGCGTAGCGCGCCGAGTAGATGCCGGGCGCGCCGCGCAGGTAATCCACCTCGATGCCCGAGTCGTCGGCAATGGCAGGCAGGCCCGTGTGTTTCGCCGCATTGCGCGCCTTGAGGATGGCGTTCTCCACGAAGGTAAGCCCCGTCTCCTCCGCCTCCGGCACGCCGAACTCACTCTGCGGCACCACCTCGATATCCAGGTCGGCGAGGATCTCATTGATCTCCCGCACCTTGCCCTTGTTACCACTCGCCAACACGAATTTCTTCATGGAGAAAGTCCTTTAACCACGGAGGCCACGGAGGCCACGGGGAGATGAATGGGGTGTTTGTGTGTCTTCGCTTGCAGTGGTTAGCCGATCATGAGGAACGCAGGACGAGGCCGAGGGGAAACACAAATCCCCTCCGTGTCCTCCGTGGTTAATCCCCTTGCTTTTCCAGCGCCTCGCGCTGGTGCCCGATGAGTTCGCTGATGCCTTTTTCCGCCAGGGCGAGCATGGCGTCGAGTTCGTCGCGGCGGAAGGCGTGGCCTTCGGCGGTGCCCTGGACTTCCACGAAGGCGCCGGCGTCGTTCATGACCACGTTCATGTCGGTTTCGGCATTGCAGTCCTCGGGGTAGTCCAGGTCGAGGACGGGTACGCCCTTGTAGATGCCCACGGACACGGAGGCCACTTGGCCGTGCAGGGGCCAGGTCTTGATGAGCTTGCGGTTCATGAGGCTCTGCACTGCGTCAGCCAGGGCTACGAAGCCGCCGGTGATGGAGGCGGTGCGGGTGCCGCCGTCGGCCTGGATGACGTCGCAGTCCACGGTGATGGTGCGTTCGCCCAAGGCTTCCATGTTCACCACGGCGCGCAGTGAGCGGCCGATGAGGCGCTGGATTTCCTGGGTGCGCCCGCCCTGTTTGCCCTGGGCGGCTTCGCGTGCCATACGCGAACCGGTGGCGCGCGGCAGCATGCCGTATTCGGCCGTGACCCAGCCTTTGCCTTTGCCCTTCAGAAACCCGGGCACACGCTCATCCACGCTGGCGGTGCAGATGACTTTGGTATCGCCGAATTCCACCAGCACGGAGCCTTCTGCGTGCTTGGTGTACTTGCGGGTGATGCGAATGGGGCGCAGTTGATCGGGCGTGCGGCCGCTGGGGCGCATGGGCTTTCCTTCCTGTAGGCTCTTTTCGAAGCGGCCTATTGTAGCCGTTAAGCACCTTGGACGGTGCGTGGGTGCGGCCTGTCCTCGCGACTGGCGGCTGCGGCCTCAGCGGTTCATCTCGTTTTCGTATTTTTTGAGGACTTCTTCAATCTGCTCGATGGCGTCCTCGAGCGTTTCCCGCCGTGGCCGTGCGACCGGCGATTTGTGCATGTGTTCGGTGCGCGCGACCGGGTGGTTGGCGTCGTTGCGCGAAAGAAAACGCAGCGCCAGCACACTGATGTTGTCGCTGTGCGGATAGCTGTTGCGCTCGGCCTTTTCGGCCAGCGCGTTGACCGCCGTGTCCAGATCCGGGGCGTTGATGCCTGCGCCTATCTGCATGTCCTCCAGGGCACCCCAGAGTCCGTCGGAGCACAACAGCAGTACATCGCCGGGGGCCAGCGTCGTCGGTTTGCCGAACTCCACATCGGGCACCTCCTGCAAACAGCCGATGCACTGGGTGATCTGATTGCGCATCGGGTGGAAGGAGGTGTCGCTGCGGCGGATTTCGCCGCGGCGATAGAGCCTTTCCACATAGGAGTGATCGCGGGTGCGGTACAGGGGCAGTTGGTCGCGAAACAGGTACAAGCGGCTGTCGCCCACGTGGGCCCACTGCGCCACGCCGTCCTGGATCAGGCACAGCACGCCGGTGGTGCCGGGTGAGGCTTCGAGGCCATTTTCGACCGCATAGGCGTGAATGGCGTGATGGGCGCGGGTGATCACCTCGGCAAGGAACCGCGCGACGTCGGCGATGGGCCGGGTGGCCGTCTGCAGCGCCGCACCGGCGGTATCCACCAGGATCTGTGCCGCCATTTCGCCACCCAGGTGCCCGCCCATGCCGTCCGCCAGTACCAGCAGCACGGTATCGTCCGCCTCCAGGGCGGCGAAACGATCCTGGTTCGAGGCGCGGGTGCCGAGGCGGTTGGCTTGTCCGATCTCGTACTGCATGGTCAGCTTCTGCCCCAGGTCAGGGTGTTGGCCAGCCGTTCCAGCATGGATTCCGGTGCCGGCGGCTCGCCGGAATCCTTGTCATTCAGAGCCGTGAGCAGTTGATCCACGTTTTGCGGGCGTGCCAGGGGATCCACTTCCATGGCCCAGTCGATGGCCTTGAGAAGTGAGGTCGAATAGCGCTTGCGGAACGCCAGTACGGCCGGCTTCATGGGATCCTCCGGCGTGCGATCCGGCGACGGCGGCGGCGCGACCCCTTCGATGCAGGCGCGCATGGTGGCGCCCACCGCATAAATGTCGCTCCAGGGCCCCACATAACCGCCCGGTGTGAGTTGCTCGATGGGTGAGAAGCCGGGGGTGATCACCTGCGAGGCCTGATCCTGGCGACTCTGGATCATTTCGTGCACGGCGCCGAAATCGAGCAGCAGGGGTTTGCCGCCGTTGCGCAGATAGATATTGCCGGGCTTGATGTCCAGGTGCAGCAGCCCGCGCGAGTGGATGCACTTGAGGCCGTCGAGCAGGGCCACGGACACGATGCGAATCAGCTTCTCGCTGAGGCTGCCGTTGTGACGGCGGATGTATTCCTGCAGGTTGATGCCCTGTTCATACTCCATGACCATGTAAACCGTGCCGTTGGCGCGGAAGAAATTGGTCACGTTGACGATGTTGGGGTGCTTGAGGGTGGCGAGGGTGGCCGCTTCCTGGAAGAACATCTTCTTGCCCTGGGCGAAGCGTTCCACCGACTTGTCGTCCTGCGCCACGGTGATCACCGTGCGCCCGTCCTCACCCCGTGCGGCGAGCCTGCGCGGCATGTATTCCTTGACGATGACCTGAGTGCGGGTTTCCGGATCGTTTGCCAGGTAGACGATGCTGAAGCCGCCGCCGCCGAGCTGGCGTTCGATAGTATAGCGGTCCACTCTTGCGCCGGGGCCCAGGGCGCGCGCCTTGATCTCTTGTGTCATTTTGCCCATGCCATGACCGGTTGCCGGTCCACGGCCTCGTAGCCTACCACAGGGCCGGGCGGCCTTCTCCGGGCTGCCCGGTTTTCGGTTAACATGAGCGCCTTTTCCGCGCAGGAGAGCACCAAATTGAGAAGTATGACCGCCTTTGCCCGGCAGGAGACCCAGGGGGACTACGGGACCCTCGCCCTGGAGCTGCGTTCCGTGAACCACCGCTACCTGGAGGTTTCGACGCGGTTGCCGGAGGATCTGCGTGTGCTCGAAAGCGCTCTGCGCGAGCGCATCGGGGCGGCGCTCTCCCGCGGCAAGGTGGACTGCACCCTGCGCTTCACGCCGGCGGCCGCCGCCGCAGGACAGCTGACCCTCAATCATGCCCTGGCCTCCACCCTGGCCCAGCTGAGCCGCGAGGTGGACAGCCTGGTGTACGACGCCGCGCCGGTGAATTCCATGGACATCCTGCGCTGGCCCGGTGTGCTGCAGGCCCCGGCCCCGGATCTGGACCAGCTGCACGCCGACGCCCTGGCACTGCTGGACCGCACCGTGGTCGAACTCAACGAATCCCGCGCCCGCGAGGGCGCCAAACTGGCCGAGCTCATCAATCAGCGCTGCGACGCCATGGCCGCTCAGCTGCCGCTGGTGCGCGCACGTCTGCCCGAGGTGCAGGCACGCTTCCGTGAACGCCTGCACGAGCGCTTGGCGGACGTGAAGGCCGAACTGGACAGCCAGCGCCTGGAGCAGGAGCTGGTCATTTTCGCCCAGCGCATCGATGTGGCCGAGGAGCTGGACCGCCTGGATACCCACATCGGCGAAGTGCGCCGGGTGCTGGGTCAGAAACAGCCGGTGGGGCGGCGCCTCGATTTTCTCATGCAGGAACTCAACCGCGAGGCCAACACCCTGGGCTCCAAGTCCGCCGACACCGAAACCACCCGCGTCGCGGTGGAGCTCAAGGTGCTGATCGAGCAGATGCGCGAACAGGTGCAGAACATCGAATGACCACGACCGCCCCCGAAACCGCCGCCCGCGGCACCCTGTATGTGATTTCCGCCCCGTCGGGCGCGGGCAAGACCAGCCTGGTGAAGGCGTTGCTCGCTTCCCTGGACCAGGTCGCCGTGTCCGTCTCCCACACCACGCGCGCACCGCGCCCGGGCGAGCAGAACGGCCGTGACTATCACTTCGTGGACGTGGGCACCTTCCGCGGCATGATCGAGGAGGGCGCCTTCCTGGAGCATGCCCAGGTGTTCGACAATTTTTACGGGACCTCGCGCGCCAGCATCCAGGACCAGCTCGCCGCCGGCCTGGACGTAATCCTTGAAATCGACTGGCAGGGCGCCCACCAGGTACGTGCGGCCATGCCCGACTGCCGCAGCATCTTCATCCTGCCGCCGTCGCGCGCGGCGCTCGAGGAGCGCCTGCGTGGGCGCGGCCAGGACAGCGACGACGTTATCGCGCGGCGCATGCGCGATGCGGTGCGCGAGATGGAACACTGGTCGGAATATGACTATGTGTTAGTGAACGATCAGTTCGAAGAGGCCCTGGTGGAACTCCGCGCCGTGTTCCTGGCCCGCCGCCTGCGGCGTGAGGCCCAGGCCGCTCGCCACGGGGCACTGCTGCGCTCACTGCTGGCCTGATGGACGCCCGATCGATTAAACTTCCGCATTGACCTAGAGAACACCGGAACGCACGCATGGCACGAGTTACCGTCGAAGACTGCCTGAAAAACGTCGACAACCGCTTCCAGCTGGTGCTGGTCGCCACCAAGCGCGCCCGCCAGATCGAAAACGGCCGCGAACCCCAGGTGCCCTGGGAAAACGACAAACCCACCGTGGTCGCCCTGCGTGAAGTGGCCCAGGGCCTGGTGACCCGCGACATCCTTCTCGAGCCCACGCCGCGCGTCGAGGAAGTGGAGGAAGAGGAGGCTGCCGAGGCCCCGGTGCAGCTGCCGCAGGACGAGATCTGAGCATCCTTCCGCATCCCTCCAGCCCGGCCTCCTGTGAGGGGCCGGGCATCTACATCAGTGATCTGTGCACCCTGCTCGAGGGTTATCTTGAGCGCGAGCAGGTTGCAGAGGTCTACCGGGCCTATCTGTTCGGCGCCGAGGCTCACGACGGCCAATACCGCCTGAGCGGCGAGCCCTACATCTACCACCCCCTGTCGGTCGCCAAGATCCTCGCCGAAATGCGCGTGGATCACCGCAGCCTCATCGCCGCCATCCTGCACGACGTCATCGAGGACACCGGCATCGGCAAGGAGCAGATCACCGCCGAGTTCGGTCAGGAAGTGGCCGACCTGGTGGACGGCGTCAGCAAGCTCACCCACATCGAGTTCGAATCCAAGGCCGAGGCCCATGCGGAGAACTTCCGCAAGATGATGCTGGCCATGGTGCAGGACATCCGCATCATCCTCATCAAACTCGCCGACCGGTTGCACAACATGCGCACCCTGGGCGTCATGCGCCCGGACAAGAAGCGCCGCATCGCCCGCGAGACGCTGGAGATCTACGCCCCCATCGCCAACCGCCTGGGCATGAACCGCCTGCGTATCGAACTGGAGGACCTGGGTTTCGCCGCCTACCACCCCATGCGCCAACGGGTGGTGGCCGAGGCGGTGCGCAAGTCCCGGGGCAACCGCAAGGAGCTGGTGGAAAAGCTCCAGATCGCCATTCAGGCGCGTTTGCAGCAGGAAGGCATCGAGGGCCGCGTCATCGGCCGCGAGAAACACCTGTACAGCATCTACAAGAAAATGAAGGTCAAGGGCGTGTCCTTCTCCGAGGTGATGGACGTGTTCGCCTTCCGCATCATGGTGGACAAGGTGGACACCTGCTATCGCGTGCTCGGCGTGATGCACAACCTCTACAAGCCGGTGCCGGGGCGTTTCAAGGACTACATCGCCATTCCCAAGGCCAACGGATACCAATCCCTGCACAGCGCCCTGGTCAGCCCCTACGGCTTTCCCATCGAGGTGCAGATTCGCAGCGAAGACATGGACAAGGTGGCCGAGGCGGGCATCGCCGCCCACTGGCTCTACAAGAACGGCGACGCGGGTGGTGCCAGCATCGCCCAGGCGCGGGCGCGCGAATGGTTGCGCGACCTGCTGGAAATGCAGAAAAGCGCCGGCGATTCCCTGGAATTCCTCGAGAACGTCAAGGTGGACCTGTTCCCCGACGAGGTTTACGTGTTCACGCCCAAGGGCGAGATCATGGAATTGCCGCGCGGCGCCAGCGTGGTGGACTACGCCTACGCCGTGCACTCGGATCTCGGCAACGCCTGCGTGGCCGGCAAGGTGGACCAGCGCCTGGTGCCGCTCAACACCCGTATCGAGAACGGCCAGAAGGTGGAGATCATCACCGCGCCAGGGGCGCGCCCGAACCCCGCCTGGCTGAATTTCGTCGTCACCGGCAAGGCACGCGCCAACATTCGTGCCCATCTGAAAAACCTGCGCCGCGACGAGTCCGTGACCCTGGGCCGGCGCATGCTCAATAAGGCACTTTCCAATTACGCCCTGTCGCTGGACAAGGTGCCCGAGGAGCGCATCGACGCCCTGCTTGCCGAATACAAGCGCAACACCCTTGAAGACCTGCTCGAAGACATCGGCTTCGGCAACCGCATGGCCAGTTTGGTGGCCAGTGCCTTGCAACGGGACTCCGCCCCCACCGACAACGCCTCCGCCGAGCCGCTGTACATCAAGGGCACCGAAGGCTCGGTGGTCAGTTTCGCCAAATGCTGCCGGCCCATCCCGGGCGACAGCATCCGCGGTTTCCTGTCCGCCGGGCGCGGCATTGTGGTGCACACCCAGGCCTGCCGCAACGTCTCCGAATTCCGCAAATTCCCGGAAAAATGGATCGACGTGCAGTGGGAGCAGGGCGTACAGGGCGACTTCCCGGTGGACATGCGCGTGGACGTCAACAACAAACGCGGCGTACTTGCCGAAGTGGCAGCCGCAGTGGCCGACGCCGGCGCCAACATCGACAACGTCTCGCTGGAAGAGCGCGACGGCCTGCACACCGCCATCAATCTCACCGTCGCCGTCCGCAACCGCCAACACCTCGCCCGCATCATGCGCCGCGTGCGCGCCCTGGAAGACGTCCTGCGCATCAGCCGCGCACGCGGGTGACGAAGGAAAAAGCCTTAACCACGGGGGGACACGGGGAACACGGGGTGAAGAAGATGTATGTTGGGCTCATGTGGGAGTGAGCTTCTGCTCACGACGGGCTTGAGTCCTGTCAGACTGAGTAATCGCGAGCGGAAGCTCGCTACACACTCCTGAATTCTTTCCCCCCGTGTTCCCCGTGTTCCCCGTGGTTACTTCTTCTTCTTGTTGCCGCTGCCGCCCCCGCTCCCTATCCTTGCGGTTTTGACGCGAATGAAGGAGCGGGCGTGAAGCGCGAGATCATCCATACCGACAAGGCCCCCAAGGCCATCGGCACGTATTCCCAGGCCGTGAAGATCGGCGACACCGTCTACCTGTCCGGCCAGATCCCGCTGGTGCCGGAGACCATGGAAATGGTGACCGGCGACATGGAGGCGCAGGTGCGCCGCGTGTTCGACAACCTGAAGGCCGTGGCCGAGGCCGCCGGCGGCTCGCTGGCCGATGTGGCCAAGCTCAATGTGTTCCTCACCGACCTGTCCCACTTCCCGCTGGTGAACCAGGTCATGGCCGACTACTTCCAGCAGCCCTATCCCGCCCGCGCCGCCATCGGCGTCGCAGCCCTCCCCAAGGGCGCCGACGTGGAAATGGATGCAGTGATGGTGTTGGGGTGAGCGAAGAAAAGAGAAAAGATTGACCACGGGGGACACGGGGTGAACAAAGACATGTATTGGGCTCATGTGGGAGCGAACTTCTGCTCGCGACAAGCTCACGGCCCTCAGGCCGAGTATCGCGAGCAGAAGTTCGCTCCCACACATGCCTGAAATCTTCCCCCCCCGTGTTCCCCGTGTCCCCCGTGTCCCCCGTGGTTAAAGCTTTTTTCTTCTACCGGCAGCTATGACCTCCCTCGACACCCTGTCCATCACCGCCATCAAAGGCATCGGCCCGAGCCAGGCCGAGCGGTTTGCGCGGCTGGGACTGCGCACGGTGCAGGACCTGCTGTTTCACCTGCCCATGCGCTATCAGGACCGCACGCGGGTGGTGCCTATGGGCGCGCTGCGGCCGGGCGATCAGGCGGTGGTGGAAGGGGAGGTGTTGCACACGGAGCTCAAGTTCGGGCGGCGGCGCATGTTGCTCACACGCATCGCCGACGGCACCGGCAGCCTCACCTTGCGCTTCTTTCATTTCACCGCGGCACAGCAGGCGGCGCTGGCACGCGGCACGCGGCTGCGCTGTTTCGGCGAAGTGCGCACCGGGGCGACCACCCTGGAGATGGTGCATCCCGAATACCGGCGTGTGGGCGAGGATGCGCCGGTGGAGGAACACCTGACGCCCATTTATCCGGCCACCGAGGGCCTGCAACAGCCTTCGCTGCGCCGCGCCATCGATGCCGCGTTGGCGAAGCTCGACACCCATGCGCTGCCGGAATGGCTGCCCGCGTCACTGCGCCAGGAACTGGCCTTCCCCGCCCTGGATGACGCCGTACGCCTGCTGCATCGCCCGCCGCCGGACATCGCCCTTTCCGCACTGTCGGAAGGCCGTCATCCCGCCCAACGTCGATTGGCGTTCGAGGAACTGCTGGCCCATCACCTGAGCCTGCGCCGTCTACGCGAACTTACGCGCCGCGAGGCCGCGCATCCGCTGAAACCCACCGGCAAGCTCACCAAGGCATTCCTCGACGTGTTGCCGTTTGAACTCACGGGCGCGCAGCGGCGCGTGGCGAAAGAGATCGCCGATGATCTGCGTGGCGCGGCGCCCATGCAGCGCCTGGTGCAGGGCGACGTGGGTTCGGGCAAGACCGTGGTGGCGGCGCTGGCCGTGCTCATGGCCGTGGAGTCCGGCTACCAGGCCGCAGTAATGGCGCCTACCGAAATCCTGGCGGAACAGCACTACCGCAATTTCGCCCGCTGGCTCGCGCCGCTGGGCGTCAACGTGGTGTGGCTGTCCGGCAGGCAAAAGGGCAAGGCGCGGCGCGCGGCCGTCGAGTGCGTCGCTGCGGGGACCGCGCAGGTGGTCGTGGGTACCCATGCCTTGTTTCAGGAAGACGTGGAATTCGCGGCCCTCGGTCTGGTGGTGGTGGACGAACAGCACCGCTTCGGCGTGCACCAGCGCCTGGCGCTGAAAGAGAAGGGCG
Organism: Gammaproteobacteria bacterium; assembly: GCA_041687015.1. GTDB lineage: Bacteria > Pseudomonadota > Gammaproteobacteria > Thiohalomonadales > Thiohalomonadaceae > JALOAT01. Next base: position 22,723 of record JAWLCT010000037.1, read on the forward strand.
CCAAGGCCGGATGCCACGCCCACCAGCTCATCATGACCGCCACCCCCATCCCGCGCACCCTGGCCCAGACCGCCTATGCGGATTTGGATCTGTCGGTGATCGACGAATTGCCCCCGGGCCGCACGCCGGTGGAGACTGTGGTGGTGCCCGACAATCGTCGCGAGGCGGTGGTGCAGCGGGTGTATTCCGCCTGCACGGAAGGGCGGCAGGCCTATTGGGTTTGCACCCTCATCGAGGAATCGGACGCGCTGCAGGCCCAGGCGGCGGAAGATACCGCGCTGCTCTTGAGCGAAGCCCTGCCCACCTTGCGGGTCGGGCTGGTGCACGGTCGCCTCAAACCCGACGAGAAAGAGGCCGTGATGAACGCCTTCAAGGCGGGCGACGTGGATTTGCTGGTGGCCACCACGGTCATCGAAGTGGGCGTGGACGTGCCTAACGCCAGTCTCATGGTGATTGAAAATGCCGAGCGCCTCGGCCTTGCCCAGCTGCACCAGTTGCGCGGGCGCGTGGGTCGCGGCGCGGCGAAGTCCGCCTGCGTGCTCATGTACCACGGCCCGCTCTCGGAGACCGCGCGCGAGCGCCTGGCGGTGATGCGCGAGACCAACGACGGCTTCGTCATCGCCCGCAAGGATCTGGAGATCCGCGGCCCCGGCGAACTGCTCGGCACCCGCCAGACCGGCCTGCAACAAATGCGCATTGCCGACCTCGAGCGCGATGAAGACCTGCTGCCCCGCGTCGCCGAGGTCGCCGCTCAACTGCTGCGCGATTACCCCACCCACGTCCCGCCCCTGGTGGCGCGCTGGGTGGGCGACGACCAGCGCTACGCCCACGTTTGATGCAGTGCACCAGCGGACGAAGAGCGAAGAGAAAAGCCTAACCACGGGGAACACGGGGAACACGGGGAACACGGGG
>JAWLCT010000037.1:23734-32052 GCA_041687015.1 Gammaproteobacteria bacterium
CACGGGGAACACGGGGAACACGGGGAACACGGGGGGGGGAAATCCATCAATGGTTATCCTACCTGTAGGAGCGCCCACCGGGCGCGATGTTTGCCGAAGCCGCGGCGGTCATGTCGACCCATCGCGGCCGGTGGCCGCTCCACAGAAAAACCGGTTTCCCTGCGTTCTCCGTGGCCTCCCTGGTTCCTTCTTTTTACGTCCATTTGCGGAGCTGACCCGAACCGCACGCCGGGGTGGCGTATATAATCCGCGCCACCCATGAACCGACGTCCTCATTTTCGCGAACCTGTCTGGCGTGCGCCTCACCAGCCGTTTTCCCGGCAACCGCCGGCGGCGCTGGTGCCGTGGCTCACCGATGACTCGTCCCTCACCCAGCGCCTGGTCGAGCGCTGCGGATCGCGTTTTCACGTGGAGTTGATTGCACAGCGCCGCCTGCGACCCGCGCCCGGTGAGGCGCGTGCGCTGGGCCTGCGTGCGGGGGCTTTCGCCCTGGTGCGCGAGGTCTATTTGTGTTGCGGCGAGCAGCGTTGGGTCTATGCGCGTACCGTGATCCCGGATGCCACAGCCAGCGGGCGCTACCGGCGCCTGCGCCGCCTGGGCGAGAACCCGCTTGGCGCCTTTTTGTTCGCCCAGCCCCAACTGGCCCGCGGGCCGTTGGAAATTGCCCTGGCACCTGCCACGGCACTTGCGCAAGAGGCCTGGGGACGGCGCTCCGTGTTTCGCGTTGCCGGACGCCCGCTCATGGTCACCGAATATTTCCTGCCGGCGTTCACGAGGACCTTGTGAACCCCCTCGCCCGTCGCCTGTCCCCCGTGTACCGCGAACGCGCGCGGCTGGTGGCGGCGATCCTTGCCCTGGATCGGGGCGCCGATGCCTGGTTGTTGTTATTACCCGCCCTGTGGGCCACCTGGCTGGCATCACGGGGCGCGCCCGATGTGAGCGCCCTGGTGGCGCTGTTGCTGGCGTTCGGCCTGGTACGCGCCGCCGTGTGGACGTGGTATGTGCCGGGCGCGGCGTCTGCCGCTGCCATTCCCGCACTGCGGCGGCGCCTCGGCATGGTGTTGTTCACCGCCGGCTTGTGCTTTGCCGTGCCGCTCGGCTGGCCCGTGCTGGTGCTGGTGGCCAGCCTGGCGCTCGCAGTGCTCTGGTTTGCGCTGCGTGCGCGCAGCTATCTGGCACAGCCGGCGCTCGCCGCGGCCGTGGCGCTGGTGGTCGTGGCCGCGTGGACGGCCCAGCACGGCGCCCCTGACAAGACCATCGGCCTGCTCGGGTTGGCCGCCTTCCTGTGGGTGCTGGCGGCCGTGGTGACCCGCCTTCCGGATCACGGCGGCGCCAGTCTGGCGGCGGTTTTTGGCGCGGCGGTGCCGTGGGTCGTGCTGGCCCTGCTGTGTGCGGCCCTGCTCGCCCTCCACTTCCTCGGTGCCCAGGCCGGCCTGGGGGTTTTTCACCACATCGGCCTGACGGTCGCCGGGGTCCTGGGTGCGGGTTCCGTCCTGCGGTTGCTTGGGCGCGACCCGGAGGGCGCATTCGTGCTGCAGCTGTGGTGGGGGGCGGCGGTATTTGCCGGACTCGGGGCCCATTTCCTGTGCGCATGCGCAGTTGCGCCCTGAATACTGTGATGCAATTCACGTTTTAATCTGGTTAGAATGGCGACCTGAGCCCCCGAGGCTCGATGAGCCCGACTGATTGTTTTGCATGACAATGAGTTAGGTGAAGTGAACTGGCTCGTTCTTTTCGGGCAAAAACGCCGTTAGAATCGGTCCGGCCCTCAGGCCCACGGGAGATTCCCCTGTTCGCTTTTCTTCGCAAACGCAACCGGATCGCTGGTGTCACGGGGCTTGCCGTGTCGCCCGACGGCATTGGGATTGCGCGCGTGCTGCAGGCGCCCGGGCGGGCGCCGGTCCTCGCCGAATGCCAATTCCGCGAGGCGCCACCCGCCCGCCAGCAGGAGGTGCTGGCCGAGCTGGCCCGCGAGCAGCGGCTCGGTGACACACGCTGCGTGAGTGTCGTCGACCACAAGGATTTCTCGCTGCTGCTGGTGGAGGCACCCCAGGTCGATCCCACCGAACTCAGGGCGGCGGTGCGCTGGCGCATCCGCGAACTCATTGATTTCCATATCGATGACGCCGTCATCGACGTCTTCGATATCCCCGGCCAACAGGAACGCGGTCGCCCCAAACTCATGTATGTGGTCGCCGCGCGGGTGGCGACGGTGCAGCAGCACATTGCCGAACTGGAAGGTGCGGGCATCGCTCTGGAAGTCATCGACATCCCCGAGTTGTGCCAGCGCAACGTGGCCGCCGTGCTGCCCGAAGACGAAACGGGCGTCGCGTTCCTGCACCTGGCCCAGCACCATGGTCTGCTGACCCTGACCCGCCAGGGGGTGTTGTACCTCTCCCGCACCCTGGATGTGGGCGTCTCCCAATTGGTTGAAGACGCGGACCAGGCGACGCGCCTGATCGACGGCATGGTGCTGGAGGTGCAGCGCTCACTGGATTACTACGAGAGCCATTTTTCCCTGCCACCCATCGGTGCCCTGGTGATCGCACCCACCGAAGAGCCGGTGCCCGGGATGATGAGCCAGTTTGCCGAAAGCCTGGGCATTGCCGTACGCATGCTGGACCTGAACGTCGCCTTTGAAACCGGACGCTCGATTCCGGACGCCCTCCAGGCCCGCTGTCTCACCGCCATCGGCGCCGCGCTGCGGCACGAGGAGAAGGCGCTGTGAGTGCTCAGCAGATCAATCTTTACCAACCCATTTTCCGCAAGCAGGAAAAGGTGTTTTCCGCCCGGGCCATGGTGCAGGGCATGGCCGGTATTCTGGCCGGATTGCTGGTTTTCTACGGTTTCGGTGCCTGGCAGGTTAGCGGATTGGAGGAGCAACGGGTTCAGGCGGAACAACGGCGCTCCGAGGCCCTGGCACGCATTGAATCGCTGCGCCAGCTCCATCCCGAGCGCACCAAGGATGCCGCGCTGGAGGCGCGCGTCCAGCAGCTGACGCAGGAACTGCACGCGCGTACCCAGGTGCTGACCCAGCTCGGCAGCGGTGCGGAAGGCAATACCCGGGGCTTTTCCACCCACCTGGAGGGATTGGCCCGCCAGCGCCCACAGCCGCTTTGGCTGAACCAGATCCGCATTGCCGGCGGCGGCAGTGATCTCCAGCTTGCCGGCAGTGCGCTACGGCCCGAGGCCGTGCCCCAATATCTGCAACGCCTCGCGGACGAAGCCGCATTCAGCGGCGCGCGCTTCAAACATCTGCAAATCGTGCGACCCGAAAAATCCAAGCGGGTGGATTTCACCGTGCAGACCAATCCGCCGGATGCGGAGGAGGGCCAATGAAACAGCGCCTTGCCGCCCTTGCCGCCCGTATCGACGCGCTGTCGCTGCGCGAGCGCGCGCTGGTTTTTTTGACCCTGGCCGCGGTTCTGGTGCTTGGCTGGCAGTCGGTCCTCATGGATGGACTCGAGGCGCGCCAGACGCGCCTGGTGACGGAGATCGGCCGCATCCAGAAGGACGCACAAACCATCGATGAACAGATGCAGCAACTGCTTGAACAGCGCGTGGCCGACCCCGATGCACAGAACCGCCGACGCCTCATCGAGCTGGAAGCCGGGATTCGCGCCGCCGATGAACGCCTCGGTGGTGCCGTGCGTGGCCTCGTGGCCCCCAGTGAAGTCGCCGCTGTCCTGGAAGAGGTTCTTACCCGCCAGGGCGGACTACGCCTGGTCACCCTGGAGACCCTGCCTGCCGCGCCCTTGCTCCCGGCGGAGACCGGCGAGGGCGCGGGTGTGTACCGCCATGGCCTGCGCCTGGTGCTCGAGGGATCGTTCCAGGGCGCACTCGATTACCTGCGAGCCCTGGAAGGGCTCGGGCGAGCCCTGTACTGGGACGCCGTCAGCCTGGAAACGCTCGACTACCCGCGTGCGCGCATGACCATCGAGGTGCACACCCTGGGACTGACGGAGGCGTGGATCGGTGTATAGACGCGCCCTGCTCCTCCTGTCGTTTTTGCTGCCGGCCAACGCCCTGGCGCTCGATGACCCCATGCGACCGCCACAGGCGGTCACGCGCTCCGCCGCAACGCGGGTCGAGCCCGGTTTTTCCTTGTCGTCGACGTTCATCGGGGCCCAGGAACGCCGTGCGGTGATCAATGGAAAGACCGTTCGCATCGGCGACCGCATCGCCGGTGCGCGTGTCGAGACGATCGAACCCACTCAGGTGCGTCTACAGCGCGGTGGCAGTGAAATCCTGGTGCGGTTGCTGCCCACGCGTGTGAAGCAACCGGCAACAGCGGTCAAGCAGGAAGAATAATGAAACCCAGTATTTTTTCCCTTTTTGCCGCCTTTGCGGCAGCATCACTGCTGAGTGCCTGCGCGGCGCGCGGACCCACACCCGCTCAGGAAATGCGTGCGGCCCTCGCCGAGGAAGGTGCCAAGGCCACGGTCGAGGCGCCACCGGCTGACGTGAGCGAGGCCCTGCTGCCGCCCATCAACATCCAGTTGCCGGGCGTGGCGAGCGCCGATACCGAACCGCGCTTCGACGTGCGCGTGCGCGGCGTACCGGCGCGTGACTTTTTCCTCGGCTTGGTGGAAGGGACGGCCTGGAACATGGTGGTGCCGCCGGAGGTGAGCGGCACCATTTCCCTCGACCTGAAAAACGTCACCGTGCCTGAGGTGATGGAGATCCTGCGCCGCACCCACGGCTTTGAATACGAACGCGGTCCCGGCCACTTCACCGTGCTGCCCGAGCGCTTGATGACGCGCATCTTCCATGTGGATTACATCGACATGAAGCGCAGCGGCCAGTCGCAGATGAGTGCGGCCCCCGGCGAGGTGAGCCAGGCGGGCAGCACCACGACCGGCGGGACGGGGACCCAGACGGGTGAGCGCACCTCGATGGCTGCTGCAAACAGTTATTCGCGCATCAACACCGACTCCGACGCCCAGTTCTGGGCCAACCTTGCCGGTTCCTTGCGTCAGCTGGTGGGCGGCGAAGGCCGCAGCGTCACCGTGAACGCCCAATCCGGCGTGGTGGTGGTGCGGGCCATGCCCGGCGAGCTGCGCGCGGTAGCCGATTTCCTCGAAGCCACCCAGGCCACCGTGCAGCGTCAGGTCATCCTGGAGGCACGCATCCTCGAGGTGGAACTGGCGGACGGTTATCAGTCCGGTATCAACTGGGCGGCGCTGCGCAATGATGCAAAGGAAAGTGCGGTCTTCGGGTTCGGTGGTGATCTGTCGGGAACGGGATCGTCGAACTCGTCGCTCTCGGGTACTGCCACCACGTCGCCAGCCGGCGCCAACATCACCCAGACCTTCGCGGATGCCCTTTCGGCAAGTGTGAGTCGTTCCTTCACCCTCGGCCTGTTCGCCCAGGATTTCACCGCACTCATCGATTTGCTGGAAACCCAGGGCGAGGTCCAGGTGCTGTCCAGCCCGCGCGTGTCCACGGTGAACAACCAGAAGGCGGTGATCAAGGTCGGCTCCGACGAGTTCTTCGTCACCAACGTGGACAGCACCACCACCACCGGCGCCGCCACCACCCAGCAGGTGAATGTGGAGCTGACGCCGTTTTTCTCGGGCGTGGCGTTGGATGTGCTACCGCAGATCGGCCGCGACGGCGACATCATCCTGCACGTGCATCCGTCTGTCAGCGAAGTCACCGAACAGGTGAAGAACATCAATGCCGCGGGCGGCACCTTCACGCTGCCGCTAGCGGCCAGCACCATTCGTGAATCCGATACGGTCATTCGCGCACGCAACGGTCAGATCGTGGTGCTGGGCGGCCTCATGCAGACCCGCCAGACCGAGGAACAGTCGGGCGTGCCGTTCCTGAGCGACGTGCCCGTGCTCGGCTACCTGTTCAAACACAAGAGCTTCAGCAAGCGAAAGAGCGAGCTGGTGATCCTGCTCAAACCTACCGTGGTCGAATCCGGTCGCGTGTGGTCCGACCAAATCCAACTGTCCTCGCCCACCATCCGCTCCATGGCGAATCCCTAACAGCCGATGGGCCGTTCACGACGTCAAAACGCCGAGGCCCCGGAGGCGCGGAGATCACAGAAGAAAGCATTCAAAGGGTTTTCTCCGCGACCTCCGCAGCTCCGCGTCCCCCGCGTTCGAACCCCGCCGCAAGATTGGGGGGCCGTCGCCGATGTATCTTGAACACTTCGGGCTACGTGAGCTGCCGTTTTCGCTGACGCCCGACACCGCCTACTTTTTCGAGTACGGCCATTACCGCGAGGCGCTGAACACGTTACTGGTGGCGCTGCGCAGCGGCGAGGGCTTCATCAAGGTGACCGGCGAAGTGGGCACCGGCAAAACGCTGTTGTGCCGCAAGCTGCTCGGCCTGCTCGAAGGCGAGTTCCAGACCGCCTACATCCCCAACCCGTATCTCACCCCCACTGCACTCAATCTTGCCGTGGCGGAAGAACTGGGGCTTGCACTGCCGCGCAATGCCGGCCAGCACCGCATCGTGAAGGAGCTCAACGCACGGCTCATGGAACTGGCCGGCGAGGGCAGGCGTGTCGTGCTGTGCATCGACGAGGCCCAGGCCATGCCCGCCGAGACCATCGAGGCGCTGCGCCTGCTCACCAATCTGGAGACCGAAAAACGCAAGCTGTTGCAGGTGGTGTTGTTTGGTCAACCGGAACTGGATGCCATCCTCGCGCGCCCTTCCGCCCGCCAACTGCGTCAGCGCATCACCTTTTCCCACCGCCTCGCGCCCATCGATCCCGAAGGCATGACCGCCTACGTGTCACATCGGCTGCTGGTCGCCGGTTCGCAGGGCGGGGTACATTTCAGCCGCGCGGCGCTGCGCAGATTGCACCGCGCCAGCCGTGGCATTCCACGCCTGGTGAACGTGCTTGCCCATAAATCGCTCATGGCCTGCTATGGGCAGGGTGCACGCGTGGTGGACGTCGCCCACGTGCGCCTGGCGGCCCAGGACACCGAAGACGTGCACGCCGGCGGCTGGCACAAGCCGTTGGTCGTGGTCGCGCTGATTGCTTTGCTGGTGTTGCTCCTTGGTGGCGCGTATTGGGCCGGATTGCCTGACGGAGTGCAGTAATGAGCCTGATCAACCAGATGTTGCGTGACCTGGAAAAACGCCGCGCCGAAGAGCGTCACGGCCAGGGCAGCCCGTTCCACGGTCTCACCAGTACCGGGGTGTCCGACCGTTTTCGCCTGCCGGTGGCCTTGCTTGGCGCACTGGTGGTGGTGCTGGGTGCCGTCGTCGCTTATCTGATGTGGGAGCGTGCGGCCGTGCCCATCGAACCGCCCGTGGCCAGCGCCGTCGTGCCGCCGGTGGCCAAGGCCCGGTCCGCGCCATTGCCGCGCCCCGTCGCGGCACCCGACAAGCCCTCGGTTGCGCCGGTGCCGCCCGAGACTTCCCCGTCGGCGCCCGCCCCCGCCAGACCCGTCATCATCACGCCAGCGGCACAACCGAAGCCGGCACCGGCCGTCATACAGCACGAGCCGCCGCCACAGCCGGCCCCCGAAGCGGTACCGGTGGCCAAGACCGTCCGGGCGCTCACCTTGCGACAGCGCGCCGCCGAGGCCTATCAGCGTGGTTACACCGCACTGGCGGCAGGACGCCAGACCGATGCCGAACAGCTGTTCAGTGAAGCCCTGGGCTACGATCGCAGCTACCGAGAGGCACGCGAGGCGTTGGCCGGTTTGTTGCTGTCGGCGGGGCGCTGGGTCGAGGCGCGCCAGCTGCTCGAAGAGGGCATGGATCTGCATCCGGATCACGCCGTGTTCCGATTGTTCCTTGCGCGGGTGCGCCTGCAGCAGGGCGAACTGCGCCCCGCCGTCGAGGTGCTCGAACAGGGGCTCACGCGGGTGCAACCGGATGCCGAATACCTGGCCACCGCGGCGGCCCTCCACCAACGCCTCGGCGACATGGCGAGAAGCGCCGCGCGTTACCGCCAGGCCCTCGCCCTCGATGCCTCGCAGGGGGCATGGTGGCTCGGCCTCGCCATCGCCCTGGAGCGCCTGCCCGACACGGCGGAGGCCGCCAAGGCCTACACCCGCGCCCTGGGCGCCGGCTTGGAACCCAAACTCGCCGCCTACGCCCGCGAACGCCTGAAGGCACTGGGCGATAGCCGGTAGTCCCACCCGTGGCCCCAGCGTCGTCTCGGGGGCTCTGATTCCTGGCAAGCCAGAGCTAGACCAAAGCGAGGATGTGGAACGGTTGCTCCCATCAGCGGAAAACAGCGGGAATCTTCGAGGGGGCCTCAGTCTGGCTCCGGTGGGCGCATTCCCTGTTTACAGCTGGGCTCGGACAGCGCCCCGGTGGTTGATATTGTTACTTGGCAATTGGCG
>JAWLCT010000038.1:0-31988 GCA_041687015.1 Gammaproteobacteria bacterium
CCAATCTTCCGCTCAACGACGTGGCCCAACTGTTCGGCGTTTCCCCTTCCCGCATCTCACACATTCAAAGGAAAATCGAAGCGGGAGAACATCGCGAGGCGCTGGACTCGCTCTACCGTGCGCTTGGCTCAAAAACGGGAGTGGTGGAGTGCAAGATCAAGAACTGACCCCGTGGATCCTACCCATACCGTGGATCCAGACCCCGTGGATCACTCCGGGAGCGCATCGCGAGGTGCTGGCCTCGCTCTACCGTGCGCTTGGCTCGAAAACAGGAGGGGCGGAGTGCAAGCTCAAGAGCTGACCCCTTGGCGTTGGACCACTAGGTGTCTTGGAACGGCGCTGGTGTTTCTTACTGGTCTCGTTTTCAGCGCCGCCTCCGCCGCCGAAACTGACGATTACCAGACACCCGGAACGTATACCTGGGTAGCGCCTCCAGGTGTTAGCTCTGTCACCGTCGAGGCTTGGGGCGGTGGTGGTGCCGGTGGAGGGGCCACAGGAAACAGAGCGGCCGGAGGTGGTGGCGCGGGTGGCCAGTATGCGCGCCGTGTGGTTACGGTCGTGCCTGGCAACAGCTACGCCGTTGTGGTTGGAGCGGGGGGGACAGGATCGACAGGCAATGGGCAGCCCGGTGGCGAGTCCAGATTTGGTACCAATGCCGTGGTTGCCAAAGGCGGCGCAGGTGGCGAGGGTGAGTCCTCCAATAACCGACAAGGAGCAGGTGGCCTCGGCTCCACGACCGGGGGCGTCGGCGATCATGTGTATCGCGGAGGCAATGGCGCCAATGGAAAAGGCCAGAACAATCCGTACGGCGGCGGAGGTGGTGGCGGTGCAGGGAGCGGGGGAGCCGGCGGAGACGCGGACCGGCGCTTTGGCGGGTCCGGCACAAATGTGGGGGGCGGAAACGGCGCGAGGGGTTCCACGAGCGAGAGCAATGGCAGCGGCGGCAGCGGGGCCGGTGGTGGGGGCGCCGGCGCTAACGCCACTGACCACACCGACCACCGCGGCGGCAACGGTGGCGCCGGCCGGGTACAACTCACCTATACCATCCCCGAACTCGTACTGACCGCCAATGGCCAGTCCGGGACGGTTGCCGTCGTTACCGGAGAGCCGGTGGCATTCGAGGCGACGGCCTACAACTGCTCCGGATCAGGCACGCAGCAATGGCGCGACAGTTGGGCTATCGACGGCGTACAGCAGTCTTCAAATACCTACACCAGCACGACGTGCAGCCGGTCGCCCATCGCTTGGCCTCATCCATTCCCAGGGGGCACCTACGACGTCAGCGCCCGAACCGAATATCGCACATGCACGCTCCAGATCATTGTCTGCCTAACCTGGAGCAGTTGGACTACCCACGGGGAAGCCTCGGTGACCATTGAGGTCACCGGCGCCCTGGACGTCACGGCCATCAGCCGCGCCGATCCGAATCCCACCACCGCCGATAGCGTCTCGTGGACGGTGCGCTTCAACCGCCCGGTCACAGGCGTGGACTTGAGTGACTTCATGCTCGCGTCCAGTGGTATCACCGGCGCAACGCTCAGCGGGATCAGCGGCAACGGCGACACCTACACTGTGACGGCGAGCACCGGCAGCGGGAGCGGCACACTCGGGCTGAACCTGGTCGACAACGACTCCATTCACAGCACCACAGGGGGCTATGTGCTGGGCGGGAGCGGCCCGGGTAATGGGAACTTCACCGGCGAGGTATATAACATCACGTCGCAGGAGATGTGCTCGTCCGAAAACGTCTTCACGGACGACTTCAATCGTTCCAACGGCGATCCCGGTGATCTTTGGGCCACGGCGAGCAGCAGCGGCAGCTTCGGTCCGCCGAAGATCGTCAACCATCGACTGCGGCTGACCGATGCCACCGGTAACAACGCAGCCGCCGCAACGCTCATGAAACTGTTCCCCGGTGCGGGCAACAAGGTGGTGGTGGAATTCGACCATTTCGCCCATGGCGGCAACGGCGCGGACGGCATCGCCATCACCTTCTCGGACGCGGAGCAGACGCCGATTCCCGGTGCCTTCGGCGGCTCGCTCGGCTATGCACAAAAAAATACGACGGATTGCCCCTCGTGCCCCGGCTTTAATGGCGGCTGGTTGGGTGTCGGCATCGATGAATTCGGCAACTACTCCAACCCGAGCGAAGGTCGCGTCGGCGGGCCCGGTGCCCGCCAGGATTCGGTGGCCATACGTGGCTCGGGATCGGGACAGAGCGGCTATCGCTATCACACCGGCACCGCGGCCAACCTGAATCCGCAGGTGGACAACAATGGTTCGGCCAGTCCGCCGCATCGCTATCGCATCACGCTCGACCACCTCGACGGCAGCCATGCCTGGGTGTCGGTGGAGCGCGACACGGGCTCGGGCTATCAGATGCTGATCAACCCCTATGACGCCAAGGCACAGTCCGGACAGGCCGAGGTCCCGGCCAACTGGCTGGTCTCGTACACGGGCTCGACCGGTGGTTCCACGAACATCCACGAGATCGACAACCTTCGCGTGTGTGCCACGGATATGGTGGCCTACCAGACCGAAATCGATCACTTCGAGTTCTATTACGACAGCCCTGCCACCGCCTGCGCGCCGCAAAGCATTCGTGTGCGTGCCTGCCAGAACGCGTCGTGCAGCGAACGGGTGGTGGGCTCCATCACGGCCACGTTTACCGATGGCAAGACCCGCACGTTCAGCAGTGACGATACGCTGCAGTTCGAATACACGAGCAACAGCACCGTGGGTAGTACCAGCAGCGAACCGCCGCTCAAGCCCCTGAGCCAGCCCAAGTGCTTCGACACGGACGGGAACCCGCGCGCGAACTGCAGTATCGCCATCCAGGGCTCCGGTTTCAGCATCACCGTACCCAACCATGTTGCCGCGACCCCACAAGCGGCCACAATCAAGGCACAGAGCGCCGGATGCGGGTCTCTGCTCGCTAACCAGACGCGGTACGTCAGTTTCTGGTCGGGTTACGCCAACCCGTCGGACAACCCGGCCAATTCGTCAGTCACCATCAACGGAACCCCCATCGCCAAGGCAAGCCCGGGTTCGGGCATGAACCTGAGCTTCAACGCGAGCGGCGAAGCCACGTTCACGCTGGTCTACCCGGACGCCGGCGCGATGCGACTCAACGCGTCCTGTTCTGCAAGCTCCTGCGGTACGCAACTTACGGGTAATACCGTTTTTGTCGCCAAGCCCAAGGCCTTCATGTTCAGTGCCATCAAGGCGGGTGCAATCAACAACGCGGGCGGCACGGACAAGTGGATAGCCGCCGGACAACCCTTCGATTTCACGTTGACTGCGGTGAACGCCAACGATGTGGCGACGCCCAATTTCGGCCGGGAACTCTCACCGGATACCATCATCATCGGCAGCAATCTGGTGGCGCCGGCGGGGGGTGCGAATCCCGCGGTGGTTCCGCCTGGCGAGCCGCCCACACATTTATCTTCCTCTGCGTTTTCCGCTGGCGTGGCGGCGGCCAATGGTTTTTCCTGGGGTGAGGTGGGCAACATCAAGTTGACCGCGGTCCTGGGCGATGACGATTACCTTGGCGCCGGCGAAGTGAAAGGAGAATCGGGACTCGTGGGCCGCTTCATCCCCTTCGCATTCGATATCGAACCCACCAACGACGGCACGCTCGCCAACGCCATGACCGCGGGTGCAACAGCGTTCACCTATACGGGCCAACCGTTCGACTACGGGGACAATCCGGCCGCCACCATCACCGCCGTAAATACGGAAGGCGCGACAGTTACCAACTATACGGGGCTCTTTAACAAGCTCACGTTGACGGACGTCGAGGTCACCTATCCCACCCAGGACAATGCTCAGCCCCAAGCAGGCGCGAGCTGCGCTGCGCCCGGCGATCCCGGCTGCCTGGCGGTATCCATCACCACGGAACCTGGCAATGCCAACCACTCCCTCGATGGTGATCACGGTGTGTTCACCTTCACGCTCGGCGCCGTCGCATCGGACACCTTCAGCTATCCACGCGATGCCACCAGTCTGGTGGGGCCGTTCACCGCGGCCCTCACCCTGACCATCAGCGATGTCACGGACGGCGATGGGGTCAGCGATACGGGACCGGTGGATCTCAATCCGACAGGCACGCTCATTCGCTACGGCCGCGGCTATGTGCGGGATGTCTACGGCACCTACGGCAACCCGGGCGACACGCTGATGCTACCCGTCGGCAGTGAATACTTTCTGGGCGCGGGGCGCTGGGCACTGAACTCGGATGATTTCGGAGGGCGATTCTCCTGCAGCAAGTCGGAAAGCGGGATCACGGTCAATCCACTTCCGCTGGGTAATGTGACCCTGCTGGGTGGTATCGGTGATCTGGGACTTACGGTCAGCGCAGATGCGGCCCCGCCCGGCGGCAATGTGGAGGTCGACTTCACCTGGCCGGATGCCTGGCTACCTGGTCCCAGCAAGGCGCGCGCGACGTTCGGCGTGTTCCGCAGCGATGACCGCTTCCTGTATTGGCAGGAACCATGAAACAACACGGCTTTACGCTTATTGAACTCGTTCTCGTCATGGTCCTGGTGGGCATACTTGCCGTTTACGCTGCGCCACGCCTTGGGAGCGGTTACGATGTGGCAGCCGCACGTGATGAACTGATCGAGGCATTGCGCTACGCACAGCAGCAGTCCACGTCGAACACTGGCGCGGCGAGTTTCTCCGTCGCGCTGACGGCCGACGGTTTCTCCGTTCAACAAGGCGGCGTCACGGTGAACGATCCCGCGGGTGGTGCCTACTCGCGCCAATGGAGCGACATTACGCTTGTGCCGGCTGGAACCGTCATCACGTTCGGCAGTCGGGGTGACACAGCCAATTCCGTTACCATGACACTCACCGAGGGAAGCGATTCCGCCACCGTGTTGGTCGAGGCGCAAACGGGGTATGTGCGTTGATGTGTAAGCGCGTTGCTCAAGTGTGGACTGCAAAATGCGCTTCGAGTGCAGCGCCGCGTGTTTACGGGTGCGGGGCTGACCATAGCCCCGGCCCATGCCGCCATGCAGGTTTCAGCCTGGTGGAACTGGTGCTGTTCATCATCATCGTCGGTATCGCCTTGTCGGGCATCATGGCGGTCTACATTCGCAGCGTGTCGGCCAGCGCTGATCCGGTGATTCGTCAGCGCACGATTGCGGTGGCCAGCGCGTACATGGATGAGATCCTGCGCAAACGATGGAACGAGAATTCACCCGTGGGCGGCGGTTGTGTGGTCACCGGCGGTGGCAGCTGTGCCGCCGAATCTGCGACGAGCTGGACGGGTCTGACCGCTTACGCGCCAGGTGCTCATGTGATGCCCACATCGCCAACGGTGCCCGGTTGTCGTTTCCTCACCAATGCCAACGGCACAAGTGGAGTGGTGGAGCCTGTTTGGCCCACGTCGCTCGGTGGGACCGTGGCGGACGGCAATTTGACCTGGACATGCGTCGCCCTGGATGCGGCGATGATCGGCGCAGAAGCCGGTGAGGCACGCTCTTCATACGATGACATCGACGACTATGACGGCATCAACGGCGTGCCACCGACCCACCAGACCGGGGGTTTGATGCCCGGGTATGGCGACTACACGGTGCGGGTGGATGTGGAACAGGTCAGCGTTTTTGCAGGTGTCGCGGAGGAGGACACGCGGCGCATCACCGTCTCGATCACCAATCCCTTGGGCGAGACGTTCCAGCTCCAAGCCGTCCGGTTGAACTTCTGATGAGGAATGGACGCACCCATGGCTTCACGCTGGTCGAGATGGTGATGACCATCGTTCTGCTGGCGATCCTTTCAGGGGTATTGGCGCCAATCATCGCATCGGCCTTTCGTGCTTACGGCGATACCAAGGCACGCGCCGACCTCATTGCAAGGGGCCGGAGCGCCCTGGAGCGTTTGGGACGGGAATTGCGCCACGCGGTGCCGAATTCCGTGGAGGTGGTGACCGATGCGGGTGGCAGAGCGGGGATCCAATTCGTCGTCACGACTGCCGGCGGGCGTTATGTGGATCGGTTCGACGATTTCACGGGCGGGGAGTTCGCCGTAGCCAACCGCCGCCTTTCGCCGGGCGCATCGCGTAACGAACTCTACGTGCTGGGGTCCGGCCTCGGTTACGGGGCGGGTGACGTGCTGATCATCGGCAACACCGCACCGGGAGACCTGCGCAACAGCCGCTCCGCCGTGGGGCTCACCGGTACCATCGGCACGAGTACCGCGGCGGACGGCGTTGACGGGCATACGGTATTGCAGTTCAACAACTTCACCTTCCAGAACGGATCGCCCGGGAGGCATTACACCATCGCACGCCGAACCGTGGAGGTCGGCCTGGCCGCGGACGACTCGCTGCGTTGGCATGTTTCCAATGGCATCGGCGAGTATGACGGCAATGGAGACTGGAGCATGGCCGATCCGATGCTGGTCCACGGCGTGGCCAATCCCGCGGGCGTGACCTTTACCTACGATGCCGGCACCCCCTCGGGAAGCGGGATCTTGCAGGTGGCGCTCACCCTTACCGAAGGGACTGAACAGATCCAGCTTTACCAGGAGTTCCATGTCCGCAACACGCCGTGAACGCCAGAGGGGTGCGTCGCTCATCACTGCCGTATTCCTGATCACGGCCATGGCAGTGATCGGCGCCGTGATGGTCCGCCTGAGCGCAAACACCCACGTGACGACGACCGAGGAATGGCTCTCGGCACAAGCGTTGTACGCGGCGGAAAGCGGTATTGACTGGGCTGCCTACAAGATCGGAGACGGGACCATCGGGTGCGCCGGTTCGGATTCGGGCGACGTCGATGTGGGAGATGCCTGGTTCCACGTAACCACAGGCGCTTGCGTCGCAGTGGGCGGCCGCGAGGTGTACGCCATCACCAGCGTCGGCTACGCGGGTGGAGCGCCCGGAAATGCCGCCGTTCAACGGCGCATCGTTGTTCAGTTCATGCCCTAGTTTGCCCGCACCGCAAGCCAAGCGGCGGGCACGGCCCGCCCTATGTGGCGGATTCGCTCAGGGGCGTTTCGCCGTTCTCGTCGTCGCCCATGCCCAGCTCCTTGATCTTGCGCGTGAGCGTGTTGCGTCCCCAGCCGAGCAGCCGCGCGGCTTCCTGGCGCATGCCACCGGTCTGCTTGAGGGCGGCTTCGATCATGGTGCGTTCAAAATCGGGTACGGCGCTATCGAGGATGGAGACGTCGCCCTGGGCCAGGTGACGTTCCGCCCAACGTCGCAGCGGGCTGAGCCAGTCTTCGCTGTCGGAGCTCGGGGCGGTGCCGGTGCGCAGTTCGGGCGGCAGGTCTTCGAGGTGAATCTCCTGGCCGGGCGACATGACGGTGAGCCAGCGGCAGGTATTTTCAAGCTGACGCACGTTGCCGGGCCATTCGAGGCCGGTGAGGAAGACCTCGGTGTCCTTGTCGACGCGTTTGGTTTCCACATTGAGTTCGTCGGCGGCACGCTTGAGGAAATGGCGCACCAATAGCGCGATGTCCTCGCGCCGTTCGCGCAGCGGCGGCACGTGGATGCGGATCACGTTGAGGCGGTGAAACAGGTCTTCGCGAAACAATCCCTGTTTCACCCGTTGCTCCAGATTCTGGTGCGTGGCGGCGATGACGCGCACGTCCACCTTGATGGGGGCGTGCCCGCCCACCCGATAAAAAGTGCCGTCCGCCAGCACGCGCAGCAGACGCGTCTGCAGTTCGGGAGGCATATCGCCAATTTCGTCCAGGAACAGGGTGCCGTGATTAGCCTGCTCGAAGCGCCCCTGACGCGCGGCCTGGGCCCCGGTGAAGGCGCCGCGCTCGTGGCCGAACAGCTCGGACTCCAGCAAGTCACGCGGTATGGCCGCAGTGTTCAGGGCGATGAACGGCTTGTCGGCCCGCGGACTGTGACGATGCAGGGCGTTGGCGACCAGCTCCTTGCCGGTGCCGGATTCGCCATTGATGAGCACGGTGATGTTGGAGCGCGCGAGGCGACCGATGGCGCGAAACACCTCCTGCATGGAAGGCGCTTCGCCGATGATCTCGGGGGCATGGTGCGGCGCTTCGAGGGACTGGCTCGCCCGATCGCGACGATGGGCCACGGCGCGGCGCGCCAGTTCCACCGCTTCGTCCACGTCGAACGGCTTGGGCAGATATTCGAAGGCGCCGCCCTGGTAGGCCGACACGGCACTGTCCAGATCGGAATGGGCCGTCATGATGATCACGGGCAGTTCGGGATGACGCGCCGTGATTTCGGCGAGCAGTTCGAGCCCGTTCAGTCCCGGCATGCGGATGTCGGTGATGACGGCATCTGGCTGGCGCCGGTTGAGTTCGCGCAGGACCAGCGCCGCTTCTTCGAAGCAACGCACTTCCATTTCGGCTTGCTTGAGGGCCTTTTCCAGCACCCAGCGGATAGAACGGTCATCGTCGATGACCCAGATCTCACGGCGCTCGTTCACGGTATTCACCTCTTGTCGATACTCTCACCATCCCGGGAGAGGGGCAGCAGCACCGTAAAAACGGTGCGCCCTGGCCGGCTCTCGCACTCGATGAGCCCGCCGTGCAAATTGATCAGTGACTGAGCAATGGGAAGACCCAGGCCGGTGCCGTCCGCGCGCCCGGTCACCATGGGGAGGAAGATGTTCTCCACCATGTCGGTCGGGATGCCCGGACCGTCGTCAATCACTTCGATACGCGCCACCAGTTTGTGGTGGTTCTGGCCAATGGTGTATTGGCGCATGGTGCGCGTGCGCAAGGTAATGGTGCCGCGATCGCGCAGTGCCTGTGCGGCATTGCGCACAAGGTTCAGGATGGCCTGGATGAGCTGATCGCGATCGGCCTGGAGTTCCGGGATACTCGGGTCGTAATCGGATACCAGCTGAACGCCCGCGGGCGATTCGGCACGCACCAACTGGCGCACGCGTTCCATCACTTCATGGATGTTCACGGGCGTGCGCCGGGGCAGGGCGTTGGGACCCAGCATGCGATTCATCAGCCCTTGCAGGCGGTCCGCTTCGTTGATGATGACGTTGGTGTATTCCTTCAGGTCATCGTCGTGCAGTTCCCGCTCCAGCAGTTGGGCAGCGCCGCGCAACCCGCCGAGAGGGTTTTTGATCTCGTGGGCCAAACCACGCAGCAGCGTGCGGGTGGCGGTGGTTTGGGCGAGCAGGTTTTCCTCGCGGGTGATGCGCAACTGACGATCCAATTCGTTCAGCTCTACCAGCAGCTCGGTGCCGGCCCTGGGATCGCGCAGGGGAATGGCGGTGAGGTCCACGGTGACGTGCCGTCTCGGCGCCACGTTGAGCGCCAGCTCCCGTTCCGTGAAGGGATGGCCCGTGGCCAGGGCCGCGCGCAGCGAGGCGACCAGACCGTCGTCATTGAACAGGAGGTGCGCCGTGCTGCCCACCATGCGCCGGGCGCTCACCGCGAACAGCATTTCGCCGGCGGGGTTGATGTAGCGCAGATTGAGCCCGGCGTCGAAAAGCAGCACGGTGGTGTGCAGGTTTTCGATGATGCGCTGGATCAGGTCCGACGGCGGGCTCGGCTCGTTCATAGCTTTCGCCAAGCAAATTCCAAACCAAAACGCGAGGGTCGCACGCGCGCGGGGGGCACAGACCGAGGTACCGTGCCGATGCACCATTATAGTGCATCGGGGCGAACCATGCCCCAGGACGGATCAGCGGTTCAGCAGGGAATGCTGGCGCAGGTGAAATGTGACGGTTGGCGCACGCAGTACCGGATCGCCACCGGCGTTCTGCACCTCGGCGGTGAGACGATGGGTGCCACGGTCCGGTGTGGGTATGGTCAGGTTCGTGGATGGGCCGGCCGCGACGGGTTGGCCGTCCACGTAGATGACCACCCGATCCCCGGGACGAAGATTCGGCCTCACCATGACGGTAACACCGACGCCCGCCGCATCGTGGAACACGGTCTGGTCATCGACGGGTTGGGTGATACGCAGCGATTGATAGGCTGGCACCGCAGGGGCCTGCTTCACAGCGGGGGGTGGCGTCAGAGGGGGCAACGGTTGGGCCTCATAGGTCTGCACCTCCGGCAGTTCCCTGGGCACCGAACCCGGCAAGGGCTGATCGCTGTATTCGATGCTGCCGTCGGGACGTACACGCTGGTAAACCGTGTCCGCAAGCGCCGGTAAGATGGCGACAATCAGCAGTGGAAGGACGACCCGGCGCATGGGGTCAGCATAGCGAAACGGCTGAAAAAGAAAATGCCTTTGGGAGGCAATGTCGGCGGGACGAGCGCTGAGTCGAGGTGGGATGGTGCCCCGTACGGGCGGCGCAAAGCGTTAAGGCGCCCGAAGGCGCCTTAACCACTTTCGACGGACGACCTGTAATTACAGGCTGTAGTACATGTCGAACTCGACCGGATGCGTGGTCATGCGGAAGCGGGTCACTTCGTCCATCTTCAGCTTGATGTAGGCATCGATCATGTCGTTGGTGAACACGCCCCCTTTGATGAGGAACTCGCGATCCTTGTCCAGGTAGTCCAGCGCCTGGTCGAGAGCATGGCACACCGTGGGGATGGCCTTGGCCTCTTCCGCCGGCAGGTCGTAGAGGTCCTTGTCCATGGCGTCGCCCGGGTGGATCTTGTTCTGAATGCCGTCCAGACCGGCCATCATGAGCGCGGCAAACGAGAGGTAGGGGTTGGCGGACGGATCCGGGAAGCGCACCTCGATGCGGCGACCCTTCGGGTTGGTCACGTAGGGGATACGGATGGAGGCCGAACGGTTGCGGGCGGAGTAGGCCAGCATCACCGGCGCCTCGAAACCGGGCACCAGGCGCTTGTAGCTGTTGGTGCCGGGATTGGTGAGGGCGTTCAGGGCGCGGGCGTGCTTGATGACACCGCCGATGTAGTACAGCGCGGTCTCGGACAAGCCGCCGTACAGGTTGCCGGCGAACAGGTTCTTGCCTTCCTTCGCCAGGGACATGTGCACGTGCATGCCGGATCCGTTGTCACCAACGATGGGCTTGGGCATGAAAGTGGCGGTCTTGCCGTAGGCGTGAGCCACATTGTGCACCACGTACTTGAGCTTCATTACCTCGTCGGCCTTCGTCACCAGGGTGTTGAAGGACACGCCGATTTCGCACTGGCCGGCGGTGGCCACTTCGTGGTGGTGCACTTCCACATCCAGGCCGATCTCTTCCATGGCCAGACACATGGCGGCACGGATGTCATAGAGGCTGTCGACCGGGGGCACGGGGAAGTAGCCGCCCTTCACGCTCGGACGGTGGCCCATGTTGCCGTCGGGGTAGACACGCTCGGAGTTCCAGTCGGCTTCGGAAGAATCGATCTTCACGAAGGAGCCGGACATGTCGGCGCTCCAGCGCACGTCGTCGAAGATGAAAAATTCGGGCTCGGGACCGAAGAAGGCGGTGTCGGCGATGCCGGTGGACTTCAGGTATTCCTCGGCGCGCTTGGCGACGGAGCGCGGGTCGCGCTCATAGCCCTGCATGGTGGCAGGTTCGACGATGTCGCAGGTAACGTTGAGGGTGGGCTCGTCGGTGAACGGGTCCAGGTAGGCCGAGCCGGCATCCGGCAGGAGGATCATGTCGGACTCGTTGATGTGCTTCCAGCCCGAGATGGACGAACCATCGAACATGACGCCATCGGCGAAGGTGCCTTCGTCGATCTTGCTGGCCGGGTAAGAGACGTGCTGCTCCTTGCCACGGGTGTCCGTGAAACGCATGTCCACGAACTTCACGCCTTTTTCCTTAATGGTCTTGATAACGTTGTCGACCGACATCGAAGTGCCTCCGCAAAGAGTCAGAAATGACCGCCCCTGGGGCGGCCGGATAAACCATGCCTGGTGGGATGCATCGACCATGCCACCCACCAAACCATATACAACACGCGGGTTCCGGGCCTACAGGCCACGGCCGGCGCTCAAATGGAGCACCATAACAGTGCAGTCTGGGTCCAAACGCACACATAATGGTGCGTTTCAATAAAACGAGGCGCGCACGCTGGCTACCGGCTCGAGTCCTTCGGCGCTGGCCGCCAGGGCATCGGCCAGCTGGCGCGCCTCCTCGAGCCCACCGATGGCAGCGAGCGGCAAGGCCGGCTCCACGGCCACCCGGCCGTCCAGGTAGTGCAGCGTGACGTGCGAAATATGCTGCGCGCCGGGCACTTGCTTCCAGCGCGGACGCAGCCAGCCAAGCAGCTCGTGGCGCGTCGGCAGCCCCGTGGTGGGCGCGTGGGTCTCGTCGTCCTCCGGATCGATGTGCACCAGAACATCCTGCACCTCGTCCACGTCCCTGATCAGGCGCTCATATACCGCCTGGCTGATGTAGTGACCTTCGGACACCGACAAACGGGGGTCCACCAACACATGGACGTCCACCAGGGCGCCGCCGCCCATGCGGCGGGTGCGGAGCGTATGCACCGCCTGCACTCCGTCCACCGCCAGGATCTCGCGGCGGATGGCCTCCACCCGCTCCTTGTCCAGGGCGGTGTCGATCAGTTCGTGGGCGCTGTGCCAGGCCAGATCCCAGCCGATGCGCGCCACCATGAACGCCACCACCACCGCTGCGATGGCGTCCAGATAGGGCAGGCCGGCCAGGGTGCCGGCCACGCCCACCAGCACCACAATGGAGGAAATCGAGTCGCTACGGTGATGCCAGGCATTGGCGCGTAACAGGGGCGAGTTCAGGTGCCTGGCCAGGCGCATGGTGTAATGAAAGCTCCATTCCTTGGCGAGGATGGAAAACAGCACCACCACGATGGCCCCCATGCCGGGATGCAGCAGGGCCTCCGGTTGGAAAAGGCGTGCTCCCGCGTCCCAGCCGATACCGATGGCCACCAGAATCAGGGCGACGCCCAGCGCCACGGTGGCCAGGGTTTCGATGCGGCCGTGGCCGTAGGGATGGTCCTCGTCGGCATCGCGGCTGCCGTGCTTGGCCGCGAACAGCACCATGGCGTCGGTGGCAAGATCCGACAGGGAATGGACACCGTCCGCCAGCAGGGCCTGGGAGTGGAACAGGTAGCCGGCGAGCACCTTCATCACGCCCAGCACCAGATTGAGCAGGGCAACGACGACCGTGACCCGCCGGATGTCGGTGTAGCGGGCGCCGCCGCGGTCGGGGGTTTCGTCGTGGAAATGACCCGCGCTCACGAGGAAGCCCGCCCCACTTGCAGGGTGATGGTCACCTCGCCGTCATCGGTGCGCGTGCCGAGCACGGTGTGACCGTTGATGCGGCACCAGGCCGGGATGTCGTTGAGCACGCCGCGATCCGTGGCAACCACTTCCAGCACGTCGCCCGGGGCGAGCGTGGCCACCTTGTCCTGGGTACGGATCACCGGCAGGGGGCAGAGCAGGCGACGGGCATCCAATTGAACCTTCACAGGTACCAAGCCTCCGGGATCTCGTGCGGCGGCAGCGGGGCCACCTCGAAGATGCGCTCGGGGGCACCGTGATCCGCCACGGCGATTTTCACCCGATCCAGGGCACGGCCCTTGGAATAGCGTGCGGCGATGCGCGCGCCAAGCACCAGGTCGTCCTCGCTTGGCGTGCCGTCCACCAGCACCAGCGGACCGGGGCAGTCCACGGTTCGCAGCGTGACGAACTGCTTGCGGTAGCCCTCCATGAACTGGTTCTCCCCGTCCTCGCGGCCGATGATCAGCTTGTAATGGGGGGCCGGGCGCACATGGCGGCCGACCTTCAGCAGCAGGATGTCATCCAGCTCGTAGGTGCGGTTGCCGCGGGCCTGCCACAGGTCCACCAGCTTGCGGGAATACTGTTCGTCCGTGAGGAAGCAACAGCCGCCGGAGGGTTGGGCGTAATCGCTCAGACCAAACTTCGCGGCCAGCGCCATCTGCGGCTTGCGGGAGCGGCCGGAAAACCCGTACAGGCGCTCGCGATCCACCCAGCCCTCGCGCTCGGGCAGGGTGGGCGGCAGGTTCAGGGCACAGAGAGGCCGCAACAGGCGGTCCTCGGCGCCGGATTCGTGCGCCACCACGGGCATGGTGTCCTTGCGCTGGGACATGGGGCGCTGGCCGATGACCTCGCCGGTGATGATGAAGTCGAAGCCGTGGGCCTCCATCCACTGGTGCGCCTTGCGCACCATGAACACCTTGCAGTCCAGACAGGGGTTCATATGGGCGCCGTAGCCGTGCTTCGGGTTCACCAGCACATCCTTGTATTCGTCGACGATGTCGACGATGTGCAGCTTCATGCCCAACTGCTCGGCCACCCACAGGGCGTTGTTGCGCTTGGGTTTGTTCAGGTCTTTCTGGCGGATGGCATGGGTATGACCTTCCACACAGAAACCCGTGAAGAAGTTGATGCCCTCCACGTGGATGCCCTGTTCCTGGATCACCTTGGCGGCGAGCATGGAATCGAGACCGCCCGAGACGAGGGCGACGGCTTTGCGGGGCTGGGACATGGGCGGGTAACGGATGCGTCGGGGAGGGCCAAGTTTACCGGAATTGCGAGACGCTAAACACCGGCGCCTGTAAAGGAAAACGGCACGCTGGTTATAATGTGCGGCTATTGGACTCCACCAGCCGCCTAAGGGTTTCACCTTGACCACGAATGCCGCGACGCACGACGTGAGCACCTTCCAGGGGCTCATCCTCGCGCTGCAGAACTACTGGGCCCAGCAGGGTTGCGTGGTGCTGCAGCCTCTCGATATGGAAGTGGGCGCCGGTACTTTCCACCCGGCCACCTTCCTGCGCTCCATCGGCCCCGAACCCTGGAACGCCGCCTACGTGCAGCCCTCGCGCCGACCCACCGACGGTCGTTATGGCGAAAACCCGAACCGCCTGCAGCACTACTACCAGTTTCAGGTCGTGCTCAAGCCGTCGCCGCTGAACATCCAGGAGCTCTACCTGGACTCCCTGCGCATGCTGGGCTTCGACCCGCTCACCCACGACATCCGCTTCGTGGAGGACAATTGGGAATCGCCCACCCTGGGCGCCTGGGGTTTGGGCTGGGAGGTGTGGCTGAACGGCATGGAGGTCACCCAGTTTACCTATTTCCAGCAGGTGGGCGGCCTCGACTGCAAGCCGGTTACCGGCGAGATCACCTACGGCCTGGAACGCCTTGCCATGTACCTGCAGGGCGTGCAAAGCGTGTTCGATCTCACCTGGGCCAACGGCCCCAATGGCAAGGTGACCTACGGCGACGTGTATCACCAGAACGAAGTGGAAATGTCCACTTACAACTTCGAGCACGCCGAGGTGGACAACCTGTTCCGCCAGTTCGATCACTACGAAAAAGAGAGCAGCCGGTTGATCGAACTGGGCCTGCCGCTGCCCGCTTATGAAATGGTGCTCAAGGCCTCCCACACCTTCAACCTGCTCGACGCCCGCAAGGCCATCTCCGTGACCGAACGCCAGCGCTTCATCCTGCGCGTGCGCACCCTGTCGCGCGCCGTCGCCCAGGCCTATTACGACCGCCGCGCTGCGCTCGGCTTTCCCATGCTCAAGACCACGGAGGTCGCCCGATGATGTCGCGCGATTTGCTCATCGAGATCGGCACCGAGGAGTTGCCGCCGAAAGCGCTGCTTACCCTGTCCCGCGCCTTCCGCCAGGGTATCGAGGACGGCCTCACCAAGGCGGGACTCGATGTGGCATCGATGCAGGCGTTTGCAAGCCCGCGGCGGCTCGCTGTGCTGGTGAAGGGTGTCCCCGCCAGACAGACCGACAAGACCGTTGAGCGCCGTGGACCCGCACTTACCGCCGCCTTCGATGAGGAGGGTGTGCCCACCAAGGCGGCGCAGGGCTTCGCGGCGTCCTGTGGCGTGACCATGGATCAACTCGAGACGGTGGAGACGGACAAGGGTGCCTGGCTGATGCATCGCAGCGTGCAACCGGGTCGTGCCACCGCCGAGATCATCCCTGAGATCGTCAAGGCCTCGCTCGATCGCCTGCCCATTCCCAAGCGCATGCGCTGGGGCGATCTGGACGCGGAGTTCGTGCGTCCGGTGCATTGGGTGGTGATGCTGTTCGGTGATTCGGTCATCGATTGCGAGATCTTGAGTGTACGTTCGGGGCGCGAGACGCGCGGTCACCGTTTCCATCATCCCGCGCCGCTCTATCTGGGCGAGCCCGAAGCCTACGAGGCGTTGCTGCTGTCGGAAGGTCGCGTCATCGCGGATTTCGCCAAGCGCCGAGAGGCAGTGCGCGCCCAGATCCTGGAAGCCGCGGCGCAGCTCGGCGGCAATGCCGTCATCGACGAGGCATTGCTCGACGAAGTCACTGCACTGGTGGAGTGGCCGGTGGCCATCGTCGGCGATTTCGAAAAGCGCTTCCTCGAAGTGCCGGCTGAGGCGCTGGTGTCGTCCATGAAGGGCCATCAGAAATACTTCCACGTGGTGGACGGTGACGGCCAGCTCATGCCGCATTTCATCGCCATCGCCAACATCGACAGCCGCGACCCGGCACACGTGCGGGCCGGCAACGAACGCGTCATTCGCCCGCGCCTTGCCGATGCCAGCTTCTTCTGGCACCAGGACCGCAAGGAGCCTCTCGCCGCACGCATCGAGGTGCTCAAGACCGTGGTGTTCCAGCAGAAGCTGGGCACCCTGCAGGCCAAGAGCGAGCGCGTGGCGACCCTCGCCGGCAGCATCGCGCAGATGATGGGCGCTGATGTGGCCAATGCCGAACGCGCGGCACGTCTGGCCAAGTGCGATCTCATGACCGCCATGGTGGGCGAGTTCCCTGAACTGCAGGGCATCATGGGGCGTTACTACGCCGTCCACGACGGTGAGCCCGCAGAGGTGGCCACGGCGCTGGACGAGCAGTACATGCCGCGTCATGCCGGCGATGCCCTGCCGGGCACCGCCACGGGCCAGGCACTGGCCATCGCCGATCGCCTGGACACCCTGGCGGGCATCTTCGGCATTGGACAGCTGCCCACCGGTGACAAGGACCCGTTCGCCCTGCGACGCGCGGCCCTGGGCGTGTTGCGCACCTGCATCGAGAAGAAACTGGATCTCGACTTGCGCACCCTGCTGGAAAGCGCTGCCGAGCGTCTGCGCAAGGACGGCGTGAAAATCGCCGACACCACCGCCAACCAGGTGTTCGATTTCATGATGGAGCGCCTGCGCGCCTACTATCAGGATGCCGGCATCGGCGCGGACACCTTCGAGGCCGTACTGGCGCGCCAGCCCTCGCGCCCGCTGGATTTCCACGCCCGTATTCACGCCGTTTCGGCATTCCGCCGGCTGCCCGAAGCCGAGAGCCTGGCGGCCGCCAACAAGCGCATCCACAACATCCTGCGCAAGGCCGAGGTCGCCGTGCCCGACCAGGTGCGTGCCGAGCATTTCGCGGAACCGGCCGAGCGCCAGTTGGGCGAGCAACTCGCAGCCCTGGAAGGGGAGGTGCGCGGCCTGCTTGCCGAACGTCGCTACGAAGACGCATTGTGCCGGCTCGCCGGGCTGCGCGAAGCGGTCGACGGTTTCTTCGATGCCGTCATGGTCATGTCGGACGATCCCGCATTGCGCGACAACCGGCTGGCCCTGCTCAAGCGCCTGGGAGATCTCTTCCTGGAAGTCGCCGATATCTCGCGATTGCAGAGCTGAACATGAAGCTGGTCATCCTGGATCGTGACGGGGTCATCAACGAGGACTCCGACGAATACATCAAGTCGGTGGACGAATTCCGCTTCATCCCGGGCAGCCTGGAGGCCATCGCCCGCCTGAACCAGGCGGGTTACCGGGTGGCGGTGGCCACCAACCAGTCGGGCCTGGCGCGCGGCTACTTCGACCTGGACACCCTCAACAGCATGCACGGCAAATTGCGCCGTGCCCTGGCGGCGGTGGGTGGCCACATCGAAATGATCGCCTTCTGCCCGCATGGTCCCGACGACGGCTGCAGCTGCCGCAAACCGCTGCCGGGCCTGCTGCAGGAGATCGGGGCACGGCTCGGCCAGGACCTCACCGGCGTCCCGGCCGTCGGCGATTCGCTGAGGGACCTGGAGGCAGCCCAGGCGGTCGGGGCAACACCGATTCTGGTGCGCACAGGCAAAGGTGAGCGCACACTAACAAAGGTCCAGAGCCTGGAGGGCGTGCCGGTCTACAGCGATCTGAGCGAGGCCGTCGACGCCCTGCTGACGGTACGCTGATGCTCGCACGCTCTCTGCTTTTCTATCTCGGGATGTGGGTGGCCACCCTGGTCGTCGTGGCGTTCGTTCCCCTGGTTCTGCCCCTCAAGCCTCACCTGCGGTACCGCTATCTGGCGCATTGGGGCCGCTTCATCCTGTGGTGGCTGCAGGTGACCTGTGGCATCACCTACCGTGTGGAAGGGCGTGAAAACATCCCCGACACGGCCTCGGTGGTGCTGGCCAAGCACCAGAGCACCTGGGAAACCATTGCCTTCCAGTCGATCTTCCCTGCCCAGACCTGGGTGCTGAAAAGGGAACTGCTACGGGTACCTTTCTTCGGCTGGGGTCTCGCTGCGGCCTGGCCCATCGCCATCGATCGAAAAGCCGGGCGCGAGGCGCTCAAGCAGGTGATCGAACAAGGCACCGAGCGGCTGCGCAGCGGTTTCTGGGTCATCGTGTTTCCGGAAGGTACCCGTGTGGCGCCCGGGGTGCATGGCCGTTATGCCACCGGCGGTGCTGGCCTGGCGCGGGCGGCGGGCGTTCCCGCCGTCCCGGTGGCCCACAATGCGGGCGAGCACTGGCGGCGCGACAGCTTCATCAAGGTACCTGGGGAAATCCAGGTACGCATCGGACCTGCCATCGACACGGCCGGCAAGAGCGCCGCCGCGATCACCCATGAGGCGGAAGCCTGGATTGAAACGGCGATGGGGGGCCTCCCGGCCCCCGCGGAGTCCATCAGGGCAGCGTGATATAATCGCCGTTTTTCGCGCGGCCGGAAGGCCCGCGTCCTAACGATAATTCGGGCCCGCCCTGAAAAGCATTCAACGAAACCACAGGACCACATGCCATGCAGAACAACCGCGTCTCGCTAACGCAATTCATCATTGAGGAACAACGCCGGGTGAAGGGCGCGACCGGCGATTTCACCTCGCTGCTCAACGACATCGTCACCGCGTGCAAGCAGATCTCCGGCCTGGTGAACAAGGGTGCGCTGGTGGGCGTGCTGGGCAGCGCGGGCTCCGAGAACGTGCAGGGCGAAACCCAGAAGAAGCTGGACATCATCTCCAACGAGATCTTCCTGCAGACCAACGAGTGGGCAGGACATCTGGCCGCCATGGCCTCCGAGGAGATGGACGATATCTACCAGATCCCCGGCCGCTACCCGCGTGGCAAGTACTTGCTCACCTTCGACCCGCTGGACGGCTCGTCCAACATCGACGTGAATGTCTCCGTGGGCACCATCTTCTCCATCCTGCGCTGCCCGGGTAATTGCGAGAATCCCACCGCCGAGTCTTTCCTGCAGCCCGGTACCCAGCAGGTGTGCGCCGGCTACGCCATCTACGGGCCTTCCACCATGATCGTGCTTACCACCGGCCATGGCGTGAACGGTTTCACCCTGGATCAGAGTATCGGTGAGTTTGTGCTTACTCACCCGAACATCGAGATTCCGGCGGACACCAACGAATTCGCCATCAACGCCTCCAACATGCGTTTCTGGGAAAAGCCCGTGAAGCGCTACGTGGACGAGTGCCTGGCTGGCAAGACCGGCGAGCGCGACAAGGACTTCAACATGCGCTGGGTCGCCTCCATGGTGGCCGAGGTGCACCGTATCCTCACCCGCGGCGGCGTGTTCATGTACCCGCTGGATAGCAAGATGAAGGACAAGGGTGGCAAGCTGCGCCTCATGTACGAAGCCAACCCGATGTCGTTCATCATCGAGCAGGCCGGCGGCGCCAGCAGCACCGGCCGCGAGCGCATCATGGACATTCAGCCCACCGGTCTGCACCAGCGCGTACCGGTGATCCTGGGCTCCAAGAACGAAGTGGAGCGCGTGGTTTCCTACCACAAGGACGCCTGATCGCCCCCGCGCCAGACGCGGAAACGAAAAGGGGAAGGTTTATGCCTTCCCCTTTTTTATTGGCGAGAGAGGTCGGCCAATGGACCCGTTTGAGACGCACAGATGGAAGAAGGAACCACGGAGGGCCACGGAGAAGAAGAAAAATGTGCGCCGGCCCCCGAGACCTGGCGCTGAACGCTTTTCCCGATTTGCGTTTCATTTTCGGACAGAAGAAGAAACTGAAGAAGAAGCATTAACCACGGGGGACACGGGGAACACGGGGAAAATCCGTTTTTCTTCTGTAGGAGCGGCCTCAGGCCGCGATTGCCTTTGGCAGACTGTGCCATCGCGGCCTGAGGCCGCTCCCACAGGGGACCCTGCGGGATTTTGGGGATCTTCCCCGTGTCCCCCGTGGTTGCTTTTTTGGTTCAGAACGTCCGCTTGCCGACAGGACTGGAGGATCGAAGGCCGCGAACGCAAGCGGACGAAGAAAAGCGTTTACCACGGGGAACAGGGCGGAATCCGTTTTTCTGTAGGAGCGGCCTAAGGCCGCGATTGCCTTTGGCACACTGCTCCATCGCGCCCTGGGGCCGCTCCCACAGGGGATCCTGCGGGATTCCCCCCGTGTTCCCCGTGTCCCCCGTGGTTTGGCTTTTTTGGTTCAGTTGCGTTGTCGAGTGGCGAAACCCGACCTACCGACGGAGAGACGTACCGCGGAAGCCAGGAGAACAACACAATCTATTTTGTCTCCGTGCCCCTCCGTGGGCTCCGTGGTTAAGCTTTTTGCTTCACACGTCCAGATTCGCCACCTGCAGCGCGTTCTGTTCGATGAACTCGCGGCGCGGTTCGACGGCATCGCCCATAAGGGTGGAGAAGATCGCGTCGGCAGCGACGGCGTCCTCGATCTTCACCTGCAACAAACGGCGGGTGTCCTGGTTCATGGTGGTTTCCCACAACTGCTCGGGATTCATCTCGCCCAAGCCTTTGTAGCGCTGGATGTGCTGGCCGCGCTTGGCCTCTTCCAGCATCCAATCCAGGGCCTGTTTGAAGCTGCCCACGTCCTGACGACGCTCTCCACGCTGTACGTAAGCATCGGCGGACAGCAGGCCGCTGAGCTGATCATGCAGGTCGCGGATGGCCTGGTACTCGGGGGAAGTGAAGAAATCCACGTGGTAGGTGTAATCCGAGGCCACGCTATGGCGCCATTCGGTAATGACCGCCGTCTCCACACTGCCGCCCGGTGCGGTTTCGAGACGGAACGAGTAGCGACGTTCGGCCCCGGCATCGGCATTGAGGAGGCCCACCAGGTCCTGGAACCAGGCATTGGCCGCCTCCTGGCGGACGAAATCCTCCTGATCGAGGCCGGGCAGGGCGATCATCTTCTCCAGGGCGTGGGCGTTGAAACGACGCCCCAGGCGCTGGACGCTGGCCAATACCGACTGATAGCGCTTGGCAAGCTGTTCCAGGGCGATCCCTGAAAGGGGTGGCGCCCCGGTGGTGACATAGAGCTCTGTACCGTCCAGCGCCTGCTGGAGGAGGTTGGCGTTGAGCTCCGCATCGTCCTTCACGTAACGCTCCTGCTTGCCACGCTTGACCTTATAGAGCGGTGGCTGGGCGATGTAGATGTGGCCGCGCTCAATAATTTCAGGCATCTGCCGGTAGAAGAAGGTGAGCAGCAGGGTGCGGATGTGAGAGCCGTCCACGTCGGCGTCGGTCATGATGATGATGCGATGGTAGCGCAGCTTGTCCGGGTTGAATTCCTCCCGGCCGATGCCACAGCCCAACGCAGTGATGAGGGTGCCCACCTCGGCGGAGGAGAGCATCTTGTCGAAACGGGCCTTCTCCACGTTCAGGATCTTGCCTTTGAGGGGCAGGATGGCCTGCGTGCGGCGGTCGCGGCCCTGCTTGGCAGAGCCGCCGGCGGAGTCACCCTCCACCAGGAACAGTTCGGAGTGAGCCGGGTCACGTTCCTGGCAGTCGGCCAGCTTGCCCGGCAGCCCGGCGATATCCAGCGCGCCTTTGCGGCGGGTCATTTCGCGGGCCTTGCGCGCCGCCTCGCGGGCACGGGCCGCATCGACGACCTTGCCGGAGATGACCTTCGCGTCGGAGGGGTTCTCGAGCAGGAATTCCTCCAGCTTTTCCACCGTCGTGGCCTCGACCACCGGCTTGACCTCGGACGAAACCAGCTTGTCCTTGGTCTGCGAGGAGAACTTCGGGTCAGGCACCTTCACGGACAGTACGGCGGTGAGACCTTCGCGGGCATCATCGCCGGTGGTGGCGATTTTCGCTTTCTTGGCCAGGCCTTCCGCTTCGATGTAGTTGTTGATGGTGCGCGTCAGCGCGGCGCGGAATCCGGCGAGGTGTGTGCCACCGTCACGCTGGGGAATGTTGTTGGTGAAGCAAAAGACGCTTTCCTGATAGGAATCGCTCCACTGCATGGCCACTTCCACAGTGATGCCGTCGCGCTCGGCGATGAAATGGAAGACGTTCGGGTGCAGCGGGGTCTTGTTCCGGTTCAGATGCTCCACGAAGGCCTTGATACCGCCCTGGTATTCGAAGGTGTCTTCCTTGTCGGTGCGCTCGTCCAGCAGGTGAATACGCACGCCGGAATTCAGGAAGGACAACTCGCGCAGGCGCTTGGCGAGGATGTCATAGCTGTATTCGGTCTGAGTAAAGATGGCGTGAGAGGGCTTGAAGCGCACCTCGGTACCTGACTCGGTCGACTCACCGATGACCTTGAGCGGATAGACGGGGTCACCGTGGGCATATTCCTGCTGGTGCAGCTTGCCATCGCGGCGGATAAGCAGCTTCAGGTGCTCAGAGAGCGCATTCACCACCGATACGCCCACGCCATGCAGGCCACCGGAGACCTTATAAGAGTTCTGGTCGAACTTACCGCCCGCGTGCAGCACGGTCATGATGACTTCAGCGGCGGAGCGACCTTCCTCCTCATGGATATCCACGGGAATACCACGCCCGTTGTCGCGGACACTGACGGAGCCGTCGGTGTGGATGATGACGTCGATCTGGCTGCAGTAGCCGGCGAGGGCTTCGTCAATGGCGTTGTCCACCACTTCGAACACCATGTGGTGAAGTCCGGTGCCATCGTCCGTATCACCGATATACATGCCAGGACGCTTGCGAACGGCATCCAGGCCCTTGAGTACCTTGATCTGGGAAGAGTCGTAGCGTTTTTCGTCCGTCATAGCTGGCTCCGCGTGGAAGCGGGCATTATACCACCGTGGCGAGGCGCCCTTGTTCCACGTGGAACAATCGCGTGTCGGAAAGGGGGGAGGGGGTAAGGCGGCGGTCCGTGGTGGTCACGAACACCTGGGCCTGCAGTGCAGCAAGAGCCTCAAGAAGTAGACCGCGGTTGTACTCGTCCAGTTCCGATGGCAGGTCATCGAGCAACACCACGGCGTTTTGCCCGGTGAGCTGGCCCAGCAAGACCAGCTGACCCAGCCACAGGGCACAGACCAGGAGTTTTTCCTGCCCCCGGGAGAGAACGTCGCTGGCGAGACGATCGTCCACACGGACGCGTAGTTCTGCCCGATGGGGACCGCTGTGGGTATATCCGTCGCGTCGGTCACGTTCCTCGTCCCGCGCGAAGGCCTCCTGGAGGCTACGGTCCTTGGCCCACCCTTGTTCATAGTCCAGCCGCACCTGGGCCGGCAGCGGGCCCAGCAAAGGGGAGTGCCCGATTGCCGAGCCAAGCCGCGCCACCCACTGCCGGCGGGCGTGGTCGATGACTTCACCGGTCGCCGCCAGCGAGGGTAGCCACGCGTTCGCATCACCGAAACCGTGGGCAAGCGCCGCGTTTCGTTGGCGCAGTGCCCGTTGATATTGCCGCCACGCGTCCAGGAACCCTTGTTCCACGTGGAACAATCCCCAATCCATAAAGCCGCGCCTTTCCTTGGGCCCACCTTCGATAAGGGAATGACTCTCTGGCGTGATCACTGCCACGGGCTTACCCCGCGCCAAATCGGCACGCGAGTCGATTTTTTCCCCATCACACCGAAATTCCGTCTCCCCTGTGGCACGAAAGCGCACCCCGATGCGTTCCTTCCGCTCGTCATACTGATGCAGCACGAAGATCGTGGTCTCGGGGCTACCCTGTTGAATAAACAGCTGCTTCTGGTGGGTCAGGAAGGAGCGGCCGACACCGGCCACATTGATGGCTTCCAACAGACTGGTCTTGCCGCTGCCGTTGGGCCCCTCAATAACGTTAATCCGAGGCCCGGGCTCCAGCGTGACCTCGTTCAGGTTTCTGAAATTCCTGATTTCGAGGCGTTGGATGGTCATGCAAAGGAAGTGTGTCGTTCCGGGTCGCCGGCGAGGAGGAGGGCTGCTACCACCCTTGGATGGCGAGGTGCTGCGCAAAGGCGCCGGGGGTCGCCAGTACTGCAGCTCCCCGGCGCCTGCGTTGCCCGTGCTTACAGGCGCATGGGCATGATCACGTAACGGGTCGCGCTGTCCTCGACCCCGTGGAGAAGACAGCTGCTGTTC
This sequence comes from Gammaproteobacteria bacterium, assembly GCA_041687015.1. GTDB lineage: Bacteria > Pseudomonadota > Gammaproteobacteria > Thiohalomonadales > Thiohalomonadaceae > JALOAT01. The sequence goes on from JAWLCT010000038.1 coordinate 24,363, forward strand.
GCATCCGTTAGTCCAAGTTGGACCTTGTCCTCTTTGACTGCATTCAGCGCTTCAAGGACATAGCCTACGTTGAAGCCGATCTCGAACATGTCGCCCTGATACTCGACCTCAACCTCTTCCTCGGCCTCTTCCTGCTCCGGGTTGCTGACCAGCGCCCGCAATCGACCCTCGCTAAGCTCGATGCGGACGCCCCGATATTTTTCATTCGAAAGAATGGAGGCGCGCGCGAGGGCCTGCCGCAGCGGCTCACGTTCGGCGACCACCTGCTTGCTTGCCTGTCGCGGGATGACCCGCTCGTAATCCGGGAAGCGGCCGTCAATCAATTTCGACGTCATCACCATGCCGTCAAACCCGATGCGGATGTGGTTAGTGTTCATTCGCACCTCCACCGCATCGTCCTTGTCCCCGAGCAGACGCCCCAGTTCCCCGACACCCTTGCGGGGCACGATAACCTGGTGCTTGACCGAAACGCCCACCTCGGCGGCGAGTTCGCTGTAGGCCAGGCGATGCCCGTCCGTCGCCACCGCTCTCACAACATCGCGATCAATCTCAAGCAGCATGCCGTTCAGGTAATAGCGCACGTCCTGATTAGCCATGCAGAACTGGGTGCGCTCGATAAGCGCTTTCAGCTGAGCTTGGCTCAGGCTGAACTCAATTCCGCCGCTGACGCCATCTGTCGCGGGAAAATCATTGGCCGGAAGCGTGGCGAGTGTGAAACGGCTGCGTCCTGAACGGACCAGAGCCTTGCCTTCGTCCACTTTCACGTCGATCTCCGCACCTTCGGGCAGGCTCCGGCAGATATCGATGAGCTTGCGCGCAGGGACGGTAATTTCACCCGGTTCCGCATCACCGATCCGCGCCGTCGCCATCAGCTCCACTTCCAGGTCCGTACCGGTCATGGTGAGCGTATCACCGCTCACTTGAAGCAGGATGTTGGACAGAATCGGCAGCGTTTGTCGGCGCTCGACCACACCGCCGGCCACCTGGAGAGGTTTCAGAAGCGTTTCCCTGCTGACTCGGAACTTCATCGGGTTGCCTCGTTGTTTATTAATTAATGTTTCTTAAGATCTTTTCTTTTACTGCTATTAGCTCAGCCCATACCTGTGGATAGCGTACGTTAGCCTTTGATCTAACAGCAATTAATCAGCGCACAAAGGTTCTGTGGAACCCCCGCGTATCCTGTGGACAACTTGTGTGCGGATCCGGGCTCGAAAATTATCCACAGCTTGTCCCCCCTTATGTGCTCAGGGTTCTCAACAAGTTTGCGAAGTCTTCCGCGACTCTTGAATCCGTTTCCTTCAGCTCACGCACCTTGCGGCAGGCATGCAGCACCGTGGTATGGTCCCGGCCGCCGAAGGCATCGCCGATCTCCGGCAGGCTGTGATTGGTCAGTTCCTTGGCCAAGGTCATGGCGACCTGCCGCGGCCGCGCTATGGAGCGCGTGCGCCGCTTGGACAAAAGGTCCGCGACGCGAATCTTATAGTACTCCGCCACGGTCTTCTGGATGTTCTCGACGCTCACCAGCTTGTCCTGAAGGGCGAGCAGATCGCTGAGCGCTTCCTTGGCGAAATCCACAGTGATGGGACGCGCCGTGAAATGGGCGTTCGCGATGACGCGGCGCAGCGCCCCTTCGAGCTCGCGGATGTTGGAACGGATGCGTTTGGCAATGAGGAACGCCACGTCCTCGGGCAGGGCGATGCGTGCCTGCTCGGCCTTCTTCATAAGGATCGCCACGCGGGTCTCGAAATCCGGCGGTTCCACGGCCACGGTCAGCCCCCAGCCAAAACGGGATTTGAGCCGTTCCTCCAACCCGTTCACTTCTTTCGGATAGCGATCGCAGGTGAGGATCACCTGCTGTTGACCTTCAAGCAACGCATTGAATGTATGGAAGAATTCTTCCTGTGAGCGCTCTTTGCCGGCGAAAAACTGGATATCGTCGATGAGCAGGGCATCCACCGAGCGGTAATAGCGTTTGAACTCATTGATGGCGTTATGCTGCAGCGCCTTCACCATGTCGGCCACGAAGCGTTCGGAGTGTAGATACACCACGTGCGCATCGGGTTTGCGGCTCTGAATGAGGTTGCCCACGGCATGCATGAGATGGGTCTTGCCGAGACCTACACCACCATAGAGGAACAGCGGGTTATAGGCGCCGCCCGGATTCTCGCCCACCTGCATGGACGCTGCCCGGGCCAGCTGATTGGACTTACCCTCGACGAAATTGCTGAACACGAAGTTGGGATTGAGACTGCTGCGCCGCGCCGGCGCCTTTTCCTTGGGTCGCTCCTGCACGACCTGTCGAGGTGCAGCCACCTCGCGCCTCACCGGCGTCGCCACCCGTCGGCTGCCGACCTCGAAACTCAGGGTGAGTGCTTCGCCTTGTTCGAATTGAGCGAGTAATTCATTGATCTTCTGGGTGTATTTGTCTTTAACCCATTCCAGCACGAATTTGTTGGGGGCCAGCAGGCGCAGCACGGCGCCATCCTGTTCCACTTGCAGGGGGCGGATCCACGTGTTGAAGTGCTGGGCGGGGAGATCCTGCTCCAGCCATTCAAGACATCTTTTCCACACCGCAGGCGTCACTCGAAACCACCTCATCAATTCACGAGGGGCGCAGTCTATACCTCCGGACCCTGAGTTATCCACATGTTGCGCACACCGTCATGCGTTGACACGAACGTGATGCGCGGTTATCTTTGCCGGCCTTTCGCGGCTATGGTCCGCGTGGTTCCCATTTTCTCGTGTTCGGGTGTACTCATGAAGCGGACTTTCCAACCCAGCAAGATCAAGCGTGCTCGTACCCACGGCTTCCGTGCCCGCATGGCCACCAAAGGCGGCCGTCTGGTACTGAAGGCCCGTCGCGCCAAGGGTCGCGCCCGGCTCGCAGCCTAACGTCGAGACCGGCATGGCGCCCGCCTTGGGCAGCGCGGGTTACGCGCGGCACCAGCGGATTACGCGCCCTGCCGATTTTCGACGAGCCTTCGCCAGCGGTTGCCGCACTGCGGCCGGACCGCTGGTGTTGATCTCAGTGCCCAACGCACTGGATCACGCGCGCTTTGGACTGGCTGTGTCCAAGCGCTATGTCCGCCACGCGGTGGACAGGAACCGGCTCAAGCGTCTCGCGCGAGAGCACTTCCGTGCCCATGCTGGCGACGCCGAGGGCCGCGATTTGGTCCTTCTCATTCGCGCCGGCACCGATACCTGGGACAACGCCCGGTTTCGCGCCGCGCTGAACGCCTTGTGGGGTCAACACCTCCGAAAATGCGCCGCCTCGTCATCTTCCTGATTGGCGCCTACCGCTACGTACTGAGTCCCTATCTCGGTGCGAACTGTCGTTTTACTCCCAGCTGTTCCGTTTACGCGCAAGAGGCGGTGGCGCGCTATGGTATCCTTCGCGGCGGCTGGATGAGCCTGCGTCGGCTTTCCCGCTGCCACCCCTGGCACCCGGGCGGCCACGACCCTGTCCCCGAGCATAAAGACTGATCCCCATGGATTTTCAGCGAATCATCCTTTTTTTCGCCCTTTCGTTCACGCTGCTCATGCTCTGGCAGGCTTGGCAGGAGGATTACGGTCCGCAACGTGCGCCGGCCCCGACCGCCCAGGCGCCGGGTGAGGACATCCCTGCACCGGCGGCACCAGGCGCGGCGGCACCGGTTGGCGCTCCCATGCGCCCCGGGCTTGACTCCCAACAACGGGTGCGGGTCGTTACCGATGTCTTCCAGGCCGAAATCGATACCTATGGCGGTGATTTGCGCCAGGTGCGGCTCCTGGATTACCCCGTTTCCGTGGAAAAGCCGGACACCCCGGTGACGCTGCTGAATGACGAACGCGAGTTGTTTGTCGCCCAATCGGGTCTGGTCCCTGCCGCCACGGCCACCGCGGCACCTGCCCCCACCCATCATTCCCGCTTCCAGGCCGAGGCTGCGGAATACCGCCTCGAACCCGGCCAGGATAGCCTTGATGTGACCCTGCGCTGGACATCACCCGAGGGTGTCACGGTAGAAAAGGTGTATACCTTCCACCGCGGTTCCTATGTGGTGGACGTGAATCAGCGCATCAACAACGCCACCGAGAATGACTGGCGCGGTCACGCGTATTACCAGTGGCTGCGCTCCCGCCCCACGGAAACCAGTCGCTTCATGTACACCTACACGGGCGGCGTGATCTCGGGCCAGGAAGCCAAGTACGAGAAATTCGACTTCGACGACATGGAAGACGCCAACCTGTCCCGCGACCTGACCGGCGGCTGGGCGGCGATGATTCAGCATTACTTCCTCGGCGCCTGGGTCCCGTCCCAGGATGCCACCCATCAGTATTACACCCGCTCGCCGGGCGACAGCCGCTATATCCTGGGGTTGGTGACACCGGCCATTTCCGTCGCCCCCGGGGCCACCGGCGTGTTCCCGTCGCAGCTTTATGTCGGCCCCAAGGACCAAGAAACCCTCGCCCAGGTCGCGCCCAACCTGGAATTGACGGTCGATTACGGCATTCTCACGGTGATTGCCCAGCCGCTGTACTGGTTGCTGGAGAAGATCCATCGCCTGGTGGGTAACTGGGGTTGGTCCATCGTCATCCTCACCATCCTCATCAAGCTGGCCTTCTACAAGCTGTCGGAGACCAGCTACAAGTCCATGGCGCACATGCGCAAGGTGCAACCGCGCCTGGTGGCACTCAAGGAGCGCTATGGCGATGACCGCCAGAAGCTCAATGAAGCCATGATGAAGATGTACCGCGAGGAGAAGATCAATCCGCTCGGCGGTTGCCTGCCCATCCTGGTGCAGATTCCGGTGTTCATCGCCCTGTACTGGGTGCTGCTGGAAAGCGTCGAACTGCGCCAGGCCGACTGGATCCTCTGGATCAACGACCTGTCCACGGCGGACCCCTATTTCGTGTTGCCCATCCTCATGGGCATCACCATGCTGGTGCAGCACCGCCTGAATCCCACGCCCATGGACCCGATCCAGGCGAAGGTGATGCTGGCCCTGCCCATCGTCTTCACCGTGTTCTTTGCCTTCTTCCCGGCGGGCCTGGTGCTCTACTGGGTGGTGAACAACACCTTGTCCATCCTGCAGCAGTGGTACATCACGCGCTGGGTGGTGAAGGCCTGAGCCTGACCGACACTGCCGACACCATTGCGGCCATCGCCACCCCGCCCGGACGCGGCGGGGTGGGGATCGTCCGGGTGTCCGGACCCGCGGCCCGCGCCGTCGCCGAACGCCTGCTGGGGCGTTGCCCCGCACCGCGCCAGGCGAGCTACGGGCCCTTTCACGATGCCGACGGCCGCCTGCTCGACCAGGGCATCGCCCTGTTTTTCCCCAATCCCCATTCATTCACCGGCGAAGACGTCCTGGAGCTGCAGGGCCACGGCGGCCCGGTCGTGCTCGACCTGCTGCTGGCCGCCTGTTTCGCCGCCGGGGCACGTGCCGCACGTCCCGGCGAGTTCTCAGAGCGCGCGTTCCTTAACGGCAAGCTGGACCTGGCCCAGGCCGAGGCCGTGGCCGACCTTATTGAAGCGGGTTCGCGGGATGCCGCCGAGCTGGCGCTGCGCTCGCTCCAGGGCGAATTTTCCGCCCGCATTCATGCCCTGGTGACGACCCTCACCGAGCTGCGCACTTACGTGGAAGCCGCCATTGATTTCAGCGATGAGGAGATCGATTTCCTCAGCGAGGGCGGCGTGGTCGAGCGGGTGGATCAGCTGGCTGCGGCGCTCGCCCGGGTCCGCGAGGCGGCGCACCAGGGCACGGTCATGCGCGAAGGCATCACGGTCGTCATCGCCGGCCGACCCAATGCAGGCAAATCCAGCCTCTTGAATGCCTTGGCAGGCCGCGAAGCCGCCATTGTCACCGATGTGCCCGGGACCACGCGTGATGTCTTGCGCGAGCATATCGCCGTCGACGGCGTACCCCTGCACGTGGTGGACACCGCCGGGCTGCGCGAGAGCGAGGATCGCGTGGAGCGTGAGGGCATTCGCCGCGCCTGGGGTGAACTGGAACGGGCCGACCGCATTCTGCTGGTGGTGGACGACAGTGCCGAAGTCGCCGCCGAAGAGCGGGCGATCCTCGCTCGGCTGCCACACATCCCCGTCACCGTGGTGCGCAACAAGATCGATCTGAGCGGCCGGCCGCCGGGCGTGAGTGACGGGCCCGAAGGCCCGGAAGTGCGCGTGTCGGCCCATACCGGCGCCGGTTTGGACCTCCTGCGTCATCACCTGAAACAGGCAGTGGGTTGGCGTAACAGCACCGAAGGCCTGTTCATGGCTCGCCGCCGCCATCTGGATGCCCTGGATCGGGCCGCCGAACACCTCACACGCGGCGCTGAGGTCTTGCGCATTTCAAACGCCGGTGAACTGCTGGCCGAGGAATTGCGCCTGGCGCAGCGCACCCTGGGTGAAATCACCGGCGAGGTCACCAGCGACGACCTGCTTGGACGCATTTTCTCCAGCTTCTGCATCGGCAAGTAGCCGCGCGGTTTCGCGGTTGCCGGGCAGCTTCGTTCGCCCACAAACATTCGCCGCGGCCACTTGGAGCGGATCCGGCCACCTGCTTCCCATGGTCGACGTTATGGCGTCGTTATACTTCACGTCCTCCGGCTCGTAGGGTTCTTCCTTATCTTGTGTTCCGCTACATCAGATTTTCTTGTTTATCGGCGTTTGCTTGCTAGCTTTCAACAAAGCTAACAACGATCGACCGACACTACCTACAAGAACGCGCACCCCATTCGTCCGCGCGGGCATCGAACAGCTTCGATGTGTTTTCGTTTCTCCGTACCTCGAGAAAGGAGTCTCTCATGCCTCGCAACACAAGACCTGCCATCCTCGTGACCACAGGACTGTTTGTCCTCGTCAGTGGTGGTCTGTCCGCCCAACCACTCTCCGATGCCGAACAACTCGGCAAGGCGATCTTCTTCGATCAGCACCTCTCGGTGAACAGCAATCAGTCGTGTGCCAGTTGTCATCAGGCGGAAAGCGGCTGGACCGGACCCGACTCGGATATCAACGCGCACGGTTCCGCTTACGAGGCGTCCATCGCCGGCCGGTTCGGCAACCGCAAACCGCCCAGCTCGGCCTATGCGACACAAAGTCCGATCCTTCACTTCGAGATGGACAAGAAAGCCGCGCTGTTTGTCGGCGGCAATTTCTGGGACGGTCGCGCCACCGGCGAAAAGCTGGGAAATCCTGCTGCGGATCAGGCGCAAGGGCCTTTCCTGAACCCCGTCGAGCAGGCGCTGCCGGACAGTGCCTGCGTGGTGTATCGTGTGTGTTCCGCGAGCACGTATCCCGTCGGGTTTGAACAGGTGTGGGGTGCCGGCTCGTGCGATATTGCATGGCCTGCGGACATCGAAGCCGCCTGCAGCGATCCGGACGGTGTGGTCGCACTGCTTCCGGATGAACGCGCCAAAGTTGCTACGGCTTATGATCAGATCGCCTTGTCCATTGCCGCCTATGAGGGCTCCGACGAGGTCAATGCATTCTCGTCGAAGTTCGATTTCTATCTCGTGGGTGCGGCGGAGTTCACTCATCAGGAGCGACAGGGAATGCAGCTGTTCCGCGGCAAGGCCAAGTGCGCCAACTGCCATACCATGAGCCGCAACCGCAGCGGTCAGCCGTCGCTGTTCACCGATTTCACT
>JAWLCT010000039.1:0-2207 GCA_041687015.1 Gammaproteobacteria bacterium
AATGCTTCGTAGAAACGCGCCTTGAACTCGTGCGTGGAGAAGCGGTGGTTCTGGGTGCCGTGGTGTTCGACCTTGATGGCGCCCATGAGGGAAGCGATGCGGCCGGTGGTTTCCCAGTCCAGGCCGTGCAGCAGGCCGTGGATGAGGCCGGCGCGGAAGGCGTCGCCGCAGCCGGTGGGATCGGCCACGCCGCGCACGGGGGCCGGGGGGATCTCCAGGCGATGGCCATCGGTGTAGATGTGCGAGCCCTTGGCGCCCTTGGTGACGATGAGGGCCTGCACCTTTTCCGCCAGCTCGTGCAGGGGCAGACCGGTGCGCTGCTCCAGCAGCTGGCCTTCGTAGTCGTTGACCGCCACCCAGGTGGCCTGGTCGATGAAGCGCAGCAGTTCCTCGCCGGAGAACATGGGCAGGCCCTGGCCCGGGTCGAAGATGAAGGGGATGCCCGCCGCGGCAAACTGCTCGGCGTGCTCCACCATGCCCTCGCGGCCGTCCGGAGCGACGATCCCCAGCGTGACACCCGTGGCTTCATCGACGCGGTTTTCGTGGGCGTTGCTCATGGCGCCCGGGTGGAAGGCGGTGATCTGGTTGTCGTCCATGTCGGTGGTGATGAAGGCCTGGGCGGTGTAGGCGCTGTCGATCACCTTGATGTGACGGCTGTCGATGCCGCACTTGTCCAGCCAGTGCTGGTAGACGTCGAAGTCGCGACCCACGGTGGCCATGGGCAGCGGTTCATCGCCCAGCATCTTCAGGTTGTAGGCAATGTTGCCGGCGCAGCCGCCGAATTCCCGCCGCATGTCGGGCACCAGGAAGGACACGTTCAGGATGTGCACCTTCTCGGGCAGGATGTGATTCTTGAAGCGGTCGCGGAACACCATGATGGTGTCGTAGGCGTAGGAGCCGCAAATCAGGGCCGTCATGGGACAGGTCTCGCTGGCTGGAAATCAGGGCGCCACTAAACCAGCGGATGGTGCGATTTGCAACCCGTAGTGGTCGGCGGTTCGTAGGTCGGGTTAGCCCGCAGGGCATAACCCGACATGGGCAGCGAAACGTCGGGTTACGGCTGCGCCTAGCCCGACCTACAACAGAACAAACGTCAGTCTTCGATTTCCGCTTTATCCCAAGTGATTGATCCATTTTCCACTTTGCCTTCAGCCGAAACAATATCCCCATCCCAGCGAAGCAGCAACGAGAAGAACGTGTCACGTTGAACCGTCGAATCGTTGTATTCGAACGTGAACCCGGTACCGAGTGGCGTGGTGTCAATTTCCACTCCGAGGATGGTCATAACTTCGTTCTCAACCTTTTCAAGCGGTCCCTGAAGTTCGACCTCATCACAATCTCCTTCGCGCTCTATCCTGGTCGCGATGTAGTCATTGTCCTTCTTCCGTGCTCTGATCTCGACGCAATCGTTCGCCTGGAAATTATCGAAGGGCTGATCGGATTCCGTCGCCTGTGTCACCTTCACAGTGATCCTGTCTCCGAAGAATCCAAGAGCATCGGCCGCTGCCGAAGACACGGCAGCCTCAATCTTGATTGCATCCTCAAACTCGACCTCTTCCGCTTCGACGTAGTAAGCACCGGTAGTGGCGTCACGTTTGAGTGGACCTTCCACTTCCAGCAACACACCATTGCCGATGTCCTCGCGCACGCCGCCGGAGTACTCAGTGTTCGTCTTGAGACGAACGGGTTGGCCGGCCACGAAGAAGCTCGATGGGTCAGGCACGCCGGCCACGTCCTGGACGCCGGTCACCAGGCCCTCGACCTCGGCCTCCTTGTCACCATTCCCCAGCTCGCCCATGTTCGGGATGCCCCGGAGCGCGGACGCTTCGATAACGGGGCGAGGTGAAATGGATCCATCATAGGTACCCTTCACCATCAGCACATCGAAGTTTTCGAACTTGCTCCAATCGATGCCACTGCCCGGTCCGATCGTCACGTCGAGCACGTTATTGATCGTGAATGTTATGGTCCCGCTGCCACTGTCTACGGCATCACTGCTGACGAACCCGACAACCTCTTCTTCTGATTCAGCCGGATCGACCTCGGCAATATAGGTCGCATGAATGCGGCCGTCATCCATGGAAAACCCGCTGATTTCCACCCAGCCGGACGCACCCGGCTCGAACCCTTCCGCCGGGCTCAGCGTCGTGCGCTCATCCCAAAACACGGTGTGACCCATCATTTCCAACTGCCCCGCGTTGATATCT
>JAWLCT010000039.1:2307-31986 GCA_041687015.1 Gammaproteobacteria bacterium
CCGGCAACCTGGCCGCCACCACAACCGCCGAGGAGCGCTGTCATGAACAGCACGGATAACGCGGAAAGCCATTTCCGTTTTGTCATTTGGAATTCTCCTCGGGCACGTCGTCTTCAAAGTAGTAGATGCCGATACCGGCGTGCTTGCGGCCTGTGCCCTTTGCTTCCGGATTGATGTCTCTGTCGTGCTGCGACAGCCAGCGGTCCATCTCTTCGATGAGTGCCTGGGCCTTTTCGCGGGACAGGCTCTGGAATTGGGGGAGGATTTCCACCGGCAGGTTGTCGTAGGCCACCTTGCGCTGGAAACGCGGAGCGCCGTTTTTCTGTTGCAGGTTGTGGTCGATGGTGGCGATGAGGAAGGCCACGTCGGTGCCGAGGATGTGCAGCTTGTCTTCGTCCCCGGTCTGGGGCACGAAGGCGCGGGTGCGCAGGCGGATGTTGTCGGCCCCGGTACGCTCGGCCACGCCCACGCGCTGGAGTTCGTCGAAGATGGCGCGCGGCGGTACGTCGCCGCTGTACACGCGCACCAAATCGCTGAAGCTGCCCTCACCCTCGAACGGCAGTTCGCGCGGGCCGGCCTCGGTGCTGAAGCGCTGGTCGCGCACCCAGCCGGCCACCACGCGGGCGGCGCGGTTGTAACGGCGCTCCGCCACGGCGTCTTCCGGCGAACCGAGACCCTGCAGACGCGCCACGTCCTTGCGGGTGAGGCCGGTAAGCACGGAGATACGCGAGACGGTCTGCTTGCGGCCAGGGATGCTGAAATCCTTTTCGGCCACGTCGACGAACACGGCCTTGGCCAGATCGGCGAAGGTGCCGTAGGAGAAACCATGCCGCAGCAGTACCCGCACCAGGGGTCGCAGGATGCGCAGAACGGCGGAGGTCAGGGCTTTGTTGAGGGTCTCGGACATGTTGGGAATATTATCCCACTCACCGGTTACCTGAAAGGCGGACCGGCGGTTCGGTCGGGTGCCGGCCGGGCTCTTTCCGGCAGGCAAGAAAAAAAGACCTCTCCCGCGGCCCCTCTTTGCGACGGGAGAGGGAGCAAGAAACCACCTGGTTCCTGCCAAACCCCGGCCCTCCCCCGCGCACGGGGGAGGATTGGGGGGTTGCTGCTGTCGTTTGGGCACAGGCATGTGACGCCAAACAGCGGCGCCTCACCATGCAAGGACTCTCGCCGAGGGACGAAAAGCGCCAAGGGCTTGAGCCGAGGATGGCGGGTTCTCCCCGGCATTCCTTGGCGAGCTTGGCGTCATGGCGAGAGTCCTTGTGTTTCACGTTAAGAACCTCTGTTCAGTCGTCGTCTTCGAGCTCGATGTGGTCGATGACCAACTCGCCGTTCACATAATGGCCTTCGACTTCCACCAGCCTGCCGTCCAACCCGGCGAGGGTTTCAGGGGAAATCCGGTCGCTGACCTGTACGGTAAGGCCGTTGATGCTGACCTCGCCGCCGCGGTAGTCCAGCACGCCTTCGATCTCCACCTCGTCGCCGTCATCACCATCGGACGCGTCGTCTTCGCGTTCGATTTCGGTGGCCAGGATGCTCTGGTCGGCCGCGACGACGGTCTCGTTGGTGGCCTTCACTTCGACGTACAGGCCGGTCCACTGACTGCGGTCGCCGGGCATGTCGTCCAGCTCGGTGTTGGCATCGGTTTCGATGATCTGGCCGCCGATTTCGACACTGTCCGCACCCGCCGCGGTGATGACGCCCTTCAGTTCGAACTCATCATCGTAGGCCATGTAATCGGCGGCCTTGACCTCGATGCGGGTGGCCACGATGCCGTCGGCGGATGGGTAACCGCTTACTTCCACGACGTTGCCCGCGGCAAGGTCATCGAGTGTGGGCACTGCCGCGTCGTCCGACTCAAATTTCCTGAGTTCGGCGAGTGATACGGTCTGGCCCATGACATTCAGGGTGTGGTTGGGCAAATCGACCTCGAAGACCACGCCCTCCACCTCGTCCTCGATGGAAAGCGCTGTCACCAGGTTGGTGCCGTCGCCGTCCGTGGCGGTGCTCATGGTCACCACCTGTCCTTCGGCAAGGTGGGATTCGTCACCGGGGGCGTCCTCCACCTCGATGTCGGCGTCGTCATCGAGGGTGTAGGTCACACCGTTGACGGTGAGTCGGGTGTTGTCGCCGGCGGCGGCCCCCGCGATCACGCCGGTGTTTGCCGGACTGTCCACGCGGGAGACCACGCCCGTGACCTGGGCGCCGGGCTGCGTCGATCCGCTGCCGCTGCCTCCCCCGCCGCACCCGGCGAGGGAGCCCAGGGCCACCAGTACGGCTGTACTCAAGAGCGTTTTCGTGTTCATCGTCCCTGGCCTCACGTTTGGTATCAGACCCGACCGTTACGTGCCGGCGCAGCCTCGCGGACCGCCAGCCCGTGCGGATTGACCCCGGCGGGGTTCACTTCCAGGGTGCCTTCCATGCGCACCACCCGCTTGCCGGCGGTGTCTTTGCCCAGGGCATGGCCGTGCGCACCGGTGGTGAAGGCGTCGGCCACTTCCACCTTGATGTCGCGGTAGACGCCGTTCTGCTTGATGTCGCGGCGATCCACCTTGGCCACCAGGGCAGGCAGTTCCTGTTCGCTCACGATGATGCCGCCGCGGTCCTGCATGAGCACACGCTCGACACCACGCTCGTCCACGGCGGTGATGCGCTTCACCCGCACCAGGGTGTCTTCGGCCACGGCCATGGCGGCGGCCCCGAAACCCATCAACGCAACCAGTACCGCACCCATCGTCGCTTTGGTCTTCATGTTCATCATCTCTGTTTCCTCGCTTTGGCTGTTTGGGAGATTGTTCCCATTTCGTGTTTGGGATTTTTGTCCCAATTTCGGCCGAATGCAAGGTTTTCCGGGAGAGAAATTCCGGGGTGTGACGGGGTTCACGGGGGAAAGGGGCACCGCGCAGGTCAGGCGCGGGGCAATAATCCCTTGTATGTTCAATGAATTACAGCGAACAGCGGGAGTTACGACAGCCCAACCCTCTCCCGAAGGAGAGGAAGGTCAGAACGGAGGTGTTGTGAGACGACGCAGCCGCCTTACGGACGTTCCCTCTCCCGGAGGAAGAAGGGACGTTCTCATTCGACGGGGTGGATAGCCGGCGGGACGGATACGGCGGAGGAGCCCGGAAATACTCGCCTCGCAAAGACGCGAGGAACGCCAAGCGCGACGCGCCCTTCGAACCGATGCAGCGAGTGCAGCACAGGCGATCCGCTTTCACGGTGCTTGCGCATTCCCTTGGCGTGCTTGGCGGCCTTTGCGAGCGCGCGCAAGTCACGGGGGGGAAGATCAGCTCGCCGGGAAGGTGCGGGACGCGGCGCCGTGCCGCGTCAAAGGAAACGTTGGTAAAGCACCAGCCCCCACACCACGGCCACGTTGACCAGGGCCATGAACACCGCGGCGGAGCCGATGTCCTTGGCGCGGCCGGAGAGGGTGTGGTGTTCGGTACCGATGCGGTCCACCACGGTCTCCACGGCGGAATTGAGCAGCTCCACGATCAGCACAAACAGCAGGCTGCCCACCAGCATGGCCTTTTCGATACCGGTGGCACCCAGCCATAACCCCAGCGGGAACATCACGATGCAGGCAAGGAGCTCCAGTCGGAAAGCCTCTTCGTGCCGGAACGCGGCCTTGAGGCCCTTGAAGGAATAGAGCATGGCCTTGAACACGTGGCTTACGCCGCGGTGGCCGGGTTTGTTGATCGGGGCGGTGGTGTGTTCCATCAGGGTCTCCAACGAAGATTCAGTTCGCGCGCCGCCTTCACGTCGTCGAGGCGGCGCACCGGCAGGGTGTGCGGGGCGGTGGTGACGGTCGCCGGGTCCGCGACGGCTTCGGCGCGGATGGCGGCCATGGCCTCGGCGAAGGCATCCAGGGTTTCCCTGGATTCCGTTTCCGTGGGCTCGATGAGGAAGCACTCGGGCACCAGTTGCGGGAAATAGGTGGTCGGTGCGTGATGGCCGTAGTCGAGCAGACGCTTGGCCACGTCCATGGCGGACACGCCCTGCTCCTTGGCCAGGCGCTTGAGGGTGATGATGAATTCGTGGGTGGCGCGGCGCGCGGGAAAGGCCGGTTCGAAGCCGGCCTGCACCAGGCGTGCAAGCAGGTAATTGGCGTTGAGGGTGGCGAATTCGGCCACGCGCCCCATGCCTTCGCGTCCCAGCATGCGCGCATACACGTAAGCGCGCAGCAGGATGCCGGTGTTGCCCATGTGCGCCGACAGCCGGCCGATACTGTGCGGCCGGTCCTGTTCGGTGAGCCAGTGGTAGCGGCCGTTCTCCTCCGCCACCACCGGCACCGGCAAAAAGGGCAGCAGGCGTTCGCCCACGGCCACCGGCCCCGCGCCCGGACCACCGCCGCCGTGGGGTGTGGAGAAGGTCTTGTGCAGATTCAGATGCACCACGTCGAAACCCATGTCGCCCGGGCGCACCTTGCCCAGGATGGCGTTCAGGTTGGCGCCATCGTAATAGAGCAGTCCGCCGGCGGCGTGGACGGTGTTCGCGATCTCCTTGATGCGCCGCTCGAACACGCCCAGGGTGGACGGGTTGGTGAGCATGATGCCCGCGGTCTGTGGTCCCACGGCCGCGGCCAGGGCGGTGAGGTCCACGTCGCCGCTGGCGTCGGTGGGGATCTCGCGCACCGTGTAGCCGCACATCACCGCGGTGGCCGGGTTGGTGCCGTGGGCCGCGTCGGGCACCAGGATTTCCCTGCGCGCGCTGTCACCGCGGGATTCGTGGTAGGCACGGATCATGGCCACGCCGGCGAATTCGCCTTGCGCCCCGGCCATGGGCGTGAGCGACACGCCCTGCATGCCAGTGACATGGCGCAGCATTTCCTGCAGCTCGTACAAACAGGCCATCACGCCCTGGCTGAAGCGTTCCGGCGCGCGCGGGTGACGGCCGAGAAAGCCCGGCAACATGGCCAGGGTATTGGCCGCGCGCGGGTTGTACTTCATGGTGCAGGAGCCGAGCGGATAGAAATGGGTGTCGATGGAGAAGTTCTTCTGCGACAGTCGCGTGTAATGACGCACGGCCTGCAGCTCCGATACCTCGGGTAACGCCGCACGTGTCTTGCGACGGAAGCGCGCCGGAATGTCGTCGAGCGCACCGGGTATCGCCTGTTGCGCACCGTTCGTGCGGCCGGGTCGGGATTGTTCGAAAATCAACATACTCGTTTTCCGTTTGGCGTTAGACGTGAACAGGTGACACGTAACGCGTCACCTGTCACATCTCACCTCTCACCTTCAGAACGCACTTTCTTCCACCTGCAGATACACGTGGGACACCGATTCGCCGAGCCGCTCGTCGATGCCCGGGAAATCCTTCTCGAAGGACACCATGCGAGCCTTCACGCGCGGGGCGATCTCGAAGTCCGGCAATCCCTCTTCGTAACCTTCGCTCACCGCCGTCCACAGGGTTTCGAAGTAGTTGCGCAGCAGGGCAACATCGGTCTTTCTGCCTACCGGGCCATGGCCGGGAACGACCACCGCGGGATCGAGCGCCTCCAGTTCGTCGAGAAACCGCGTCCATTGCTGCACGTCGGCGTCGAACGTGGCAGGCGGGCGGCCCGTGTACATCACGTCGCCGGTGAGCAGCACGCGCTCCTTCGGCAGCCAGAACACGATGTCCCCCGGCGAATGGCTGTTGCCCGAAAACAGCACCTCCACGCGCACGCCGCCAAACTCACGCACCAGCGGCTCACGCAGGCCCCGGTTGGGTGCGACCACAGTGGAATCACCGGTGGCGCCATCCGTCATCTGCTTGAAGCGCTCCACCCATTCCGGACCCTCAGTCCGGATGCGCGTCTGCACCACCTGAGAGGAGATGATTTCGACACCATCCTCGGCGAAGGCACCGTTGCCGAGCCAGTGATCGCCATGGGCGTGGGAGTTGATCACCCACCGCACAGGTGTGTCTGTCACGCCCGCGATGGTGTTACGCAGTGCCTGGCCGATGGTCTCGGAGGAACCGGTATCGAAAACCAGCACGCCCTCATCGGTAACCACAAAGATCGCGTTGGAATTCCAGCCCTTGTTCTCGGCGCTCGGAAAATCCTTGGCAGGCGTGATCACGGCATAGACGCCTTCCGCCACCGGCTCGGCCTTCATGGCATAGTCCGACACACTGGCCGCGGCGAAGGCCTGTGCCAGCGGCATGGACAACAACACACCCAGCATTATGTTGCGCAGCATCATTCCCGAGTTCCTTCTTGTTGGTTGTCGACCAATTCATGGTAGCCCGGATGGCACGATGCGGAATCCGGCTAGGCGAGCGCACGCGCCAGGGCTTCGAGGTAGCGCACCTGGTCGGCTTCCTCACGGCGTTCGGTGGCGCATACCACCATGCTGTGGGGCAGTTCCGGGTAGTACGCGGACAGGTCGAGCCCACCGAGAATGTTTTCGTTTTCCAGTGCCGCGAGCACGTCTTTGGCCGGGCGCGGCAAACGCAGTACCGCCTCATGGAACACATCGCCCTCGAACACGCGTTCGACCCCGGGCACCGTCGTGAGCCTGTCCACCAGGCGACGCGTGTTGGCGTGCGAGGCGCTCGCCGTGGTCTCCAGCCCTTGCGGGCCCATGAGCGCCATGTGCACGGTGGCGGCGGCGGCAAGCAGACCCTGGTTGGTGCAGATGTTGGACGTGGCCTTGGAACGGCGGATGTGCTGCTCGCGCGCCTGCAGGGTGAGTGTGAAACCAGGCTTTCCTTGCGCATCGACCGTGCGGCCCACGATGCGGCCGGGCATCTGGCGCACATAATCCTGTCGGCAGGTCATGAAACCGAAATACGGCCCGCCGGACGAGAGCGGAACACCCAGTGGCTGACCTTCGCCCACCGCGATGTCGGCACCCTTGTCGCCCCATTCACCCGGCGGTGCGAGTACCGCGAGCGCGAGCGGATTGACCAAAGCGATGGCCAGCGCGCCGTTGGCATGGGCCCAATCGGTGAGCGCATCCACCTCTTCCAGCACACCGAAGAAGTTCGGCTGCGGAATCACCAGCGCGGCAACATCCTGCCCGGCGAACTGATCCAGAGAGGCCGGATCCACCGCACCGCGTTTCGCATCGAAGGGCACCGCTACCAGCTCGATGCCCTGGTTGTGCACGATGGTATGCACCACGCGGCGATAGTCCGGGTGGACCGTGGACGGCATGAGCACACGCTTGCTGGCGGACTTGCGGTTGGCGCGCACCGCCATGAGCACCGCCTCGGCCAGGGCCGAGGCGCCGTCGTACATGGACGCATTGGCGGCGTCCATGGCCGTGAGCGCACACATCATGCTCTGGAATTCGTAAATCAGCTGCAGCGTGCCCTGGCTGGCCTCGGCCTGGTACGGGGTGTAGGCGGAATAGAATTCGCCGCGTGAAACGATCTCCCACACTGCCGCCGGCACGTGATGGTCATAGGCGCCGGCGCCGATGAAACACAGCGGCGCGCCGTCGCGCGCGGCGCGCTCGTGCATCAGCCGACTCACCGCCATTTCGTTCATGCCCGCCGGCAACGCCGCGAGACTTCCCACGCGCAACTCGCCCGGAATCTCCTCGAACAGCGCCTCCACACTGTCGACCCCAATGGCCGCAAGCATGGCGCGTATGTCGTCTTCGGTGTGCGGGATGAACGGCATGTTGGTTACTCGCGTTGTTGGAGAAAAGCATCAACCACGGAGGCTACGGAGGGCCACGGAGAAAGAGCGAGAGGGATGAGCCATCACATCACGCGCGTACGCCCGAAAGCGTGCACAGGAGCGCCAGTCGTCTTCTCCGTGACCCTCCGTGGTTCCCGCCTTTCAATGACTTTCGTCGGCGACGACGCGTTCGTAATCGGTGGGGGCCAGGAGTTTGTCGATTTCGGCGCTGTCGGCGGGCTTGAGGCGGAACAGCCAGCCTTCGCCGTAGGGGTCTTTGTTGACCAGGTCGGGACCGGCGGTGACCGCGTCGTTCACGGCGACGACTTCACCGGCGATGGGCGCGTACACGTCGGAGGCGGCCTTGACGGATTCGACCACGGCGCACTCCTTGCCCGCAGCGAGTTGACGGCCCACGTCGGGCAGTTCCACGTACACCATGTCGCCGAGCAGGTCCTGGGCGTGATCAGTGATGCCCACGGTGACGGTGCCGTCGTCCTCGCGACGCACCCATTCGTGGCTCTTGGCGTACTTCAGGTTGTCCGGAACATTGCTCATGATTTTCTCCTGTTGTTCTTTCGTTGTGTCTAGAGCGCCACCACGGCCTGGCCGTTGCGCACGAAGGGAGGTTTGATGATGCGCGCCGAAAGCAGCTTGCCGCGCACATCCACCTGGCAGCGGCCGTCCGCGTCGGCCGGGACGCGCGCGAAGGCGATGGCGCGATTCAGTGTGGGCGAGAAACTGCCGCTGGTGGTTTCGCCTTCGGCGCCGTCGATCACCACGCGCTGATGAGCGCGCAGCACGCCCTTGTCTTCCAGCACCAGGCCCACCAACTTGCGCGCCACCCCGGCGGCACGCTGCGCCTCCAGGGCGGCACGACCCACGAAGTCGCGATCGGCCGGTTCGAAGGCCACGGTCCAGTCGAGCCCGGCCTCCAGTGGCGACGTGTCTTCATCCATGTCCTGACCGTAAAGTGCCATGCCCGCCTCCAGGCGCAGGGTATCGCGCGCGCCGAGTCCGCAGGGCGCTACGCTGGTGCCGTGCAGCCGATGCCAGAGGTCTTCCACCTCGTCAGCGGGCAGCATGATCTCGTAACCGTCCTCGCCGGTGTAGCCGGTGCGTGCGATGAACATCTCGTTGCCCGCGTCCAGCGCGGCGAAACGGGCCAGCGTTTTGGCCGCTTCGGCGCGTCCGCCGAGCACCGCGTGCACCTTGGCGCGGGCGTTGGGGCCTTGCACGGCGATCATGGCCAAATCGTCCCGCTCCTCGATCTCCACGCCGAAGGAGTCGCCATGGCGACGAAACCAGGCGAGATCCGTGGCGCGGGTTGCCGCGTTCACCACGATGCGGTACCAGGTATCGCCCATGTAATAAACGATGAGATCGTCGAGCACCCCGCCCCGTTCGGTGAGCAGACAACTGTAAATGGCTTTGCCCGTCTCGCGCAGGCGCGCCACGTCGTTGGCGAGCAGGTAACGTAGAAAGTCGCGTACCCGCGCCCCCTGCATGTCCACGATGCCCATGTGCGACACATCGAACATGCCCGCGTCCCGGCGCACCGCATGATGCTCCTCGATCTGCGACCCGTAATGAATGGGCATCTCCCACCCCGCGAAATCCACCATCTTCGCCCCGAGCGCCACATGTACGTCATAAAGCGGTGTGCGGTTAGGCACGCGTGTCTCCTCTTGCGAAAACCAAAAGCTTAACCACGGAAGCCACGGAGAAAAAATCCCGGGAGGTCTGTTCGCCCGGATGCCCTGTCACCGACCGCTGCGCTACGCGATGCATTTCTCCGTGCTCTCCGTGGCCTCCGTGGTTCATCGCTTTTTTTATCCCCGCTCTTCCGCGTGGTACGAGCTGCGCACCATGGCGCCGGCCTTGACCCAGGTGAAGCCGAGGGCGCGGGCTTGCGTTTCGTACTCGGTGAATGTCTCCGGGTGCAGGTATTCGCGCACCGGCAGGTGGTAGCGGGACGGACGCAGGTATTGGCCGAGGGCGAGGCGAGTGACACCGGCGCTGCGCAGGTCGCGCAACACGGCGATGACTTCGTCGAAGGTCTCGCCCAGCCCCAGCATAAGAGCGGATTTGGCCTCCATGCCGTCGCGCGCGGCCGCGATCTCAAGCAGGCGCAGTGACCGTTCGTATGTGGCGCCCTTGCGCACCGTCCGATAGAGGGACGGCACGGTCTCCACGTTGTGACCGAACACCAGATGGGCGCCGTCCAGCACCGCATGGATGACATCCACCGCCGCCGCCTGCACAGCGCGGAAATCGGGCGTCAGGATTTCCAGTCCGAGGTGCGGCCGGCGCACACGCAGTTCGCGCAGGGTATCGGCGAAGGCGCCGGCGCCGCCATCGGGCAGATCGTCGCGGTTGACCGAGGTGAGCACCACGTAATCGAGACCGAGGGCGGTCACCGCCTCGGCCACACGGCGCGGCTCGTCCGGGTCCGGCGCGTCCGGGCGACCGGTCTTCACCGCACAGAAGCCGCAGGCGCGGGTGCAGGTGTCGCCCAGCAGCATGAAGGTGGCCGTGCCCTTGCTCCAGCATTCACCGCGGTTGGGACAGCGCGCCTCCTCGCACACGGTGTGCAAATGCCCACTGCGCACGGTGGCCGCGGTGTCCGCGTAGTCGCCATGGGCCAGGGACTGGCGCACCCAGGGCGGCATGCGGCTGGCGTTCGGTTCGGCCGAGTGGTCGAACACGGGAATGGGGAACGGCGTCTGGGCCATGGATTCCTTTCGGCAATGACAGGGGGGCGCGACGTAAAGTGTGGCCCGTCGCTGCCACCTGGACCTTTTACCTGAGACGCCGACGCTTTGCCAGGCATGCGGGCGCGGGGTGGCCAATCTGCACACGGGCGAGGTTTGGCGCACACCGGCGGATTATATCCGCACCGGTCCGGGCCCGGCGCCGAGGGGGCGCAATGCGGTATGGCGGTTATGCCGTGAGCCGCAGGGTGGCGAGGGCGTCGGCGCGGGGGAACATGACCAAATGATCCGCCTCCAGGCGCAGGTGGATGCGCTGGCCCGGGACGTAGGCATGGTGACTGTGGGCGAGGCACAGCACCTGGGCACCGCTGGCGAGGCGCAGGCTGTAAAGGAATTCCGCGCCGCGAAACGCGCGTTCGACCACTTCCGCGACCACACCATGTTCCGCGGGCGTCACGTCGTCGGGACGGATCAACACCTCCACGGGGCAGCCAGGCCGGCAGCCGGCGGGCAACTCGCCCTCGATGACGCCCAGTTCCGTCTCCACATGCCTGCCGCCCAGCACGGTGCCCGGCAACAGCACGCCCTGGCCGATGAAGTCCGCCACGAAGCGGTCCGCCGGTCGGTGGTAGAGGTCGTAGGCGCCGGCCCACTGGACCACGCGTCCGCCGGCCATGACACCGATCTCGTCGGCCCAGGCGAAGGCCTCCAGCTGGTCGTGGGTCACCATGAGGGCGGTGGTACCTTCCTGTTTGAGGATGGCGCGCACCTCGCGGGCCAGTGCCTCGCGCAGCTCCACGTCGAGGCCCGAGAACGGCTCGTCCAACAGCAGCAGACGCGGGCCGGGCGCCAGGGCGCGGCCCAGGGCGACCCGCTGCTGCTGGCCGCCCGAGAGCTGGTGTGGCCAGGTGTCGCCGCGGCCCGGCAGGCCGATAAGCGCCAGCAGCCGTTCGATGCGCGCCTTGCGCGCCGGCCGGGCCCACGCGCGCAGACCGAAGCCGATGTTTTCCGCCACGGTGAGGTGCGGAAACAGGGCGAAATCCTGGAACACCATGCCTACGCCGCGGCGCTCGGGGGGCACACTACATCCGGGGGCGCTCACGGTTTCGGGGCCGAGCCGGATCGCACCGCTGAGCACCGGCTCAAAGCCTGCGATGGCGCGCAGCAGGGTGGTCTTGCCGCAGCCGCTCGGTCCCAGCAGACAGCCCAGGGTGCCGGCTTCCAGCCGGAAGCCGGCCTCCCGCACCACAGGGTTGCCCTGGTAGGCGACGGTGATGGCATCCACTTCAAGTCGCATGGTTCTCTCCACGTCCGATGGCGCGGGACAGCAGGATGACGGGCACGATGCCGGCCAGCACGATGGCCAGTGCGGGCACGGCCGCATCGGCGAGGCGCTCGTCACCGGCCAGTTCGAAGGCGCGCACCGCCAGGGTGTTGAAATTGAACGGGCGCAGGATGAGGGTGGCGGGCAGTTCCTTGAGCACGTCCACGAACACCAGCAGCAGCGCCGTGAGCACGGTCCCGCGCATGAGCGGTGCATGGATCTCCCGCAATACCTGGCCTGGGGTTCGGCCCAGGGAACGGGCCGCGTCGTCCATGGCGGGGCGGATGCGCCCGAGGCCGCCCTCCACGGTCTGCAGCGACACCGCCAGGAAGCGCACCGCATAGGCGAACAGCAGAGCGAACAAGGTGCCCGAGAACAGCAACCCGGTGGACAGGCCCAGGTGGGCGCGCGCCCAGGCGTCCAGGCTGTTGTCCAGCCAGGCGAAGGGGAGCATCACGCCAATGGCGATCACGGTGCCCGGCACGGCGTAGCCGAGACCCGCCGCACCCACCGCGGCGCGCATCACGTGCGAGGGACGCAGGCGTCGGCCGTAGGCCATCACCAGCGCCAACGCGAGCACCACCAGGGCCGCGGCGGCGGCCAGCAGGAAACTGTTCAGCGCCAGTTCCGCGAAACGGGCATCCGCCACCTGCGGGGCGGTACGCCACGCCCAGGTGACGAGCTGTGCCGCCGGGATCAGAAAGCCGAAAGTCAGCGGAATCAGACAGGCGACCACCGCCAGCCCCGCCCGACCGCCGCCCAGTCGGAACGTTACGGCGCGACGGGCGCCGGTAGCGTGGTAACGGGCCTGGCGCCGCGAGCGGCGCTCCACGGCCATGAGCAGAAACACAAAGCCGAGCAGTACCGCCGCCAGCTGCGCGGCAGCCACTGCGTCGCCGAAGCCGAACCAGGTGCGGAAAATGCCGGTGGTGAAGGTGTCCACGCCGAAGTACTGCACGGTGCCGTAGTCGGCCAGGGTTTCCATGAGGGCGAGCGAGACACCGGTGATCACTGTCGGGCGCGCCAGCGGCAGGGCCACGGTGAAAAACCCGCGCCATGGTCCCACGCCCAGGGTGCGGCTCACTTCGAGCATGGTGACGGACTGCTCCAGAAAGGCCGCCCGCGCCAGCAGGTAGACGTAGGGATACAGCACCAGGGACAGCATGGCCACGGCGCCCGGCAAGGAGCGTACCTCGGGAAACCAGTAGTCGCCGAAGGACCAGCCGAAGCTGTCGCGCAGCAGGCTTTGCACCGGGCCGGCCACATCCAGCAGCCCGGTGTAGGTGTAGGCGATGATGTAGGCGGGGATGGCCATGGGCAGCAGCAATGCCCATTCGAACACGCGCCGGCCGGGGAACTGGCAGGCGGCCACCAGCCAGGCCGAGCCCAGGCCCAGGGCCAGGGTGCCCACCGCCACCCCGCCCATCAGCAGCAGCGAATTGACCACATAATCGCTCAGCACGGTGTCGGTGAGGTGCGACCACACCTCGCCGGCGGGCTCGGTTACGCTGGCCACCACCACCAGCACCGGCAAAGCCAGGATGAGCGCGAGTACGGCCACGCCCAGGCCCCAGCCATCGGGGCGGGACACGCCGAGGCGTGAAACCGTGGCCGATGTCATGAGAGGTGGGCGCTCACTTCCAGCCCGCGCGGTCCATGAGCCGTACGGCGGCGCCATTCAGCTCACCCAGCTTGGACACAGGCAGCGCGTCGGCCTTGAAGCGGCCGAAGCCCTCCAGGGTGGCGCTCCAGGGCACGCCGGGTTTTACGGGGTACTCGTGATTGGCCTCGGCATACCAGCGCTGGGCTTCGTCACCGGCCAGGAACTCCATCAGCCGCACCGCTTCCGCCGTGTGCTGCGCCGCGGCCGTGACACCGATGCCGCTCACATTAACGTGGGCGCCGGCGCTCTGCTGGTCGGGCCAGAGCACCGCCAGCTTCTGCGCCGCCGCACGTTCGGCCGGGTCGGCATCGGCCAGCATGCGGCCCACGTAATAGGTATTCGCGATGGCGATATCGCACTGGCCGATGGCGGCCGCCTTGATCTGGTCGCGGTCGCCGCCCGTGGGGCGGCGCGCGAGATTATTCACCAGGCCCGCGGCCCAGGCGGCAGTGGCCGCCTCCCCATCGTGGGCAATGCGCGCCGCGACCATGGACTGGTTGTAGATATTGTTCGAGGAACGCACGCACAGCCGCCCCTTCCAGCGCGCGTCGGCGAGGTCCGCGTAGGAGGTCAGTTCCGCCGGATCCACTCTACCCTTCACGTACCAGATGGGCCGCGCCCGCAGCGACAGGCCGAACCAATGGTTGTCGGGATCCCGGTAGGCCTCGGGAATGGCCGCCATGAGCACCGGCGATTCTACCGGCCGCAGCACGCCCGCCGCTTTGGCCCGGTACAGCCGCCCCGCGTCGGCGGTGATGAGCAGATCCGCCGGGCTGTTCGCCCCCTCGCTCACCAGGCGCTGAATCAGCGCATCGTCCTTGCCCGTGACCAGATTGACCCGGATCCCCGTCGCAGCGCTAAAGCGCTCGAAAATGGGACGGATCAGGTCCTCCTTGCGGGAGGAGTAAACGTTCACCTCGCCCCCCGGCTCGGCGAAAGCAGCCCCTGTAGAGACGGCAAGCAGTAAGGCAAAGGTCAGGACAACAGCATTGCGCATGGTCACGGTCTCCCGGGAAAGCTTCAGAACAAGGATATTAACGCGAACGATTCTCGTTTGCTACGAGACAGAAATCAACCCTAGAATAAGTAGGGGCGTTATAGGCGCCTGGCGCTATGGTGGTTGGCGGTTACGGTTGCGGCTGGTCGCTTCAGGTGATTTCGTAGATTTCGTAGTGCCCGGATGAAGCGCAGCCGAATCGGGGATTGCTTAGGCGTGACTCCCGGTTATACAGCGAGTATTCTGTTTTGGGCCTATCCATACATACAAGACGACAC
The DNA here is from genome assembly GCA_041687015.1 of Gammaproteobacteria bacterium. Lineage (GTDB taxonomy): Bacteria > Pseudomonadota > Gammaproteobacteria > Thiohalomonadales > Thiohalomonadaceae > JALOAT01. Next base: position 16,902 of record JAWLCT010000039.1, read on the forward strand.
ATTGATAAGGAGAGTCAAATGCCTTGGGAGTACTCGCAAAGTACAGGCGCGCTGAAACACAATGGAATGGTCATCGCGATCGGCTATTAGGGTAAAGACAAAGGCAAGAACAACCCAGCCATGGAAGGGGTGCCGTTTATGGGCCCCATACCCAAAGGTCTCTATTCCATCGGTACCCCCCGCAATACATCCAACAGGGGCCCCTATGTGCTGGACCTGACGCCAAAGGGCCACAACGCCTTGGGCAGATCCGAATTTCTCATTCACGGGGACAGTATCAAAAATCCCGGTAAAGCCTCGGAAGGCTGCATTATCCTACCGAAGCTCGTGAGAGAGAAAATCGCAAACAGTGGTGACAAAGTGCTCAAAGTGGTCAACTGAGATGACCACAATAATATCCACTAGGCTATTGTGTCTGATCAGCTGTTTTCCGCTCATTGCGTGTGCAGATAACGCAAAGGAACACGTATTGAATCTCTCGAACGATATAGTCGTGCGGATTCAAGAAACCCCGGTTGAAAACACCCACGCCGGCAAATCTTTACCTAATGGAGATATCATCTTCGGTGCGACGCGGACGCCAAGCAGCTACATAAGCGAAATGACGCTCCGAATTGGATCTAAATCTTATGAATTGGACACCAAATACATGTACAACGCCTGGGGCGACAGATGGCTTGAAATGCCGGATGGTGGCAAGTATTTGGCCGCCCACTGCTATGACGAAAACAACTGTACCATCCGTGGTCTGTTTTCAGACGCTGGGGGCGCTTTTGTTGCCGAATGGCGGATCATCGATGGCGTACCATTAAGAACGATCATCACTGACTCTTCGGATGTCATCGGTTTGTTTGTCGAGGACATTTCGCCACCGGTATTCGAATAGCTTTCCCCGAGCGAAAGCCATAATCCGGATGAAGCGCCGCGGAATCCGGGTTCACCGCCTCCCGGATTCCGCGGTGCTTCATCGGGCTACGTTTCTGACGATGCAACGAAACGGCGCAGCACCGGACCGACCGTGAGGCCTTGCACCAGCACGGAGAACACCACCACCACGTAGGTGATGGCGAGGATGGCCTCGCGTTCGGGCGAGGCCGGCAGGGAAAGCGCCAGGGCCACGGAGACGCCACCGCGCAAACCGCCCCATGTGAGCACGGGCACCGCGCCCGGTGTGAAGGCACGCGCGCGGCCCATGAGGCCGAGGGGTAGGCCTACGCTCACCAGGCGCGCGAACAGCACGATGGGGATCACCAGGGCCGCCGCCAGCAGGTGATCGCCGCTGAACGACAGTACCAGCAGTTCCAGGCCGATGAGCACGAACAGCACGGCGTTGAGAACTTCATCCAGCAGTTCCCAGAAGGTGTCCAGATGTTCGCGGGTGTTCTCGGACATGGCCAGACGCCTGCCCTGGTTGCCGATGAGCAGTCCGGCCACAACGACGGTGATGGGGCCGGACAGATGCAGGGCCGTGGCCGCCGCATAGCCGCCCATGACCAGCGCGAGGGTGAGCAGGACTTCCACCGCGTAGCTGTCCACCTGGCGCAGCATCCAGTAGACCAGCCCGCCGGTGGCCAGGCCGAACAGGGCGCCGCCCAGGGCCTCTTCCACGAACAGCAGCGCCACTTCACCGCTGCTCATGTCACCGCGGGTGGCGATACCCACCAGCACCAGGAACAACACCACGCCCACGCCGTCGTTGAATAACGACTCGCCGGCGATCTTGGTTTCCAGGGTCTTGGGGGCGTTGGCTGATTTCAGGATGCCGAGCACGGCGATGGGATCGGTGGGCGAAATGAGCGCACCGAAAACCAGGCAGTAGATGAACGGCAGCTCGACGCCTATCAAACCAAGCACCCACCAGGTGAGCGTGCCGACAATGAACGTGGACAGGACCACGCCCACGCTGGCGAGGGTGGCGATCACCCACTTCTGTTTCGCCAGGTCGGCCAGGTTCACGTGCAGGGCGCCGGCGAACAGCAGGAAGCTGAGCATGCCGTGCATGAGGGCGGTACTGAAATCCACTTCTGCCAACAGCGCTTCGGCCCTTTGCTCCAAATCGGCAAACCCGAGCGCGCCCGCGCCGACCACCAACAGCGACAGCAGCAGCGCGATCAGCATGAGCCCGATGGTGTTGGGCAGACGAACGAAGCGGTGATTGATCCAGCTGAAAACAGCCGCGAGGGTGACCAGCAATGCGGCCAAATTGAGAACATTCATTCCGGGATTCCTTGGAACTCGCCACAGAGATCAGCGAGGACGCGCGCGGGGTTCAAACCGCTGCGGGCTCGGTGTTCTCTGCGGCTGATTCTTTTTTCTACGACCTGATTAGGGGACGCGTCAGGCGGGGAAGCTTACCACCCAAGCCCATGGCCCGGCGCACCATGAGGTTTTTCACGGGGCTGACGGCATTGGTCAGGCGCATCCCGGCGTTGCGCAACAGCGCGAGCGGCGCCACGTCGTTGCTGAACAGGCGCTTGAACCCGTCCATGGCGGCCATGACGGCGAGGTTATCCGCCTTGCGCCAACGCTCGTAACGGCGCAGTACGCGCAGGTGACCGATGTCCTCACCCTCGGCCTCTTCCAGCACCTGGGCCAGGGCCGCGGCATCGGACACGCCCAGGTTCAATCCCTGGCCGGCCAGGGGATGGATGGCGTGAGCGGCGTTGCCCATGAGGGCGATGCGTTGCTGCACGTAGTGGTCGGCGTGGCGCAGTTGCAGTGGCCAGGCGCCGCGCGGGCCGGTGGATTCCATGCGGCCCAACGTGTCGCCGAAGGCGGCCTGCAGGGCATCGAGGAATTCGCGCTCGGGCATGCTGGTCAGGGTCTCTGCCTGCTCGGGCGAGGTGGACCAGACGATGGCGCTGAGCCCGTCGGGCATGGCCAGGAAAGCCAGCGGACCGGTGGGCATGAAGCGCTGATAGCAGGCCTCGCCGTGGTGCAGCGAGGTCTTGACGATGGCGACCACGGCGCTCTGGTCGTAGCGCCAGCCATGGGTGGTGATGCCGGCCTGCTCACGTACCCAGGAAGTTGCACCGTCGGCGCCGATCACCAGGCGCGCGGTGAGGTGACGGCCGTCTTCCAGATCCAATGAGACCTGGTCCGGCGCCACGTTGAGGGCACGCACCTTGGCAGGGCACAACAGTTCGATGTTATCGAACTCGCGCATACGTTCCAGCAGGCCCGCGAGGATCACGGTGTTTTCAACGATGAGGCCCAGGTCCGGCTCGCCGATCTCCGCGGCGTCGAAATGAATGGCACCGCTGCCGGTCGCATCCCACACATGCATTTTCCGATAGGGCTGCACGCGCCGGCGCACCATGTTGTCCCAGGCGCCCACGTTCTGGAACACGCGCTGGGTCGCGCGGGTGATGGCACTCACGCGGTTGTCGTAATCCGCACGCGGCCAGCTCGGATCGGCCGGCGCCGATTCGACCACCCCGATGCGAAACCGGCTCCCCCCCAGCGCGCAGGCAAAGGTCGCCCCCACCATACCGCCGCCCACCACCAGAATGTCATAATCGGTCTGCATCGCCGTAATTTCCTGGAAAAAAGCCTTAACCACGGGGGACACGGGGAATACCGGGAAGGCGGTCGAATTCAAGCCGGCGGATATGCGCGCATAAACACATACCCCCGCCTTTACAACGACATTCCCGTTTTCCCCGTGACCCCCGTGGTTGATTCTTCGTCTCTTCAAACCCCGAGCCCGCGCGCCAGGCGGGGCTGTTTGCCGAGCAGGCCCATGGCCTGGGCGGCGAACAGGTGTTTGGCGCCGGGGAGCAGGTCCATTCCCAGCAGTCCCAGGTCGCGCGCGAGGGCGACCGGTGGGAGACGGCTGGAGAAGGTGCGCGCGAGGCCGTCGGTGAAGGCCAGTACGCGCAGGTAATCGGGCCGGCGCCACTTGGCGTAGCGCGCAAGCACCGTGTCGCGGCCCACATCCTCCCCCTGGCGTACCGCTTCGGCCAGCACTTCAGCAAGCGCTGCCACGTCGCGCAGGCCCAGGTTGAAGCCCTGCCCGCCCACGGGATGAATCGTATGGGCCGCATTACCGATGAACACGGCGCGGGTGCGCACGTGATCGCGCAGGTAATGCAAACCCAGTGGATAGGCCTGACGCGACGTCACACGGAGGAAGCGGCCGGCGCGGTGACCGAAGCGTGCCTGCAATCGCGCCAGGAATGCCGCATCATCCATGCCGAGCAGTTCTTCCACCTGATCATCGCGGGCGCTCCATACCAGCGACCAGCGATGGTCGCCCTCCGCCGCTTCGGAGGTACCGCGGGCGCCGCGGCACGGCAGCAACGCCAGCGGGCCGGTATCGGTGAAACGCTCGTAGGCCCAGCCGCCGTGAGGGCGATCGGTGGTGACGTAGGCGATTACCGCGGTCTGGCCGTAGGGCAGGCGCACGGCTTTTTCACCCAACAAGCTGCGCACCGCGGAGCGGCCGCCGTCAGCCGCCACCAATAGGCGCGCAGTCAATCTGCGTACCGCGCCCTCGTGTTCCACATGGGCGGTAACGCCGTCGGGCGCGGCATCGAGGGTGGTCAGACGCGCCGGGCGGATCACCGTGGCGTTTTCCGCCTCCACCAGCGCCTGCTCCAACACACGCCCCAGCACATTGGCCTCGGCCACGTAGCCCAGGGCCTCCACGCCCTCGTCGCGCGCAGACAGCCGCGTGCTGCCGAAACGGCCGCGATCGGAGACGTGGATTTGGGTGATAGCGGTGGCGCCTTCGGTGTCGATGGCCGGCCACAGGCCCAGTCCCTCGAAAATGCGCTTGGAGCCCTGCGCCAGGGCGATGCCGCGGGCGTCGAAACTGGGGTGGCCGGCGCCCGGGGCGCTCGCCTCCACCACGGCCACGCGCAGGGGCAGACCGCGCAAGGCATGCACCAGGCTGGCGCCCACCATGCCGCCGCCGATGATGAGAAGGTCGTATTCGGATTGCATGTGCGTGTACCTCGCCGCCTTCTCTACCACGGGGCGGCTTGCAGAAAAATGCACTAGGTCATCAAGGCTTCAATTTCATCGGCGGCCTTGGGCACGTCGCGGGTCAGCACGTCGTATCCCTTGGTCGTCACCAAGACGTCGTCCTCCACGCGGATGCCGATGCCCTGCCACTTTTTGGCCACGCCCTTGCTGCCTAGCGGGATGTAGAGCCCGGGCTCGATGGTGAGGACCATGCCCGGTTCGAGCACGCGCCATTCCTCGCCTACCTTGTAATCACCCACATCGTGCACGTCCATGCCCAGCCAGTGGCCGGTGCGGTGCATGTAGAAACGCTTGTAGGCTTCTTCCTTGATCAGTTTGGGCACCCGCCCCTTGAGCACGCCGAGCTTGACCAGACCGTCGGTGAGCGCGCGCACGGCCGCCTCGTGGGGCTGGTTCCAGTGGTTGCCGGGTTTCACCTGCTCGATGGCGGCCAGATTGGCCTCGTGCACGATGTCGTACAGGGCGCGCTGGGCGGCACTGAAGCGACCGTTCACCGGGAAGGTGCGGGTGATGTCGGCGGCGTAGCAGTCGAGTTCGCAACCGGCGTCGATGAGCAGCAGGTCGCCGTCGTTCAGCACGTCGCTGTTGTCCGTGTAATGCAGGATACAGGCATTGTCGCCACCCGCCACGATGGACGGGTAGGACGGCGAGCGTGCCCCCTCGTGCATGAACTGGTGCAGGATCTCCGCTTCCACCTGGTATTCGGTCATGCCCGGCCGGCAGGTCTGCATGGCGCGCACGTGGGCACGGGCGGTAATCTGCGCGGCCTTGCGCATGACCGCGATTTCGGCGCGGCTCTTGTACAGGCGCATGTCGTGCAGGTAATGGTCGAGCGCGACGAATTCGCCCGGCGTATGAATGCCCGCGCGCGCCTGGCGGCGCAGGCTGTTGAGCCACTCCACCACCTTGCGATCGAATTCGGTGCTGAGGCCCATGGTGTAGAACACGCGCGCGCGGTTCTCGAGCAGGCCCGGAAGGATTTCGTCGATGTCCGCAATGGGAAAGGCGTCGTCCGCACCGTAACGTTCGCGGGCACCATCCAGGCCGGCACGCCGTCCGTGCCAGGTTTCCATGTGCGGGTCACGTTCGCGGCAGAACAGGATGTATTCGCCCTGCGGCCGGCCGGGCACCAGCACCGCCACGGCCTCCGGCTCGGGGAAGCCGGTGAGATAGAAAAAGTCGCTGTCAGGCCGGTAGGGGTGATCCACATCGCGGTTGCGGGTACGCTCGGGAGCGGTGGGCAAAATGGCGATGGCATCGGCGCCCATGACATGCATGAGGCGCTTGCGGCGTGCGGCAAATTCCTTCTGATTCATGGGCTTTCCGTGCGGTTAATGCAACGTGTCGCCGCGCGGCGGCGCCTTGGTCGGGTTCAGTTCTTCATTGAGCAGCAGCACGCCGGTACGTACATATTCGACCAGTTCCGTGTACGCGCTTTCGTCTTCATCGCTTTCCGACACGCTGTAACTCCCTGCGCGGCTCAGGTTCACCATATCGCGCACCACCTCGCCCGCATCGCCGGGCAGCTTGTCGACGTCCTTCAGCCCACCCTCGCTGAGACCCATCAGGTAGCCTTGGCACCACTCACCCAGGGCCTCCACCCGCTCGCCCAGGGGTTCGTCATCGGGCAACAGCAACGGTTCGAAACCCAGGCCCGGATCGTTCATTTGATGCACGGTCTCGCCGTACAGCTCCATGAGCACCTGTTGCGCCTCCTTGGCGATCAGGTCGCCCGTAGTCGCCGCCGGCGCAATGTGGGCAAGCCACGCTGACGGGTCCGCGGTGCCGCTGGCACTCAGCAGGCCCACCAGGGTGCCGTGACATTCGGCGGGCGAAAACGCCGAGTCGAGTTGGTCGAGCGCCGTGGCAATGCGTTGAACCTGTTCGGGAGTGTGCATGAAGATACCTGGAGAGTGATGGATAAATGCTTGAAAACAAGCTAATGCTAGCATTCGCGGGGGCGTGCCGTCAGTGCCGTTGACCGGCGCCGGGGGCCGGCTCTATAGTGGCATCCCCTTCCCGAAATACCGGTTTTTTTAGTGTAAGGTTCCACTCCCGGAGGAACATTCAAACCCGGCCAAGAGTGAAACAAGGCACTGAGCCCCGAGCCTGTTTGCGATGGATGAACTGGATCTCAGAATTCTCGAGCGTCGTGTGGACGAACTTATCCGCACCGTCGAGCGTCTCAAGGACGAGAATCGCCTGCTGCGCGCCGGCAATGCCGAGTTGACGGCGGAACGGGCGACGCTGATCGAGCGCACCGAGCTCGCCCGGACACGGGTGGAAGCGATGATTGCCCGTCTCAAGGGTATGGAGCAGCCGTCGTGAGCACCGATCCGCAAGCCGAGGTGAAACAGGTCACCGTACAGATCATGGGGAAGGAGTACGTGGTCGGCTGCCGCCCCCACGAACTGGATGATTTGATGGCCTCGTCCAAGCTGCTCGATCGCAAAATGCGGGAGATCCGCGACAAGGGCAAGGTAATCGGCACGGAACGCATTGCCGTGATGGCTGCGCTCAACCTCGCCCATGAGCTGCTCGCGGGCGGCGCACGCAGCGGCGACGGGGTCGCGCAAGATGCCGTGCATGCGCGCCTCAAGGCGATGCAGGAAAAAATCGATGCAGTGCTTGCGCAAGACGAACACTCTTTGAAGGTATAATTGCGAACAAGGGCATCCTCTGCGGTGCACGTTAGGCGTGGGTGTACTCTTGAGCCTTAAAACGGCACCCCGGGGCCTGGGCGTCAGGACTGTGTGCATGTCCGCCGCGTGCGGAAAGCCTAATGGCCTGGCTACGGTACCCACTTGAACCTCAGGTTCAAGAGCAAAAACGCCGACGGCACAGGCGGAGGATGCCCTCTCCTCCCTTTCAGGAAAAGAACACGAACGGTGGAATCGCGCGAGCAGATCCGACGCGCCATGCGCACGCACCGGCGCGCCCTCGACCTGCACGAGCGCCGCGCACGCAACGAATCGCTCGCCACGCGGCTGGCCTGTCATCCCTGGTTCGTGCGCAGCCGTCACGTAGCCTTGTATCTCCCCAACGACGGCGAAGTGGATCTGAGCCCGCTGTACCGTCGCGCGCTGGCCATGGGCAAGCGCTGCTATCTGCCGGTGCTCTCCCCCGCTTTTCACAACCGTCTGTGGTTTGCGCCATACACGCCTGACACGCCGCTGGCCCGTAACATCTTCCGTATCCCCGAACCCGTCGCCGGCTGGCGCGAAATGCGTCCGGTGTGGGCGCTGGATCTGGTGCTCACCCCATTGGTCGCTTTCGATGCCAAGGGCAATCGCCTCGGCATGGGCGGTGGGTATTACGATCGCACCCTCGCCTACCTGGTTCGCCGCGCCGCCTGGCGCAAACCACGGTTACTGGGTGTGGCCTATGCGTTTCAAGAGCACGCCGCGCTCCCCCATGAACCCTGGGATGTTCCACTCGACGGCGTGGTCACGGATGAAGGATTGCGTTTGTTCCAGAGCGCTCCGCGGGAACCTGGTTGCTGACGATCAGGCCTCCCGCAAGGACGCCAAGAGCGCCAAGAAGACCGGGAGACTGTCAGTCTGCCTTTTTTTCAGCGCCGAGCCCCTTGGCGTTCTCTGCGTCTTGGCGAGCGTCCTTCCCGTGTTTTCGCGGTTAGGAATTCTGCCTGCGGATGCGACGCTCGTCGAGGGAGCCTCTGCATAGTGCACACAAAAAAACCCGCTCCCGGCGGTGTGCCGAGGCGGGTTTTCTCATCTGGTCGCGAACTGATTACTTCTGTGCGCTGAGCGTTGTCTGCGGACCCGCATCACGCATCGCGCCCTGCACGATGCCCGTGGCGAGTACGCCCAGGCCGATCAGCATGGCCAGCAGCATCAGCATATCTGGCTTGCGTTTTCTCACTTCGTTTCCTCCCCGCCGCGTGCAGTGGACTGCTGTTATTTGATTCTCGGCGCGGCGCCGGAGCCCACATATAACGTATGGCCATCGAACAAACAATGATTTTCCGCATGAAATGCCCACTGGCGCTAGAATGCTGGCCGACTTGTGAAACGCTTCACACGGGAAACCCATGCGATATTGGCTGATGAAATCCGAACCCGATGTGTTCGGTATCGACGATCTTGCTGCGCGACCGAAGCAGAGCGAACACTGGGACGGCGTGCGCAACTATCAGGCGCGCAATTTCATGCGCGAGATGAAGGTCGGGGATAAGATATTTTTTTACCATTCCAACGCCCAGCCGCCCGGCATCGTCGGCATCGCGGAAGTGGCGCGTGAGGCGTATCCCGATTTCACCGCCTGGGATCCGGAATCCAAGTACTTCGACCCCAAGAGCATGCCGGACAACCCGCGCTGGTTCATGGTGGACGTGCGTTTCGTGCGCAAATTCGCGCACATCATCACCCTCGACGAGCTCAGAGCCAACCCCACCCTCGCCGACATGCCCCTGGTGCGCCGCGGCAACCGCCTATCGGTGATGCCGGTGACCGCCGAACAATGGGAGCGCATCCTGAAAATGGAGTGAAAGGCGGGGGGACAAACCACGGAGGCCGCGGAGGACCACGGAGAAGAACAAGGCTTGTTTTCCGTGTCGTCGTAGTCACTTGGCGCGCAGCGCCTACGTGACAGCGCGGCATGAAGATGTCACGTAGCTTCGCAACGTGACCGACGGGATTCTCCGTGGCCCTCCGTGGTTAGTGCTTTTGCTTCATTGCAGGAACAAGCCGTAGGCGGGGTTGGCGGTTTCGTCGGCGCACTCGTAGCCGAGTTGCGTGAGGTATTCCTGGAAGGCCGCCTCGTCCTCAGGCGGGACCTGGATACCGGCGAGCACGCGGCCGTAGTCGGCGCCGTGGTTGCGGTAGTGGAACAGGCTGATGTTCCACTGCCTGCCCATGCGATTGAGAAAGCGCAGTAGCGCTCCGGGCCGCTCGGGAAACTCGAAGCGCAGCAACCGCTCATTGGCCACGCCGGCACGCCCACCCACCATGTAGCGTACGTGCAGCTTGGCCATCTCGTTGTCGCTCATGTCGACCACCGGATAACCGTTTTCCGTCAGGAGCGTGACGAGTTCGTTCTTTTCCCCGTCACCGCCGGGGACCTGCACGCCCGCAAAGACATGGGCATCGTCGTGGTCCGCGTAGCGGTAGTTGAATTCGGTGATGGCCCGCTGGCCGAGGAGTTCGCAGAAACGGCGGAAACTGCCCGGACGTTCGGGGATGGTGACGGCCAGCAGCGCTTCGCGGTGTTCACCCAGCTCCGCCCGTTCGGCCACGTGACGCAGGCGATCGAAATTGGTGTTCGCGCCGCTGTCGACGGCCACGAAACACTTGCCGCGCACGTCTTCGCGTTCCACGTATTTTTTCAGGCCCGCCACGGCCAGGGCGCCTGCCGGTTCGGCGATGGAACGTGTGTCCTCGAAGATATCCTTGATGGCGGCGCAGATCTCGTCGGTGCTGACCAGGATCACCTCGTCCACACACTGCCGGGCGATGCGAAACGGCTCCTCACCCACCTGCCGTACCGCCACACCGTCGGCGAAAATGCCCACCTGATCCAGCACCACCCGTTCGCCGGCCTGCAGGGCGGCGTACATGCTGCCGGCGTCATCGGGCTCCACACCGATCACCTTCACCTCGGGACGCAGGTACTTCACATAGGCAGCGATGCCGGCGATGAGCCCGCCGCCGCCCACCGGCACGAACACCGCCTCCAACGGCCCCTTGTGCTGGTGCAGGATTTCGCGGGCGATGGTGCCCTGGCCGGCAATGACTTCCGGGTCATCGTAAGGGTGGACGAAGGTCATGCCGTTCTCGGCGGCACGGCTCATGGCGTGGGCGTAGGCTTCGTCGTAGGCATTGCCGTGCAATTCGATGCGCGCGCCCAATCGGCGCACGGACTGCACCTTGATGTCGGGCGTGGTTTTGGGCATGACGATGAGCGCCTCGATACCGAGGGTGCGCGCGGACAGCGCCACGCCCTGGGCGTGATTGCCGGCCGAGGATGCGATGACGCCGCGCTGGCGCAGCTCGTCGGGCAGATTGGCAATCTTGTTGTAGGCCCCGCGCAGCTTGAAAGAAAACACCGACTGCAGGTCTTCGCGCTTGAGCAACACCCGGTTGCAGAGGCGGCGTGAGAGGGAGGGGGCGTCGTCGAGAGGGGTTTCCCGGGCCACGTCATAGACGCGGGCACGCAGGATGTCTTTGATATAGCGGTCTGTCATGGGCATACGATAACACCCCGGCGGCCTATGGGGCAGCGGCGGGGGTGCCTTATACTTGCGGGATCCACATGCCATAAAAAACCGGAGAAAAAAATGACCCAGGACGAGATGAAACAGGCCGTCGCCCGCGCCGCACTGGAATATGTGAAGCCCGACACCATCATCGGCATCGGCACCGGTTCCACGGCCAACTACTTCATCGACTTCCTCGCGGAAATCAAGCACAAGATCGCCGGCACGGTGGCCAGCTCGGAAGCCAGCGCCCAGCGCCTGCGCAAACACGGCATCGAAGTATTCGACCTCAACAGCGTCACCAGCATCGAGGTGTACGTCGACGGCGCCGACGAAACCAATCGTTACCATCACCTCATCAAAGGCGGCGGCGGTGCACTGACGCGCGAGAAGATCGTGGCGGCAGTGGCCAGGCAATTCGTGTGTATCGTCGACGAAACCAAGGTGGTCGACGTGCTCGGCACGTTCCCCCTGCCGCTGGAAGTCATTCCCATGGCGCGCAGCCACGTGGCGCGCGAACTGGTGAAGCTCGGGGGCGATCCTGTCTACCGCGAAGGTTTTGTCACCGACAACGGCAATGTGATCCTGGACGTGCATAATCTGTCCATCATGGAACCTGTGAAGCTGGAGCAGACCCTGAACAACATCACCGGCGTGGTCACCAACGGCCTGTTCGCCATGCGCCCTGCCGACGTGGTGCTCATCGGCACGCCCAGCGGAGTGGACACGCTCTGACCATGGGCCGGTACCTCGTCATTCTTGGCCTGGCGCTGGTCATCATCGGATTGGCCTGGCCCCTGCTGAGCAAGCTGGGGCTGGGCCGTCTGCCCGGTGACATCGCCATCCAGCGTGACGGGTTCCGGTTCTACTTTCCTATCACCACCTCCATCCTGGTGAGTCTGCTGCTTACCTTGCTGCTGTGGCTGTTCAGGCGCTGACGATATGAATCAACCCCTGCGTGACCAACGTGAGAGTTTCCGTATCGAGGACAAGGTGCACCTCGAGATCCGCGTCCTCGCGGAGGATGAGTACCAACGCCTGCTTGAGGGCACCTGCGAGGCGCTGGAGGAAAGCTCACTGGTGGGCCAGTTGCGCAGCCTGACGTCCCAGGCGGGGAATCTGCTGGTGAACATCCGCAAGGTGGATCCGGACGTGGCCCATTACCTGGCGCTGCTCGACCGGAAGATCGACCTGCTCGCATCGCAACTGGAGGGGACGCGGGCAGGCCGGCCGCTGGCGCCCGACACCCGCGTCAACCTGAGCGCCGGGGGGCTCTGCTTCTGGCGCGAACAGCCACTGGCCAAGGGCACCCGGCTGGAGGTGCAGATGGTGATCTTCCCGTCCCACCTGCGCATCCACGCCCTGGCGGAAGTGGCCCATGCCGAGGAAGACCCGCAGATGCCGGCCCACAGCCGTTTCCGTGTGGGCGCCCATTTCACCCGACTACCCGAGGCGGACAAGGACGCCCTGGTGCGTCACCTCATCGAGCGTCAGTCCGCGCAACTGCGCCGTCAGCGAGGCCGCTGAATCCCATGCCCGATCGGCCCCGCAAGGGGCGTGGCGCCACCCGCAACCCGCCCAATCGTTACGCCGCCACCCGGTGTGACACCGTGGATGACGGCTGGGGCAGCCTCGATGCGCCCCTGCCGCCGCTGGTCACCACGGTGGGCATCGACACGGCGCGCTCCATCATCACCTACAACGACTCGCCCGATATTCCCATCGACCGCTCCCTTAACCCCTATCGCGGCTGCGAACACGGCTGTATTTACTGCTATGCGCGCCCGAGCCACGCCCGCTACGACCTGTCGCCTGGTCTGGATTTCGAGACGCGGTTGTTCTGCAAGCCTGACGCGGCGCGTTTGTTGCGCAAGGAACTGGCGGCGAAGAACTACCGGCCGGCACCCATCGGCCTCGGCGTGAACACCGACGCCTATCAACCCATAGAACGCCATCGACGAATTACCCGCGCGGTGCTGGAAGTGCTGGCGGAGACCCGTCACCCGGTGTGGATGATCACCAAGTCATCGCTCATCGAGCGCGACCTGGATCTGCTCGTACCCATGGCGGCGCTGGGCCTGGTGGATGTGGCCATCTCGATCACCACGCTCAATGACGATCTGGCGCGAAAGCTGGAACCGCGCGCCAGCCGACCGGAGCGGCGGTTCGAAACCATTGCGCGGTTGAGTGCATCCGGAGTTCCGGTGACCCTTTTGGCCGCACCGGTGATTCCGGTGCTTACCGACGCGGAGCTGGAGAAATTGCTGGAAAGGGGCCGCGCCGCCGGCGCGGTGGATGCGGGCTATCAGATGCTGCGCCTGCCCCTGGAGCTGAAGGACCTGTTCGAGGCCTGGCTGCACGAGCACTATCCCGAAAGTGCCTCTCACGTGCTGTCACGCCTGCGTGAGTTGCATGGCGGCAGGGAATACGACAGTCACTTCGGCCGGCGCATGCGCGGCACCGGCGTCTATGCCGAGCTCATGCGCAAGCGCTTCAAAATCGCCTACGGGCGCCTCGGCTTCCCCGGCGCCCCGCCGCTGGAAACGGCACTGTTCACCCCGCCGTCGTTGGATGGACAACTCGGGCTGTTTTGAGGTGTCGCCGGACGCGCGTAAGCCATCGCGGCCTTAGGCCGCTCCTACGAGTCCAATCCCTGAACACCACGGCCAAAGCCCCGTAGGAGCGAGCTCAGGTCGCGATCCACGCGGGGGCGGATGACCATCCATGCCGGGTTGCGGGCAGCGCACCCGACAAAACCAACGGCGCACCCGCAAACGTCAATCGCGGTACGTCGGGTCCACCCAACAGCGCGGAAGGGGCTCGCCGGAGGGGAAGATGAGGTCGGACTTGGCGAAATTGGCCGGGTCCTGCAGCTCTTCGCCGGCGTGGAAGCGGCCCGCCAGCTTGCTGCGGTACGGGTCGATAAGCGAGGCGATGTCGAGCACTTCCACCAGATCGCCCGTGGGTTGATGCTTGAGATACATGGCTTCCTCCTTACATCCCGCTCATTTCCAGATCGGACGCGATGGCCTCCACGCCGGCACGCGCACAGCGCTCGTCGGTCTCGCCCGATGGCGCACCGCTCACGCCGATGCCGCCGTAAAGCGTACCACCGGCGCTGATGGGCAAGCCGCCTGCGCTGAAGACCAGGCCTTCCACCTTGCCCACGGAAAAGGGCTGGGTGAAGCGGTTTTCCATGGCCGAGGTGGCGCTGTTGAAGGAAAGCGCGGTGTAGGCCTTCTGGCGGCTGATGGTGAGGGTGAGATCGGGGGCGAGCACATCGCGCAGCACCACCTGCGGATGACCGCCGCGGTCCATCACGGTCACCGCGATCTGCACGCCTTCCTTGCGACACTGCGCAATGGCGGCCTGCGCCGCAGCGAGGGCGGTTTCCATGGACAGGCGTTGGATGGAAACGGCCAGCGGCTGCTCGGCCGACATGACCGGAGCGCCGAAGGCGAGCAGGAACGGCAGGGTGGCAAGGGCACGTAGGCGCATGGGATCCTCCTTTGTTGTTATTTCTGCTTTCCTTAGCTTATACGCCGAGGCCAGCCGTGTCGCGATGAAGCAGCGGCTCAAGAACGCGGCAACAACGCGCGGCAAGCAATTCGGTTGCAGGAGCCCGTTTATGCCCCGGAGGGGTGCTCCGCGGGCGATAACGCCGGTGGGTGTGGCACAAAGGCAAATCGCCCAGAGGACTGGGCGCCTACAACGAAACAACGAACGATGCGCCGTTTCTCCTGTAGGAGCCCGCTCCGCGGGCGATACGCCGGTGGGTGTGGCACAAAGGCAAATCGCCCAGAGGACTGGGCTCCTACAACAGGTGGGAACTTCCGTTGTAGGAGCCCGTTTATGCCCCGAAGGGGTGCTCCGCGGGCGATA
>JAWLCT010000040.1:0-31712 GCA_041687015.1 Gammaproteobacteria bacterium
AGGACGTGGGTGCGGCGTGGTGGCAGCAGATACCGATAGAGCGTTGGGCGCGTGGCGTCACGGTGCTCATGCTGCTGGCCGTGGCCTGGAGCCTGGCCGAGCTCACCTGGCGGGTGGTGCCGGGCGGTACCACGGAGGTGGGCCGGAGCCCGACGCCGACGGCCGTGCGCCAGGTGCGCAATGCCGCTCCCAAGCTGGCGCCGGTGGCCGATCTTTCCCTGTTCGGCAAGCCCGAGAGCACGGTGGCGACCGGGGGACCGGTGGATGCCCCCGAGACCCGCCTCAACCTGATTCTGCGCGGCGTGCTCGCCACGGGTTCACCCTATGCGCGGGCCATCGTCAGTGCCGCCGGCGGTGATGAACTCAGCTATCGGGTAGGTGACCACCTGCCGGGGGGCGCGACCCTCGATCAGGTGCTGGCCGACCGGGTGATACTGCAGCGGGCGGGGCGTTTCGAGGCCCTCTATCTGCCCAAGGAGGCGGACGCCGGCAGCAACATGTCCTCTTTCGAACGTTCCGGGCCGGACCTCGCCTCCCCGTCGTCCGACGTCAGCGCACAGCTGCAGGACGTGCGCCAGCGCATTCTGGACGATCCTTCCCAGGCCTTCAGCTTCGCGCGGGTGCAGCCCGTCATGGAAGGGGGTAAGCTTAAGGGCTATAGGTTATCCCCCAACAGGGAAAGACAGCTTTTCCGGCAACTCGGCCTGCGCCCCGGCGATGTGGTGACCAGCGTGAACGGCATCGCTCTCGACGACCCGGCCACCGTAGGCATGGTGCTGACGCAGCTGACAAATGCGCCTGAACTGACCCTCACCCTGGATCGTGGCGGTCGGCAGGAGACGGTGGTCGTCTCGCTGGGCCAGTAGAAACAAGAACAAGCAAGGAAAAGGACGTTGCAGCATCCCGACCTCTTCGAACGGTGGCGCCGTCGTGTGCCCCGGCATGTCACCTCCGGTTTGTTTCTCGCCGCCCTGGTGCTGTGGTCGCCTGCCGGAGCCCAGCAGCGCCCGCCCGGCGCCGAGGCGCAGGCGCCTGCCGCCAAGCGGTTGCAGCAGGACGATCGCATCACCCTCAACCTGAAGGACGCCGACCTGGCAGCGGTGATCACCACGGTCTCCGAGCTGACCGGGCGGAATTTCATCGTCGACCCGCGCGTGAAGGGGCGGGTCACGGTGGTGTCCTCACGGCCCCTCACCGCCGAAGAGGTCTATCAGGTGTTCCTGTCGGTGCTGAACGTGCACGGCTTCGCCGTAGTGCCCGGCGAGGCGGCCTCCAAGATCGTGCCCATCGTGAACGCCAAGCAGGACGCCATCCCTACGGTGAGCGCCAAGGCGCCCGGGACCGGCGACCAGTACGTGACCCGTGTGATCCAGGTGGACAACGTGGCGGTGCCGCAGCTGGTCCCCATTCTGCGGCCGCTGCTTTCCCAACAGGCCCACCTGGCCGCTTATCCGCCCAGCAATGTACTCATCGCCTCCGGCGAAGCGGCGGTGGTGGACCGTATCGTCAAGATCATCGAACGCATCGATATCACCGGCGATGCGGAGATCGAGGTCATCACCCTCGCCCACGCGGCGGCCCCCGAGGTGGTGCGTATTCTCCAGTCCCTGCAAAAGGCCGTGGAGAAGGACCAACCGCCGGTGGGTCAGCCCACCATTGTGGCGGATGAGCGCACCAACAGCATTCTCATCAGCGGCGGGCCCACCCAGCGCCTGCGCTTGCGCAGCATCATCGCGCAGCTGGACACGCCGCTGGACACGGGCGGCAACACCGAGGTCGTCTACCTGCGCTATGCCAATGCCGAGGAGCTGGCGGCGGTGCTGACCGGCGTCAGCGGCACCCTGGTGCCCAAGGACGCCAAAGGGGCGGCGCCCGCCGGCGCCGCCGGCAACGGTCCCGTCATCCAGGCCGATGAGGCTACCAACGCCCTGGTGATCAGCGCGGCGCCCGACGTGATGCGCTCCCTCAAGGCGGTGATCCGGCGCCTGGACGTGCGCCGTGCCCAGGTGCTGGTGGAGGGCGTCATCGCCGAGATCTCCTCCACCAAGTCCAAGGAACTGGGTGTGCAGTGGGCCTACTTCAACCCGAAGACCAATGCGCCCGTGGGCATCATCAATTTCAGCGGTTCCGGGGTGAGTATCGGCAATCTGGCCCTGAGCGCCGCCGCGGGCACGCTGCCGTCGTTGCCCGACGGTGCCCTGCTCGGCGCGGGCGAGGTGGAGGAGAACGGCCAGATGACCGGTTTCGGCGCCTTCGTACGCGCCCTGGCCGGCGACGGCGACACCAACATTCTCTCCACCCCCTCGGTAGTCACCATGGACAACGAGGAGGCGGAAATCGTGGTGGGCCAGAACGTGCCTTTCATCACAGGTTCCTATGCCAGCACCGGTACCGGCACCACGCCCACCAATCCGTTCCAGACCATCCAGCGCCAGGACGTGGGCCTGACGCTGCGCGTGCGCCCCCAGATCAACGAAGGCAGCGCCATCAAGCTGGAAGTGAACCAGGAAGTGTCCAGCATCAGCGCCGGGGCCAGCGGAGCTGCGGACATCATCACAAACAAGCGATCCTTAAAGACCTCCGTGATGGTGGACAACGGGCAGGTCGTGGTATTGGGTGGTCTCATCGACGACGACCTGCAGGAAAGCGATCAGCGCGTACCCATCCTGGGCGACATCCCGGTGCTCGGCTGGCTGTTCAGTCACAAGCGCACCACCAAGGTGAAGCGTAATCTGATGGTCTTCCTGCGGCCCGTGATCCTGCGTGATGAGGCGCAGAACGCTGCGGTATCCGGCGAGAAGTACAACTACATCCGCGCGCGCCAGCAGGAGGTGCGTGAAGGCGGTGTCGCCCTGATGCGTGATGACGTCTCGCCGCTGTTGCCCGAACTGAATGACATGCTGGTGTTGCCGCCGCCCTTCGAGGCGCCCGATTTTGGCGCCGGAGGGCCGGTGGAGGAGACCTACGACCCACGATGAGCAATCTCTCCGAAGCCTTCGATGCCGTCCCTGTGACGCCGGAAGTGGAGTCGCCGCCGCAGCAGCAACCTGGCAGCGTGCCGCGCCTCAGCTTCCCGTTTGCCAAGCGCCACGGGGTGTTCATCGCGGAGACGGAGCAGGGACCGCGGGTGTTTTACCGGCCCGGTGTCAGCCTCGATGCCCTTAGTGAAGTGCGCCGTCACCTGGGCCGTGCGCTGCCCCTGGAGCAGGTCCCGGCCGAGCGTTTCGAGGCCTTGCTGCGCCAGGCCTACGAAAACACCTCCAGCGACGCCATGCAGATGATGGGCGACCTGGGTGACGATCTGGACCTGGCCCACATCGCCCAGTCCATCGCCGAGCCCGAGGACCTGCTCGAAAGCGAGGATGACGCCCCCATCATCCGGCTCATCAACGCCCTGCTCACCGAAGCCGTGAAAGAGGGCGCGTCGGACATCCACATCGAACCCTTCGAAGACCGCCTGGTAGTGCGCTTCCGCGTGGACGGCGTGCTGCGCGAGGTGTTGCAGCCGCAGAAAGGTCTGGCGCCGTTGCTGGCCTCGCGCATCAAGGTCATGGCGCGGCTGGATATCGCCGAAAAACGCCTGCCCCAGGACGGCCGCATTTCCCTGCGCGTGGCGGGGCGGGCGGTGGACGTGCGCGTGTCCACCTTGCCTTCGGGCCATGGCGAGCGCGTGGTGCTTCGACTGCTCGACAAGCAGGCGGGACGGCTGGATTTGGTGCACTTGGGCATGGACCCGCTGACCCTGCAGCGCATGGAGCATCTCATCAGCCAGCCCCACGGCATTATTCTGGTGACCGGTCCCACCGGTTCGGGTAAGACCACCACCCTCTATGCGGTGCTTTCGCGCCTCAACGACCGCAGCCGCAACATCATGACCGTGGAGGACCCGATCGAGTATTTCCTCGACGGCGTCGGCCAGACCCAGGTGAACAGCAAGGTGGACATGAGTTTCGCCCGCGGCCTGCGCGCCATCCTGCGCCAGGACCCGGACGTGGTGATGGTGGGCGAGATCCGCGACCTGGAAACCGTGGAAATCGCCGTGCAGTCCAGTCTCACCGGTCACCTGGTGCTCTCCACCCTGCATACGAATACCGCCATCGGCGCCATCACCCGCCTGCGCGACATGGGGGTGGAACCGTTCCTGCTGTCCTCCAGTCTGCTGGGTGTGCTGTCGCAGCGTCTGGTGCGCATTCTTTGCGACCACTGCAAGCGCCCCTACACGGCCTCGCCCAGCGATTGCGAACTGCTGGGTGTACCGCCCGACAGCGCACCGACCCTTTACGCGCCGGTAGGCTGCCCGCACTGCAAGAACCTGGGCTACCGCGGCCGCACCGGCATTTACGAGCTGTTCCCCGTAGACGACACGGTGCGCAGCATGATTCACGACGGCGCGGGCGAGGGTGCCCTGGAGGCCTACATCCGCCCCCTGGCGCCGAGCATCCGCAAGGACGGCATGCGCCGGGTACTGGCGGGGCACACCGCCCTCGCCGAGGTGTTGCGGGTTACCCATGAAAGCTGAATCGAACGTGAGAGGTGACGCGTATCACGCATCACCTCTCACCTGTCACGTACCACGAATCACGCGTCACGACTGACCATGGGCGCCTTCGAATACAGCGCCCTGGACACACGGGGCCGCGAAAGCAAGGGCGTTATGGAGGGCGACACCGCCCGCCAGGTACGCCAGCAGTTGCGTGAACAAGGGCTGGTGCCGCTCGCGGTCGCGCCGGTGGTGGAGCGCGAGAGCAAGAGCGGCGGCAGCCTGTCTTCGCGACGCGGGATCAGCGCCACCGATCTCGCCCTGGTGACCCGCCAGCTGGCCACCCTGGTGCGCTCCGGCCTGCCGTTGGAGGAATCGCTGCGCACCGTGGCGCGCCAGACCGAGAAGGCCCGGATCAAGAGCATGATCCTGGCGGTGCGCTCGCGTGTCACCGAGGGCCATCCCCTGGCGGTGGGGCTGGGCGAGTTTCCGCGCGCTTTTCCCGAGCTCTACCGCGCCACGGTGGCGGCGGGCGAACAGTCCGGCCACCTGGACGCAGTGCTCGAACGCCTGGCCGACTACACGGAAAGCCGCCAGCAGTTGCGCCAGAAGATCCAACTCGCCCTGTTTTACCCGGCCCTGCTCACCCTCATGGCCCTGCTCGTCACCGTGGGCCTGCTTACCTATGTCGTACCCGAGGTGGTGCGGGTGTTCGAAGGGATCGGCCAGCAACTGCCCTTCATTACGCGCGCACTCATCGCCGTGAGCGATTTCCTGCGCGACTACGGTCTGTGGCTGTTGTTGGGCATCGTGCTCGCCGGGGTGGGCGTACGGCGCACCCTGCGCATTCCCGCGCAGCGCTGGCGTTTCGATGCCTTGACCCACCGCCTGCCGCTTGTCGGACGTCTCAAGCGGGGTGTGAACACGGCGCGTTTCGCGCGCACCCTGAGCATCCTGGCGGCCAGTGGCGTACCGGTGCTGGAGGCGCTGCGCATCGCCGCCCAGGTGCTCTCCAGTCTGCCTATGCGCGCCTCGGTGGAAGATGCCGCCGCGCGGGTGCGTGAGGGCAGCAGCCTGTTCGCGGCCCTGGAGCGGGGCGGTTACTTCCCGCCCATGACCCTGCATCTCATCGCCTCGGGCGAATCCAGCGGCAAGCTGGAGGAAATGCTGGAGCGCGCCGCCGAAAACCAGGAGCGCGAACTGGAAACCACCATCGCCGCCATCATGGGTTTGTTCGAGCCGCTGCTGATCCTCACCATGGGCGCCATGGTGCTGGTCATCGTGCTCGCCATTCTGATGCCCATTTTCGACCTGAATCAGCTCGTGAAGTGATCTGCGACCGGATTCCCGGGGCGGGACACGGCCATAATTGGGAGTTGTCTTGTATGTTCGGTAACACGGAAAGCGCAATGAGAAACCTGAAAACCCGCCGCGCCAGCCGCGGCTTCACCCTCATCGAGATCATGGTGGTGGTGGTCATCCTCGGTATCCTGGCCGCCATCGTGG
Organism: Gammaproteobacteria bacterium; assembly: GCA_041687015.1. GTDB lineage: Bacteria > Pseudomonadota > Gammaproteobacteria > Thiohalomonadales > Thiohalomonadaceae > JALOAT01. The sequence goes on from JAWLCT010000040.1 coordinate 5,987, forward strand.
TGCCCAAGGTGATGGACCGCCCGGACACGGCGCGCATCACCAAGGCCAAGCAGGACATCCGTGCCCTGGAAAGCGCCCTGAACCTGTACCGGCTCGACAATTACTTCTACCCGAGCACCGATCAGGGGCTCGCCGCGCTGGTGGAGCGTCCCGCCGGCAGCCCCGAGCCGCGCAACTGGAAGACCGGCGGCTACCTGGACCGCCTGCCCAAGGATCCCTGGGGCTATGACTACCAGTTCCTCAACCCGGGTAGCCACGGCGAGATCGACATCTTCTCGCTGGGCGCCGACGGCCGCCCGGGCGGTGAAGGCATTGCCGCGGATATCGGCACCTGGAACCTGGACTGAGCCTATGGGTGCCCCGGCCGCCCGGCACGCCGGCTTCACCCTCATCGAACTGCTGGTGGTGCTGGTCCTGATCGGCATCATCATCAGCTTCGCCGCGCTGTCGGTGGGCGGCAACGGCCAGCGCGAGGCCGAGCTGGAAGCGCGTCGCCTGGCGGCGCTGATCGATCTGGCCGGTGACGAGGCAGTGCTCAAGGCGCGTGAAATGGGTGTGTTGTTCGCGCCTGACGGTTACCAGTTCATGAGCCTGGGCGACGACAATACCTGGGCGGCTCTGGGGGACGTGTTCCGCGGGCGGAAACTCCCGGCGGGCATGTCCCTGCAACTGGCCGTGGACGGCCTGCCGGTGGACATACGCAGGCCGAAGGAACCGCCCGAACCTCACGTGTTCCTGCTGTCCGACGGCGAGCGCACTGCGTTCGAGGTGGACCTCGGGATACAGGACGGTGCCCGCTACCGGGTGACGGCGCCGACCCTCGGTGACGTGCAAATCGCGGCGGACGCCCCATGAAACGGCAACGCGGCTTCACGTTGTTGGAAGTGCTGGTGGCGCTTGCCATCCTGGCCATCGCGCTGGGGGCGTTGCTGAAGACCGGCGCGAGCAACACCGCCAATGCCGTATACCTGCGTGACAAGACCATCGCCCATTTTGTGGCCATGAATCAGGTGACGGAAATTCAGCTCGACACGGGTTGGGCCGGTGTGGGCACCCGCCGCGGGAAAGCCGAGATGGCAGGTCGCGAATGGCAGTGGACCGCCCGGGTCTCCGAGACCTTCGACGAGAACGTGCGCCGCGTGGACGTGGAAGTCCGTGCCGAAGACGAACGCGACGCGCCCTTGGATACGGTCACCGCTTTCCTGCCCCGACCATGAATCGACGCACCGAGCGCGGCTTCACCTTGCTGGAACTGCTGGTTGCCCTGGCGGTGTTCGCCATCTTGTCGGCACTGGCCTATGGCGGTCTCAACGCGATTCTGCAGGCGCGTGCCGAGACCGAGCGCCAGGCCGCGCGCCTTGCGGAAATTCAGTCCGCCATGACCCTGTTGGCGCGGGATATCACCCAACTGACGCAACGCGAGGTGCGCAGCGAATACGGCGACCCTCTCCCGGCCATCCGTGGCGGCACGCTTTCACCGCTCACGTTGGAACTGACCCGGGCCGGCTGGCGTAATCCGGCCAAGCACGCGCGCAGCACCCTGCAGCGGGTGGGGTACGCCCTGGAGGACGATGTGCTGATCCGCCACGGCTGGCGGGTACTGGACCGCGCCCAGGACAGCGCGGCCTATCCCTTGCGCGTCCTCACCGGTGTGCGCACCTTCCAGGTGCGTTTTCTGCACGAGAACCGCGAGTGGACCGACGACTGGCCGCCCGAGACCATCGCCAGCGGGCCCGCACCGGCCCCGGCGCCGCGCCTGCTGGCGGTACAGGTGCGCCTTGAGCTCGAAGACATGGGCGAGCTGATGCGCCTGTTCCGTGTGCCTGGGTGAGGTCAAAGGCGTACTTGTAGGTCGGGTTAGCCCCGCAGGGCGTAACCCGATATGGTTTCGAACAGGTGGGAGCGTCACCTCTAACGCTTGACGAGCGATAGGCACCGGACGATGACGACAAACAGGAAACCACGCGCCCAATGCGGTGTCGCGCTCATCACCGCGCTGCTCATCGTAGCCCTGGCGACCACGGCGGCGGTGGCGATGACCTCGCGCCAGTTCATGGACATTCGCCGCAGCGCCAACGTGCTCGAATACGACCAGGCCATGTTGTACGTGATCGGCATCGAGGACTGGGCCGGGCAGATGCTGCGGTTGGATGCCGAGGACAATCAGGTGGACAGCCTCGATGAGGCCTGGGCCACCGAGCTGCCACCCATCCCGGTGGATGGCGGGCAGCTGGCGGGCCGGGCCGAGGATATGCAGGGACGGTTCAATCTCAACGCGCTGCTCGCCGGCGACGGCAGCATCGACCCGATCGCCCTGGAGCGCTTCCGGCGTCTGCTGTTGTACCTGGAACTGGATCCGGAATTGGCCGATCGCCTGGCGGATTGGGTGGATGCGGATGACGAGACACGCATGGGCGGCGCGGAGGACGTGGAGTACCTGGGGCTGGAACAGCCCTATCGGGCCGGCAACCGGTTATTCGCCAGTCCAAGCGAACTCGCCCTGCTGCTTGGCGTCACACCGGAAGTGATGGCGCGACTTGCGCCCTATGTGGCGGCGCTGCCACGGGAGGCGGCGCTCAACGTCAACACCATCGCCCCCGACAAACCGGAGTTGGTGATGGCGCTGGCAGCGGACCTTGCCCGCCCCGAGGCCGAGCAGCTCCTTGCAGAACGTGGTTTGGAAGGGTTCGAGTCGGTGCAGGAATTCCTGCAGCAGCCGGCCTTGGCCGGGCGCGCGGTTTCCGAGCAGGGACTTACCGTGAGCAGCGAGTACTTTATGTTAACGTCGCATGTCCAATTCGGCAGGTCCGTCTTCACCAACCAAAGCCTGGTGCAACGCAGTTCGGCGGGCAGCCGCGTGCTGATGCGTGCCCAGGGGACGCTTTGAAACATGGCAACCATTTACGTCCGATTGGAGGAGCACGGCGCCGCCTGGTTGGTCCAGAACAGCGACGGCCGCTTCCTTCGTGAACAACGCGGCGATCTGGCGGAGGCCGCCCGTGCCGCTGCCGGTCTGCGCACCGTGGTGCTCGCGCCGGCCACCCATGTGCTGCTGACCCACACGACGCTGGCCGTGAACAACCGCCACAAGCTGCGTCAGGCGGTGCCCTACGCCGTCGAGGAGCAGCTCAGTGACGATGTGGAGAACCTGCATTTCGCCCTGGGTGCGCGGCGTAGCGAAGTGGGCCTGCCGGTGGCGGTGGTGGCGCGCGAGCGGCTGCGCGAATGGCTCGCCCGCCTTACGGAGGGGGGATTGCTGCCGTCGGCTCTGGTTCCCGACGTGCTCGCGGTACCGTTCAGTGATGGCGAGTGGAGCTTGCTGCTTGGCCGGGAGGGCGTATTGCTGCGCACCGGCCAGACGCGCGGCCATGCCATGGCGCTCGAAGAACTCGGGCTGCTGCTCGACATCGCCCTGGCGCAGGCTGGCGACGCCCGACCCGAACGGCTGCGGGTGTTTGACGGGCGCGAGGACGGTGGCGCCACGCTGGTGGCCGCAACGGCCGAGGCCTGGGATGTCCCTGTCAGTGTCGAAACCTGCGTGCACGGTGAACTTGGGTTGCTGGCGCGGCAACTGGGCGGTCCGCTGCCCCTCGATTTGCTGCAAGGCGAGTTTGGCCGTCGCGAGCAATTGGGCAAGCTTTGGCGGCCGTGGCGCAATGCGGCGGCCCTGTTCGGCCTTTTCGTGCTCATTCAGGGCGGTGTGGCCACTTACGACTATCTGCGCCTGAGCAGTGAAGCGGCCTATTTGTCGCAGCGCATCGAGGAGGTTTACCGCCAGACCTTCCCGGACGCTCGCAACGTGGTGGACCCACGCAGGCAGATGGAAACCCGGCTCGCGGCCCTGAAGGGCGGCTCCGACGGTTTCGTCACCCTGCTCGCCGGGGCGGCACCCGTGGTGCACGCGGGCGGCCGCACCGAGATTTCCGCCCTGCGTTACAAGGACGGCCTGCTCGACCTGGACCTGAACCTGGCCGATCTGCAGACCCTCGACAAGCTCAAGCAGGCATTGGTCGCCAAGGGGCTGGGCGTGGACATACAGACTGCAAGCGCGCGCGCCGGCAAGGTCGAAGCGCGCCTGCAGATCCGGGAGGCAAAATGAACGAGCGCCTCAAACTGTACTGGCAGCAGCTGCAGCCGCGCGAGCGGCGCATCCTGCTGCTGGGGGCCGCGGCGGTGGTGATCATGGCCGCGTACGTCCTGGCTTGGGAGCCGCTGGTGGAAGGTCGCGCACGCTTGCAGCGGGATGTGGCGGAACAGCGGGTCCTGCTCGGCTGGATGGAGCAATCCGCCCGTGAGGTGCAGGCCTTGCGCGGCAGCCGCGCGCCGCAGCGCAACACTGGCCAGTCCCTGATGGCGGTGGTCGATCGCACCGCCCGCGCCCAGGGACTTGGGCAGGCGCTGGAGCGGGTACAACCGGACGGCGAGACCGCCGTACGCGTGTGGCTCAAGCAGGCCCCCTTTGACCAGAGCCTGCGCTGGCTCGACCAGCTCATCGCCACCCAGGGGCTGCGTGTCACCGGCCTGGTGGTCGAACGGGGCAACGAGGCGGGCAAGGTGGACGCCCGCATCACCCTGGAGGCAGGGGCATGAAAATCCCATTCGGCTGGATCACAGGCGGGGTGGCGGCCTTTGCGGTCGCTTTGGTGGCGACGCTGCCGGCCACCCAGGTGTTGCCGCGGGCCGCGTCGCTGCTTGAAGCGCGCGGGATCCGTGTCGCTGCCAGCGGCATTGACGGCAGCGTCTGGTCGGGACGCGTGGTCAGCGCCAGCGTGAACGGAATTGCCCTCGGCGCGAGCGAGTGGTCACTGAGTCCCTGGTCGTTGTTGCTCGGGCAGGCCGGACTCGACTTCCGGCTAAGTCCCGAAGGTGGTTCGCTTGCCGGTTCGGCGCGCCTCGGGACCGACGCCCTCACCGTGTCCGGCATGGACGGCCAGCTGCCTGCCAATGCACTGCTGAGCGCCGCACCGCCTCTGCCGATGCCCGTCACGGTGGATGGCACGGTGATGCTGCACATCGAGACGCTGGACTGGAATGACGGCCGGGTGGATGCCGCTGAAGGCACCGTGCTGTGGCGCCAAGCGGCCATCGTCTCGCCCATGCCCGTGCGGCTCGGTGACCTGCGCGTGGAACTGGCGCCCGGTGCCGACGGCGCTCTGGCAGGCAAGCTGAGTGACGGCGGCGGTCCCCTCGGCATCACCGGCGAAGTCACCTTGACCAAAGGCAGCTACCGCGTCGACGCCACCCTCACTGCCCGCAGCGACGCCGATCCCGCCCTGGCCCAATCCCTGCCGATGCTCGGCCGCCCCGACGGCAAGGGCGGCTACCGCGTTACGCTGAACGGCCGGTTGTAAACAGCCCAACACGGAGGCGCAGAGACACAGAGGAGAAAAGAGAGCGTGGAAGGGCTTGGATCGTGAGTTGTTGCTTGAAGTTCTTTAATCCAACCCGAGCTTTTTGAGGCGGTAGCGCAGGGCACGGAAGGAGATGCCGAGCAGACGTGCGGCTGCGGTCTTGTTGTGCCGCGTCTGTTCCAGTGCCTTGAGGATGGCTTCCTTTTCCCGCTCGTTGACGTAATCGTCCAGGTTCGCACCGCCTGTGTCGTCGTCCTCGTCCTGTGAACGCTCGGGCAGGCCCAGTTCAGCCGGGGTGATCACGTCGCTTTCACACAGGGTGATGGCCCGCTCAAGGATGTTTTCCAGCTCGCGCACGTTGCCCGGGAAGTCGTAGGCACGCAGCGCATCCAGCGCTTCGGTCGACAGATGGGGCATGCTGCCGCCGAGCTGTCGCGCCAGGCGCTCGATGATATGCGCCACCAGTTCCGGAATGTCCTCGGGCCGTTCGCGCAGGGAAGGTACCTGCAGTTCGATGACGTTGATGCGGTAGTACAGGTCTTCGCGAAAGCGGCCTTCACGCACAAGGTGGGCGAGGTTCTTGTGGGTGGCTGACAGGATGCGCACGTCCACGTGGGTCTCGCGCTGGGCGCCGATGGGGCGCACCGCCTTCTCCTGAATGGCGCGCAGCAGCTTCACCTGCATATGCAGGGGCAGATCGGCCACTTCATCCAGGAACAGGGTGCCGCCGTTGGCGGCCTGGAACAGGCCGTCCTTATCGGTGTTCGCACCGGTAAAGCTGCCTTTCTTGTGGCCGAACAATTCGCTTTCCATGAGTTCGGCGGGAATGGCGCCGCAGTTTACGGGCACGAAAGGGTGATCGGCGCGCGGGCCCTGGTTGTGGATGAGCCGGGCGACCAATTCCTTACCGGTGCCCGATTCGCCGCTGATGTAGACGGGGGCCTGACTGCGCGCCAGCTTGGCGACGGTGGTGCGGATGGACTGCATGGCGGGTGATTGGCCGAGCAGGGTGAGGTCAGGCTCCCGGTCACTTTCCGCACGGCCGTTTTCCGCCAGGCGCAGGGCCGTCTTGACCAACTCGCGCAGCACCTGCAGTTCCACCGGCTTGGAAACGAAATCGAAGGCGCCGGCCTTGAGCGCCTCGATGGCGGATTCCATGCTGCCGTGCGCGGTGATCATCGCAATGGGCATCCCCGGGCGGTGTTTCTGTACGTGGCGCACCAGATCGATGCCATTGCCGTCCGGCAGGCGCATGTCCGTGAGACAGAGGTCGAAGTTGTGGTTCGTGAGCAGATCCCGGGCCGTGGCCAGATCGCCTGCCGAGCGGGTGTCGATGCCCATGCGCAACAGCGTCAGCTCGAGCAACTCGCAGATGTCGGGCTCGTCGTCGATGATGAGGGCCAGGTGGTTCTTGTTAGTTGTCATGCTCTGTCGATGGATTCAGCGGCGTGCCCAGAGACAGTCGGAAGCGCCCGGGCATGCCGGCCGCGGGCAGGTAATCGAGTCGCGCGCGGTTGCACTGGGCAAGCTCGCGGGAGATGTAGAGCCCGAGCCCGGTGCCGGTCTTCTCGGTGGTGAAGAACGGTTCGAACAGGTGCGCCTGGGCGTCGGGCGTCACGCCGGGACCACGATCGATGACGTCGATGAACGTGCGGCCCTGCTGGACGTGGGCGCGAATCTGTACCTTCGGCACTGCGTTTGCGTCACGTGCATGGTGGAGGCCATTCTGACACAGGTTGCCCAGGATCTGGCGCAACTGGTTGGCATCGAACTGAATGATCAGATCGGCAGGTTCGACACTGAAGGCGATCTGTTCGGGCGGGATGTTGGCCGTTTGCACCAGTTCGTCCACGAAGCGCGTGAGCCAGGTGTGGAGGGCCAGGGCCTCCGGGCGCGAGGCATCCCGCCGGCCCAGCTGGAGTACGCTTTCGACGATACCGTTCACGCGCTGCACCTGCTGGGCGATGATCTCGGTGAGGCGGTGGTCTGCCACCCCCAGCTGTTCCGATTCCGCGAGCAGTTCACCGGCATGGGCGATGGCGCCGAGGGGATTGCGCACTTCGTGGGCGATACTCGCCGTAAGGCGGCCGAGGGCCGCCAACTTCAGTTGCTGCGCCTGCTGCGCGGCGGCGGTGGCATCGTCAAGAAAAATGAGATAGCCGGCAGCACCGATGCGGGCGAAACGCGGCAGCACCTCGCCGGTACCATCCGCCGCGCTGAGCGTGCCGTGGCCGTGTTCCGTGTTGTGCTCCCAGGCGGCCAGACGCTCAGCCAGTTGGGGGGAAACGCCCGCCAGCGTCTTCTGCTGCGCAGCCGTGGGGAAGCCGAGCAGCCGCCAGGCGGCCACATTCATGAGTTTCAGGTGACGGTCGCTGTCCACCACCAGCACGCCTGCATCCATTTGCTGGATGACGTATTCGGTGAGCTGCGCCATATTGGCCAGATCGGCCCCGCGCTGCGCCGCGAGCGCCTGGCTTTCGCGGATGCGCATGGCGAGTACACGGGCCAACGCCGCTGTGGCGAAAAAGGTGGCGCCCAACATGCCGGCGCGCGGATAGCTGAGATACCCGGGCAGGTTCACCCAGTGGGAATAGGACTGCTCCAACAGCACTGCGATGGTCGCGAGCGCCGCAAACAGCCCCGCGGTTCGCCCCTCGGTGAGCATACCCGCCGCCGCAATGGTCACCACCAGCAGCATCCCCAGGCCACTTTCCATGGAGCCGCTGGAATGCATGAGCACGGTGAGCACCAAAATATCCATGCTCAAGTGCACGTAGACCTGGGTCTCGAAACGGGGCCGTCGCCAGATGATGGGGCCGTTGGCGAGCACGGCGAAGGCCACGTAGGCCAGACTCACCGCGTAGAACACCTTCGGCTGCGTGGCGCCCAGTGGTGCCGGCAGGGCTTCCAGCTGGTACAGGGCGGCAAACAGTGCGCCCAGGGTGAGGCGGTAGAGATTCAGAAAGCGCAGCGGTTTCCAGCTGTGCTCGTCACCGACCGACCGGGCAAGGGCCTCGGCGGGCGTGCCGGCGAGGAAGGTCGAGCCAGCCATTTCAGGACGGCCCGAGTCCGGCGTGGTCGGCGCTACAGTAGAATTCGCCGCCGCGGGTGACGGCGTCCTGCACCGGGACGTGAACACCGCAGTGGGCACAGCGCACCGCCCGGAGCTGGCGCGACGCGCGTCGCTGCACACGCCGGGTGCGCAGCCAGGATTTCAGCACCAGTTGATAAACCAGCCAGGCGATGGCGAGAAGGAGCAGCACGCGCATGAGATTCATGGGCGCGATTGTAAAACGGCGCCCGCGCGGCGGGCCACCGGGCTTTTGCGAAGCCCATCGCTTTGTACCAAAATACCGCGCTTTACATTGTCCTGCGGGCGCACCATGAACCTCCACGAATATCAGGCCAAGCGGCTGTTCGCCGATTACGGCATTCCCGTCCCGGCGGGGCGCACCGCCGCCAGCGCTGCCGAGGCGCGCCAGGCGGCCCACGACATTGGCGGCGATGCCTGGGTGGTCAAGGCCCAAGTGCACGCCGGCGGGCGTGGCAAGGCGGGCGGCGTGAAACGCGTGGAGAGCCCGGATCAGGCCGAGATGGTGGCCGGTCAATTGCTCGGCTCGCGCCTCGTCACCCACCAATCCGGCCCCGAGGGCCAGCCCGTCAACCAGGTGCTGGTGGAGGCGGTGTCGGCCATCGCGCGCGAACTGTACCTGGGTGCGGTGGTGGACCGTGCCAGTCGACGCATCACCTTCATGGCCTCCAGCGCCGGCGGCATGGACATCGAGGAAGTCGCGGCCACCCATCCCGCGAAGATCCTTACCGTGGCTGTCGATCCCGTGGCCGGCCTGCAGGGTTACCAGTGTCGCAAGCTCGGTTTCGCGCTGGGTCTCGATGTGGCGCAGGTGAATGAACTCACGCGCATCATGCTCGGCCTTTATCGGTTGTTCACCGAGCGCGACCTGAGCCTGGTGGAGATCAACCCGCTGGTGGTCACCGGCGAGGGCAGGCTGCTCGCCCTGGACGCCAAGATCAACCTGGACGAGAACGCGCTCTATCGCCAGAAGGCGCTGGCCGACCTGCGCGACCCCACCCAGGAGGACGAGCGCGAGACCCGCGCCCAGCAGCACAGCCTCAATTACGTGGCCCTGGACGGCAACATCGGCTGTATGGTCAACGGCGCCGGCCTGGCCATGGCCACCATGGATCTCATCCAGCTGCACGGCGGCCAGCCCGCCAACTTCCTGGACGTGGGCGGCGGCACCACCGCCGAGCGCGTGGCCGAGGCCTTCAAACTGATCCTCTCCGACCCCAAGGTGAAGGCCATCCTGGTGAACATCTTCGGCGGCATCGTGCGTTGCGACCTCATCGCCGAGGGCGTCATCAAGGCGGTGAAGGAGGTGGGCGTCACGGTGCCCGTGGTGGTGCGTCTGGAGGGCACCAACGTGGAGCAGGGCCGGGCCATGCTGCGCGACAGCGGTCTCGCCATCACCCCGGCACAGGGTCTCACTGACGCGGCGCAAAAGGCCGTCGCCGCCGCGGAGGGCAAGTAATGGCCATACTCGTCGACAAGCACACCCGCGTGATCTGCCAGGGCTTCACCGGCAAGCAGGGCACCTTCCATTCCGAGCAGACCATCGCCTACGGCACCCACTTCGTGGGCGGCGTGACGCCGGGCAAGGGCGGGCAGAAACACCTGGACCGTCCGGTGTTCAACACAGTGCACGACGCCGTGGCCGCCACCGGTGCCGACGCCACCATGATCTACGTGCCCGCGCCCTATGCGGCCGACGCCATCCTCGAAGCCGCCGACGCGGGCATCAAGGTCATCGCCTGCATCACCGAGGGCATTCCTGTGCTGGACATGCTCAAGGTGAAGGCTGCGCTGGCGCATTATCCGGACGTGAACCTCATCGGCCCCAACTGCCCGGGGCTCATCACGCCGGGCGAATGCAAGATCGGCATCATGCCGGGCGCCATCCACCTGCCGGGCCGCATCGGCATCGTGTCGCGCTCGGGCACGCTCACCTATGAAGCCGTACACCAGACCACCGGCGCGGGTCTGGGCCAGAGTACCTGCGTGGGCATCGGCGGCGATCCCATCCAGGGCATGAGCTTCGTGGACGTGCTGGCGCGCTTCCAGGCCGACCCGCAGACCGAGGGCATCATCATGGTGGGCGAGATCGGCGGTAGCGCTGAGGAAGAGGCCGCGGCCTTCATCAAGGCCCACGTCACCAAGCCCGTGGTCGCCTACATCGCCGGCGTCACCGCCCCCAAGGGCAAGCGCATGGGTCACGCCGGCGCCATCATCGCCGGCGGCAAGGGCACCGCCGAAGAAAAGTTCGCCGCGCTGGAAGCCGCCGGCGTGCACGTGGTGCGCTCCCCGGCCGACATGGGCGCGCGCATGGCGGTTGTGCTGAAGTGATGAGGAGTCGCAACGAAGGATTGCAACGCGGAGGGCGTGGAGGCGCGGAGGACGCAGAGAAAATCGATCACGTTTTCTCCCCCAGTGTTCTTCGCGCTCCTACTGCGCAGGAAACACGAAAAAGACCCTTCATTTTCTTCCTCCGCGTCCTCCGCGCCTCCGCGTTGTCGTCGCCCGAAAGGACGACAGTCCGATGACTACCCTACGCATCGCGCTCGGGCAGTTGAATCCCACGGTGGGGGACATCGGGGGGAACGCGGCGAAGATTGTCGCCTGGGCGTTGCGGGCGCGGGATGAGTTGAAGGCGGATCTGGTGGTGTTTCCGGAGCTGGCACTCACGGGCTATCCGCCCGAGGACCTGCTGCTGCGCCCGGCGTTTCTGGATCGCACCCTTGCGGGACTCGAAGAGATCAAGCGCCAGGTGCGCGGCATCGATGTGATCCTCGGCTATCCGCGCAGTGCTACCGGCGGGCTCTACAACGCGGCGTCGCTGCTGCGCGACGGCCGCATCGTCGGCAGCTATCACAAAGTCCATTTGCCCAATTACGGCGTGTTCGACGAACGGCGCTATTTCGTGCCGGGCGGCGAGACCTGCGTGGTGGAGGTCAAGGGCATCCCCGTGGGCCTTACGGTGTGCGAGGACATCTGGCTGCCCGGGCCGGTGGAGGACGCGGCTGCCGCAGGCGCGCGCCTGGTGGTGAACGTCAACGCCTCGCCCTTTCACCTCGGCAAGGGGGATGAACGGGAAGGCGTTCTCAAGCAACGCATCGAGGCCGCGCGCGTGCCGGTGGTTTACGTTAATCAGGTGGGCGGACAGGACGAACTGGTGTTCGACGGCCACAGCTTCGTGATGGACGCTGTCGGCCAGGTGAGCCAGCGCGTGCCCGGATTTGAAGAAGGCCTCTACCTGGCGGAATTCCACGGCGAGACCGAAGCGGTCTGGCCTGTGCCGCAGAACGCGCTGCCGGTGATGAGCGAAGAAGAGAGTGTCTATCGTGCCCTGGTACTCGGCCTGCGTGACTACATCGGCAAGAACGGCTTCGCGGGCGTGGTGCTCGGGCTGTCAGGCGGTATCGATTCGGCGCTCGCGTTGGCCGTTGCCGTGGATGCCATCGGGGCGGAGCGCTGCGAGGCCATTTCCATGCCTTCGCGCTATACCGCTGACATGAGCATCGATGATGCGCGCGCCGAAGCTGAGGCGCTCGGCGTGGCATTCCGCGTTATTCCCATCGAACCCGTCTTCAATGCCTTTCTTGCCAGCCTGCAGGATGAATTTGCCGGCCTTGCGCGAGATGTGACGGAAGAGAACATCCAGGCGCGCTGTCGCGGCGTGCTGCTCATGGCGGTGTCCAACAAGACGCACAAAATGGTGCTCACCACCGGCAACAAGAGTGAAATGGCGGTAGGTTATGCGACGTTATACGGCGACATGGCCGGCGGATTCGACGTACTGAAGGATGTGCCCAAGACGCTCGTCTATCGTCTTGCGGCCTACCGCAACCGCATCTCACCCGTCATCCCGCAGCGTGTCATCGAGCGCGCACCTTCCGCAGAACTGGCGCCGGACCAGAAAGATACGGATTCGCTGCCGCCGTATGAAATTCTCGACGCGATACTGGAGCATTACGTGGAACGCGATCAGTCGGCGGAAGATATTATCGCCGCCGGTTTCGACCGGGCCACGGTGGAGCGCGTGGTGCGCCTGGTGGACCGCAACGAATACAAGCGTCGCCAGGCGCCGCCGGGCCCGCGCATCACCCGCCGCGCCTTCGGCCGCGACCGGCGTTACCCCATCACCAACGGTTTCAAAGGGTGAAAAACTGCCCAACGCAAAGCCGCGAAGGTCGCAAAGGACGCAGAGGAAAACAAAATGAGTTCCTCTTTGCGTTCTCCGCGCCCTTGGCGTCTTTGCGTTGAAATCTCTTTACCGCCACGGCGAATTTCGAAGAGGAACAGCCATGAAGAAGATTGAAGCCATCATCAAGCCTTTCAAGCTGGACGACGTGCGCGAGGCGCTTTCCGAGAAGGGCGTGCAGGGTATGACGGCGACCGAGGTGAAGGGTTTTGGTCGGCAGAAGGGCCACACCGAACTCTACCGCGGCGCAGAATACGTGGTGGATTTCCTGCCCAAGGTGAAGATTGAGGTGGTCGTGAACGACGATCAGGTGGACGCCTGCCTGGAAGCCATCATGAGTGCGGCGCGCACCGGCAAAATCGGCGACGGCAAGATCTTCGTCACCAGCGTCGAGCGCGTGCTGCGCATCCGCACCGGCGAGGAAGGCCCGTCGGCGATTTAAGAAAAAGCCCGAACACGGGGGACACGGGGAACACGGGGAATTATTTGTTCCTGTAGGAGCGGCCTCAGGCCGCGATTGCACGGTATCCGACCATGATCGCGGTTTGAGGCCGCTCCCACGGGTCAGGGCAGAACCATCAAAGGATTCCCCCGTGTTCCCCGTGTCCCCCGTGGTTAATGCTTTTCTCTTCCTCCGCTGACGTTCACGCAGCTAGCGGTAATCCACCACGTCGCCCAGCGGTCGGCGGGGGCTGGGTTCGGGGAGTTCGGCGGGGTAGCCGATGCTGAGCAGGGCGATGGGTTCCATGCCGGCGGGGAGGTTCAGCAAGCGCGCGATTTCGGTGTTGTCGAAATAGCCCACCCAGGTGGAGCCGAGTCCGGCGGCGACCACGGCCAGCTGAGCGTAGGCCGCGGCGATGGTGGCGTCCTGCACTGCGTAAAGTGCGCGGCCGCGTTCGCCGAAGCGCACTTCTGCGCGCTCGGTGTCGGCACAAAAGACCAGGCAAACCGGCGCTTCGGAGAGAAAGGCCTGCCCGTCGGCAGCCTTGGCCAGGGCGGCGCGTGTCTCGACATTCTGCACCACGACGATGCGATAGGACTGCAGGTCGCCTGCAGACGGCGCGGCACAGGCCATTTCCAGAATGGCGTGGAGCTGCTGCGGCTCCACCGAACGCTCGGCCAGATAACGGCGAACGGAATGCCGGTGCCGGACAGTTTCGAAGAAATCCCACATGGCTCAGCCTCCCTCTCTTTGTGTTATTCCTCGCCCGGACGCCACGGCTCGCGCTCGGGATGATTGAGCTTGAGCACTTTCTCGGCATCGCCGGCGAGATCTTCCATGTTCATCTTGCGATAAGCGGTGACCAGGATGGCAACGGCATCCGATACGGAAGGCGTTTGCTGGTAGTTTTCGATGACGTACTTGGCCCGGTTGGCCGCTGCAAGCCACGCGCCGCGGCGCATGTAGAAATCCGCCGCCAGGATCTCGTGCCGGGCGAGCAGATTCCGCAGGTGCACCATGCGGTTGACGGCATCCTGCGTGTAGCGGCTGTCCGGAAAACGCTCGGTCAATTCCCGGAAATTGTTGAATGCGGTGCGCGCAGCGCTCGGATCGCGCGCCGCCGGATCCTGTGCTACGAAGCGCTCCAGGAAGCCCGGCGGGGGATCGAAACTGGCGAGAGCGCGCAGGTAATAGGCATAATCCACGTTCGGGTGCGTGGGATGCAGCTTGATGAAGCGCTCCGCCGCACCGACCGCGGCAGCTGGATCGTTGTCCTTGTAATGGGCGTAGGCCACTTCCAGTTGGGCCTGCTCCGCATAGGGACCGTAGGGGTAACGGGCTTCCAGTTTGCTGTACAGGTCAATGGCCTGCTGATAGTTGCCCGTATCCAGTGCGTCCTTGGCTTCGGCGTAGAACTCCGCCGCGGTCCATTCGGCAGTCGGATCCTGGGTGAGACTTGCGCAACCGCCAAGTAAAAAGACCAGACCCGCGGCGAAACCGATGAAACGCATAGTGAACTAACCCCTGTATGCGGGCTCGCGCCCGGAAAAGCCCGGCAAGTATAACCCGCTCAACCGCCGCCTGACGCAAAACCCATGACCGAACCCCGTCGCCTGAGTACAGAAGTCCCGCCCGAAATGGCCGGCCGTCGCCTGGATCAGGCCTTGAGCGAGCTGTTTCCCGACTACTCCCGTTCACGCCTGAAAAAGTGGGTGGAGGAGGGGCATGTGCAGGTGGACGGCCATCTGCTGCGCCCCAAGGACAAACTGGCGGGCGGGGAGGCCATTACCCTCGAGGTGTTACCCCAGCCAGACGAGCGTTTCGGGCCCGAGGCCATACCGCTGCGCATCGTCTACGAGGACGATCAGCTCATTGTTATCGACAAGCCCGCCGGACTGGTGGTGCATCCGGCCGCGGGGAACTGGCAAGGCACGCTGCTCAACGCCCTGCTGCACCATGCGCCCGAGCTGGCGGCGGTGCCGCGTGCCGGCATCGTACATCGCCTCGACAAGGACACCACCGGCCTGCTGGTGGTGGCCCGCACCCTGGAGGCCCAGGGCGCCCTGGTGGAACAGTTGCAGGCGCGCACCGTGAGCCGCGAGTACGAAGCGGTGACGCTACGGGTGATGACCGCCGGCGGCACCGTGGATGCGCCCATCGACCGTCATCCCGTGGACCGCAAGCGCATGGCCGTGGTGGCCCACGGCCGCGAAGCGATCACCCACTATCGCGTGTTGGAGCGTTTTCGTGCCCACACCCACATCACGGTGAAGCTGGAAACCGGTCGCACTCACCAGATCCGCGTGCACATGGCCCACGTGAACTTCCCCCTGGTGGGCGATCCGGTCTACGGCGGCCGCCTGCGCCTGCCCGCCGGGGCCACGCCCGCGCTGCGGGACATGTTGCAGCACTTCCCACGCCAGGCCTTGCACGCCGCGCGCCTCGGCCTCGAACACCCCCGCACCGGCGAATCCATGAGCTGGAGCGCGCCCTTGCCCGAAGACATGCAGCAGCTGCTGGCGTTGCTGCGGCGGGATACCAACCGCGAATGAACGCTGGCGGACGGAGAGAGAAGAGAAGAGCTTAGCCACGGGGGACACGGGGGGAATCATGTGCCCCTGTTGAAGCGGCTTTATACCGTTTCGGGCATAAAGCCGCCTTTATGCCCACTCGCGTTCGTTCGACTGGAGTGATTCACATGGAATTCATTTTTCCTGATTGGCCGGTACCGGCGAACGTGCGGGCGGCGGTGACGACGCGGATGGGCGGCGTGTCGGCGGGGCCTTTTGCTTCGCTGAACCTGGGTGACCATGTGGGCGACGAGCCGGCGGCGGTGGCTGAGAACCGGGCTCGGCTGGTGCGCGGTCTAGCCTTGCCGGCAGAGCCCCGCTGGCTGAAGCAGGTGCATGGCACCTGTGCCCTGGATGCGGCGGCGGCGGTCACCGGGTGCGAGGCGGATGCAACATTCGCGTCACTGCCGGGCATCGTCTGCGCCGTGCTGACCGCCGACTGCCTGCCGGTGCTGTTTTGCGATCGCGCGGGGACGCGTGTGGCTGCGGCGCACGCGGGCTGGCGCGGCCTGGCGGCGGGGGTGCTGGAGCGTACGGTGGATGCTCTCGGTGCGGCCCCTGCGGACGTGCTTGCCTGGCTCGGCCCGGCAATCGGCCCGCAGGCCTTCCTGGTGGGAGAGGAGGTACGTACGGCCTTCCTGAGCCAGGATCAGGCCACCGCGGCGGCCTTCCGCCCCCACCGCGAGGGACGCTGGCTCGCAGACCTTTACGCCTTGGCCCGGCGCCGCTTGAGCCGGCATGGCGTGGACGCCGTTTACGGCGGCGGTCTGTGCACCTTCTCGGACCCGATGCAGTTCTTTTCCTATCGCCGCGACGGCACCACCGGGCGCATGGCCAGTCTCATCTGGCTCGACTGAGGACCAACGACCAATGGGGTCAGAGTAAATTGAAGTGGCACCGACATCTCACCAAGCGCCGAGCGCCCAACGTACCACTTCAATTTACTCTGACCCCATTGGTCGCGGGCGCTTTCGGTTATGATGCCTGCTTTGCGCATCTCCTGATGGATCTCCTATGACTTTGCTTGCGCTGGTGGTGGCGTTCTGTCTGCTGGGCGGCGTGCTCAGCGTGATTGCTGCGGCCACCTTCCTCGTTTTGCCCGAGGGGCTGCGTAACCGTGCCCTGCCTCATTTCGTAAGCTTCGCCATCGGCGCACTGCTCGGGGCCGCGTTTCTTGCGCTGCTGCCCCATGCCCTCGAAGCCCCGTCTGTCGAGGATGCTCACGGCATCATGGGTACGGTCCTGCTCGGCCTGCTGGCTTTCTTCCTGTTGGAAAAAATGGTGCTGTGGCGCCATTGCCATCACGGCGTGTGCGAACCCGGGCAAGAACATCACCATGCCGTGCCGGGCGTGCTGATCCTGGTGGGCGACGCCATTCACAACTTCGTGGACGGCGTGCTCATTGCCGCCGCCTTCCTCACCGACGTGCACCTGGGTATCGTCACGGCCATTGCCGTCGCGGCCCACGAGATCCCCCAGGAAGTGGGCGATTTTGCCATTCTGCTGCACAGCGGCTTCAGTCGGGCGCGGGCCTTCGCCTACAACATCCTGGCGAGCCTGACCACGGTCGTCGGCGGCCTGCTGGCCTGGTTCGCGCTGTCCGGGGTTCAGGACGTGGTGCCGTATGTGCTGGCCATCGCCGCATCCAGCTTCATCTACATCGCGGTGGCCGATCTCATTCCCGGCCTGCACCGGCGCGTGAATGTGGGCGCCACCGTGCAACAGACCCTGTTGATTGCAGCAGGCGTCATCACCATCTATCTCTCTCATTCCACGCTGCACTGAAGGCAGTGAAGAGGAGCGCATCATGAGCAAGTGGTATATGTTGACGCTGGTCGGCAAAGACCGTCCCGGCATCGTCGCCAAGGTGAGCGCCGCGTTGTATGAGGCGGGAGGCGACCTTGGCGAGGCCAGCATGATGCGCCTGGGCGGCAACTTCTCCATCATGCTCATGGTGCGTTATCGGGGCACCACCAGGCAGCTGTCCGATGTGGTCGAGCCCGTGGCCGACTCGCTTGGCCTGCATTACCACATCGACCACATCGAGGGGCAGTTGCATCATCATCACGTCCCTGATGTGCGCATCACCGTCTACGGCGCCGATCGCGCCGGCATCGTGGCCAAGGTCACGGGTGCGCTGGCGGAAGCGGGACTGGACATTACCGACCTGGATTCCGACGTGGCGGGCACCGAGACCAAGCCCATCTACATCATGCAAATCGAGGGCGTGGCGCGCGAAGGCGTCGAAGCCCTGCAATCCGCCCTTGACGTGGTGACCGCCGAAGGCATCGAGGCGACGCTCAGCACGGTTGAGACGCTGATCGGGTAACCGAATGCATCCACACCCAACACAGAGACGCAGAGGCGCAGAGTACGCAGAGGAGATGTCGGACCTTCGAACACTCCGCGTCCTCTGCGCCTCTGCGCCTCTGTGTCGGGTTCTACTTGTCCTGGGACAGCGCTGATGGCAATCCTGGAAATACTGACCTATCCCGATGAGCGGCTGAAACGGGTCTCCGAGCCGGTCGAAGTGTTCGACGAGGAACTGCGCGCCTTCATCGCCGATCTGGAAGAGACCATGCGCGCGGGTCCCGGTGGTGTCGGCATCGCTGCGCCGCAGGTGGGGCGCATTCAGCGCATCGTCATCGTCGACTGCTCGGTGACGCGCAAGCCCGTGCCCAACCATGGCAAGCTCATTCTCATCAACCCCGAAGTGCTCACCTGGGAAGGCATGGAAGTAGGCCGCGAAGGCTGCATGTCCGTACCCGACTACACCGGCAACGTGATCCGCGCGACCAGCCTCACCCTCGCCGCGCAGAACGAACACGGCGAGCAACTCCAACTGGCCTTCGAAGGCTTCGAGGCCCGCGCCGTACAGCACGAAATGGATCACCTGGACGGCCTCCTGTTCCTCGACCGCCTGGTCTCCCGCCGCAACGACCTGTTCCGCCGCAAGGTCTACCAGGAACCCAAGGCGAAGAAGAAAGCGTGAACCACGGAGGCCACGGAGAAAACGAATGCTAACGGTTTTACGAACTGGCATGAGCCCTCGGCCTGAACATCTTTGATGTTCTCCGTGTTCTCCGTGGCCTCCGTGGTTGTCGTTTTTCTTTTCCTTGCTGCCGGTTGGCTGCTGCTGCTGCGTGGTCTGGAGCGCGCCAGTGGGGCGGACTGGGGGAATCGCTGGCTGAATCGGCTGGACGGGCTCAACCGGCTGTTCTGCCGTCATGTGCACGGCCTGAAGAGTGCGCCCCTGCAACTGCCTGACCACGGACCTGCCTTGCTGGCCGCCAATCATGTCTCGGGTCTGGACCCGCTGTTGCTCATCGCCGCCAGCCGGCGGCCGCTGCGTTTCATCATCGCCAGCGAGCAATATCACCGCTTCGGCCTGGAGTGGCTGTTCCGTGCGGTGCGCTGCATCCCGGTGGATCGCAGCGGACGTCCCGAGCGCGCCTTCCGTGAGGCCTTGAAGGCATTGCGTGCGGGCGAAGTGGTGGCACTGTTTCCCCACGGCACCCTTCACCTGGACACCGATCCACGGCGCCCCCTCAAGGCCGGTGTTGCGCGTCTCGCCCGGCTGGCTGGCGTGCCGGTACATGCCGCGTGTATCGAAGGCGTGCGCGGTCAGGGGCTGGTGGTGGCATCGGTGGTGCTGCCGAGCCGTGCCCGCATCAGCGGATTCGCACCCATACCCTGCCAAAATCTTTCGACTCACGAATGCCTGACGCGGCTTCAATCGCTCATCGAACCTGCACGTCCCGCTTGAAGCGGCGCAAGGCGACCCCCATCTAGCGCAGTAATCGAAAGGTTTTTGCCCGAGGATTGCGCTGCATGCGAATGGACAAACTGACCACGAAGTTCCAGATGGCCCTGGCCGAGGCCCAAAGCCTGACCGTGGGCCGTGATCACCAATTCATCGAACCGCTGCATCTCATGACCGCACTGCTCGACCAGCAGGGCGGTACGGTACGTTCCCTGCTCACCCAGGCGGGAGTGAACGTGAATGCCCTGCGTTCCCAGCTGGGCGAAGCGCTGGACCGCCTGCCGCGGGTGGAAGGCAGCGCGGGTGAGGTGCACGTGTCCAATGACCTCGGGCGCTTGCTCAATCTCACCGACAAGCTGGCCCAACAGCGCAAGGACCAGTACATCTCCTCGGAGCTGTTCGTGCTTGCGGCGGTGGAAGACAAAAGCCAGCTGGGCGAACTGTTGCGTAAGACCGGCGCCAGCAAGGCCAGCATCGAGCGCGCCATCGAGAACATCCGCGGCGGCCAGAAAGTGGACGATCCCAATGCCGAGGAGCAACGCCAGGCGCTGGAGAAATACACCATCGATCTCACCGAGCGCGCCGAACAAGGCAAGCTCGATCCGGTGATCGGCCGTGACGACGAAATCCGCCGCGTCACCCAGGTGCTTGCTCGCCGGACCAAGAACAATCCGGTCATCATCGGCGAACCGGGTGTGGGCAAGACCGCCATCGTGGAAGGCTTGGCGCAGCGCATCGTCAACGGCGAGGTGCCCGAAGGGCTGAAGGGCCGGCGCCTGCTCGCGCTCGACATGGCTGCGCTCATCGCCGGTGCAAAATTCCGCGGTGAATTCGAAGAGCGCCTCAAGGCGGTGCTCAACGATATCGCCAAACAGGAAGGCAACATCATCCTGTTCATCGACGAAATCCATACCATGGTGGGCGCCGGCAAGGCCGAGGGCGCCATGGATGCGGGCAACATGCTCAAGCCCGCCCTGGCGCGCGGCGAACTCCATTGCATCGGCGCCACCACGCTGGACGAATACCGCCAGTACATCGAAAAGGACGCGGCCCTGGAACGCCGCTTTCAAAAAGTGTTGGTGAACGAACCCACGGTCGAAGACACCATCGCCATCCTGCGCGGCCTCAAACCCAAGTACGAAGTGCACCACGGCGTGGAAATCACCGACCCGGCCATTGTTGCCGCTGCCACGCTGTCGCACCGCTACATCACCGACCGGCAGTTGCCCGACAAGGCCATCGACCTGGTGGACGAAGCGGCATCGCGCATCCGCCTTGAAATCGACTCCAAGCCCGAGGAAATGGATCGGCTGGATCGTCGTCTCATCCAGCTCAAGATCGAACGCGAGGCCCTGAAGAAGGAAAGCGACGAAGCCTCACGCAAGCGTCTTGATCACCTGCAGGAGGAAATCCGCAAGCTGGAGCGTGAATACGCCGACCTGGAGGAAATCTGGAAATCCGAGAAGGCAGCTTTGCAGGGCACGCAGCACATCAAGGAAGAACTGGATCGTGCCCGCCTCGATCTGGAAACCGCACGCCGTGCCGGTGATCTGGCGCGCATGTCGGAACTGCAGTACGGCCGCATTCCGGAACTGGAGAAACAGCTTGACATGGCGGCGCAGGCCGAAATGCAGGAGACGCGGTTGTTGCGCAACAAGGTGACGGATGAGGAAGTCGCGGAAGTGGTTTCCCGCTGGACCGGCATCCCTGTCGCCAAGATGCTCGAAGGCGAGCGGGACAAACTGCTACGCATGGAAGATGCATTGCACAAGCGCGTGGTGGGCCAGGACGAGGCGGTACGTGTGGTGGCCGACGCCATCCGCCGTTCGCGCGCGGGCCTGTCCGATCCCAACCGGCCCATCGGTTCCTTCCTGTTCCTCGGCCCCACCGGTGTGGGCAAGACCGAGTTGTGCAAGGCCCTGGCCGAGTTCATGTTCGACACCGACGAGGCCATGGTGCGCGTGGACATGTCGGAGTTCATGGAGAAGCATTCCGTGGCGCGGCTTATCGGCGCACCGCCGGGGTATGTGGGTTTCGAGGAAGGGGGGTATCTCACCGAGGCCGTACGCCGTCGCCCCTACTCGGTCATCCTGCTCGACGAAGTGGAGAAGGCGCACCCGGACGTGTTCAACATCCTGTTACAGGTGCTGGACGACGGTCGTCTCACGGACGGCCACGGGCGCACGGTGGACTTCCGCAACGCAGTCGTGGTGATGACCTCCAATCTGGGCAGCCAGGTCATCCAGGAGATGGCCGGCGAAGAGCACTACGCCGAAATGAAGGCTGCAGTGATGGAAACCGTGGGGCAGTATTTCCGCCCCGAGTTCATCAACCGCGTGGATGAGGTGGTGGTATTCCATCCTCTGCAGAAAAGTCAGATTCGCGCCATCGCGGCCATTCAGACAGGCTACCTGCGCAAGCGTCTGGCCGAGCGCGACATGCAGCTGGAATTCGACGATGCGGCGCTCGACAAGCTGGGCGAGGCCGGCTTCGATCCGGTGTACGGTGCCCGACCGCTCAAGCGCGCCATCCAGGCACAGGTGGAAAATCCCCTGGCCCGCGCCATCCTGGAAGCGCGCTTCGTGGCAGGCGATCGCATTCGCGTGAAACGTGAGGACGATACGCTGGTTTTTGCAAAAAACTGAGCCCTTCCGCACTGTGCAGCCGGGGTCACGTAGGGAAACCGGACCCCGGCTGCGCCATTTGGCGGCACTGCCCTCGGCAGTATCCGCCCGCCCCCGCTTGATGGCACAATGCGTCCGGATCAAGGAACGCCCATGACCATCGACACCCGGCCCTCCTGGTGGGGGGAATTCAGCATTGCGCCCGGAGAGGTAAGCCGTTGGCGTATCGGTCCACTCACGCTCTGGGTCGAACGCACACGCCGCGAATGGCGTTTCGCCGCGCAGCACGAGCACAGTTTTCGGGAGGTTGTTGAAGGTCCGTGCCCTTGCGCCATTTCAGACGCCGATCCGGCGAACATCCTGCGCTTTCCGTTTCATCAACCCGGCGACTCGGTGTCCTTGCAAGCTGCGCTGGCCGATCGCCCCGTCGTTTTCCGTCCGCTCCAGAACCTGTCGATCCCGCCACGGGAATCGATCACCCTCTATCTCACGTCACCCCTGTGGGTGATCGTGAGCGCAGGCGTTACGCCCGTGCGGCTCGGTGACTTTCCGCTTCAACGCCTCCAGGACACCTGGTTCGGGGCTCCCGTGAACCCCGATGGGCTGGCCTATGCCGCGGGCACGCCGGCGGCCACGGAGCGCACATCCTTCTCTTTGCCCCTGCATGCGCTGACGCCGCTGCTTATTCGCAACGTCAGTGATGTCACGCTGCCTGTGGCGCGCCTCAACCTGCCGCTCCCGCTGCTCGCGCTTTTCCAGGGTGCGGACGGTCGCCTGTGGACAGAGGGCGTCACGCTGGAGCGCAGCGGCACAGATGACAATCTGGCATCCCTGCGGCTGGACAGGGGCGCGCCTGCCGAAGCGGGGACCGCCACGCTGATCGCTCCGCCGCGCCGCATCGGCGAGCGTAACCTGGTGTTCGAGGCCTTCGGGCGCCTGTTCAGCTGAAAGGAACGACCGTGGAATTCTTGAACAGCATCGGTGTGCATTTGAATGACGAATATCTGCCCAAGCTGGTGAACGCCGCCGTGGTGCTCATTCTGGGCTACGTGCTGGGCAAACTGCTTAGCCTGACGGCTATGTTCATCGCCCGCAGGTACACAGGTGCACAAGGGGTAATGATTGCCCGCCGGGTGGGATTTTGGCTCATCATGGGCGCAGCCATCGCCTCGGCCATGTCGCAACTGGGGTTCGAGGTGGGTGCGCTGCTCGGCGCCGCCGGCATCCTCACCGTGGCACTGGGCTTTGCCTCGCAAACCTCCGCGTCCAATCTCATCAGCGGATTGTTTCTCATCGGTGAGCGTCCCTTTGTGGTCGGCGATATCATCAAGGTGGGGAACACCACTGGCGAAGTGCTGTCCATCGACATGCTGTCCGTGAAACTGCGCACCTTCGACAACCTGTTCGTGCGCGTGCCCAATGAATCGTTGATCAAGTCGGAGATCACCAATCTCACGCGCTTCCCTCTCCGCCGCATCGACCTGACCCTGGGCGTGGCCTACAAGGAAAATATGGCGCGCGTGCGTGAAGTGCTGATGCGCGTGGCGGAACAGGACCCACAATGCCTGGCTGAACCGGCACCATTGTTCATTTTTCTTGGCATCGGTGACTCCTCCCTGGATTTTCAGTTCTCGGTGTGGACCCTGCGGGAAAACTTCCTCGAGGTAAAAAACCGGTTGTTGGCGTCCATCAAGAACACATTCGACGAGCAGGGCATCGAAATACCGTACCCCCAGCGTGATCTGCACCTGATTGTTCCGGAATCCGACGTGGCCGCGCGCGTGACTGCGGCAGCCACCGGCACCCGATAACCACTGGCAGCACAACGTCCAAGGAGAACCAGGCATGGCGCTAGCCGAACCGGCGGTCGAACACTACGTCAACCACCCCATCGCCAAGTACATCGCTGCGACGCGTCCGCCCTTTCTGCTGGCCAGTCTGGTGCCATGCCTCATCGGCCTGGCCACCGCCTGGTATGACGGCGTGTCAGTGCTTGCGTGGACCGCCCTGTTGACGGTGATCGGCGCGCTCATGGTGCAGGCGGGGGTCAACGTCCTGAACGATTACTACGATGCCCTGAACGGCACCGATGCCGCGAACAAGGAACGCATTTATCCCTTCACGGGAGGCAGCCGCTTCATCCAGAACGGCGTGCTCGCAGAGCGGGAAACGGCGGTGTTTGGCAGTGCACTGTTCGTGGCCAGTACCGTCATCGGCTTCGTGTTATTGCCCCACGCCGGCCTCGGGCTGGTCGGTGTGGGACTGGTTGGATTGCTGCTGGGCTGGGCGTATTCCGCGCCACCGCTGGCGCTCAACAGTCACGGTTTGGGCGAGATCTCCGTGGCCCTCGGTTTCGGATTTCTGATTCCCCTGGGCGCCGACATGGTGCAGAGGAGCGCTTTCGATACCCTGCCGTTGCTGACCGCCGCGCCCTATGCGCTGCTGGTCGCCGGTCTGCTTTACATCAACCAATTTCCCGATTGGCTGGCCGACGCGGCCGCAGGCAAGCACCACTGGGTGGTGCGACTGCGCCCCCACCGTGCACGCTGGGGCTATCTTGGTATGGTGCTGGTGGCCTATTGCGCGCTGCTCCTGCTGGTGTGGAGCGAAACCCTTCCCAAGGCGGCACTGCTCGGCTTGCTAGGCGCACCGCTCAGCCTGCGTGCTGCGGTGGATGTACTTCGCTTTGCCGAGCGTCCTGCGATGCTGGCGCCGGCCATCCAGCTCACCATCGCGGCGATGCTGGTGCATGGAGTGGGGCTGTCGCTCGGGTTGGTGTTGGGCTGATATTCGTCGCGCGGATAGCGCGCCTCACCTTGAACTCAGCCGACAAGGTTCTGCAGTGACAGGTGACATCGACAGGCGACCGTGTAATGCGCCCCTGCGGAGTTTGGTAGCTTTGGCCCGCCAAGTGCGAAGTCGTATGCTGATTCACCGCTGCGTGAGTTAACGCAATTGCGCCGGATCCAAATGGGTGAGCTTCGGTGAGGGCAATTCCAGTTCCACGCTTTCCATGATGCGATCCACCCAGGTCGAAGCGCGCTGCTGGAGATGCAATTTCTCATCCGGCGAAAGGGGGTGGAGCGCCTTCAGGGTAAAAGAAAACTGCAGGATGTCTTGCGGGCTGAAGGCAAGGAAGAAATCCACGGCATGGGCTTCGGGGCGCGCCTTGAAAAGCGGCTGTCCATTTACCTGAATTGGCTCGATGAAATACTCGCGCTGTTCCGCCTGCTGCTTTGCCCACGCCGCGTCATTGAAAACCAGCTCGAAATCCTCGCCACTCGCCAGCAGCATCATTTCGTTGTAGGCCTGATAACGCCGGTGATAGAAGCGCTTGATCCAGGCGAGCGCGTGCGCCGTCTGCAAAAGATCGGGAAAGATCTCGCGCTCCGAGGGAAGCGGGCTGAACGCGGTCAGGCAAAGCCTCAGCGAAGCACTCGCGGGCTTGAACCAACCCTTGGGAAACAGTTTCCAGCCGGTCGTGTAGAGGGTTTCGAACAAAGCATCTTCCAAGTCCAGATAGTTTGGCTTGGAGATGGTATTGACGAAAGGACGCTTGTCGGTCGTCTTTTCGCCATAGAGATTGACTTTGTATTCCAGGTTGCGCGGCGGGTCCTTGAAACGCAGGCGCGTGCGGAACAGCAGGATCTCGAAATAGGGCGCCCGCGAAACCTCCTCGTTGGTGAGGGCGGGTGCCTT
>JAWLCT010000041.1:0-26845 GCA_041687015.1 Gammaproteobacteria bacterium
GCGTTGAGCGGCGGGATTGGCGTTGCCTGTGCATGGGCAGGTGTTCCGCGCGCGCAGTCCGGGCTATGTTTTCAACATGAACTCAGCCGTGCGGAGCCGTGTTGCCCCCGCATTGCTATGCCTGAACTGCGCCTTGCAACCGCTTCACCCGGTCGGCAGCGTCGGCCACAGTCCGGTTCCGTACGGCTGTTTTTCTCCTCTCCTGCCGTAGGCAGCAATTTCGGTGAGATTCCATGACCGCGCTGGTGGTCTGTCGGGCGCCAGGCGATGAACTGTCCGAGTTCGGTGGGTTGCTGCTGTCGAGGCCACCGGGACAGGTGGATGTGGTCGCGGTCACGGGCCATCCCCTGCGGCCGGAGCACGAGCACGCGGCGGCGGTTTTTCGCAATGCTTGCCGCGCCGCCGGCGTGCGTCATGCGCGTCTGCTGCCGTTCGCCCACCTGCCCAATGATCCGCTGGACCTGCGCATGATCGCCGATGCACTCGGTCCTCTCGATGTTTACGAGCGCATCTACACCCACTCGGTGCAGGACGCGCGGCCGTTGTGTGCGCGTATCCCGGCCGCCGTCGCCCTGGTTGCGCCGACGGTGTGGACCTCAGCCGGCGGAGGTGCTGTCGACGAGGTGGTGCACTGTTCCGGGCCACAGTTCCAGAAGCGGTTGGCGCTGCTGGCCGAGCATTACCCGGATCTCCTGGAGGAGGGCTGGGTGGCTGCGCACGGCTTGAGGGACATCGACCTTTTCCAATGCCACCGCGGCACGCACCTTTCCCGCTATTTCCGCGGCTATGTGGATTGGCATGTGGGTGGGTTTGATTACCGGCACCCGTGGGAACTTGAACATTCCGAGTACGAGAGGCTTCGCCACGAAGCCGAGCTGCAGGCGCTGCGGCTGTTCCCGTGGCAGAGTCTGGTGGAGGTGGGGGCCTGTGAAGGGACCTTCACAGAAAAACTTTGTGACGCGTTTCCCGGGCGCCGTGTGATCGCCTTCGAACCCGACCCGTTTTTCTTCACATCGCTGCGACAACGCCTTTCCGGTCGCGCGCAGCTGCATCAGGGGGATGCCGATGCGGCCGGCAGCCTTCCCAGCGACGTCGTGTTCATGTCCAGCGCCATTTATTACCTCTGGAAGATGCCTTACGGCATGCTGCGAAATGCCCGCTACGTGGTGGCCAGTCATGCGGCGCGTTACCACGGGGAACTCGACCGGGTGTTGATGTCGCAGGGTTTCAAGACCGTGCATAGGGCTACCGTCGCGCCACGCATCGAACCCATGGAGGGGATCCTGGAAGTCAAATACGGCACCGAGATCAAGGTGTGGAAAAAAGGCTGACAAACGTGGGGCGGAAGAGGGGCAGCGGGCTTTTTGCTCTGAGTCCACACAGCGACGACTTGGCATTTTCCCTTGCTGCCGCCTTGTGGGATGGTCGGCTTGCCGGCAGCACGCCGGTGACGGTCTTTTCGCGGAGTGCCTATACCCTGGCGCGGCCGGACGGTGCGGTTGCCGACGTTACCGCGCTGCGCAGGCGTGAAGATCGACGCTTTTTCCGCGCGACCGGGGCGGGAATGCCGCTTTGGCTGGAACTGGCCGACGCGCCGCTGCGTCGGTCGTTGGGCCGGGACACCATTTTCTCCGTAAACGTCAGCGAACAGGAACGCGACGACGTGGTCGCTGCAGTGAAAAACGTCCTGCACACCTCATCGAAGTTGTTGGTGCCCCTTGGCCTGGGCGGGCATGTGGACCATCGTATCGTGCGCGATGCGGCCGTTTTCCTGTACCGACAGCACGGCTGCGAAATCATCTTCTACGAAGACTTGCCCTACGCCGCGTTCATGCCCCTTTGCGTCATCACGGAGAGCGTACGTCAATTGGAAACGGCGCTCGATGCCCGTTTGTGCGCACGCTACTGGCCAAGTGCGTCGTTGGTGCAGGCCAAACAATGCGCGGTGGACAGCTACGCGTCGCAGACCGACGCGGGCACACTGGCCGCACTGCTCGGCCACGCCTATAGGCTCCGGCAGTCGGCGCTGCCGGCTGAGCGGATCTGGGCGCCTTGCATTCGATAGATTTGTTTCACCTGTTTTCACCACCACGGTGAGGGCGACGTAACTTCCAACTACGCCTGGACACGGCTTCGACGGTGAAGTGCAAACCGCTTCGTGAGTGCGGCTGTGTAACGCCGGGTCCTAGACTTGCCCCGATGTCTACCAGGGAAGGAGGGAAGGGAATGCGTCCCGACTATCCGGCGTTTCTTTTCGTCTGCGGTGCCGTGGGTTCCGGCAACACGTTCCTGTTTCGGAGCCTGACGGAGGACCCTCAGGTGTACGGCTTGAACGAGGCCGACATCGGCGGATTCATGAAACGCCTGGTGGAGTCCGAGCAGGGAATCGCCCGTTGTCCCCATGCGCTGGCGCAGTTTCTCGAATATTTGCAGCGGCTTCGCGCCGACCGGCGCACGTTGATTGAAAAATCGCCCTCGAACATTCGCCACAGGACGCTCCTTCGGGAATACCTGCCCAACGCGCGCTTTTTGTTCACCCTGCGTGAACCCCGTGCCGCCATTGTCAGCGGCCTGAAGGGGCGGTCCATTCTCCCCGATGTGGAGCATGTTGCCCGGTTATGGCAGGAAGACAGCCAGCGCATGTTGGTGTGTGACGAAACGAGCCGTGTCATGGTGTACGAGCATTTTCTGGCGAACCCCGCTGAAGCACTGGCGCACATGGCTGAAGGATTTCTGCCGCTGGCGGATGAAGTGGTGCGTTTTGCCAGCCGAATGGCGCGCATGGAGCGCGCCGATCCTCGTCGCTGGAAGCAGCGTGTTTCTCCCGAGCGGGCCGCGGAAATCGAATACTGGGTCGGGACGCTGCATCTGGATGAGCTGTACCGGCAAATTGCCCATGGACGGGCCAACGGCGAGCCCGTGAGGGGCGGCTCACCGCAGCCTGCGTGGCGCCGCCACATGCGACGTTTTTCGACCTCGGGTTTTGGCCTTTGGTACCGACTGAAGAAACCGCTGCGGGCCGAAGCGGCGCGCCGTAGGCTCAATTCGTGAGCAAAGCCGCGGCACCGTAATCGATGTGGCAGGACCAAAGGAGGTCGGCTATGCGCGTCATGGTCATGGTCAAAGCATCCAATGAATCCGAAGCTGGCGTCATGCCGCACACGGCTGAACTGGAGGCCATGGGAAAATTCAACGAGGAATTGGTGGATGCCGGCGTGATGCTTGCCGGCGAGGGGCTCCATCCGAGCGCGAAGGGTGTTCGGGTGCGCTTTAGCCATGGCAATCCCAGTGTCATCCATGGCCCTTTCCATCCGCCGGAAATGCAAATCGCCGGATTCTGGCTCTGGAAGGTGGATTCCCTCGACGAGGCAATCGATTGGATCAAGCGTTCTCCCATGCAGGATGCGGAGATCGAGCTGCGGCCCGTGTTCGAGACGGAAGACTTCGGCGCCGAACTGACGCCGAAACTGCGTGCCCAGGAGGAACGCCAACGGGCACGGATCGAACAGCTGAACAGGGGGAGCCCGCCCTAAGCCCTTCGCGGGGGTGGCAGGCCGGCGCTGCCGCCCTCTGGCCGGCTCAGCGATGAGTGGATATCGGTTGTTTTCCGAAATGGGGGTGCTTTCGTGACCTGATAAGCTCTTATTTTTTTACGTCCTTCCTCTCGCGGCGGTACCATGGGGGCGTTCAGTGGCCGACGCGATGAAGGAGGCAGGGGAAATGAAAAAAGCTGTCTGGGCGGCACTTGCTCTGGTTATTGCCGCACTGTTTCTGTCGGTTTTTGTGCGCACCGAAACAGCGCCCCTGGCCACCGTCCCGGTCGCCACCTCCCCCGAAGCCGTCGAGCCCATCCTGATCGCCCATGTCACCCCTTCCTCCGGTCGCTTCGCCACCCATGCGGAGGCGGATCGCCGGGGCATTCAGATGGCCATCGATGAGTTTAATTCCCAGGGCGGCATACTGGGTCGGGAGATCGTGCTCGTGTCGCGCGATCCGACCCTCGACAGCCGGCGGGCCGCACAGGTGGCTACCGAACTCATCGAGCAGACCGGGATTTCCTTCATGGTGGGTGCCATCCACTCCGGCATCGCTGCAAGCATGTCTGCGGTGTGTCAGCAGCATGGGGTGATTTTCATCAACACCAATTCGTCGTCGCTCAGCGAATCCACCAGCGATGCCCACCGCACCAAGTTCGTGTTCGATGCCCATGGCGCCAACTTCGACCGTGCCTTGATCAAGTTCGCCCTCGCCAACCGCGATTCCAAGCGCGTGCTGTTGCTGACGGAAGACTATGTGTTCGGTCATAGCAATGCGGCGGCAGCGCGGAAGCTGATCGCCCGGGCCGGAGGCACCGTGGTGGACGAGATCATCGTCCCCGAGTCGATGCCCGATCCGGCGCAGGTGGTTGGCCAAATCGCCGCGTCGAACGCGGATGTGGTGGTGATTGGGGTCACCGGCGACAACCAGATCAAGCTGTTCGCCCAAGTGGATCCCAACCTGCTCAAACGCCAGTTCTGGCTGCTCAACGAGGTGGATTGGCCGGAACTGTATACAGCACCGGGCACGATGCGTCCGCTGTTTGGAACCACCTGGGCCTGGAATCTCGATACGCCCGGCACGTCGGAGTTCGTGGCGCGCTATCGGGAGCGCTACGGGCATACCAAACTCGATTATCCGGGCGACGTGGTGCACAGCGCCTATCTAGGCGCCAAGGCGCTGCTGACTTCCATCCAGCGCGCGGGCACGACGGACAATCACGCGATCATCAGGGAACTGGAACAGTACACCTGGACGGCCGCCGAGCGCATGCAGCACGATGGGGCTTACATGAATCCTGAGAGTCACCACGTGCAGCAGACTATCTACATCGCGCGCTGGAACCCGAACACCGAGCACCCCGAGCGCGGCCTTGAGATCCTGGGACGCATCACGCCCGAGCAGGCGCAAGACGAACACGAAGAAGAAACCCGCCTGGAACCGCTCGAGGAAACTCCGCGCTTCGCGCCATGAAAATACTTCAGTCCAGCCTGATCACGAAGATCGCCTTGCTGGTGATCGGTGTCGAAATGATTGCCTTCGGTGCGCTCGGGTGGTTTTACATCGACCGATTCAGTTCCGCGGCGGACAAGCAGGCGCGTTCGCGCCTGCAACTCGTCGGCCAGCTGATTGCGGAGGAAGAACTGCAAATCGATGCCATCTCCCGTGACACGTTGATGAGCGAGCTGCTCGGCGCCCGGTACATCGACGGCATGGTGATCGGTGGCAATGAACGGGTCATTGTTTCCAGGGAGGCCGGCTATCTCGGGCGCATGGCCAGGGAAGTGCCGGGCTTCGACGCGGCATGGATTGCCGAGGCCGCGCCGCGCCTGCAGTACATTCCCGGCCCAAGCGCACTCACGGCGGTGATGCGCATCAACGGCAAACAGAACAGCTCAGTGTATTACACCGTGGTCACCATCGACACCACGGAAATCGTCGCGGAAAAGCGCTCCATCATGGTTTGGGGCTGGTCTGCCTCCATCGCCTTCATTCTATTGAGTTCCGTCGGCATCATTTTCCTCGCCCACCGCTTTATCGGCCGCCGGGTGGACAGCACGCTCGCGGTCCTCAAAGAAGTGGAGGGCGGGGCCATGGACGTGCGTGTGCCGGTCGGTTCCCGTGACGAAATGGGCGAATTGCAGCTTGGCATCAATTCGATGATCGACAAGCTGGCCATGCTGCTGTCCCGGCATCGTCGCAACGAAGAGCAGCTGGGCGCGATTCTCAATTCGATTAGCGAGGGCCTGATCGCCGTCGACATGGAATCGAAAATCGTACGCGCCAATGCCAATGCGCAGCGTTTGCTGGATTCGCCCACGCCGATCGTGAGTGGGCGTAATTTACTGGAGTATCTACCGGAACTGGCGAGGGACGGGGCCCCCCCCTGGCAGGCTGCACTCGTCCGCGGCGAAGCGGTGGACGGGGTGCAGTTCGAACGGCTCGATCGCAAGGGCCAGTCGCATTCCATGACGCTGGATTGTGGCCCCGTGAGAGGCGCAGATCAGGTGATTGCCGGCGCCGTGCTGGTGCTGCGTGACATCACCGAGCGAAAGGCCGCGGAAGAACAGCTCAGACTGGCGGCCAGTGTGTTCACGCATGCCCGTGAAGGTATCGTCATCACGGAAACCGACGGCACGATCATCAACGTCAACAGTGCCTTCACGCAGATTACCGGCTACGAGCGGGATGAGGTCATCGGAAAAAATCCGCGAGTTCTGAAATCCGACCACCACGACACGAACTTTTACCAGCAGATGTGGAACAGCCTGGTCGAGCAGGGGTACTGGATTGGCGAAATCTGGAATCGGCGCAAGGACGGCGAATGCTACGCCGAGATGCTCACCATCAGTGCGGTGCGGGACGCGCGCGGCGTGACGCAGAATTACGTGGGGCTTTTTTTCGACATAACGCTGCAAAAGGAACAGCAACAGCAACTGGAATATACCGCGCATTATGATGCGCTGACCCGGCTACCCAATCGGGTGTTGCTGGCTGATCGGCTGCACCAATCCATGGTCCAGGCCCAGCGTCGCAAGGAGTTGCTGGCAGTGGTCTATCTGGACCTGGATGGTTTCAAGGCGGTCAACGACCGTTATGGTCATGACATCGGTGACCGCCTGTTGGTGGTCGTCGCCCAGCGCATGAAGGAGGCATTGCGGGAAGGCGATACCATCGCGCGGCTCGGCGGCGACGAATTCGTCGCCGTGCTCATCGATCTCGCGGAGACCGGGGCCAGCGAGTCGTTGCTCAAGCGCCTGCTCGCGGCGGTCGGCCAACCGGTACACCTCGACAGCATCGAACTGCAGGTCTCCGCGAGTCTTGGCGTAACGTTCTACCCGCAAGCGGAGGATGTGGACGCAGACCAGTTGCTGCGCCAGGCGGACCAGGCCATGTACCAGGCGAAGCTGTCGGGCAGAAACCGCTATCAACTGTTCGACACGGAACAATACCGCAGCGTCCGGGGCCATCACGAGACCGTGGAAAGCATCCGGCGCGCTCTGCGGGAAGGTGAGTTCGTACTCCACTACCAGCCTCAGGTGAACATGCGTACCGGCGACGTCGTCGGGGTCGAGGCACTCATCCGTTGGCAGCATCCCGAACGCGGTCTGGTGCCGCCCGGCTTTTTCCTACCCGTCATCGAGGATCACCCACTCACCATCAAGCTGGGAGAATGGGTGCTCG
Source organism: Gammaproteobacteria bacterium (assembly GCA_041687015.1). GTDB lineage: Bacteria > Pseudomonadota > Gammaproteobacteria > Thiohalomonadales > Thiohalomonadaceae > JALOAT01. The sequence goes on from JAWLCT010000041.1 coordinate 7,222, forward strand.
ACACGGCGATGAGCCAGTTGGAGGCATGGCGTGCGGCCGGACTGGACATTTCCGTGAGTGTGAATGTGTCGGCGCTGCATCTGCAGCAAGCCAATTTCGTCGACCGTTTGCGCGAACTGTTGGCGGCTCACCCTGTTTTGGGACCGGGTGATCTGAAGCTGGAGGTGCTGGAAACCAGTGCACTGAACGACGTCACGCATGTATCACAAGTGATCATGGCCTGTGAGCGCATTGGTGTCAGTTTTGCCCTGGACGACTTTGGTACGGGCTATTCATCACTGACGTACCTCAAACGCCTTCCGGCCAATCAGCTGAAAATCGATCAGACGTTCGTGCGCGATATGCTGGATGATCCTGAGGATCTGGCCATTCTCGAGGGCACGCTCAGCCTGGCTACCGCTTTCCGGCGCCAGGTCATCGCCGAAGGCGTCGAATCACGGGCCCACGGCGACATGCTGCTGCAACTGGGTTGCGAACTTGCCCAAGGCTACGGCATCGCTCGGCCGATGGCGGCCGACAAACTGCACGATTGGGTAAAGACCTGGCGCCCGTATTCCTCGTGGCCGGGACAAAGGACGGTGAGTCGCGAAGACCTGCCGCTGTTGTTCGCCGGCGTGGAATTGCGTGCCTGGACTCGCAATGTCGAAGAAAGCCTGAAAGACCGGGAAGTGCTGCCGCCGCCGCTCGATTCCTCCGAATGCGGGTTGGGTCACTGGCTCACCACGGAAGGAAAGGCGCGTTATGGCGGCTCGGCCGGCTTTCACGATATCAAATCGTTACACAACCAGATGCATGCGTTCGCCAGGGAATTGCTGGCCGAGAAGGCGCAAGGCGAGGTTGCCGAAGTGGCGGCGAGGCTCGCTGCACTGCACAAGCTACGCGACCGGCTGTTGCAGAAGTTGCAGGCCCTGAAGCGTGAACATCTGCAGCAAATCGTCTGAGGGCAAAGGCAGTCAGTGGCGCCTGTCCTTGCCCGCGGGGAGCGCCGCGGGCGAGGCTGCCGGGTCCGGTGCAGGGACACGCGGACGGCGCCGGGTGGCCAGGGCAATGCCACCCAGAATGGTGATCGAGGCGATGATGATGCGGCCCGTAAGCGCTTCATCCAGCCACATGACACCCGCATAGGTGGCCAGGACCGGCGCGGACAACTGCACCACGGCGGCACTGGCTGCGCTGAGCCCACGAACGGCCGCGTACCAGATGGCGTAGCCTACGCCGGAAGTCACAGCACCGGAAAGCACGGCCAGCAGAACACCTTCCAGGCGAACGTGCAGGTCGGCGAAGAGGATCAGCAGTAGCAAGCCTGCCATGGGCAGCGAGCGCAGGAAGTTGTCTGCCGTGGCGGCCAACGGATCCCGCGCGCCTTTGCCGCGCAGCGAATACAGTCCCCAGGCGATACCGGCACCCGCCATGAGCACGGTGCCCTCCCAGGAAGGCGCCGTGAGTCCGGGTGACAGCAGGTAGGCGAGTCCCCCCAAAGCCGCCACGATACCAAGCCACTGCCATCCATCGGGCCGCTCACCCTTGAGCATGCCTGCGCCGATCATGGTGGCTTGCACTGCACCGAACAGAATCAGTGCACCGACGCCGGTGTCGAGCGTGACGTAGGCATAGGAACAGGCAATGGCGTAGAGAAACAGCCAGGCGGCCGAACGCCAGGACCCGTGGGCTCGGCGCCCGACCGGAGTGCCGCGCAACCGCACCAGCAGCGCCAGAACCAGCGCCCCCGAGAACAGGCGCACCGAGGTATAGCTGGTGGGATCGATGCTCGCTTCACCCTCCAGGGCCATGCGGCACAGCAGGGAGTTGCCGGCAAAAGCCAGCATCGCAATGGCGGTCAACAGGGCAACATGCATGGTCGGCGTCGTAGGGAGCGGAGGGCGTCTGGTGCGGTCACTATACCGGGACCCTGCGGTGGGAGCCGTCACCCTGAAGGGATAGGGTTAGATACCAGGAAATGGCCGGCCAGTTTCCTTACCCAACGTGGCAGCGCGGCGCGAAAACGCGAAGGCGCGGGCGTTGAGACGCCAAAAGGTCCGCTGAAAATAACGCGGATACCTTCGTCGACTTCCTCGTACGCCTTGGCGAGCTTTCAACCAGGCGTTGCGGTTTGCGTTGCCTGAAGCCTCACGCATAATGCGGGCTGCACTGCGGCAAGGGAACGGGTGTGCCTAGCTACGACAGTCTGCGGCCTCATATCGACACCGGCGACATCGTGCTCTTTTCGGGCAAGGGCGGCGTGAGCGCCGGGATCAAGTGGCTGACACGCAGCGATTGGTCGCACGTGGGCATGGCACTCCGGCCGGCTGACCCGGACGTGATCCTCCTCTGGGAGTCGGCGCTGTTGAACGATGCCGAAGAGGCGGAAACGGGGCAAATCAGCGGTGTGCAGCTTACGCCCTTGCGCCGACGCATCGCCGGTTATGACGGGGACATTGCCATTCGCAACCTGGAGGTGGAGCGCACCCCCGCCATGTATGAAGCCCTGAATGGCTTGCGGCAAGAGGTGAAAGGCAGACCTTACGAGAAAAGCCGCCTGCAGTTGTTACGTTCCGCCTATGACGGACCCTTCGGCAACAACCACGAGGATCTTTCCAGCCTCTTTTGTAGTGAGTTGATTGCGGAGGCCTATCAACGCATGGGGCTGCTGCCGGAAACGCCCCACGCCAGCGAATACACACCCCGGGATTTCTCCGACGCAGGAGGATTGGTGCTGCTCAAGGGACGCCTGGGACCGGAACGGGCGATCAGACACCTGTCGTCCATCAGGCTTTGATGCGGCCTCCTTTGTACAAGGATGCACCCGTGACCTCCGACCATCTCTTCTTCCGCCCCAGAACACGCCCGCTGGTTTTCGGGCATCGCGGCGTTCCTCTCGTGCATCAGGAAAATACGCTGGCCGGCTTCCGCAAGGCGCAGGAGATGGGCGTCGACGGTATCGAACTCGACGTGTTCAAGACCCGGGACGACCGGATCGTCGTTTTTCATGACGAAGACACCGAGCGCCTTACCGGCGTAAAGGGGCGGATCACTGACATGACCTGGGACCAGGTGTCCAGATTGCGCATTCAGCGCCGCGTGGACATGGGCGGTAGCCGGATGACCTACCGCGGGTCCCTGCCCATTCCACTTCTCGAGGAAGTTCTGGAGGAGTTCAAGGGCCGGTTGCTCATCAATATCGAAATGAAGGCGTATGCGCCTGACTGGCGCCTTCGACATACGGGTACGGAGGTGGCGCGTGTCATACGCCGCTGCGGTGCGGAACACACCGTCGTGGTGACGTCGTTCGATTTCTTCATGCTCTATTACCTGGAGAAGGCCTGCCCCGGGCTGCATTCGGGGTTCGCCTACGATGACAACATGATGGATAACGCCATCGGCGAGTGGTTTCGCAGGGTCCCGGAGTTTGCCACCGAACTGGCCAGCGCGCCCGGCAACCAGAACGATCTCAGCTTCGTCAATTTCCTGTTGGAAGCCAATGCGGTGGGCAGGGCGGTCGGCTCGACCGTGGTGAATGCCGAATACACGCTCATCGACAGGGATACTGTGGCCAAATTCCACGCCAGGGAAATGCTCGTTGGTGCGTATACGGTGTTTCCCCTGGACACCCGTGACCAGCGAAACGTCCCTGAAGACCAGCACGCGGTGGTCAGGGCGCTGGTGGATCGGCAGGTGGACTGGATGGAAACCGACGAGCCGGACAGGGTGCTGGAAATGCTGGTTTGAGGCGGCTGGCGGCTCAATCCATTGCGTTCACGTCGGTGGGCGCGAGTCTTAAGCCGGACTTCTGCAGTGCGACGGCCAGCAGGTGATTCAAGGTGTCCGCCTGTATGGGTTTGTGAATCACGGCATCCATCCCGGCATCGATACAGGCGTCATGCTGCTCGGGCAGGACGTGCGCCGTCAGGCCGATCACCGGTATGGACATGCCGCGCGCACGCAGACGCCGGGTCGTGTCCAGCCCGTCCATGTCGGGCATGCTCACGTCCATCAGAATGAGGTCGAAGGCCTCGTCTGCAATGCGCGCCAAGGCGACCGCGCCGCTCTCGGCCTGAACCACCCGGTGCCCGTCCCGCGACAGCAATTCGCTGGCGACCAGGCGATTGATCCTGTCGTCATCCACCACAAGGATGTTCAGGCAGGGAAGGCGCACGGCGCTTTCCTGTTCCGTCTTCCGGGGCACTTGCCGGCCGGTGGCCAGGGTGAGTTCAACCTCGAAGTGGCTGCCTCTTCCCGGCTGACTGGTGATGCGTATATCGCCGCCCATGAGCGTCACCAGTTCCCTGGCAATGGCAAGCCCCAGGCCGGTGCCACCGTAACGCCGGGCGATGGAGGTGTCGGCCTGGTGAAAACGGCCGAACAGATCGCGCAGGGCGTCCGAGGCGATACCGATCCCCGTATCGCGAATGGAGAACACCAGCCGGTTCCCCGCCGGCCCCGTGCCGAGCTGGCGAAGCCTCACCTGGATCTCACCTTCTTCGGTGAATTTGACCGCGTTGCCGATGAGATTCAAAAGGATTTGGCGAATGCGCCCGGGATCCCCGACGAGCATGGGGGGGACGTCGGGATCCACCCTCAGATGCATGCGCAGACCTTTCTGCGCCGCTTGCGGCCCCAACAGGAACATCAGTTCCTCCAGCATCCGACGGGGGCTGAAGTCGCTGGTTTCGAGCGTGACGCGGCCCGCCTCGACCCGCGAGTAATCGAGGATGTCGTTGAGCAGCGTGAGCAGTGCGCTACCGCACTGGCGGACGTTTTCGAGGTACTCCTTTTGCAGTGCGTTCAGCCGGGTGCCGCGCAACACGTCGACCATGCCAAGTACCCCGTTGAGCGGCGTGCGGATCTCATGACTCATGTTGGCCAGGAAAGCCGATTTGGCCGCGGTGGCGGCCTGGGCGGCTTCTTTCTCGCGATTCAGACGACGTACCCGATCGGCAAGCGCCAGCGACAGGAAAAACATTTCGAACAGCACGGCCCACAGGGCCCAGATCCCGGCATCCACGGTCAGGGTGACCACACCGAGCACGCCCAGCATGCCCTTGGCGGTCATTGCGACCAGACCGCCCCAGCCCACCAGGATATAGCTGGCTTCACGCTTTCCCTTGGCCACACCGGTCAGCGCCGCACTGATGACCAACACCGCCAGCACCAGGTGACTGCTTCGGATCAGGGTGACGAACGCATGCGGCTCGACCAGCAGGTTCAGCAGCGGTGAAGCAAGCATGGCCCCGATGAATGCGCGGTAAGTGCGCGCCAGGCGGGGCGCGAGCGTGGGAAGTTCCAAAAAGCGGTATATGAAAAGCGCGCCGCACAGCACGCCGACGGCAATACCGGGTACGTTGAAAAGCAGGTAGCGCTGCAACACCGGGAGTTCGGCGCCCAGAATCCCAAGCGCGGTGAGCAGGTAGATCAGATGTCCGGTGGAATGGCCGACATAAAAAAGGTAGGGCGACAGACGGAGACTGAGGCCGAGAAACAGGTTGTAGCAAATGAGTGCCGCGATGGCCCCCGCACCGGTCCAGATGGCGAGCATGTGGAAATGGGCTTGTGACGCCGCGGCCGTCTCGGGTTTGACGAAAATCAGCCCGTTATGGGCCACCTCGGTTTCGAGACGCAGTACCACGGTACGCAGGCTACCGGGAGGCAGCGCGACGGGGAAATGATGGCCAATGACGTAATCGGGCGTACCTTCCCGCGCGGCGGCCAGCAGATCAGCGGCATCCTGGTGCACCAGCGTCGGTCCGTCGAAAAGGAACAACTGCGCGCGTTCGATGGCCGTATTGCCCACGTGGACAACCCAGCGCTCGGTGGCGCCCGGGTTTTTCACATCGGCCACCCACCAGTAACCACGCGTGGTGATGGCGATGGGCGCGGTGTCGCCCTGGAGGAGTCGCCGGCGCGCCTCGTCGAGGACCTGCGCGGGTTGTAGCCCCCCGGCGGGGTCGCTCAGCAGCACCGGGCCATGCACGACGGGTGACACGTCAGTGAAGAAGGAACGGGAACTGGACCATGCCGCCACGGCGAACAGCAGTAGCAGGAGAATCGAGCGAAGAAGGATCTTTGCGGTGGAGTGCATTCCGTTTGCGTTGGCTGCCAGGCGTTTCCCCGACGCGAGTGCGCCTGTGCATCCGCGCGAGAACGGGAAGCCCCGATTATAAAGGGCTTGAGGGCGGGGGAGCGAGGATTACGGAAAAACCCTTGGGTTTGCGGTAAAAAGCGGGGGCGCCATTTCCCCGACGATGCCCGTGAGTGCACTGGCGTTCGGGGGGAGAATTTCGAACATTCGCACCTCGCCTGACGTCAATTGGATGTCATGCAAGTACCGGCCCTTCAGGTGCGGGTAAGGCGTACCGGTGCCGTCGAGTGCATATTCGATCGCCTGGGCACCGGCATGGGGCAGCCGGACGCGCACCCGCGGGTTGCCGCTTCGATCCCAGAGAAACAGAACCTGATGGCCGTCGGGCCGGATGAACACATGCCGATACAAGGCACCTTCCCGGCCCGCCAGCACCTCCACCGAGAGCCGCTCGTCGGCCACGGTGATCATGCCGGTGTCGAGGAGTGCCACCAGGCGTTTGACCGTATGGAATGCCAGTTTCCTGCGACGATCGGGATAGGTGAGCCCAAGGAAATGGTTTTCCGGCTCGCCGATCACGTCGGCTGTTCGTGGCCTGTCCTTGATTTCATAAACGCCGATGTGTTCGACGCGCGGGTCGGCAACAAAGGTTGCGATCGCCCGCGCCCACCAGTTGGCCTGATCGCGTTCTGTGCGTATGCCGGGCGTGGTGGCATACCCGGTCTCGTTGATCCATACCGGTTTTCTTCCGCAGCTGCGATCGGCTTCCGGGAGGAACTCGTCATGGAAGAACCCGCTGTGATTCAGAACATGTTCGACCGCTTGCTCCCGCGGCCAGGTTTCCGCATAGACGTGGATCGGGAGCACATCGAACACCTGCCGGCCGTCGACCAACGCGCAGGTTTCATCCAGCCAGTCGATATCGGGGAAGGTGATCCCGCCCAGCAGGACCTTGTCATCACCGCCTGCGCCACGAATGGCTTCACTGCCGCTCTCGAGGACACGGGCATATTCCTCGACGGAGCCGTCCCACCACATGGGGCTGTTCTGTTCGTTATAGATTTCGAAAGAAAGGATGTTTGTGTGCCGCTTCATCGCGGACGCAAGACGTGCAACGAAGCGCGACCAGACAGTCACATCCGCCGGCGGATTGTTCCAGACTGCGTTGTCCTGTCCACCCGGTTTGGCGGCCCATGCGGGTGTGTAGGCGATGTAGGGTCGCAGGGCAATGCCGTGATCGCGTGCCAGTTCGGCAAAGCGATGCAGCCATTCGAAATCATAAGCGCCGGGGGCCGGTTCGTAATCATCCCAGCCGAAGCTGCCGCGCCAGGTGGTGATTCCCAATTCCTTGAAAAGAAGGAAATCCGCCTCCACCTGCCGGAGACTTTCGTCCTTGTCGTAGTCTTCGAGAATGCTGAATGAGACAGGCTTCTCGAACCCGTCGTCGACCTCGCGCACCTCCCGGCCCGCACAACCGGACAGCAGCAGAAATACGGCAACCAGCCATGACATCCGATGGCAATTTTTCCGTTCCATGGTCCTGGGCAGCACGCGATGCGGAATCCTGAATGCCTGTTTCCTGAGCCTAGACCGTGCCGGGCGGTGGAGGTACGGCGGGATGATCAGCACGGAGGCGGGCGGCTGCTGAGCCAGTGCCCCAACGCGTCGGCAGTGAGCGGAGGCTGGCACAGCATGCCCTGATACTGATCGCGGCCCGTCAAGGCACCGCCCTTTTCGTCCGGCCTGCGCAGGAAGTCGAGCAGATTGCCGTTGTCCACACCGATCGCCGCGACGGTGAGATCGAGGGTGTGGCCAAGGACGATGGTGGCGCGGGCGACGGCGGCATCGTTTTCGTTGCTCATCACCCGCGCGATCATGGCGGGTGCAATCTTCAGCTTGTCCAGCGGGAAGCGTTCCAGGTGCTTTAGGGACACATAGCCCGTACCGAAATGATCCATAACCAGGGTGATGCCGAGCGCTTTCAACGCCTCGAGACTGCCGAGGGTTTGTTCGGCATTGGCCATCAGCCAGCCTTCCCCGATTTCCAGTTCCAGACAGGTGGGGTCGAACCCTGTCTCGGCCAGGATCCGCGTCAACCGCTCGACCCAGCCACTGACCGCAAACCGCTTGCCCGAGAGGTTCACGGCGACGCGCAGGTGCAGTCCCCGGTCGTGCCAATAGCGCCCCTGACGACAGGCCGTGCGCAACACCCACTCGTCAATGGCACCGACCAGCCCAATCTCCTCGGCGAGCGGGATGAAGCGCTCCGGGAGTAGCATTCCCTGCTCCGGGTGATCCCAGCGCACCAGTCCCTCGATGCCCACCACGTTGCCGCTGCCCACCTCCACTTGCGGCTGGTAGTGCAGCACCAGTTCTGTACGTTCAAGTGCACGCCGCAGGCGGATTTCCATGGCGTCGCGTTCGTGCGCCGTGGCCGTCAGTTCGTCGGTGAAGAATTGATAATTGTTGCGCCCCTGTTGCTTGGCACGGTACATGGCCACATCGGCATTGTGGATCAGGGCTTCCATATCGCGACCATGTTCCGGAAAAATGCTGATTCCGACGCTTGCCCCCACAGTGATCCGGTGGTCGTCGAGGTGAAACGGCTGGTGCAGTGCGTGCACGATTTTCTGGGCTACACGGCCCGCATCATCGGCCATGTACAGCGGCTCGAGAAGCACATTGAACTCATCCCCGCCGATACGTGCGACGGTATCCTCCCCACGCACGCATTCCTCCAGCCGCGCGGCGGTTTCAACCAGCAGGCGATCGCCGACCTCGTGACCGAATTCGTCATTGACCTGCTTGAAGCGGTCGAGATCGATGAACAGGACGGCCACTTTCGTCGCCTCGCGTGAGGCACGGTCCAGGGCATGGCGTACGCGCGCATGAAACAACAAGCGGTTCGGCCTGCCGGTGAGCGGGTCATGGTGGGCGAGCTTGTCAAGTTTTTCTTCGGCGGCCTTCAGCGGACTGATGTCAGTCAGCACCGTGATGAAGTGGGTGATCTTGCCCTCGGCGTCGCGGGACGCGCTGATGTTTTCCCAGACCGGGAACGCGTCGCCGGATTTGCGCCGAATGCGCATTTCGCCCTGCCAGTTGCCTTGAGTTTCCAGTACCTGCCTCAAGGTGGGAAATGCGGCTTGATCGGCTGATACGACGATCTCCTGACCGGGGCGTCCCAGGATCTCCGTCTCGGTGAAGCCCGTCATGCGACAGAACGCCGCGTTCACGGCGACCATGCGGTAATTTGCGTCGGCGATGACCACGCCGTCAGGAGAACCCTCGTAGGCGGCGGCGGCCTGGCGCAGTCGCTCTTCTTCGCGCCGCCGCTCCGTGATGTCTTCACCGGAACCGAGGAGGCCGACGATCCGGCCCTGATTGTCACGTACCGGGCTGCTATGCCAGGTGGTGAGCCGTTGATGGCCGTTGCGCGTGACGATGTTCCATTCGCGAATGGCTCGTCTGTCTGCCCGGCCTTCGAGGACTTGCCTGAAATAGTCTCGGGCCTCCTCGCGTTCGGAAGCAGGCAGCATATCGAACCATTCGCGGCCGATGATTTCCGCCTCGGACCAGCCCGTCACTTCCGCCGCCTTGCGATTGACACTGGTAATCCGCCCTGCGGGGTCCAGCGCCACCAACATCACTTCGGCCACGTTGAAGTAATCACGTGCCCGCTCCAGTTCCTCCGCCAACGCCTCTTCGGCAAGATGGCGTGCACTGACGTCACGGGCCACGTGCACCATGCCCACGACCCGGCGTGACCAGAAGAACGGCGTCAGGGTGACTTCCTGCCAGCGGTGTTCGTCCGGGTAATGCAGCTCCAGCCCCTGCGCCGGCGTCGCGCGGGCAATGGCCTGGCACACGGGACATGCGGTGCGCGCCAGTTCCCGCGGATGGAGGAGGGCATGGCATGACTGACCGACGAGTTCCCGATCACCTGCCGACTCGCGCAATGCGCGATTGACCTGGCGTATGGTGCCGCTCCGGTCCACCAATGCGGTGGGCTCCGGGAAGGCATCATAGGCACCCGTGTCCCGACCGAGGATCTGAAAAGGGTTGCGCAGCGTGAACTGCACGAGGGCGATGTAGATGAACCAGTAGGACCAGAACTTGAGCAAGTGTCCCACGGCCATGGAAATGCTGATGATTTCGACGTATAGCGTGAAAACCAGTTCAGCCAGAATGGTGAGCCCGACGGCCAATGTGACCAGGCGGTTGACGCGCGCATCCATGCTTCGGCGCACGCGCCACAAGAGCACCGTGGTGACAAACAGCGTCAGGATGACGATGTATTCAGCACCGACCTTGAAGGGCGTCAGCCCCAGGCCTTCCACATAGGCCGCGGGAAAAATACCTGTGAAAATCAGTGCGCAGACACCCAGGAAAACGCTGCCACCCCCGACGAGCACCCACTGCGGGTCGATGCGTCGTCTGAGTATGAAGGTCGCGGACAGCAACACGCCGGCCTCGAACAGGCGGCCGGCGACCCACAACTGGGTGGCCAGATTGGCACCCGTCACCGGGAATACACCCATGCCGCGGTACGCCAGGGTATGGATCAGATCGAAAGCCGCCACCCAAAGGTAACCGCAGCCGAGATAGACCAGGAAACTGTTGCGGGTGAAATCGTAGGTGTTCCAGGCAACAGCGAACACCGTGACGGCAACGCCGATGGCAAACAGCTCCGCGAGACTGTGAAACAACAGGAACTGGCTAAAGGCGGTGACCACCAGAACCAATGAAAACAGGGCGGGGGCAAGCAGGTTGCTTTGCCACGTGCCCGAAAACCAACCACCGCCACGCACCCGTGGCGCATCCGCGGAGCTGCTCATCGCCCGGGTGCGTGGCGGCATGGGGCGCGTTCTCCTTGCTCGATGGCGGCTGCCATGGTGGTTTGAGCGTGCCGGGCAGTGCGCACTGCCACTGTGTCGGATTATGGACGCTTCCCGCCGGTGGCCAAGTTTTCCTTTGCTCCCTTATGGCGACATCGACTCAGGGCGCAAAAGGGTCATGGCCGGGCACGCGGGTACTGCAGCGGCCAGCTGATCGCGTGCGGCCGCCACATGGCGCGGCCAATGGGGATCCGCAGCAGCCCGCGGCCCAGGGCGACCGCGTCGGCCTGACCGGTGCGCAGCACGGGTTCCGCCTGCATGGGTTCGGTTATCAGTCCGACGGCTGCCGTGGGTATCCCGGCCTGTCGCCGTGGCCTCGGCGAACGGCATCTGAAAGCCGGACCCGCTGGTATGGGGCATCCGGCGGATAGCGTGTTTCAAGCACGTGAAATCCGATATCCCGGCAGCGTCTTGCCGCCTGCACGAAAGCGTCTACCAGGGGTGCAGCTAGCGCATGGGCTACGGCAGGGCAGTGCACTGGGGCCCCCCCATGGTGTTGGTCCAGCGGGTCACCGCCACGCCAGGGCACGTCTGTGGATGCCTTGCGCCCCGGCGTGGGCCAAGTGGCTGGCCGGGAAGTGAAGCGGTTGGGCCGCCTGCAATCACGCCTGTGCCGAGATTACAAGTCTTGACCCTTCCCGCCGCCTGCTGTCGAATACGTCGAACCCGAATGGGGCTATTTCACGCCTCCAGCCCCGCTTACCGTCCAAACCGAATGACCACGACGCCGTTTGCTGCCGACTATCCTGCCTCGACCACGTCGGGGCGCCTCTGGAAAGCCGGTCAACTTGCCTTGCTGGCTTTTTCCCTCTTCTGGCTGCTGGCCATCGAGGTTTCTCAATTTGCTCAAGGCGTGCTGATCGGGCTCACCCTGGTGCTTTTGGTACGCAGAGAGGGTCGTGGGCTGCGCGCCGATCCTCTGTTCTGGGTGGTGATGGGATTCTTCGGCTATCAGCTCCTCCTGTTGCCGAAATACACCCTCGAGTTCCCCGAGCTCATCGACAAGCAGCTCGAATACACATTGCACTACGCGAAAATCGCGCTCATTCCTGTGGTGGCCTGGTGGCTCGGCGGCTCGCCGCGCAGGGTCACCATGACCCTGGCACTCGCGGTCGCGGGTTTCCTGCTCGGGGTCACCTTTCAGGACGGTGGTTTCATTGACAGCTTCGCGGCCATCAAGGCACATCAACGTGTAGGTCTTGGTTACAAGAACTGGGAACACGTGTCCATATATGCCGCATTCTCGTTGCTCGTATTGCTCATCTTCGGGCACAGAATTCTCGAATTGTTTGGCAGGTACCGCGCCGTGGGCCTGCTGATCGTCAGCCTATCCGCGGTTTATTGCCTGATCATCATCATCGCGGTCCAGACCCGCGCCACCTGGCTGGGCCTGCTGGTGGCCGGGTGTGTCGGGGTTGCCCTGCGCTATCTGATCCTGCGCCCTCGAGGCCAACCGGAATCCGGAAACGGCAAGGTCCGGCTTGTTTCAGCCATCGGAGTCGGGCTGGCGCTACTGCTTGCAGGCTCGGCACTGGATCTCGGCGAGATGATCAACAAGCGCCTTGCCCAGGAGCGGCAGGTGTTTGAAACCATCATGAGCGGCGATCTGAAAGATGTTCCGCTGACAAGCGTAGGTATCCGGGTCCGGATTTGGTTGCAGGCCACGGAATGGATCGCCGAGCGACCGTTAATCGGCTGGGGACCGAAAGCGCGTGAGACGCTGTTCGAGAACGGTGAGCTCCCGTCGGTTATCGCACAACGATTCGGGGTGCATCATTTTCACAACCAGTTCCTTGAGCTGGCCGTGGCCTACGGCCTGATAGGCGTGGCGTTCTTCGTCGCGATCACCGCGATTGTCGGCATGCGCGGTTGGCGCGCGTGGAAGGACGGCAGAATGCCTGACGAGGTGATGCTGTTCGGGGTCACTTTTTTCGTGTATTGGCAACTCGTGAACGGCGCCGAGTCGTATTTCAATTATTCGACCGGTGAATACCTGAATGCGATCGTCGCGGGCGCGTTCTACACCTTTGTTCACCGGCGCTCGGCAGGAGCCTCGACGGGGGAATGATGCAACGTGTTCTCCTCATAGCGCGCAGTCTGCAAATGGGCGGTGTCGAGCGCAACACCGTGAATCTCGCCAACAGCATGGCAGCGCAGGGGAATGAAGTGCATGTGCTGCTGCTCAAAGATCGGCGCGACCTGGTGCCTGATCCCGCGGTGAAGGTCCATGTGTTCGATATCGACAAGTTTCACCGGCGCACCGGCATCGGGCTGATTTATGATTTGATTTGCCGAGGCTTTTTGCGGCTTCTGATGCCTCGCTCGAGCTTCTTCTGGCGTGGGCTCTACGGCGGCCTGTATTTCCGCTGGTGGCTTACGCGCCAGGAAAAACGTTACGGCCGCTTCGACAGGATCATCGCCCGTGGCCAGGGCTCCTTCGAACATCTGTGGAGTTTTTCGGATGCGCGGCTGTTTGCGACCGTCGTGAGCCCGGGGTCAGCCCGAAGCTCATGGCTGGATAAGCTGTATACCCGTGTGATTTACGGCGGCAGGCATGTGGTGGTGAATTCGTCGGGTACGGAGGCCTCGTTGCGCCACCGTCTGGACGTGACGGGCGTCAGGCCGCAGGACATCTCTCTCATACCAAACCCCATTCCGGTTCAGCGCATCAAAGCGCTTGCGGAGGAGCCTGCGCCCGTTCCGCAGCAGCCTTATCTCGTGCATGTGGCGCGGTTGGCCTCGCAGAAGAACCAGGAATTGCTGTTACGTGCCTACCATGCGGCACAGGTGGATGCGTTGTTGGTAATCGTTGGTTCCGGCGAAAAGGAGCAGGCGTTGCGTGGTTTGACCAGTGAACTGGGCATCATCGAACGCGTGATCTTCGCCGGGCAGCAACAGAATCCCTATCCGTGGATGAAGGCCGCACGCCTCTTCGTGCTCAGTTCGCGCATCGAAGGATTCGGCTTGGTGATGGTCGAATCATTGGTCTGTGGAACGCCTGTGGTTGCCGTGGATTGCCCCGGCGGCGTGCGCGACGTCCTGATCGATGAGCAAGCGGATTTTATCGCCGAGCCCACGGTGGCCGGGCTGGCCGAGAAGATCCGGTATGCACTGGATCATCCGCTCGCCATTCGACCGGAATGGTATGAGCGTTTCGATGCCGACAACATCGCCCGCCAATTCCTCATGCTGCCTGTCGAGGCTTGACCGCCGCGTGCGCTAAACGGCGCGCGGGAAGAGCATCAACCCACCATCAGGTAATCGTTGCCTGCACGGTAGCCGTACGTCTGAAGTTGTTGCGCGATCAGGTCTCGGGCGCCATGGGCGGTGACATAGGCCAGAACGAAAGGCTTGTCGTTGCGTTCGAGCCAGACGGGCGGGTACACGCGGGCCCCCCGAATCACGTTGCCGATCTTTTTCGGATCGATGTCCACCCATGCCGTTACCTGATGACCGCGATCCAGGAGTAAATTCACGCGCCGCCGGGTAGGGCGACCGGCACCCCAGATGACGAGCGGACGCCCCTTGAGACGGGCGTCGGTGGCAAGGTGTTCGGCACGCAGGCGATCAAAGGCGTCTCGCGCATAGCGCGGGTCCGTCCGGGTGGCACGCCCAGGCGAATCCCGCCATTCGATCAACACTTCAGGGACTTTGGCGAGCGCCACGCCTGCACGGTGCAAACGCAGCAGGAGTTCGTAATCCTCAGGGAATTCGCCATAGCGATACCCGCCCAGACCGAGCACCGTATGGCGGCGAAACATGAAGCTCGGGTGCGCGATGGGCGATTCCCAGTAAATCTCATCGGCAATTTGCGCCGGCGAAATGCAGGCATTTTGCCAGCGCATGTACTCGCGGAATCCGGCCTCGATTTGGTCTTCCGGTATGAGCCGCACCTGTGTGCCACAAAGGCCGATGTGCGGGTGACTGGCAAGGAAGTCGTATTGTCGCGCCAGGCGGTCCGAATACATCAGGTCATCGGCATCCATGCGGGCGACCAGCGGCGCCCGCGCCAGTTTCAAACCATGATTGAGCGCGCCAACGAGACCGAGGCGTCCCGGACGGAGCACGCGTACACGGGGATCCTTCGCTGCATAGGCCTCTGCCACGGCTGAGGAGCCGTCGTTCGATCCGTCGTCCACCGCGAGCAGCTCGAAATCAGCAAAGCTTTGGGCCAGGCACGAATCCAGTGCAGCGGCCAGACGCCGCTCGGCGTTATAGAAGGGCAGCAGTATGGAAATGGAAGGTGTGGAAGGCATTGGCGCAATGAGTGTGCAATGTGGAACACATGCCGGTGGCTCATCATACCCTCGTCGCTCGCAGAGAGAGAAAAGAACCTGGCAAGTAACCTCAGGTTGGTGTGGCGGCGGCGCAGGAGCGCGCTCTTGTGATGGTTTCATTGGTGAACGCGAGCGAGACCCACGCGCGAATCCATAGGACAAGCCGGGTTTTAGTGATCAGATGCCATCCGAACACGCAGTGCAAAGCACGAAGAGGCAAGCGAAATTTCACGTGGGGACCATTTCGGTGCTGCCCCGGGTTACTAGGGTTTGGTTATGACCTGACTGGGACCAACCGCCGTGAAAGATCCGGACCTCACCGAAGGCAAGGCCGACACGCGGCCCGATGCCGTCATTCCCGTGCTTGAGGAAAAACTCGAAGTAAGGAAGCGAAGGACCCGCAAAGGCGTTCGCGTCCGCAAGTCCGTGCAAGAACGCGCGGTGACGGTGGACGAGCCTGAGGTTCACCAGGAAGTGGAGGTGACCCGGGTGCCGGTCGGACGTGTCGTGGATGGTCCCATGGACAGTTATGCGGAGGGCGACACCACGGTGATTCCCGTCGTGGAAGAGGAAATCGTGGTGCAGAAACGTTGGGTCCTGCGTGAAGAGGTTCGCATCGCCAAGAGGGGAGTGACCCGGCATGCGCCAAAGCGCGTGGTGCTGCGCAGCGAATCGGCGCATATCGAGCCGCTCGACGACTGAAGCATTCGACCGAGGGTACAGCGATGACCAAGACACTGATAGGTGTATTTGATGCATCAACGGGCGCCGACAATGCCATTACGGATTTGAAGAACGCGGGCTTTCACGACGATGCGTTGCAGAAACTGACGGGCGAGAAGTTCCTGGACGAAATGTCCGCCGAAAAGAAAGGCGGCTTCTTCGCGAACGTCAAGCGCAAACTGGGCTTCGAATCCGGGGAATATTCCACGGCCAATATTGGACCCGACGATACGGTGGTGATGGTGGATGCCACGGATGATGACAGCGCAAGTCTCGCCGCGGACATTCTCAACCGGCAAGGCGCCGTCGACCTGGACACCCGCGGTGGCGCACCGGAAGCGGCCGAAACAGGGGAAACCGCTGCGGGCGAGGAAAGGATTCCCGTCACGGAAGAGGCGCTGCGCATCGGCAAGCGCAGCCGGCGCATCGGCGGGGTGCGCGTCTACAGTCACACGACGGAGCGGCCGGTGGAAGAGGAAGTGCCGCTCAAGACCGAGGAAATCCATGTGGAACGCCGTCCCGTGGACCGGCCCGCCAGCGAAGCAGAGCTGGCCGGTACCGGCGAAACGGTGGAAGTGACCGCCGTTTCCGAAGAGCCCGTGATCGAGAAGACCGCGCGCGTCAAGGAAGAAGTGGTCGTGAGCAAAACCGCCGGTGAACGCGTGGAAACCGTACACGAGACACTGCGTGGTACCGAGGTGGAAGTCGAGCAGCTCAGTCCGGAAGAGGAAGCGGAATTCGCCACCTATGAAGATGAACTTCGCAGCGAAGCGGGTAGTGAGCAATACGATGAAATGCGACCGTCGTATCGTTATGGCTACCACTTGGCCCAGGATCCCAAGTTCCACGATGGGAGTTGGGAAAATATCGAGCCGCTGATCCGTAGCGATTGGGAAGCGCACCGGTACGGCCCGTGGGACAAGTACAAGTCAGCCGTGCGCAGTGGTTGGGAGCGCGGTGCCCATCATCCGCATTGAGCAGACGTACCGGACGGATCGTCCTCACGGCGATCCGTCCTGTCCCCTGGCGGGTTCAGGTTTTCCGAACACAGATGAAACAGTGCGGCACGCAGCCGCGCGGGCTGCAGGGGTTTGTGCAACAGGAGCAGGCCACTGGCCTTCGCCTCACGCAACCGTTCCGGGGCGGTGTCGCCGGTGAGCAAGGTGGCCGGGACGGCAAGCCCGAGCGCCTGCCTGATGCGGGTGATGGCCTGGACGCCGGTTTCCTGGCGCAGACGATAGTCAGCGATAATCGCGTCCGGAACCATCGGCCTGATGCGCAGCTGTTCGAGTGCATCGTCGGCGCTTTCCGCTGTGAGCACACGACATCCCCAGGTCATCAATACACGCTCCGTCGCCTGGCGCACCGCGGCCTCGTCGTCGATGATCAACACGGCATACCCGCGCATGTCGGGCGTAGCCGGCGCCTCGATGGCGGTCACAGCGGCATCGAGTCCACGAACGATGGGGACGTGAACTGAAAAGGTGCTGCCGCGACCCACACGGGACTGGAGTTTAAGGGGATGTTGAAGAACGCGGCACAGGCCATCGACGATGGCAAGACCCAGCCCCAAGCCCTTGCGGCGATCGCGTTCCGGATTTTCAAGTTGATAGAACTCCTTGAAAATGGCGCGATGATGTTCCGGTGCAATGCCCGGTCCAGTATCGCACACCGCGACGGCAACCCGCTCCCCTTTACGTCGGCAGCCAACCAACACGGCGCCACGACCCGTGTGGCGGATGGCATTGGTGATGATGTTGCGCAGGATGCGGCCCAGCATCTGGGGGTCGCTGTGCACCCGCAGGCGGGTTGTGATAAATCCCAGTTCAACACCATTGGCTTCAGCCACGGGACGCAGTTCGCGCTCAAGGCCAATGAAGAGTTCTTGCAAAGCAAACACCCGTAACTGCGGCTGGAACAGCCCGGCTTCAAGTTTAGAGATGTCGAGCAGCTCGTGGAGCATATCCTCCAGTGCGTGCGTCGACGTCTCCAAATGGTCCAGCAATTGAAGGGCGCGTGCGGGCTCGCTTTCCCGGCGCAATGCCTCCAGGAAAAGATTTGCCGCGTGCAGAGGCTGGCGTAGATCATGGCTTGCAGCGGCAAGGAACTTTGATTTGCTCCGGTTGGCCTCTTCGGCGTGCGAACGCGATTGTTCCGAAACCCTCATTTCCTCACGCAGGCGCTGGGCCAGTTCCTGTTTCTCCAAACCCAGGCGTATCGACGCGACCAGAACATTGGAGAGCCGGCGCGCCGCGGCCAGCACGTTCACCAGGAACAACAGGCTCATCACCCCCATGATCAGGAAATCGCCGCCCTCCGCCAGATAACGCAGGCTGATGGGCAACGTGGTGGGAATCACGGAGTATTGCGCCGGCATCCAGGATGAATAGGCGGGAACCGCACCGGCTGAGATGCTGGCCAGCACAATGGTCACGAAGATGAGGGCCATGGATGAATCGGGGATGAAGAACAGTACCCCCGCGGCACCCCAGGCTGCACCGCCGAACAAGGTCACGATGGTGAGACAGGTGTGCCAGGGCACGGCGTGCCGCTTGTGGCGGTAGCCCAGCACGATCCCGAAGCGCACTCCCGCCAACAGAACAATGACTGTTAACCACGCGACCAGATGTTCGTGATCTGCGATATCCCACAATACCCAGACTACGCCGCTCGCAAGCAGCACGTTGGTGACCAACGTGAGAGGCAGATGCCGGAAAAGTATCGCGATCTGCTCGGCCCGGATCTGGCTCCGCAGCGCCGACTCGGCGTTTGCCTCAGCGGCCATTCGTGATCAATCCACGGCTGAGTGCCGCACGCGCCGCTTCGACGCGATTATCTACGCCAAGGATCTTGAGGATGGCCGCCACATGGACGCGTACCGTGTTCACGCGCATACCGAGTGCGTCGGCGATTTGCTTGTTCGAGTGGTTTTCCACCAGCAGCGTGAGCACCTCGCGCTGGCGTGCCGTGAGCGCCCCGGGGGGCTCCGCTGTGTCGGGGAGCACCCCGGAGGCGGGCACGTAGGTGCCGCCGGCGAGGATCACCTGCAGCGCGCCGGAAATCACCTCGAGGTTCGCAGACTTCGGAATGAACCCCTGTGCACCACGGCGGATCCCCTCGATCACGAATTGCGCGTTGTCGTTGGCCGAAAGGAGGACGATGGGTGTGGTGGGACATAGCTCGCGCAGCCGTGTGATCCCGTCCAGACCGTTCATGCCGGGCAACGCCAGGTCGAGCAGGATGAGGTCGATATCCTGCTGTGTCGACACCAGCGCGAACGCCTCTTCACAGGTTTCCGATTCGAGAAACGTGTGTTCTCCCGTCAGGTTGCGGAGCAAATGCAGCAAGCCACGGCGGAACAATACGTGGTCATCGATGAGCAGGAATTTCATGGTCGGGCCGGATTCTGGGGCGCGCGTCATTCTAACCCAAGGGCCTGGCATCCAGGTGTAAGGCGGAATCCTGTGCCCAGGTTACCGCCCACGACAGTTTATTGTGGCTAGTCCTTCTAGTCCGGGCGGACGTTCTACACGAATTCGGGGACGGTCAAGGATTTCGCGACGTCTCGTATCCAACGCGCCTTGAGGGGCAGGTTCCATGCGCGTCGTTGTTTGGGGGCTCTTCGCAACGCCCGCCGGGTTCGCAAGGGAATG